>NAEP01000029.1 GCA_002529645.1 Candidatus Lumbricidiphila eiseniae | reverse complement strand
GGCGAGGAGAGAGCCCCCGGTGCGCTCGTTCCGTTTTGGCCGAGTGCAGCAGCGGTTGTGTGTGTGTTCATCGGTATCATCCCGATTGTTGTCAACGCTGCCGCCGCGATCATGACGATTACTATCCCCACACGGTGTTTCCTGGTCGGTACTCTCATGAGCACACGCTCCTGTCTCTGAGCGCATCCAGCCTGCAAGAACTCTTGGCTGTACCGGGTTGTTTCACTCTCTTTCTCGCTCTTGCCAACACACACCTCATAGTGGGTGTGGTGCCACGCGACTTCTTAGCACCCCGCCCCACCTGAGTTTCCGTCCCCATCTGAATCGTTGTTTGCGTGAGATCAATGACCGTCGTGTGTTCATCTGTGAAAGACACCGTGATCAACAATTCCGAACTGTCTCCCAAATTTTTCACCATCCCGGAGAAGCGCCACCCAGACGGGGTTCTCTCGCGCCCGTCACGCAACACTTGCTCGCGCGAGTCCACCACAACAGGAGACAGCAACACAGCTCTCACAACACACTCCTTCATGCCACACAGCACAAATACGGATATTAGGTACAAGCAACCCATATACAGGGCATTCTACGTCTGAAGGGCATAATTCACCTGTGAGGAGGGTGAGAGATTGTGTCCCTTCCTTTAGGTTTCCTGGGAGTGAGAGGTCACAGGGATGGCTCTGAGTCCGAGTTTCTCGACCACCCGACGCTTCCCGAGGGCACACACTCCACGAATTGCAGAGCGGCCACACACCTTAAAAGAGGAGGGGTCTGTTGCGCGGATGGGTGATGGGTTTGGTTTAGGTCGTGTGGGTCAGGGTTTGGTTCGTGGTGGTTTCGAATTTGACGGGTGTCAAATGATCCAGGATAGTTTGGTGGTGGGTTTGCTTGGTTCAGGTCAGGATTGTGATGTGTGGTTGCTCGCGGGTGGTCTAGGAGTGGTGGTTGAGGGGTTTTTTCTGCTGCAGGCTGAGGAGGCTTTCTGTGGCGGTGTTGTTGCCGCGGGAGGCGACTTGACCCAATCGATCTGATCGGGCGATGGTGGGTCAGGGCGTGCAGGAGTTTCCGGCTGCGGGATTGTGACCTGCGGTTCGGGTGTGTCACACAGTCGGTGATATCGTCGTGCATCGCAATGGCATTCTCGAGCGCACCCGCGGTGAGACTCGATTTCATCCGGGAATTGATCACGTACCCGATGATCTTGTTCCCGAACGCGTCCTGGTCGGTGAGCGTGCGGAGCTTGTCATGGACCGCAGGGGCGGGCTTCTTCTTGTTGCGGCACCATATTCTTCCCGAACACGCTCCACCAGATGTTCTCCGACATGATCTGCCACGCTGTGCGCTCCGCGATCACCTGCCCGGCATCGCGGGCCTTGTCAGCGAGGAGCCAATGCCCGAGCTCAGGGCTCATCCCGGTGCGCGTCAAACAACACGTTCGCTCGATACACCCCGGCGATCTCACCAGGCCTGATCAGGGCCGCCAGCCACCGGTAATCAGGGCTGGCGGGAGAGCTGGAGAACCCGGCACACGTCACCGTCACGAGAATTCCCGCATCAGCGATACCCAAAGCCCCTCCCAATCTGCACGATCATAACTCCTAATTCACAATCCCAGACCACACCAAGAACGCCTCCACCACAGTGTCGCACCTCAAACTTGAAGACAGGACTGCGAGCAGTTTTCTTCACGCCGCCCCGCAGTCCGGTGAAGGAGTCGGCCGTGAAGGTTCGGTGGGGTTCACTGTCTGCAGGGTCAGTCGCCTTAGTGCCGTTTGCTTACCCGACACGTTCGAGAAGCACCTCGGAGTGGCCCGAATCAAGAGACAGTGAGTCAGAGTCCGACCCGATAATGCGATACCCGGGCATGATCTGGTAGTCAGCGCGCAGTCCGGGTGCCAGATGGATACTGTGTCGGATCATGCCCTCGGTGCGTTCCCACGACGACAGCACTGTGCCACCAACACTGTGGTAGTTTGCGCGTGCCCAGTCGAGTTGATCAAGATAGACCGGTGCAATAACCACTGTCTGTGCCGTCGCGACCGCTCTCGCATTGAGGCCGGCAACCCCTTCAAACAGGAATTCCCCGACCGCACCGAGTGCACAGTGGTTGAACGAGTTCATCTCGGCGGTTGACATGCTTCCGTCAGCGGATATGCCGTCCCACTTTTCCCACACCGTTGTCGCGCCCATACGTACCATGTGATTCCAGCTTGGCATGTCCTGTCGAAACAACAGCGACTCTGCCACATCAAGGTGACCGTTGCGTGCAAGTACGGGGATGATGTGTTCAACACCGTGGATGCCGGTCGTGAGGTGACCGAGGGCCCGAACTTTTTCTGCGAGGCGAGCAACTGCCTTTGCCCGCGCTGACCCCCGGAGAATTTCATACCCGACTGCCTGTGCATACACCGTCTGTGTGTCGCTCTCAATGCGGCCCGAGGCATCCAGAAAGTTTTTCGCATACGCGAGCCGGATGTCGGCGGCCCGGGCGGTGAATCGCTCCGCATCTGATTGTCGGTCAAGCAACCGAGCAATGTCAGCGAGTTGATCGTATGAACGAATTGTGTGCGCTGTCGCGATGACCCGCCGAGAACTTGTTGACCGGGCACCGGTGTACTCATACTTGGGATGAGGTGGCTCGTGCGCATCCTCCGGGAGGCTTAACCAGTCCGAGAAATCGGCACCCACTCGTTCTGTTCGAATACCCGACGGGTTGGCGGCATCCACGAGCGCCAGGTATCGGACGAGGTGACTGTAGTGCTCGGCCGCGGTAACGAGGTCACCGTATCGCGAGGCCGCGAGGTGCACGAGTCGTACATACCCATCCGCCCACCCGGGGGCACCGTCGGGGTTTGCCGGGGGGACAAGCGGCACATACGACGGTACAGCACCGTCGTCGTGCTGCGCATCCGCCGCATCGCGAGCAAACTTTGGCAGGAATGCACCGAGATCAAACAGGTATGCAGCGGATGCGGCGATCACCCCGGCATCACCCAACCAGCCGAGTCGTTCATCGCGTTGTGGGCAATCGGTTATGACTTCGAGGGAATTGTCGCGCACTGTCCAGGTAACCAGCTCTGCGACCCTATTTAGTTCAGGGCTTGAGCAGTCAAAACTTCCTGCCACCGGTTGTCCTCCGCTGAGCGCGATGGCGGTTATTGCGGTGTCGTCCCGCAGTGCGAGTGCTCCGTCAATAACCTGCGGTGACATGCCCCACACTTCGGCGTAGCGGAAGCCGTGCTGGGTGTGGCGGGGTTCAAGTACGTGCAGGCCATTATCGCCTGTTGTGTAGCGCTCTTCCTGGAACGCCCCGCGGAGGTTGTCACGCCAGACAAGATCGTCGGGTGTCAGGATTTCGCCGTGCCGGACGATGACGTCGGCTTTCGGTAGCGTGCGTGTTGTCAGGCGGGTCCAGCCGACGATGTTTTGACCAAAATCAAACACTGCGGGGCCTCGAGCGTGTTCCCGAACGAGGCGTCCAGGGAACTCCATGAACGGAGTGACCGAATGATGAAGCTGTGGTGTGATGTGCACATTAAGAGTGCGTCGTTCCTGCACCGTGTCCCACGTCGAATCGTCAAACGTGGTCTGCGTCCAGCCGTCCTGACCTTGCCGGAGGTCGTGGGTTTCGCCGCAGAGCAGGTCGCTTGCCATGATGTCACCGTACGAATATCGCCAGGTGCCGTCACTGACAGCGATGGGGTTCCCGGCATCCTCCAGTTGCACCCGGAGCGCGGGTTGGTCGCCGTACAGTCCCGGTTGTCGCTGCAGCCCAACCCGCCCGGCGTACCATCCCTTTGCGAGTTCGACCGCTATCACGTTGTGATCTGATCGGATATGCGCTGTGACATCAAATGTCTGGTGTAGCACGCGCTGTCGATAATCTGTCCAGCCAGGACGAAGGAGTGCACCCGCGGTGATGTCAACACCATTGAGCCATAACCGGTACACGCCGAGTGCGGTCACGTAGAGCCGCGCCCGGGTGGGCCGCTGCTGCACCCTCACCACTTTTCGCAGCAGAGGCACCGGATCCCATGTTTCACGGCGGAATGTGAGGGATGGAGCCGAAATCCAGGTCGCAGACCATTCGCTCTCAGACTCCAGCCCACTGTCAAATGTTGCTGGATCGCTCACCAGTTGTATGCCCTCCGGAGTGACCGCCGACACTGTCCAGCAACGCCGTGCGCGGGAGCCTATTGGCGATCCCGCGCACGGAATCGTGTTACCGCGTGTGGTTGCCTGCCACTGGGGTGTTTTGTCGTCCGGATCCCACACCCGCACGGTGTAGCCCGCCGAGCGGTCCAGCACAACACGGTCGGACACGGCCCATGACAGCATCACTCCGCGTGCGGTCGGAAGTCCGATCGGGTTTGTTCGATATCCGGCTCTGAGCTCGGCATCAAGGTGGGAGCACTTCTGGTTTGCGGACATGAGAGTTCCTTACTGTGTTGGTGTGTGGTTTCGGGAGTGTCGTGGGCTTCTGACTGCCCCGGAGGTACTGGGTATGGCTTTCGTGTGGTTGCCGTTTTGACGGCTTGAAAGGATTGGCCGCGCTGTGTCTTGCAACGGCTCGACCGCTGATTGAGAGACGCGATTTGATCGCTGTGTAAGGACGAGACGGCGTGGTCGTTCGCTGGG
>NAEP01000007.1 GCA_002529645.1 Candidatus Lumbricidiphila eiseniae | reverse complement strand
TAGTCCGCGTCGGAGTCCATGGTATCCGGGCCACTGTCGTTGGCCTGCTCTGTTCCGATATCACCGGTTACGGGGTCGATGGGTTGCCCGAACGGATCATACCGAGCAACCGTACCCTGCAGAACCCCGTTCTGGTTTACGCGCAGTCTGTGTGTGTTTAGTTTGTGGGTTGGTTGTCGCTGAGCCATTGTTCAAATTTCTCGAAGAATTGTGCGCGGGCTCGTTTTCCGAAAGACCGGGAGCCGCGTCCTGAGGGTTGGAAGCGGTCCTGGAGGCCGCCGATGGGAGATCCTCCTTCTACATCCTCTCCCTCGTGGTCATAGTCCCACGCTATCTGAAGCTCGCCGAAGTCTATACGGGGATCGAAAAGTCCGGGTTTCAACTTGTCGAACAGCAGGCGTAGTATGTACCACCGCCAGAAAGCACGTGCGGCACTGTTCGTGCGGAGCTCAGCGTCCGGATCGTTGAACATGAGAGGTATCTCGTAGAGCTCGTTATCAGGTAGCGACGCGAGACGTAACTCAGCTTCGGTGAGGGGAAGGTGCCGTTGTTTACGATCGGCCATGAGTCTCACGATAGACCGGGCATCGATCAGCCCTGTCCTGTATCCGAACTGCAGTGTGTCAAGAGAGAGACCGTCAGTTTCAGGTCCGAAATCCTGGAGCTTGGCTGATTGTGGAATGGGAGGCGGATCTCCTATCCAACCTGTCAGTGCCCACGCTACCGTGTCACGAAGCCCGTCAAACCAGTCTTTCGTCGCCGCTATCGCACTCCACAGCTCTTCCCTGAGTCCTCGTACGACTTTCTTGGTGAATCGTCCGAGAGCTCGTATCTCGGACGGCCGGGTGCTGTAAGGAGTTCCCGATTCCGAATAGCGTCGCCAGAACTCGTTGAGGTCTGCGCCCCACATGAGTTGAAACCATCTCATGTCGATGGTGGGGTTTTCTTTTCTGCTCTTCCGGTAGTCGATGAGAGAGCGTAGTATCCACCATCGCCAGAACGCATTCGCTACCCTGTTTGCGCGGAGTTCAGGCTCAGAATCGGTGAATAGCAGGGATACCTCATCGAGCTCGTTCTCGCGCAGTGACGCGAGGCGTAGCTCCGTTTTGCTGAGAACAATTCCTCGTTGTTCACGATTGGCCATAAGCTCCACAACAGCTCGCGCATCCACCAGCCCTAACCTGTACCCAAACTGCAACGTATGCACAGAAAGATAATCAGCTACAGAACCAAGAGTCTGAAACTGAGCCAAGCAACTAATCGGCACGATACTACCCACCAGGATATTATCCGCTAGCGTATTGCGGGCTCGTTCGAACCAACCGTACACCAAACCCAGCTCATCCAACATATTCTCGCCTCTACCTAATTTTTCCTGAATTCCGAATGCACCAGTTTCCCACCTTTGACAATCCATGTGTGATTACCATCACAGGTTTTACCAGACTTCTCGCTAGAATATCGACTGTGTACTTTAACTTGCAATCTACAAACACCATTGTATTGACTGGCCTTCGTAAGGACGCAAACCTCACCAGACCGGATGACTCCCAGTGGGCCACCTGATTTGACAACAGTTTCCTGCTTTTTCGTGGAGTGGAATGCCACCGGGTCCTACCCGACCGGGTATCGGTTGTGGTGTGCGGATGCGGGGTTGGTGTTGAGTTTTGTGTGTGTTTAGTTTGTGGGTTGGTTGTCGTTGAGCCATTGTTCAAATTTTTCAAAGAACTGTGTGCGGGCTCGTTTTCCGAAAAAAAGGGTGTCGCGTCCTCGGGGGTGGAAGTGTTCCCAGAGGCCACCGATGGGTGATCCTCCTTCTACCTCCTCCCCCTTGCGGTCATAGTCCCACGATATTCCAAGCTCTGCGAGGTCTACGCGGGGGTCGAAAAGTCCAGGTTTGAACTTGTTGAACAGCAGGCGTAGTATGTACCACCGCCAAAAAGCACGTGCGGCACTGTTGGTGCGGAGCTCAGTGTCCGGGTCGTTGAACATGAGAGGTATTTCGTAGAGCTCGTTGTCAGGTAGCGACGCGAGACGTAGCTCGGCTTCGGTGAGAGGAAGGTGTCGTTGTTTACGATCGGCCATGAGTTTCACGATAAATCGTGCGTCGATGAGTCCTATTCTGTATCCGAAATGCAGCGTATCAAGGGAGAGACCGTCGGTTTCAGGCCCGAAATCCTGAAACTTGGCTGACTGCGGAATGGGCACCCGTTCCCCTGTCCAACCTGCCAGCACACTCGCTACCACGTCACGGACCGCGTCGAACCAGTCTTCCGTTACCCCTATCGCACCCCACAGCTCTGTCTGGAGCCCTCGTACGGTTCTCTCAGCGAATCGTTCGAGATTTCGTGCCTCGGAATGCCGGGTGCTAAAAGAGCTTGGTGGTTGATAATAGCGTTGCCAAAACTCGTTGGGGCCTGAACCCCACATTATTTGAAACTCGAACATGTCGACGGTGGGGTCTTCTTTCCTGCTCTTCCGGTAGTCGACGAGGGAACGTAGTATCCACCAGCGCCAGAACGCGTCCGCTAACCTGTTCGCACGGAGCTCGACCTCAGAGTCAGTAAACAGCAGGGGCACCTCATCAAGCTCATCTTCACGCAGCGACGCGAGGAGTAGCTCGGTTTTATTGAGAACAATGCCTCGTTGTTCACGATCGGTCATGAGTTCCACGACAGCTTGCGCATCCACCAGCCCTAGCCTGTACCCGAACTGCAACACATGAAGAGAAATATAGTCAGCGATAGAACCGAGAGTCTGGAACTGAGCCAAGCACCCAATCGGCACGATCCTACCCGCCAGAATATTATCCGCCAATGTATTGCGAGTCCGCTCGAACCAGCCGTACACCACATCCATCTCATCCAACATATTCTCTCCTATCTAACTTTTCCCGTAAACAAGTACGCCGGTCCTCCACGTTTGGCAATCTATTCCTGATTACCATCATAAGTATCGCCAGAATCACTGATGTATTGGTCGCTTGCTTTGAGATTCAACCGCAAACACCATTGTCTTGACTGGCTTTCGTAAGGATACAATCCTAACCTGACCAGATGATTCCCGGCGAGCCACCTGATTCAACAACAGCTGCCCTGCTGTCATGGTGAGGTGGGGGCACCACCAACCTCACATATCTGGGCATGGGTTTGAGAATCGGTTGTGACGCACGATGTGCGGGTGCGGGGTTGCTGTTGAGTTGTGTGTGTTTAGTTTGTGGGTTGGTTGTCGTTGAGCCATTGTTCAAATTTTTCAAAGAATTGTGCGCGAGCTCGTGATTTGAGAGAACCGGAGCCGCGTCCTCCTGGTTGGCAGTGCCACCGGGGTTCGCTGATGGGTGCGTTCCCCTCTATTCCATCCACGTGTCGACTATAGTCCCATGCTATTTCAAGCTCTCCGAGATCCATAAGGGGATCTGAGGGTCCAGATTTCCAACTGTCAAGCAGCAAACTCAGTATCCACCAGCGCCAGAAGGTGCGGGCGGCGCTGTTTGTGCGGAGTTCGGTTTCCGGATCATTGAATATGAGAGGTATCTCATAGAGCTCGTTGTCAGGCAGGGACGCGAGGCGCAGTTCAGTTTCGGTGAGGGGAAGGTTCCGTTGCTTACGATCGGCCATAAGCTTCACAACAGATCGAGCATCGATCAGTCCTATTCGGTATCCGAACTGCAGTGTATCAAGAGAGAGACCATCAGTTTCAGGCCCCCAGGCCTGAAACTTGACTGATTGCGGAATTTGCGGCAGCTCCGCCGACATGCCCGCCAACGCATACGCTATCGTCCCCCGGACCCTGTCGAACCAGCTACTCGCCGAGCCTACCTCATCAAACATCTCTGACTCGACCCCTTGTACGATTCTCCTGGCAAACCGTCCGCGGGCTTTTATTCCGAAATGCAGCATGTCAAGAGGATTTCGTGGTCGATAGTAGAGTTTCCAGAGTTTTTCAGGGTCTGAGTCCCACATCATTTGAAACTCTTCCATGTCTGGAATGGGGTCCGCTTCCCTGGTCGTCCAATAGTCAGCCAGTGCACGTAGTATCCACCACCGCCAGAACGCACGCGCTACCCTGTTTGCGCTAAGGTCGGCCTCGGAGTCGGTGAACAGCAGGGACACCTCCTCAAGCTCGTCTTCGCGCAGCGATGCGAGGCGCAACTCGGTTTTGGTGAGAAGAAGACCTCGTTGCTCACGATCAACCATGAGCTCCACAACAGCTCGCGCACCCACCAACCCTAGCCTGTACCCGAACTGCAACGTCTGAAAGGGGAGCCAGTCAGCCTTAGGCCCCAGAGCCTGAAACTGAGCCAAACACCCAACCGGCACAATCTTACCGGCCAAAATATCTTCCGCCATCGCATTACGAATCCGCCCAAAAGACCAACCGCTCACCGAACACCCACCTCACTCAACATCCATCTCCTCTACTTTCCTCTCTCGAATGCCGAGTGCTTCAGGTTCCTGTGTTTGACAATCCATGTATGAAAACCAGGATAGTTGTTGACTTCGCCGCTTACCTTGACTTGCAATCCAAAAGCACCATCATGATTGCCTTTAGTGTGCTTCGTAAGGATACGAATCTCGCCTGAACGAATAATTTTCGGCTGGAACCACGCACCTGTAGCATGAAAAGAGTCTTTGCCACGCTTGATATTTGGGCTTCCCACCCGTGG
>NAEP01000002.1 GCA_002529645.1 Candidatus Lumbricidiphila eiseniae | reverse complement strand
CGTCCACCCCGAACGCATCAACCGCTACCTCTAACCCCCGAGACGCCACCCGCTTACACACACAACTTGACAAGCTCCCGTGAACGTACTTGTCCCCGAACCGGGTGTGACACCAGAGGTGCTCGTCGACGCCGATCACCCAGACTCCGTCGAACCGGGCCAGTTCCTCGATCAGGACCCGGTGTCCTTCGGCAAGGACAGCGTCGTTTGCCGTGTCAGCCGACACCGAGCCCGGCAGCGACACCGGTCACGGTGAAGTGATCGATCACGAGCGCTCCCAACGCCCATCGCACCCCGCGACCAGACAGCTTCGCCCGCTCCAGTGCCACCGTCCTGAGATCCTCACACCAGGAACCCCCACACCCGGCACACTTGTAGCAGCGGACACCGACCAACAGCCTCGTGGGGCGGTGCCCGAACCACTCGCGCGAGAGATTGCCGCGTGACCGTCCCGCGCGAGCACCTGAGCGCCACAACCCCCGCACCACGGAACCGGCTCTGGCAACGCGGCACCCGACACCGCCCAGCCGGGATCGATTCATCGCCCGACAGCCACCAAACCAAACTCCTCGAGACCACAGAACACAGCCAGGCCAGGAGCCACGAAAGTAGCATGAAGCACACCGAGATCTTCCAGATGGCGAATGTAGGAACCACCACCCCCGGAAGGCCCCGACCCCTACCCAACCATCGACACGCTCAACCCACCACCCCCTCAACTACGAAGAGCCCGTTTACCTCGCCTCAGCCTAGGCAGACCGACCATGTCAGTGCCTAGCAACTGGAGCTTACTCGTGAATTTCCTTGTGCCCCTTAGCGCGACAGTGCGCCGGAATCGTTACCACTCAGACTCCTAGGTCTACCGACAACCAGAGATACGCTCCCGAGCACCTAAGGTCGGCAGACGACCCGCTTCAACCTCCAACTTCACTATCGCCGAGAGACAACCTGATCGAGCATGGTGATCAGCGGTTCAAGGTCACGCTCTTCGGCAGCGGCACGACATGCCGCATCATCGATCTCACCGGTGACCTCAAGCCAGCTCAGCTGCCAGCCCGCATCGCAGGCCACGCGATCCCAGAACAAGCGCTGGGCGCGGCCGTTGCCCTCCCGGAACGGGTGAACGTAGTTGAGCTGGTCGTAGTGGTGCGCGAACCGAGCGATGAACGTCCTACGATCCATGCCGCGCAGGTAGTCATCCTCGCGAAGCTCCTGGGCGACAAAGTCCGCGGCACGTTCGATCATTGAGACCGGCACGAAATACCCAGCGCGCTCGGTGTTCTTCCGAATGTCGACCGTGCGCAGTTCGCCGGCCCATCCGTAAACGGGCGAGAACAAGTATCTATGGATGGCACACAGCTCAACGAGGTCGCGAGTGGGAGCAGGCGGGTCGGCTTCAAGCCGTAACGCACGCACCGGTACGAGGTCGCCCTCGATCATGTCGAGTTCTGCTTGGGTGGTCGCGCCGACGAGGTTCCTCAGGATCCCTGCTGCAGGATCCACGTAGGGGTCGACGAAATCAGACGATTCCGTAGCGGGCACGAACCCTTTCCTCAAGCTCGGCAAGATCGATCTTGCCGGCTACGTACTTGCCTGCATCAGCCTTCGTGGCTTGAGTCATGTGTAAGCCTTCCATCTCACCGCTGTGGATGGCTTCGGCAACCTGGAGTTCACGCTCGGCGCGCTGAGCATCTGCAATCGTCGTAGTTGACATCGTGTCGCTCCTTTCGCAGCCGGTACCCCGAGTTTACCGGATTTTCTCCCCCAGCCTGCCTTTGCAATCCAGTACCCCACGGCTACCAGAGCTGCTCTGGACTGCTGGGATGCCTCATTCTTCTTGTACAGCCCTCGTTCCGCTCCGTGCAGTCTCCTACGTCCGCGTCTCCACAGTTGACCAAGCCAGCCGCAACGGCGGCGAAGGTCTCTCGATCCCCGTGCAACGTGAAGCCAACCGCCGCAAGGCCGCCGAGCTCGGTGCGCTGGTCGCCGCAGAGTTCGTGGATCGCGGACGAACCGGGCGGAGACTCAACCGACCCGAGCTGCAACGCCTGCTCGAGTACATCAGTGCACGCCTTGGCGCGAACAGCCGTAAGATCGCCGTCTCCCCCGAACTTTGCGGGCTGGCCAAGTTCATCCATAGCGGCCTCATTCACGACCCAGTTATCGCGAATCTTTGGCACGTTCGATTTGGGAGCGGCTGACTGGGTCAGTTTCGGCGTGACTTCCGCAGGTCGCGAGGTCTCTACCGGCTTCGTATCGACCGGGGCAGCAGCACCATTGCTAGTGCATCCGGCCAGCGAGAGGAAAACCACCAGACAGGTTGCCCTCCCGATCGACTGAGCTGTTCTTTTCACTTCCGTCCACCTTTCGCACTTCTCGTCGCTGGCTCTGCTTCCGAGCGCGTGCTACAACGAGAATCTGCGTCGATACGAACACCAGTAGATAGATCCCCAGAGCGAGACTTATGCCGAGGAGCCCGGTCACCACCGCAACAACTAGCAAGCCGAGGAGTAAGACGTAGATCGCTCCACCCTGCAACAGGCGATACCCCGCCCCTGAGGCGGCATCCGCGCTGGGATTGTAGGTGGCGAAGTAGTAGAGCGTCGGCACGAGCCCAGCGACTACGGCGAACTGGAACAGCGACACCGTTGAGACTGCAACAAGCGAATCTCCCGTTGCCAACCAGATAGCGAGCAGCGCCGCGGCACCCATGACGCCCCCGACGATCGTTGCCCGAGTTGCGGTCTTCTCTGGCAGTTCGAGACCGGGGTAACCAAAGAACCGTCCGGGGATTCCGCTGAGCAGCTGGAGGACAAGCAGCAGCAGTAGGCTACAGACTGCGGCGAGTGCGGCATACGGCAGCCCTCCTACCAGCGACGGCAATATGAGTCGTACCAGCCACGCGCTCACGAGTGCCACGGCGAACATTTGGAGCACGGTAGCCGCCTGCATGAGCAGCAGGAACACAAAGTCGCGCCCCGCGGCAACAGGCGAACGATGGTTCCGCACCGCACTCAGTGATCCCGGTAGATAGCCGCTCGCGATTGGGACGCATACCGTGTCGTCGAAGACGCCAGCACGCTCCGTGTGCTCAATGACGTAGGAAAACTCGATCCACTGCTTCGGCTCGAGGGCAGAGAAGTCGATCGTGAGTCGCCTGCCGCTCTCGGAGACAGTGAGGTTCGCGCTCAACCTCTGGGAGGGGTTGGCGTTGTGCGCGTCGACGGACGAGGCTCCGAAGCGCCACCCCTTCTCACAGTCCAACCCAACGTCACCGCCGCTGTTCGCGGGTCGTTCAATACGCGCCGTACCCGTGTTGGCAATACGCGCCGTACCCGTGTTGGCAATACGGGCACGGAAGCTCATATGGCCGTCCGCACCAGGCAGGGAACGAACCTTGGTACGGATGCCGGGTACCGCCGAGCCAGGCGCGATCACGGTGTACCCAAGGAGCGGATGGCCTCGGAGCTTCCAAGAGAGCCAGATCCCGATCAGAGTGCCGACGACGCCAAGTGCCGCCTCCCAGTTGCTGACGAGGAACACCACGGATGCTTCGATCATGGCCGGAGCTCCTTCCTTCGGCGGATCGCTCCTCCCCTGGGGGCGAGCTGTTCAATTGACATGAGCCAGATATTTCGTGCCTGATTCATCTTGCCGGATATTTCTGGTCGACGGAAGTCGTGGAGGCGACCAGCCTTGGAGTGGTGAGTATTCAGGCGGCGAGTTCGTGGGACCAGTACGTACGCGAGCTCGGCGTCGAGCTGCAACGGCGTCGCCTGGACGCGGGTCTCACCCAGGAGCAGCTGGCGCACCGCGCCGGGCTCACCCGGACCCACTACCAACAGGTCGAGCGCGGGTACTGGAAGAAGAACGAGCCCGCGAACCCCAGCCTGAAGCTACTGGTGCGGATCGCTCAGGCGCTCGGCGTCGAGGTCACCGAACTGCTCCCGTCGACCGCCAGAATCGAGTGGGGCGAGTAAGCGAACCGGTGCCGGTGCCTCGTCCCCGGCGAGACCCACGTGCACCTTGCCAAGCAGTTTCAGCAGGCGCTTCGAGGACTCCAGAGTCATCTCAATCTCGGTGTACTCGCTGGCGATGCTGACCCAGACCTCGTCGTCGCCGTCGAAGCTGCGCGCCGCGACCACGAGGCGCTCCGTCGCCGTTTCCGCACCGCTTTCCGAGTCGAAGGACAGCCGTCGGAACACTCCGGGGGCGCTCTCCGGCTCAGTCTGGTGGTAACGGTCCGCGCTCCTCCCGGGACCGTGAGGCATCGCGCACCAGGGTGGGCACAAGGCATCGGACGCGTACGGGTTCGGGTTCGGGTTCATCAGGGCCTCCTGGGCGTACAGGGGAAGCGGACCAGGGCTGATCACCAAGGGCTCGGGTGCCCAGACAGGAAGGTGATCAGCGGTCGCGCTCGACGATGAGCACTGGGGCCGCGGGGCTCAAGCCTCGCAGGCAGAAACCGCACCACGATGCCGTTCGGCTCAGAACTGGAACTTTCCGAACTCTCTGAACGGGTGCCTCAGACACACATGGGCGGTCCGAGTTCGACTGCCTTGCCGTCCGTCGTGACCGTGGCGATGCCGCAGACTCGCGCCTCGACGTCAGGCTCGATGAGCAGCGGCGTGTAGAGGGAGTTCACGTTGTCTGCAGAGCGCTCCTGGCGCCGCGAGCTCTCGGGATCCTTGGTCGGGTAGATCCGGAAACTCAGCGACCCGCCGTCCGTCTTACCGTCCAGACGAGTGACGCGCCCCCCAGACCCCCATGCAGGAGTTGGAGTAGGGCATCTCGACCTTGAACTGATCGTTCTGCCGGGTCTGCACGTCCGCGATGACCTTGTCCTCCCGGCACTTCGTCTGCATCGGGTCGACACCATCGGCTGGCTCCAGGAACTGGTCTCCAAGCGGCTTCTTCACTTGAGCAGCCCAGTACGCTTCCCGGTTCTGTAGCACCTGCCACCAGACGACACTCGTGAGACCCGCGGCCAGCACCGTCGAGAGCGCAACCGCCAATACGACGCGCCATGGACGTCGCTTCTTGCCGTTCGCGTCCGTTAGCTCTTGGTGTCCATCCGCGACCGTGTCGCCAGAACGGCGCGCCCGAGGATCCAGCAGGCTCCTGCGCTCCAGCCACTCCTTCGCGTCGGCACCGAGCGTTTCCACGACCTTGAGCGTGGTCCTCTCACTAGGCAGGCGACGTCCCGAGAATGCCTCGGGGAGAACGCCCTTCGACACGTGGATCGAGAGCTCAGCGCGTGAAGGGTGGGATCACCCGCCCGGAGCTTGAGCTCGCGAAGGTCACCGGCGAACCGCTCGAGGCTGTCTGAAGCAGAAACGGACGCAGCTTCGCGTGCCGTGGGCGAGGACGTTGAAGAAGCCATGGCAATAGATATAGCGGATCAGGCACCCGATCCGTCACGCAGTTGCGCCGCCCGACGCATGCGCTCCGTGCAAACGAAATTGCGAGGCCTGGCTAAGTGGCTTGACGAACACATTCTTCACCACAAGAAGACCCAAGCAGGACTACTTATCGAGGCAGCGCCTCGTCAAAGTCATTGCCCGAAATATCAACCCGAATCGAGTGCTCTTCGTTGCGTGGGCAGACGGCCATCGGTGCCCACTTCGTGACGTCACGCTTGGTGCGTTTGCCGGTATTGTCGTAGAAATCGACCCAGGTCTCGGGGATCTGCTGGAAGCGGAGCTTCTGGTTCTTGCACTTCGGGCATCGCATTGCCAGACGAAGCGAGTACGGGTACGTCCGGCCGCTCTCTTCTTTGATGCCCGCCCAGGCGCGGAAGAACGGACGCTTTGGCAGACGAAGCACATTCCGATAGTGAGACTGTTGGTGCTGGTGTTCTCGGGGATCCTGATCCTCACAGCGATCGACGCGCGAGAATGTCGGTGCC
>NAEP01000071.1 GCA_002529645.1 Candidatus Lumbricidiphila eiseniae | reverse complement strand
GGGGTGGGGTGGGGCGGGGTGGGGCGGGTAGCCGGGTGTCGAACAGCACCGCTGCGGGTGATCGCGATCGCAGCTCCGCTCCGCGTGATAAAGTTGAGTGTGACTGACTCAAGTTGGTGAGACGTGTGATCCGAAGGGGCACGAATGGCAAGTCAAGATTGGTTTGACAAGGACTTTTACCGGGTGCTCGGTGTCTCCAAGGACGTCTCAGACGCAGAGCTCAAGAAGGTCTACCGCAAACTTGCGCGGAAGCACCACCCGGACTCCAACCCCGGTGATCCCGCAGCAGAAGCGAAGTTCAAGGAGATCAGCGAGGCTAACTCGGTGCTCTCCGATCCCGTGCAGCGCAAAGAGTACGATCAGATTCGTGCCATGGGTTCTGGTGCGCGCTTCACTGCCCCGGGTAGCGGTGGCGCAAGCGGCGGTTTTGAGGATGTCTTTGGGTCAGTGTTTGGCGGGGGTGCTGGGCGACAGGGGTTCCCGCAGGGCGGTGCCTATGACGACCTTCTCAGTAGCCTCTTTGCTCAGCAGGGCGGGCGCTCGAGCGGTTCCACTCGCGGGCGAGATGTCTCGGCGTCAACGACTCTCGATTTTCTCACCGCGGTGAAGGGTGATCAGGTCACGCTGCAGACATCCGAGGGCAGACCGATGACCGTTCGGATTCCGGCGGGTGTCTCTGACGGGCAAAAGGTAAAACTGCGGGGAAAGGGACATCCCTCCCCCAACGGTGGTGAGGCGGGTGACCTCGTGCTGACGGTCAGGGTGCGCAAGCATCCGGTGTTCGAACGGGACGGGCTCAATCTCAAGGTCAGTGTGCCCGTCACATTCGTTGAAGCTGCGCTCGGTGCGACGATCGAGGTGCCCACTCTCGGCGGTGTTCCGGTCAAACTCAGGGTTGCACCGGGCACACCGAGCGGGCGCATCCTTCGCGTGAAGGGTCGTGGGGTTGCGGCGGCGAAAAGCACGGGTGATCTTCTTGCCGAGGTGGTCATCGTTGTTCCGACACACATGTCGGCGGGTGCCTCGGTCAAACTTGCGGAGTTCGCCGAGCAACTTCCGGACGAGAATCCGCGGGACGACCTCCTCGCCAGGGCGCGAGGGTAGAGCGACTCATGGATGCATCGAGTCCGGTGTTTGTCATCTCGGTTGCTGCCGAGTTGGCGGGGATGCATCCGCAAACCCTTCGGCAGTACGACCGGTTGGGTCTGGTTTCCCCGACCCGCACGGGCGGCGGTTCTCGCCGGTACTCGGTACGCGACGTCACAAAGCTTCGCGAGGTTGCCGAGCTTTCTGGCGAGGGTGTGAGTCTCGAGGGCATCCGCCGCGTGCTTGATCTTGAGGACGAGGTCACTTCGCTTCGCTCCCGAGTGCGTGAGCTCGAGTCCGTGCTCGCCGACGAGGTGCTCAAGCGCCCGGGGCGCCGTGTGTTTGCAGCGGGCACGGAGGGTGAGGTTGTGACGCTGCGCGCGGGTGCGCGGGTGCGGCGGAGCACGTCCGTTGTTCTCTGGCGTCCGCCATCCCACCAGTAGCAACGGGGGCGGGAGCGGTTCACAGCGAGCGGACGGGGAATGGGGCAAGATTCCTTCGCTCGAAGACGGAGAGCAGACAGCAATGAGTAGACAGGAATAGTAAGGAGTGTGCAGTGTCCCGTTTCGCTAATAGTGTGGAGGGGTGACTACGACGTTGGAACAGTTGGACAGCGATCAACAGCTGCAGGTGGGCTCTCCGATTCTGTGGCAAACCGTTGTGTGGGACGACCCGGTCAACCTTATGACCTACGTCACCCGCGTTTTTCGCTCCTACTTCGGTTACTCGCGTGCGGAGGCCGAGCGGTTGATGCTGCTTGTTCATCACGAGGGACGAGCCGTTGTTGCCAGCGGAAACCGCGAGGAGATGGAGCGCCACGTGCAGGCTCTGCACGGATACGGATTACTGGCAACGGTCTCGAAGGAACAGTAGGTGCACATTACACGGGAATCTGGTGGAGTGGGTCTCACCTGTGCGGAAGGGGAGCGCGAACTCATTCTCGTGTTCGCTGCCCAGCTTAACGAGACCCTGGTTTCTGGAATGCACGGTGATCCCGCTCGGGAGTTGCTCTTTCCCTCGGCGTACCCTGATGACCCGGTCGAGGCTGAGCAGTTCTCACGCTATACACACGATGCCCTTGTGGCCACCAAGCGCGCTGCTGCCCTCGAGGTGATAAAGGCGCTCTTGGCCGTCAGAAATATCGATAGTGATAATGAGAATGTAGATATAAACAACATGGTTGTTAATATTGGAACGAATATTTGGCAGTGGCTTACGTTCCTCACAGACGTGCGTCGTGTGTTGTCACAGCGCATCGCTGATGCTGAGGGTGGCGACGAGAGTCTGCAGGAGGCGTTCGATTGGTTCGGAATCCTGCATGAAGGCATTCTTGCGGCGTCGGATGACTCGGTGTCGGATGCGTCTTGACGCGGGCCGTGTGTGAGGCTTTGTGTTCTGTTGAATGACCCGGCGTCGGGTGCGCCCCGGGTGATCTATTTGTGAAGACACTGTCGTGACCTGGTGGGTGCCCCAGGTCTGGTGGATCTCCCGCGATCAGTGCTCGCGCGCCGCGGGGTTCCGTCGCCGTATAGACACGGCACGGGGAGGCTTGGCGTTCGGCACACCGTGAGTCAAACTTGAGTATACTTGACTCAAGTTTTGAGCGGAGGGATTGCACATGGCCAATATGCAGGGCGCGCCGAGTTCCCAGGAGAAACAAAAGTCGGCGCTCGAACAGTTCGGTGTCAACCTCACCGACGTTGCGAAACAGGGCAAGCTCGACCCGGTGATCGGGCGGGATTCCGAGATCCGTCGCGTCAGCCAGGTGCTCACTCGACGCACGAAGAACAATCCCGTTCTCATTGGTGAGCCCGGTGTCGGCAAGACCGCCGTTGTTGAGGGGCTCGCCCAGCGCATCGTCGCGGGCGATGTCGCCGAGTCCCTCAAGGGCAAGCAGCTCATCTCCCTCGACATCGCCTCGCTCGTGGCCGGTGCGATGTATCGCGGTCAGTTTGAAGAGCGTCTCAAGGCCGTTCTCACAGAGGTTAACGAGGCCGAGGGCGAGATCATCACGTTTGTTGATGAGCTGCACCTGCTCATGGGGGCGGGCGGCGGTGAAGGGTCGGTCGCGGCATCCAATATGCTCAAGCCCATGCTCGCGCGCGGTGAGTTGCGCCTTATCGGTGCGACCACCCTCAACGAGTACCGCGAATACATTGAGAAGGATGCCGCGCTCGAGCGCCGTTTCCAGCAGGTCTATGTCGGGGAACCGTCCGTGGAGGACACAGTCGCGATTCTTCGCGGACTCAAGGGGCGGTATGAGGCACACCACGGGGTGACAATCACGGACGGTGCACTCATTGCCGCGGCATCCCTCTCAAACAGGTACATCACGGCGCGCCAACTACCGGACAAAGCCATCGATCTCGTTGACGAGGCTATGTCTCGGTTGAAAATGGAGATTGACTCCAGTCCGGTCGAGATTGACCAATTGAAGCGCCAGGTCGATCGGATGAAACTGGAAGAGCTCGCCCTAAAGAAGGAGAAAGATGATGCGTCACAGGAGCGACTCGCGAAACTTCGGGAGACGCTCCTCGGTCAAGAACACGAACTAGCTCAGCTCGAGGCACGCTGGGATCGCGAACGGATGGGACTCAACCGGGTGGGGGAGCTCAAGAAGAAACTGGATGAGGCAGTTACTGCCCGCGATCGGGCCATGCGGGAAGCCGACTATGCGAAGGCCTCCAGGTTGGAATACGAGACGATCAAGACTCTTGAGCGTGATCTGGCGGCAGCGGAGCAAACCGAGAACATGCCCGATGAGGAGCGGATGGTCAACGAGCAGGTCACCGATGAAGACATCGCCCAGGTGATTGCCGCGTGGACGGGTATCCCGGTGGGTCGGCTGCTGCAGGGCGAGACAGCGAAGTTGCTACGACTCGAGCAGGAGATGCACAAGCGGTTGATCGGGCAGCGAGAGGCCGTGGCGGCGGTGGCCGACGCGGTGCGGCGCTCGCGGTCGGGGATCAACGATCCCAACCGGCCGACGGGCTCTTTCCTCTTCCTCGGGCCGACCGGGGTGGGTAAGACCGAACTGGCCAAGGCGCTCGCAGAATTGCTCTTCGATGACGAGCGTGCGATGGTGCGGATCGACATGTCCGAGTACGGCGAGAAACACACGGTGGCGCGCCTCGTCGGTGCGCCACCGGGCTACGTGGGGTTCGAGCAGGGCGGACAGCTGACCGAGGCGGTACGGCGGCGACCGTACGCGGTCATTCTCTTCGACGAAGTGGAAAAGGCGCATCCCGAGGTCTTCGATGTGCTGTTGCAGGTGCTCGATGACGGGCGTTTGACCGATGGACAGGGGCGCACCGTCGATTTTCGAAACACCATCCTCATCCTCACCTCAAATCTCGGCTCACAGACCCTCATTGAGCCGGCCTTGACCTGGGAACAGAAGCAGGCAGCGGTGCTCGAGGCCGTGCGGCAGGCATTCAAGCCCGAATTCATTAACCGGCTCGACGACGTTGTTGTGTTTCACGCTCTCACCGAAACTGAACTGGCCGAGATCGTTCACCTCTACGTGGATCGGCTCTCGACGCGACTGCGTGATCGACGACTCACGCTCGGTGTCACACCCAACGCGCGAGCGTGGCTTGCCGAACGCGGCTACGACCCACTGTTCGGAGCGCGACCGCTGCGACGACTCATGCAGCGTGAGATCGATGACCGGCTTGCGCGGGCACTGCTCGCCGGTGACATGCGCGATGGCGACACCGTGTGGGTGGACATAGCCGAGGATGGCTCGGGGCTGCGCGTGCAGCGAGCGAGCGAGCGATAGCGCGAGCCACGGGTTACGCGGGAGGTCGTACGGTATTGAGGAGAGGGTGATCTACTCGCAGGGTGCGGGCCACGGTTGCGCGTACCTGGTCATAAGGTTGGTGGCAGTCAGTTGGTGGGCGGTTCGTTTCCAAGCCCCGTATTCAAGGTGGAAGCGCAACACGTGGTGGTGTTCATGTCACTGAGTCAAGGGGTGCGCTTTTATGGCTATACATTACGGTCATGTGTCGTTGGGCTGAGCGGGTTCAGATAGAGAAAGGTGTGGGTGCTGGGTCGTCTGTTCGGCAGATCGTTGCGGTGTTGGGTCGGTCTGTGTCCACGGTGTCGCGGGAGATAGGTCTGGAACAAGTGGGTGCTGCTGAACCAGAATTAGTCATCCCCGTCTGTTCCGGGATGTTCGGTTACACATCTGGTCCGGTGACCACAATGCAGTACCGGGCAGAACGGGCAGAGCACCGGTGCCGTGAGCGAGCATCCAGTTCCCACCGGCCACGTGTGTTTGTGCAGGATCGGATGGTCGGGGTGGGTGATAGACAGACTCCGGGCCGGGTGGACACCTCCGGATGATCGCAGGCAGGTCTCAGATCGAGTTCCGGGAAAACCCGCGAATGTGGGTGAGTTGCAAAACGATTTACCAGTGGATCTACCACCCTCACCAACGGCACCGTCAGTTGTGGCAGTACCTGCCCCGTGCGCACGTGATACCGTCGCAAATTTCGGGGTGCGGGTGCGTTCAGAGCGTATCTTGTTCCGGGTGTCCATCTACGAACGCCCGGCACACATCAACGACCGGTCTGTGTTCGGACATCTGGGAGTCAGACTCTATTGTGGGGGCAAGGTCGGTGGGTGAGGGGATTCATACCGAGGTGGTCGGATCCGACGCTACCTACCCACACGCACCGAACTTTCGAACCATAACTGACAAGGAACTGCAGGAGATCATCACCGAGATCAGCAACCAACCCTGAAAATACCTCGGTCAGGCAACACCACAGAAACCTACCAACACCACACACAACCACACCATCACAGTGCTGCACTTCAGACCTGAAGGGTCTGTCTGGATAGCGGTGTGTGGGGTTCGGTCTGTTCCGAAGGGAGATGGCTGTGATCGACATGGCCGAGATGTTGGGTGAGGTGGTGATTGTTTCTGTGGTGGGAGAGGTCATCGATGGGGAGGACCTCGCGAGGTGGTTGCTTGTGCGGGTGAAGGAGCAGGGTGTGAGCCTGGTCGGGCTTGGTGGGTTGCTGAACTAGCTCACGAAGAACGTGTTTGAGACTGCGTGGGAAGCTGGATTGGCGGAGTGTCTCGGACAGGAGCAGGGTGGAATGCTGATCGCGGTGAATATGCGAGATGGTACGTGGGTGAAGACAGTGTTGACGGAGATCGGCCTGGTGCAGGTCGAGGTCCCGTGGGATCGAGATGGGTTGTTCGAGCTGGTGATCGTCTCGAAGCGGGAACGCTGGCTGGGGGTATCGATCAGATTGTTCTCTTCCTTTCAGCTTGGGGTTTGACAACCGGTGGGATCGTGGCGCATTTCGACGAGGTCTGCGGGGCGAGAGCTTCGAGGGACATCATCTCTCGTATTACCGAGAAGGTGTCCGGGGAGCTGGCGGAGTAGTCTTCGCGACCGTTGGAGGCGATCTACCGGGTGATCTTCGTCGATGCGATCGTGCGGCGATCATCCAGCTCTGGAAGAACAACTGGGCAGAGTTCATGCCCTTCCCCGAATACGACGTAAAGATCCATCGGATGATCTGCACGACGAACACGATCAAGTCGATCAACGCCCGCTACCACAGAACGGTCCGCGCCCGCGAATACCTCCCAAACGAACAAGCCACGTTGAAGTGTCTCTACCTCCTAACCCGGTCGCCTGACCCACCGGCAGCGGGAAGACACGCTGGGTGATGAAGTGGAAACCCACGCTCAACGCATTCACGATCACCTTCACCGGACGGCTCGAGAGAACCACCCACCGATGAAAACCACCAGACCACACACACCGCTTATCAGACAGGCCCCACCTTGAACACGGCACGGCACGGCGTGGTGTGTGGGTAAACTCTGCTAGTGTTTGTCCGTGTGGTTTCTATGGAAGAGCAGCTTGCTGGCCGGTGGTGGTTTGGTGTGAGGGGTTTGTGGTCGGTTCAAGGGTTGGGTGGGTGGAATAATGTCGCGTGAGCGTGAGCAGGTTGGGGGTGGGGTGGATGTTGTGTCTGTTCGGTCGCTTGTGAAGACGTATGGTGATCGTACTGTTTTGGGGGGTGT
>NAEP01000003.1 GCA_002529645.1 Candidatus Lumbricidiphila eiseniae | reverse complement strand
CGGTATCCCGCGCGCGTCGTGGAGAAGCTGCGCGTTCCAAGGACGGTCCCAGCCGGATCGATGAGCGCGGCGACGTGGATTTCCTTGTGGGTGTCGACACCAGCGAAGATTGGCTGACGCGGTTGAGAGCGCCTTTCGGTGTCAGGGATGATGGTCATGTCGTGCTCCGATCTGTTCGCATGGGCGGGGAACGGCACCGCGCACCACCAGACCGGCGGACAAGACAGTGATGAGCACCTGTTGGCGCAGGCTCTCCTTAGGTCACTCCGGCGGTGAGGCGTGACACCTCACCGGGTGTTCTCAGAGGACCGACAGAACCGAGGAAAGACAACTCGATGTCGATCAGAGTGAGAGTCAGGAACCCCTGAGAACACCCGGCACCGACATTCTCGCGCGTCGATCGCTGTGAGGATCAGGACCCCCGAGAACACCAGCACCAACAGTCTCACTATCCGAGTGGCTCGGCCACAAGAACCCGAACACCACGCTGCGGATCTATGCGCACGTCCTCGGGGAGGCCCAGGACGCGGCGGCGATCGCCCATCTGAACGCGATCGCCCCGGCTCCCCCTCCCCTGCCGGATCCCCGACTGGACTACCCGACCACGCCGGACAGCGGCGGCGGGCTGACCGGCCCGTAGACTCCCATACGCTCGGCCGCGTGGGGCTTTGCTCGACCGTGCGCCCGGCACTCACCGTGCGTCGAGCCCGGCGTTTGCTGGGGCGCCGCCTCCCCGACGTCGATCCCAGCTCGGGGGGATCTCGTCGTGCTTGAGTCAATTCGCGCCGGACACGCAATACTGCCCGTCGCCAAGAACGCCCGGGACGAAGACAGGACGATGACAGCCTGTCAAGAGTCCACACGGGCCAGTTCTTCGCCATACCGGAGACGTGGGAACGTTGGTCTGACCAGGGATTTTTTTGCGGAGACGGAGGGATTTGAACCCTCGGAACCCGTGAGGGTTCTCCACCTTAGCAGGGTGGTGCACGAGGCCGGACTATGCGACGACTCCTAGTGCCTTCAGCCTAGCGGACACCGGACACCCTTGTATTTGCTGGAAAGTACGGCCCTTCAACCGGATCTCGCCACGCACGTCACACACGAGGGAGTCGGGCAAAAATCGTCATCCTCGGGACACTCGGGGACACCTGGCGACCCCTCCTAGATGAGTGAGTCCTATTGGTCTCAGTGGTCGTAGGCGAGGGGGGATCGTTTGGTGGGGGTGTCGGTGAGTCAGTTGTGCTAGATGGTGGCGGTGAGGGTGAGGAGTCGGGCGGTGACGCGGGGGTAGACGCTGGCGGTGGTTCTGCTGCTGTGGTTTTCGGGGGTGGGTTGGTTTTTGAGAGTGTCGAAGACGGGCTCGATCCATTGCTGTATCTGGCTGAGCTTGCTGAATTGGGGTTTCTTGTCTTTGTGGTCGGGGCGGATCAGGTGTGCGCCGAGATCGTCGGTGATGAGGGTTTCGAGCTCGCGGTCTGCGAAGCTCTTGTCGCCGATGATGACTTGCCTGGGCTGGATCAGGTGACGGTCGTGGCGCAGTAGCGCCTTGGTGACCTCTCGCTCGCCGAGTTTCGGGTTCGTCAGTTCCCAGATGATCGGTATCCCGTCGGGGGTGCAGAGTAGGTAGAGTCGGAATTCCCTAGAAGAACCGGGGGTGGGAGGTGCAGTACCCGTAGCCGGCGTGCCTGGCCAGATCGGAGTGGTTCACGTTCTCTCGTGACTTCTCGCACGGCAGCGGGGTCGAGTTGACCGGGTGGGTGATCTCAGCCCAGGAGGGGGTGTCGTGGGCGAGTTCGGTGATCACCGTGGACAGCAGCCCCGTCAATTGCCGGACTCGTTTGTCCCACCCGGACTGTTCCGGCAGGCCCGGGAACATGCCTTTCAGATGCGTGTGCGTACCGGAGCCACTTCTGATCCGATGCGATCCCGAGTAGATGCTGCGCGAC
Organism: Candidatus Lumbricidiphila eiseniae; assembly: GCA_002529645.1. Classification (GTDB taxonomy): domain Bacteria; phylum Actinomycetota; class Actinomycetes; order Actinomycetales; family Microbacteriaceae; genus Agromyces; species Agromyces eiseniae. The sequence goes on along the minus strand of NAEP01000003.1, from coordinate 5,380 downwards.
CAGCAGGCATAGCAGCTCGATGTCGTTCAGCGCGGGCTTGCGCCCCGGCGAGTGATCCCGGGAAAAGCCGATCGCGGACAGGACCCGGTCATCGAGATGAACGCAAAGTGTGGTCAGGAGGGTGTTGAGATCTGTCTTCACACAGAGTCGTTAACACCCTCCGCCTGGCACTAACAGCACCCACGCCACCCAAACCAATAGGACTCACCCATCTAGGTGTACTCGGTCATTTCGTTGGTGACAGTCGGGTGATTGGGGGTTGGCTTGCGGGGGTGGTGTGGTCTCGGGTGTGGTTGTAGTGGTTGAGTCAGGGTGTGTGGGCGTTGCTGTGTTTCTGGTTGGGGGTGAAGGGCCACTGGTAGGCTCATTCTTCTTGCGGGGTGTGGTTGAAGTGTTCGGCTTTGCCGTTCTGCCGGGGCGGGTGTGGTCGGGTCAGGATGTGTGTTTGTCTGGAGTGCGGCGAGCATGGTCTGGAAGTCGTGGGAGCGAGGGTAGTTCAACGCGTTGTCGGTCATGACCTGGTGGATGCGGATGCTGTGGCTGGCGAAGAACTTGGCGGCCTCGGCGAGGAACGCGGCGCAGGTCGGGTCCTTCTCATCCGGCAGGACGTGGGCGAATGCGAGCCGGGAGTGGTCCTCGACGGTGACGTGGAGGTAGTCCATGCCAAGCTTGGCCGACCGGGTCCGGCCGCGGTTGTGGTCGATTGTGTCCGGCCCGTCGAGCCGCTAGCGGCCACTGTCGGGGATGCGGCTGAGTTTCTTCACATTGATGTGGACCAGGGCCCCGGGCTGTTGGCGTTCATAGTGCAGCTGCGTGCGGCGGGATGCACGGATCCGGATACCGGTCACGGGATCGAGCTTGTGCAGCGCTGGCAGAGCGGCGCGGGTGATGATCCGAGACGCCGTCGACGGGCTGACCCTGACACGACGCGCCAGCTCGTCCCGACCCAGCCGTTCGGTTCGCCGCAACTACAACAACCGTGCCGCAACCACCGCGGGCATCGACCCCGGATGCGTGCGGGCGCGCGGAATCATTGTGTATCCGCTGGTGACGGGTGTGAATCGACCCCGGATGCGTGCGGGCGCGCGAGGGCCGATCTTGTAATCCCGCGACCCCGAGTAGCTGGAATCGCCTCACCCAACGGTGAGCGCACTACCGAGACCCCCCGAGCTCCCTGGCAACGTGAGACACCGGGCGCCCCGAAAGAACCCGCTGGACAAGGACCAAGCAACCGGCCTCAGCCAGCCTCGCGTTACGGTGGACCAAAAGAAGGCCTTCCTTTAGGTGACATTAGACACCACCCAGAATGAAGGCCTTCTCCCTACTCCCCTCTCACCAACACTCTGACCGAGCACACCTAGCCGCGGGGTCGGGCGAGTCGTAGCAGGCGCCTTGAGTGAGGGCGGTGAGGACGAAGAGAACGACGCCGATCACGGCGGCGAGCACGTTTCCTTGCAGAGAAGGGCGGGTTGCCGCATACTGGATGAGCGGACCCGCCCCACACACGTGGACTGGCGGGTCTTGCTGTCTCACCCGCTAGAGCTGCTTCGGCCCACCGTTGACATCCTTCGGGAGCAAGTAGTCTTCGTACCAGCTCCACCCAAACTGGTTGCCCGAGTGCCGGTTCAGGTGAGTGAACGTGCTGTAGGCGACCAGATCCGCCATCTGCACTCACTGGGAGCGCCTCGAGTCGTGCATCATCGGGTCCTCGATCAGATGCCGGGTGTCCAGAGGCAGCGAGCGGTGCGCGTTGAAGTAAGTCGGGTCGTCGCTGTTGCCGTCCATGCTGACGAACGCATAGGTGTCGGTGGCGCGGTGCTCAGCGTTCCACCCCTCGATGAGCTCCTGGTACACGGCGCCGCGCTCCTCGTAGTACGCGCGTCCCGTCGCTGAGGTTCCGCGCCAGACCGCGCCGAACTTGATGTCCGGGCTCGCGGCCAGCGCCTCGAGGCATTGGACTGCGACCGCGCGGCCGAGGGTCTTCCACTCCTCGGCGTCGTTGCTGGGGCGGGTCGAGATACGGGTGCGGCCGTTGACGAACTTCGTCGCGTGCAGTTCGGTCGCCGGCGGCACATGATGGTCGCGGTAGAGCTGCTTACGCAGCTCGAGGATGGTGCCCAGCCCATGGCGCCAGCGATCGGGAGCGACCTCGATCCAGCCGTAGACGATCAGCCCGTGATCGACGGCACCGGAGTCGTCGACATAGAGCATGCGGGAGATGGTCATTCCTGTTCCTTCGGGTGGAGGGCCGCGGCGCGGGCGTCGCGCTTGAGCCGCTTGCTGCGTTGCTTCGCGGCGCGCTTCTGCAGCGCCGCGCGAGACTGGTGGCTGAACGGTCCGGTCAGCGAATACCACATCCGCACGGTGCGGCCATGGGGTGCAAGCGGGGCCTTCACCACCTCGGCGCGACGGTGCAGCAGGCCGAGCTTCTGCAGCTCGGTGAGGCCGTTCTGCGCGGACTTCGGCTTTATCCCGTACCACTCCTCGGCGTTCTCGTAGGTCAGCCACACCTCGTCCTTGCCGTTGGTCTCCTTCGCGACCAGAAGCAGCATCACGAGCGCCGGGAGCGGGAGCTTGGCGAACAGTTCCTCGGTCCAGAACTGGTCAGGCAGGGCGAAGTACATATTCCATCGGTCGCGCCGGCCGCTGGGCAGCTCGTAGTCGGCGGCGCAGTCCTCGCGGCGCGGCACCGGACGGATCAGCCGACCTTCACGCTCGCCCTTGTCGATCAGGCCGAGATCGACGAGTTCCGCCCACGAGCGTGAGAGCGTCGACGGCGACCAGGTGGGTGCCCCCTTCGCGGTGAGGGCGCGGATCCACACGGAGCCCTCGAGCGGATCACGGCGGTCCTTGAGCCACGGCCAGCAGGTGAGCAGCATGATATAGAGCAGCAGCGGGCGGTGCTTGCGCTCGTGCAGCATCCGTGCCAGCGTCGAAGCACGGGGACCGCCGCGATCAGGCAGCTGAACCAGCACATGACGTAGCTGGGTGTAGCCGCGAGCGGAGAGCCGCGTGAACTCAGTCCGCGTCTCTTCCGGTGTCGTGGTGGCCGTTTCAAGATCCATGACCATGATCAAACCACATGGCCAAAGTGACACTGCCTGAATCGTCTCTCTCCGACTTGCGGTGCAACACCAGATAATGTGATGTGCCGTGTGATGCACCGATGCGACTCCCCTTGCGATGCGCTGCGAATCCCCACTCCCCTGATAGCGGCCCAGGGCGCGTCCGCCTGCAGCGCCGGAAACTGCTCGTGAGCAAGTCGCGCTGACAATCACACCAGCAGGCGCACCGTCCTGAACGACGGAGTTGGCCGCCCTGGCAGCCGACTCGGCTGCTGCCGCCAAGGCGGGGAATGGCGACGTCTGCTCGGACTGTTGGCGCTCGCGCAGCCCGCCCGTGTCATAGGTGCACCTGTCGCCCATGACTATGATTCCTCCGCCTCCCCCGTCGGGCCCAACAGCGGTCCCGGACTTGGGGCCGCGTTTCGAGCTCCCCGACCGTGACCGATCTCTCGGGTTCGAAGCCATCGGTGGCGGCTTCATCCCGGGCGAGGACGTGCAGGTCGCCGTCATCATGCGGGAGGTCTCGGCACGGATGGACGTCCGAGCCCGCGCGTTGGTGATGGGCCACGAACTCGGGCAGGCCCGTCGGGTGATCCTGATGGGCAGCATCTCGGGTACCACGGTACTCAGCCCGGTGCTCGAATGAGCACGCCGCAGCACCGCTACTCCGGCTCCGACACCCTGACCAACCTCACGCTCGGAGTCATCGCGGGCGCGTTCGCGTTCGCGTTCGCGTTCGCCCTGCTCCTGTGGGTGGCCGGGCATATCGCTGCGTGGGTTACCGGTGCGCCCGCCCCGTCGGCGTCCATCCCGGAAGCCCTGGTCATCCTCGCCCGTCCGGGGGACCCTGCCACGGTCTCGGGGCGACCGGATTGCATTCGGTCGCGTATTGGATGGCCACGGCCATCCTCCTCGTCGCCGCGGGCGGGCTCGCCTGGGGCGCCTGGAAGCTGTTCCACAAGCCCAAGGGAACCCGCGACCCAAACTCCATCGACGGGATCGCAGCAGGCAACGAGATCGCCCGCGCCGCTTCGACCCGCCCACTGGCCAAGCGTGCGGGGACGCTGCGCCCGTCGCTCGAGCAGTCGGCTCCGAGCGAGATCGGCTATCGGATCGGCACAGCCCACGGACGGTCGGTGTGGGCGACGGTGGAGGACTCGATGCTGCTGGTCGGTCCGCCGCGGTCCGGAAAGTCGCTCATGGTCGTCGCGCCCTTCATCCTGGACGCGCCCGGTGCGGTGCTGACCACCTCGACCCGACCAGACAACCTCGCCACCACCCTGCGCGCCCGCGAACGCCTCGGTCCGGTCGCCGTGTTCGATCCCCAAGCGCTCGCTGCCGGCGTGCCCGCCGGGCTCCGCTGGTCCCCCCTGTCCGGGGATGCGCTGACCCGCTGACCGCGATGATTCGCGCTCGAGGCCTAGCCGCGGGCACCGGATTCGGCTCGGTGGAGAACGGGTCGTTCTGGCAAGGCAGGACCGAGGTCGCGATCCAGTGCCTCCTGCACGCCGCCGCACTGGTCGCGGTTCTCGTCGAGGACATCGTCGAGACTGCCCGCCACCTCGCCGCCGCATCCCCCGGCGCCCGGCTCGACCCGCCCCTGCTGCTGGCGCTGGACGAGATCGCGAACCTTTCGCCGCTGCCGAGCCTCCCGACCCTGATGTCCGAGGGCGGCGGTTCCGGAATCACCACGCTTCCGGTATTCCAGTCGCTCGCGCAGGCTCGGTCGCGTTGGAACGAGAATGCCGCGACCGTGATCTGGGACGCGGCGATCGTCAAGATCATCCTGGGCGGCGGCTCCCACACCCGCGACCTCACGGACATCTCGACGCTGCTCGGGGAGCGCGACGAACTCACCTTGTCCACCTCCACCGACCGCGGCGGCGGGAAGTCCTGGCAGCAGTCTGTGCGCCGCGTTCCCATCGTCCCCGCCGACGTGCTGCGGACGCTCCCGTTCGGGACCGCGATCGTGCTGCTGCGCACCGCGCGCCCCATCGTCGCGTCCTTCGCGCCGTGGACGTCACGGCCCGACGCCGACCAGCTGCGTGCGGACCGCGCGGCCGTCGAGTCGGATCTCATCCGCGCCGCCGGCTGACCGCCCGCAGGCCGAGCCGAGCCGTGCCGTGCACTTGACCGGCGAGCCCATTGCGAAAGGAATCTCAATTGACTTGTCAAGTTGTGGTTGGTGCTGGGGTGGGTGGGCTCTGATGGGATTTTGTTTCGTCGCGCGGGAGCGTCCAGGTTATGTTGATGTGTCGTCTGGCGGGGGTGAGGGCGGCTTGTTTGTGGTTCTTTCCCTCGCGGTGTTTCCGGTT
>NAEP01000016.1 GCA_002529645.1 Candidatus Lumbricidiphila eiseniae | reverse complement strand
CCTCAACCCCGGCATCGAACACATCGCCCCGAACACGAAACGACCCCAAATCGCCGCTTGACTCTTAGGAGAGCATCAGAGGACCCCAACTCCGAAGCCGGACGCTCCTGCGCGCCCTGACCGGTCACCGACTCCTCGGAACCATGAGCCCATGGCCGCAGCCAGCGACAACACGGCCATGGAGAGCTTCTTCACGCTGCTGCAAAAGAACATCCTCGACCACCACTGCTGGGCAACCCGTGAACAGCTACACATCACGATCACCACCCGGACCAAACACACCTACCACCACCATCACCAACAGACCACCCTCAACCGCTTGACCCCGATCGAATTCAAGGCCACCATAAACACCCCAACCCCACTAGCCGCGCGGCCACAACCTGCCACCTACCCGTACAGCAGTCCCGTACTCGATCATGACTCCGGATTTACGATCACAAGCAACACGCACAACATCATCACGAAACTCGATGGGACAAAGCATTAGCACGACACCATCCCTCCAAACCACTCTCCCCAACAAACCAAACCAGACATCACCTACCCGCACAACAAACCCAACACACCAATACTGCGATCTAGCAGAAGAAAACCCCCTGTGCTCGCACCACGCGATGACACCCGAACACGCACAAATGAAATAGACAACGCAATCCTGCACCGCCGCATCCCCCAAGCCGTATCAATCAACCCCGACAAACCCACAAGACCACCACAGACAAGAAGACAGACCCGCACAACACCACGACTCTTGATCTCAACAAACACCCCGAACCAGACCCACCCAGATACCAAGAACGCCATCCTCCCCAACACCAGGAAGAATAATCTTCCAACCCGGCTTCGCCCTCAGCCCAATACCGGACGATCCAGCGCTGCACACACTGCCGAGACACACCCGTGTAAAGCTAAGCCGCGGGTTTTCAATCGCCCAAGTGGACCAACGGCCAGAATCAAACTGCGCTCCCGCGATGCCCTTTCAGTCACTCTCAAGCGGACCAATGGCCCGAACCCGGCGCAACAGCGCTGGCCACGCATCGGCGAATCGAGGATGCAGCGGGAAATCTATCACCCGCTCGATCGAGATCCAACGTAGTTCGATGCTCTCGCCATCACGAACACACGGCAAAAACCGCACGGTCGCATCAGCAATGACAGTGGTGTACGACCAAAAACCAAGGTCAAGGACACTCGTTGATCGCACTCTAACGTGCTCGCCCCGGACGCCGGCTTCCTCTTCGGCTTCCCGCAGCGCGGCAGAAATTGATGATTCGTGCTCACAGCGGGCCCCACCGGGAATGCCCCAGGTGCCACCAAAATGGCTCCACTCCACCCGATGCTGCAGGAGAATCTCATTGTCGGGGCTCCGAAGAAGCAGCCCCGCGGCCCCGAACAGCCCCCAATACCGTTCTCCACCGGGACCGTGCACCCACACGTCTCCTGACCGTTCGGATGATTCTCCCCCGGCTCGATCATCCACCAGACCAGAAATCGTCACGAGTTCCTCTGTGTGCTGCCCTTTCTCACAGCCATCATCCGCCGAACCGGAAATCGTCAGTGCCACCGCGTCACCTGCCATCTCCTGAGGGTAGCGCGTACACGATCGATACACTCAGGCACCTCGGCTGGAATAGTGGAGGCTGCCACGGTGTTTGACAGGGCAGAGCCATCCACCTTGACGATATTGAAAGGGCAACAATTGATCACACCGACCGAGACCGCAATGACACCGATCGAAACCACGATCCTCGCGGGGGGATGTTTCTGGGGCATGCAAGATCTTCTGCGCAAGCACCCCGGTGTCACTGCAACCCGCGTCGGGTATTCGGGCGGCGATGTGCCGAATGCGACCTATCGTCATCACGGCAGCCACGCAGAAGCGGTCGAGGTTGTATTTGACCCGAGCATTATCAGCTACCGCGAACTGCTCGAGTTTTTCTTCCAGATTCACGATCCGAGCACACAAGACCGACAGGGAAATGACACCGGCACCAGCTACCGGTCCGCGATTTTCACCACGAGTGTCGAACAAGATCGCATCGCCCGAAACACGATCAGAGACGTGGATGCCTCCGGCCTCTGGCCGGGACCGGTGGTCACCGAGGTCTCAGCCGCCGGTCCCTTTTGGGAAGCAGAGCCGGAGCACCAGGACTACCTCGAACGCATCCCCGACGGATATACCTGTCACCTCATCCGCCCGGGCTGGCGATTGCCCCGCGCTCCCACGGTGCTCTTTGTCTGCGTGCACAACGCCGGCCGTTCGCAGATGGCAGCGGGGTATCTCACCGCTCTCGCGGGAGACCGAATCACGGTGTTGTCTGCAGGTTCAGCACCTGCGGAGTCGCTCAATCCGATGGCGGTGCACGCAATGGCCGAAGACGGTATCGATATTCAGACCAACGTGCCGAAGATACTGACCCCCGAAACCGTGCAGACCTCGGATGTGGTTATCACGATGGGATGCGGTGACGCCTGCCCGTACTATCCCGGCATCCGGTTTGAAGATTGGGTGCTGGATGACCCGGCCGGTCAGGGAATCGAAGCGGTACGAGTCATCCGCGACAGCATTAAAGAGCGGGTGCAAGCACTGATCGCCGAATTATTGCCGTAGCCTCTTCGGAAATCTGCCACACTGGTGACTCCCCGGAAGCAGGTACTCCGCGATAGGGCGTGCCGGATGCCTCCCAGCTCTGAAGATAACTCCCGGAAGCAGGTACTCCGCCTCGGATCCAGGCCCCGACCTTTGGCCGATATGCTTGAGGGGTCGTCTGCGACCCACCCGATCACCCAGGGCATCCCACACTTTGTCCGATATGCTCGAGGGGTTGTCGCTTGGCGGCAGCGGGCTGTGGCGCAGCTTGGTAGCGCACTTGACTGGGGGTCAAGGGGTCGCAGGTTCAAATCCTGTCAGCCCGACGTTGTGATCTCGCAGGGCATAGGAGGCTCTTGAATCTGTACTGGTTCAGGGGTTTCTTTTGTTTTGGGGCTGGTGGTGCCTGGTTTGGTCGGTTGTTGGCTCGCGGAGCAGTTTTCCGGTTGTGGTGTTGATGACTCTGATGTGGGGTCGTGGGTGTGGATTATCACGGGGGTTCGGGCGTGGGTTCCTCTGATGCTGATGTGGTGCGGTGGTGCGTGGGCGCGCAGGGTGATGCTGTCGGCGTTCTCGACTCGGTCTTGTCGCGCTCGTTCGTGGGTGTCGGTGTCTCGGGTGTCGGTGGGTGTCGCTTTCGGCATGCGCTGGTAGATCATCGCGGGAGGTGCTCGGTGAGCCAGCAACCGGTGGGGGCGGTGGTTGTTGTAGTGATCGGCGAACTGCTCGAGCAGCTGCTGCAGTTCGGCGACTGTGCTCGGTTGAGGGTTCGCGGCCCGTAGCCAGTTCTTCATCCTCTGCTGGAACCGTTCGATCTTGCCCTGGATTGTCGGGTGGCCGGAGCGGGAGCTCTTCTGAGTGATGTTCAGTCGCCGTAGTTCGGCTTCGAACACGTTACGACCGCCGATCCTGCCGATCCCGGAGAGACCAGTGGTGAAGACCATACCGTTATCGGTGAGCGTCAAGGCCGCGATTGCGTGGGTTGCCACCGCGCTGCGGAGTGTTGCAAGCACGATCGGGGTGGTGACCGCGCGGCGCGCTGTGATACTTAGTGCGCAGCAGACGCAGTCCTCGAGCCAGGCCAGGATCTCGGTATCGGTACGCTCTGACAACCGGCAGGTGAAGTCCCACTGCCAGGTCTTGTTGAGCATCGCTGCTGGGAAGCGAATGCAGAAGAGGCGGGGTTTCTTCTTCAGCTCGGGTCAGACCACACCTACTCGAGCCAGATGGCGGCTGATCGTTGCCGGGCAGATGTGCTCACGTGGTAGTGCTGGTAGAGGTACCAGACGATCATGTCGGAGCCAGCGTCCTGACCCGCGCCGACCAGCTCGTGACGCAGCCTGATGACCAACTCAACCACCTCAGAGAGTGTCACGTTCGGACTGCGCAACGGCCGTCCCGACCGGGATCCAAAGACAGCCTCACCCCCGGCCCGATAGCAGGCAACACGCTTGAACACCCAGCCCCTCGAGACGCCGTAGTCGCAGGCGACATCGGCCTGGGCTCTTCCCTCAAGCACAACAACGATGATAATCAGGCAAGCTCCCGACACCCCCGAACGCGGCCGAGAAACTTCCTATATCCCGAAAGATGCGTTTCCTATGCCCTGAACGAACACACTGTCACCGGGCGAAAGGAATAGAGTTGCGGGTTCAACCCCGCATTAGCGTGGCGTACAAAGATCTCCTGGTTTGTGAAGTAGTGCCTCGAACAACACCACCTCGCAATGAGTAATTTACGAGGGGATCAGATCGGTAAACAAACGTTCCATGACGTGACAACTAAGACACGTCGCGCCGTCGAAATAGGACGATCGAACCGATGAGAGTCACAATCGTCCAAACCCCGAGGACGCCCGCCGCGACGCCTCCGCTCACGGCGGTTGTTGCACCGAACGTGCTAGACACGTCCAATCCGGTCGACTCGGCGATTGCCGTCGAGAGAGAGCCTGCATTGATGGTCAGGAGTCCCGATCGAAGCGCCTCAAAGAATGACAAAATTCCGGCAAGGCTCCCCACCAGGAGGGTTTCCACTCCAATAGTCCAGGCGATCCCTATGGCGGCCGCGACCATGACGTTACGAGTCAGTACGCCCAGGAAGAACCCAAACGTTGCCAGTGCAACAACCATCAACGTTCCAGCGAGGAACTCAACAATGTACTCGGCAAACGAAGGAAAAGCGACGGGCTCGCCCAGCATCAACGCAACGACAACGCTGGCAACAACGCTCAACACAATACTCAGTACGGCGATGATCGCAGCAAGAGAAACAAGGACGATCCAACGACCGAGAAGGAACGATGTGCGGTTAGAAAACCGTGCAAGCAACGTCTGCAACACGCCCCAGCGATACTCACTGGCGGTCATCATCGCGCCCACGACAATGAACACCGGCGCGCCATAGACGGGGATCGAAGCCAGCACATAGCTACCGGTTGCTTCCGGTAGCAGTGAGGCAAGGAGGCCTGGGGGAATCTGCTCCGTCGGCAGAGTCGCCACCACGGCGTAGTTGATTGCGTACGCGAAGATGAGGATCTGCAAGCTCCACACCACAGTCGCCACCTTGTAGCCGGGCCGCCAAGCCATCAGGCTGAAGGCTCCGCTAACCGCTCGGCCTAAACCGTCGGACGCGTGAGCGGATGTGCGTATCGTCGCATGAGTTGTCATCATCACTCCTTAGCTTCGGCGGAGACTTTTCCACCCGAGGTCATTGTTAGAAATACATCTTCGAGTGTGCCTACCTGCTCTGATACATCGGCAACTGAGACCCCAGCCAGAACAAGCTGTCGAACGATCTCTCCCACCGCCCCGGTTGTGCTCAACTCGATTTGGCCGCCCTCGAGTGCTCGCACGTCATAGACAGACGACTCCTTCGATAACACATCCAGCGCTGTCTCGATCGGCGTTACACGAATCACTAGGACTGTGCGCCCTTCAACTCCCTGTGTCTTCTTCTGGAGCTCATTGAGCGAACCTTCATACAAGAGCGCTCCGTTTGCGAGTATCCCTACGTGGTCAACTACCAACTGCACCTCGCCGAGAAGGTGGCTCGACAGGACGATGGTCCTGCCCATTTCCTTGAGCGTGACCAATAGCTCGCGTGTCTGTGCGATGGCCTGCGGATCCAGTCCATTGGTCGGCTCGTCAAGAATCAGTAGCTCAGGATCTCCAAGTAGTGCTGCGGCGATGCCGATACGCTGCTTCATGCCGAGGGAATAACTCCCGAACCGCGATCGTGCTCTGTCCCCTAGCCCAACGACATCGAGCACGCGAGCTACCGCCGTGTTATCCACACCGCAGTAGCTCGCGAGGAGTCGGAGATTCCGTTCTCCAGTCAGCGAAGGGTAGAACGCGGGATACTCGATGAGGGAGCCAACACATACTGTCGCCACAGAATCGCCAAGCGATGCCCCCAACACCACGCCGGTTCCTGCCGTTGGGCGACTAAGCCCAAGAAGGAGCCGCATAAGTGTCGTCTTGCCTGCGCCGTTCTGTCCAAGGAGCCCGTAGATCTGTCCGCGCTGTACGCTGATGCTGACGTTGTCCAGGGCGACAGTTCCGCTCCGGTACTTCTTGGTGAGGCCGGCCGTCGAGACGACCAGCTCTTGAGCGTTGATGTTAGTCATCTTCCCTTTCCTTACTATGGACAGTGCTTGGATCCAGCGGCCTGCTGGCAGATGCCCCCGACCAGCGGATTGGTGCCAGACCGTGCTCGGGGCGGGTCAGCTCCTCGGCGCGCCTGCGGACTATACGCGCGCCAATAGCCCCTGAGATGATCAGGACTGCGACGGGGCATCCGATGATGCCTAGCGCTCCAGCTACACCGACCTGGGATGACAGCAGCGCAACAGCGACAGCGATGGTCGCGACCGCCAGAATAATCAAGAAAATGAGGTAGATTCGGCACCACAGTGTTGTGGTTCGAGGGAACCGCGACCGTAGCTCTTTTCCGATTCCTCGTGTGACGAAAGTTCGGGCATAGAGGAATGTGTCACGGCGGAGTTCCCAGAACCCTAGGGCGGCGTTGAGCGCCTTGTATCCATCCATGGCGAATACCGGCACAAGGTTCACGAGCGTTGTAACAGTTCCCAACGAGATAGCGATCACCCCGATCCCACGGCCGAAAGATCCTTCAGGAAACAGGAATAGGACGGCATTTGGTAGGAGAACAACAAAGCTTCCCACTACTCCGGCAAGGGCGACGATCACTTGACGGCGATGCGTAGTTAGAACTTTTACGTCAGCGGTTGTGCAATACGCGGCGAGTAGCGGGAATCGCCATTTGAGACCTACGGCAGTCACCTGTCCACCGCAGCGCACGTGGGCTATTCCGTGACTTAGCTCGTGGACTGCGACTGATACCCAAATAATCACGATGCCAACGACACCCGCAACGGGTGTAGCGGTCCAGAGCCGGGTCACCTCCGAAGCGAGAATCGGAGCAAAGACAGCGAGCCATGTCACCATCATTGCCCCACCACCGCCGATGATTACCAGAGCCAGCATCGAAAACAACCATCCCAACCGAGGAGCAAGCGTGGCCATCACCTGGTGAGGATGCCCGATGTCCCAGTGTGCGGAGAATAGGGTACGACTACCCTCTCGTACGCGCAGGTTGGTCGCGCATACCTCGGCGCGTCGATGCGCATTCGTCTCCGCATTGGTGTCACTAGCGAGGAGCGCTCGATCCTGCAGTAATTGAATGATCTGAGCCCACCCTTGCGGGGTCAGCTCCTTACGAAAGCGTCGTAGATAATCGGCTGCAATCCGCTGGGCAGTTCCATGCCCAGCGAGCCGCGCGATGACGAAAACTTCCCGCTCGCCTACCTGGTACAGTGCAGAAGTCTCGTTGTCATAGAGCCCGTGGGCGTAACGTGGGCCGCTGCGCAATCGAGGTCCAAGACGCACGGTGGAGGGCAACTCTGGAGCCTCAGTGCCGATGCCTAGGGGTATCGTCAACGTCACTCTCCAACCCTAAGCGCTCGGAGCAGGACGTGTGACAGGTACGCCTCGTTGATGAGGCTCGCCCCAGCCGATTGTTGGTCATGTGGATGTAAAGAGGTCAAGAGGATACGTCGCGCAATTGCCGGATCGTATATCGGCGCCGTTTCAGCCGCGCCACGCGATACAGGAAAATGGAGTTCACCCGCCAAAGCTGCAGTATCCACCCGATCTCGCAGAAGCTGACTGTGGTCTCGCCAAGTTGCAAGAAACGGCGAAAAATCTGACTGGTCGTTCTTCTGCCCCAGTGCTTCTCGGATTCGGCCCAGTCGTTCGGAGAGTGCCTCGGCCATCTCCTCGTAGCTGGCATCGAATCGCTTGCGACTACTTTCCACTTGTTCACCGAGATTGCTCTGCCACATCGCCCAGTAGCCTTCTAGGAACTCCACAACCTCCTCCTCGAGGAAGGTGAAAGCCATAACCGTCATCAGTTGTACGAAAGGGACTACTGCAGGGATGGGTGGCAGGTTGTGGCCGCGCGGCTAGTGGGGTTGGGGTGTTTATGGTGGCCTTGAATTCGATCGGGGTCAAGCGGTTGAGGGTGGTCTGTTGGTGATGGTGGTGGTAGGTGTGTTTGGTCCGGGTGGTGATCGTGATGTGTAGCTGTTCACGGGTTGCCCAGCAGTGGTGGTCGAGGATGTTCTTTTGCAGCAGCGTGAAGAAGCTCTCCATGGCCGTGTTGTCGCTGGCTGCGGCCATGGGCTCATGGTTCCGAGGAGTCGGTGACCGGTCAGGGCGCGCAGGAGCGTCCGGCTTCGGAGTTGGGGTCCTCTGATGCTCTCCTAAGAGTCAAGCGGCGATTTGGGGTCGTTTCGTGTTCGGGGCGATGTGTTCGATGCCGGGGTTGAGG
>NAEP01000030.1 GCA_002529645.1 Candidatus Lumbricidiphila eiseniae | reverse complement strand
GGACTCGATCAGACGCTGAGCGCCCTCCGTCTGAATCTTGCGCCGCTCATCACGCGACGCCTTGTCGATAACCAACAGTGTGTTTCCTTCCGTAAGGAGACCCACCCCTTACACACACCATTTGACACGCTCTACGAGCGAGCCAACTCCAGGGGAACTGGTTCAGGTGGATGTGAAAAACCCGACCCGTACCCCCAGGCGGAGGAGGACATCGCCCCCCGGACCACAAGACCGGTGGGAACAACACCTACCCACTTCGAACCACAACCGACAAGGAACTCCAGGAGATCATCACCGAGATCAACAACCACCCCCGAAAACACCTCGGCCAGGCAACACCAGCAGAAACCTACCAGCGCCACACGCCACCACCACAGTGCCGCACCTCAGACTTGAACACAGTCACGGGTATCCTCGTTGCCCGCTCGGCTAGAGTTGACGTGCCCGCGGGCACATCCGCAGCGGCTTTCCCCACGCTCCCGAAGGACGTTATTCGTGTCAAAGCCGGTCGTCGTGATCGCCGAAGAACTCTCGCCCGCCACCGTCGATGCCCTCGGGCCCGACTTCGACATTCGTCAGGTGGATGGCACCGACCGTTCCGCGCTGCTTATTGCACTCGCGGAGGCGAGCGCAATTCTCGTGCGATCAGCTACCCGTATCGATGCTGAGGCAATTGCCGCTGCCCCACGGCTGAAGGTTATTGCCCGGGCGGGCGTTGGCCTCGACAACGTGGACGTGAAGGCGGCCACTGCCGCCGGTGTCATGGTCGTGAACGCACCGACATCCAATATCATCTCGGCTGCCGAACTCACGGTCGGTCATATTCTTAGTCTCGCGCGACACATTCCAGCGGCTCACGCCTCGCTCGTGCAGGAACAGTGGAAACGCTCGGCTTACACCGGCACCGAGCTATACGAAAAAACGGTGGGTATTATCGGGCTCGGCAGGATCGGGGCTCTCGTCGCGTCACGGCTGCAAGCTTTCGGCACCGGAATCATTGCGTATGACCCCTACATCACGGCGGCACGAGCGCAACAGCTGGGCGTTCACCCGGTTTCGCTTGACGAACTGCTCGAACGCAGTGATGTTATGACGATTCACATGCCGAAAACCCCCGAGACAACGGGCATGATTTCAACCGCCCAGTTCGCACTCATGAAACCGACCGCATTCATTGTCAATGTCGCCCGCGGCGGTCTCATCGACGAGGATGCCCTGTACACGGCTCTGGCCAACAAGACGATCTCCGGCGCGGGCCTCGACGTGTTCGTGAGCGAACCTCCCACCGGATCGCCGCTGCTCGGGCTACCGAACGTTGTTGTGACACCCCACCTGGGGGCATCCACTGACGAAGCCCAGGAGAAGGCCGGGGTGTCGGTCGCGAAATCGGTGCGGCTCGCTCTCGCGGGTGAGCTTGTGCCCGATGCGGTCAATGTTGCGGGTGGTGTTATCGACCCGTATGTGCGCCCCGGTATTCCGCTTGTTGAAAAGCTTGGTCAGCTTTTCTCGGGACTTGCGCGCGGACCGGTCACGACCATTGATGTGGAGGTACGGGGTGAACTCGCTGACTATGACGTTTCGGTGCTCAAGCTTGCGGCACTGAAGGGGGTATTCACCAATATCGTGAGCGAGAGTGTCTCGTATGTGAATGCGCCACTGCTTGCGGAGCAGCGCGGAATCGCGGTGCGACTGATCACGACGCCCGAATCACCCGAATACCGCAATGTCGTTACAGTGCGTGGTGCGCTCGCCGACGGGGCACAGATCTCGGTGTCGGGTACTCTCACGGGACCCAAGCAGTTGGAGAAACTGGTGGGGGTTAACGGCTACGACATTGAAGTCCCGATCGCAACCTCGCACATCATTATGGAGTACACCGACCGTCCCGGTATTGTTGCGATCTACGGTCGGGAATTCGGTGAGGCGGGTGTTAATATCGCGGGCATGCAGATCGCCCGGCGCGCGACGAGTGTCGGTGCCTCCGCACTCAGTGTGCTCACTGTTGATTCGCCCGTGCCCTCCGAGGTTCTTGAGCGGGTGCGTGTGGCCATTGAGGCGAGTCTCTTCGTTGAAATCGACATTACGGAGCAGTAGTTATGACCAGGACAGTCAAACTTGCCGTTATTCCCGGTGACGGTATTGGGCCGGAAGTAATCCGCGAGGCGCTCAGGGTGTTGGATGTCGCGACATCCAACTGCGACGTGACATGTGCGAAGACCCACTTCTTGCTCGGTGCTGAACGTTACCTTGCGACCGGGGAAGTGCTGCCCGATGAAGAGATGGCGGCGATTGCCGAGCACGACGCGATCCTGTTCGGTGCGGTCGGGGGAGTGCCCGGTGACCCGCGCCTTGCAAATGCCAATATCGAGCGGGGGCTCATTCTGCGACTTCGGTTTGCTTTTGATCAGTATGTGAATATCCGGCCAACAGTGCTCTATCCGGGGGTGTCGAGCCCGCTTGTGGAACCCGGTGAGATTGATTTTCTCGTTGTGCGAGAGGGCACCGAAGGACTCTATGCGGGCGTGGGTGGTGCACACCGGGTGGGAACCCCTCACGAAATTGCGACCGAGGTTTCTGTTAACACCCGATTGGGTGTTGAACGAGTTATCCGGTACGCTTTCGCAGCAGCAGCGGCACGCCCAAGAAAGAAACTCACCCTCGTTCACAAAAACAATGTGCTTGTGTTTGCCGGCTCGCTCTGGAAGCGAACTTGTGACGCGGTTGCTGCGGAGTTTCCGAGTGTTGCGGTTGACTATCAACACATTGATGCGGCGACAATCTACTTTGTCACTGACCCGGCCCGATACGACGTCATCGTGACGGACAATCTTTTTGGAGATATCCTCACCGATCTAGCGGGAGCGATCAGCGGCGGCATCGGGCTCGCAGCGAGCGGCAATCTCAACCCCGACGGGCACTTTCCGAGCATGTTCGAACCCGTGCACGGTTCGGCCCCCGATATTGCGGGCCGGGGCATTGCCGATCCGACCGCCGCGATTCTCTCGGTTGCGCTGATGCTCCGCCACCTCGGTGAGCAGGATGCCGCGGGGCGAATCGAGCGCGCAGTGGCCGCCGAGTTGGCGGAGTCCCGCGGGGCATCCCGCACCACCAGCGCTATTGGAGACGCGATCATCGCGCGAGTGTGATCCCGAGTGGCTGAGCCTGGATTAGCCAACCTGGCATCCTGAGTGTCACCGCTGGGCACTACGCTCAGTAGTGACGTTGTGTGCGATTATCCTGTCGCACCAGCACAGTTGGCCTTCTGTGTGACCGTGTGTTGCACGACCGTTGTGAAGGAATCGGACATGACAGCAAATCTGCACCTTACCGCCCCGCCAACTGCGTCGGGACTGCTCTGGCAGGTCGTCCGTCACGAGTCTGCACGCCCCGCGTCCGAGCGCGAAGATATCCTCGTGAACCCGGGATTCGGTGTCTCGTTCACCGATCACATGATCGATATCTGTTGGTCAGAGAAGGGCGGTTGGCATCGACCACGAGTCATGCCGTACGGCCCGATCTCGCTCGATCCGGCCGCTGCGGTCTTTCACTATGCGCAAGAGATTTTCGAGGGATTGAAGGCCTACCGGCACGCGGATGGCTCGATCTGGACCTTCCGTCCTGAGATGAATGCTGCCCGACTACAGCGCTCAGCGCGCCGCCTTGCCCTGCCCGAGTTGCCGACCGAGGTGTTCTTGGAATCCCTGCGTCATCTGCTGGCGGTGGACGCCGCGTGGGTGCCTGGTGCGCCAGAAACAAGCCTCTACCTGCGGCCCTTTATGATTGCAAAGGAGGCCTTTCTTGGGGTGCGGGCCGCGAAGAAAGTCGGTTTTTACATCATCGCAAGCCCTGCGGGCGCGTACTTTTCTGGCGGCGTAAAGCCGGTATCAATTTGGCTTTCTGAACGCTATACCCGGGCCGGAAAAGGTGGCACCGGGGCCGCAAAATTCGGCGGCAACTATGCGGCAAGCCTGTTGCCAATGACCGAGGCGGGCGAACACGGATGCCAGCAGGTGCTCTTTCTCGATGACACCGGTACCCACCTCGAAGAACTGGGGGGGATGAACCTTGTTCTCATGTACCGTGACGGTCGACTTGTCACACCCGAATCCGACTCGATCCTTGCGGGCATCACGCTCGATTCGTTGCTTGCCCTCGCGAGCTCGCGCGGACACGCTGTGGAACAGCGCCGGGTGTCGCTGGCCGAGTGGCGAGAGGGCGCAGTATCCGGTGAGATTACCGGTGCGTTTGCGTGTGGCACGGCTGCTGTGGTCACACCGATCGGCCGGTTGGTTGCTCCCGATTTTGAGATCGTGCACGAGGATGGTGCCGCGTCTGAGCTGACGCTGTCGCTGCGGGAGGAGCTCACCGAGATTCAGTACGGGCAGAGCGCAGACACGCGGGGGTGGATGGTGCGACTGGCGTGACCCGTGCGGATGGCTGGGAAGGCATATTTCATGCCCCACCGGGTAGTCAGCTCCTGGTGAACCCGCCCGGACGGCTGGGATGACTGGCTGTCACCGCATACGATGGGGGCGTATGTCTACCACATCTGTAGTTTTCAGCCGGGCGACCGGACGTGATGTCCGGGTTCGTTTTTGCCCCTCGCCGACCGGTACGCCGCACGTTGGGCTCATCCGCACTGCACTCTTCAACTGGGCTGTCGCACGACACCACGGCGGCGCGTTTGTTTTTCGGATCGAAGACACGGATGCTGCGCGTGACAGTGAACAGAGCTATGCGCAGCTCGTTGACGCGCTGAGCTGGCTCGGTCTCGACTGGGATGAGGGGGTGGGAGTTGGTGGTCCGCATGAGCCGTACCGCCAGTCGGAGCGCGGCGCGCTGTACCTTGAGGTGATCGACAAGCTGAAGGCCGCCGGGCACGTGTACGAGAGCTATTCCACGGCGGAAGAAATTGACGCGCGGAACGAGGGCTCCGGCCGCCCGAAGCAGCACGGATACGACAACTTTGACCGCACTCTCAGCACGCAGCAGCGGGCCGAATTTCGGGCCGAGGGGCGCGAACCGGCCCTGCGATTGCGGATTCCTGACGAACTGGATCTCAGCTTCACTGACCTCGTGCGCGGCGACATTTCTTACCCGGCCGGGGGCACCACTGACTTTGTTGTTGTGCGTCCCAATGGTGCCCCACTGTATACGCTTGTCAATCCGGTGGATGACGCGCTGATGGGGATCACGCACGTGCTGCGCGGGGAAGACCTGTTGCCCTCGACACCGCGACAGATTGCGCTTTATCATGCGCTTATCGATATCGGGGTGACGACGTTTGTTCCTCGGTTCGGACACCTGCCCTACGTCATGGGAGAGGGTAACAAGAAGCTTTCTAAGCGCGATCCAGAGTCGAACCTTTTTCTGCACCGTGAGCGCGGGTTCATTCCCGAGGGACTTCTCAACTATCTTGCACTGCTCGGCTGGGGTTTCTCGGCTGATCGGGATGTTTTCAGCCGTGAGGAGTTTTTCACCGCGTTCGAAGTGTCGAGCGTCAACCCCAATCCTGCTCGTTTCGATCACAAGAAGGCCGAGGCCATCAATGGTGCGCACATCCGCGCGCTCTCCGCGGCCGATTTCACGGGCCGACTCGTGCCGTATCTGGAGTCAGCCGGGATTGTTTCGACACCGATCACCGCGGCGCAGGAGGCCGTGCTGGCGGAGGCTGCGCCACTGGTGCAGGAACGGGTGAGCGTGCTGAGCGAGGCATCCACCATGCTTGCTTTTTTGTTTGTGGATGCCTCGGGACTCAGCTACGAGGATGGCGTCATCGCTGCTCTACCCGCCGGAGCTCCGGCCGTGCTGACCGCTGCGCACGCGGCACTGGATCGTATGCCGGGGAGGGAATGGAGGCACGACCGAATCGAGGAGGCTTTGCGCGGTGCGCTCGTGGATGGCCTCGGGCTGACACCCCGTGCGGCGTTCGGCCCGGTGCGCACGGCGATCTCTGGGCGGCGGGTGTCGCCGCCGCTGTTCGAGTCACTGCAGATCCTCGGGAAACCGGAGTCGCTCGCGCGCCTTGACCGACTGATGGCGCAGTTTGGTTCGCCCCACCCGTTAGGCTAGAGTTCCATGGATGGCCCGACCTCGGTCTGGCCCATTGGGGTATGGTGTAACGGTAACACGGCTGATTCTGGATCAGTTGTTCTTGGTTCGAATCCAGGTACCCCAGCGGAGGCGCTCGTGTAGAGCGTGCCGAGCTCCCGCAGCAGGTCCGGGGACGCGAGCGCTTTCTCTGCGCCGCAGTTCAACCACTCGCTCGCGCGGCCGAGCTTCTCCTTGACCGCATCCTGAGGCACCGTTGCTTCGCCGTGTAGATGAGGTATTCGTAGGTGGCCCCCGTTGCCGGTGTTCTGGCTGCAGAGCAGGCGGCTACGCTTGCCCGCATCGACGCATTCGCCGCAGACCATGACGCCCTTGAGGTAGCGAAAGTGCTTGATGTCCCGGTCGCCGTCACGGTTGCACTGATTGAGGATCTCCTGCACCTTTGCCCACTCGATCAGGGGTGCGCGTACCGGATCGATATCAATCGTGTTCACGAGCCTGCCGCTGAAGTCCTTGCGTACGTTGAGATAGCCCAGCTTCGCACGCCCGACCGAACCACCTTGCTCGACTTTGTGCGCCATCTTGACCTTGGCGTCCTCGCCGTCCATCCGGACTTGGACTTCGTTCATACCAACCACAAACCAACAGCACATATCGAGCGCTTCCACCACACTCTCACCGAGGAATGGGCCTACACACGCCACTACAACTCAGACACCGACCGAACCAACGCCTACCAAACCTGGATCCACACCTACAGCAACCACAAACCCCACACCAACGCCAGAGGCAAAACACCCACCCGACACACCCACAACTTCCGTGGGAACAACAACTAACGACAAATGACCATAATATATACCCATAGAAGTGCAACTCTTGACTCAGTGAACATGTACATCACCAAGTGTTGTGGTTCTACCTTGAACACGGGCGGCGCAGTTCGTCCTTGACAACTGCCCCAAGAAAGTTCGCATCAATGGCAACCGTTGACCAGCAGATTTACGCTGCCGCAGAATCAATCTCCGCCAACATCGAGGCCCTGTCGCATGACCGAGGCCTTCTGTCGCAGAACGTGCTGAATATGCTGCGCGATCTTGTCGAGGCCATCGCAGTTCGTTTCCACGCAGGCAACGGTGCAGCGGAACTGAAATGGGGGTCACAAGCGGCCGCGATCAACTGGATTGGATCGCAGAACAAGCAGATCAGCTTCCTCCAGCGCTTCCACAAGCGACTACAGGAGAGCATATCCCACTACACGCCTCCGCCAGATCGGGCGGAGCGTCTGATGCTCAGCTACTACGAGTACCTCTTGCGCATACGGACATTGCTTCGTGAACGGTGCGGCATTGAGGTGCTGGAAAACCTTGAGAAGTTTCCTATCGATCGGGAGGAGTCGCTCCAGGAGTACCACCAGAAGATTGCTGAGCAAATCGACTTGGCTGGGTTGCTCTCCGAGGAGGGTAAGCGCGAGCGCTACTACATCCATAAGGTCCGGCCGTTCTTCGTTGGTGGACGCATCTACTACGAGGTCACGTTCTCAGTCGTGAACGACCGGCTGACCAAGGTTGACCGGATTATCAGCTTCACGGATATCGACCTGACGGACAAGTACGCGGCCCAACTGACGCTTGTTCCGTCGACGATCAGCGTGCTCGGTCAGACGATGCCGATCACGATTATCCGTGCATGGGACGTCGCGATCCGTGGCTGCGAGTTCAATAACTTCGCCCGGATTCTCGGACACTCCATCATGACGAACACCGGCAGTCCCGAGTATCACTCTCTGATGCAGTTCCTCACCGGCACGGCGGCGAGCCTGCTCGACCTCATGGACATGTCGGATGCCCAGTACGACCGCATCAGGGGGATTGTGCTTCAGCGGACACAGAAGCCGGTAATCTTCCCAGTGCTCGATGACGCTCGACAGATCATGCGCACGAAGAAGCCGGGACACAACCTGCTCCGATACCTGATGCTTCGGATGAATAACCGGATCATCAAGCTGCAGTACGGGCGCGAGGAGTGCGACCGACTTTCGAAGTTGCACCTGTCCTATGGGTGTAAGCCGTTCGAGGAGATGCCGTTCTGTACATCACCGCTGGGCCATAACGCCCGCTTCGGGGACTTGCTTGAAAGTATCGACCCGACGGAACGTACTCACGAGTTCCTCGCGCACCGCGTGAAGGCCAACATCGAGCAGCGCGGCATGCTCTACACACCGGTCGCTGACCTCGAAGACTTCGGCGATGTCGACCAGCTCATTGCGGTGTACAACAATCGGGTCTACTACAAGCACACCGGTCGCCAGCTCATCAAGGACAGCGGGCATGTCTTCATCCGCGAGTACGAAGAGGGAACGGTCAAGATCATCGAAAGGCTTCAGGAGTTCACGCGTGCCGGTGTCGACGGATACGAGCAGGCGGTCGAGCGATGGCTCGACGAGACCCAACTCACTGTCGATGATGAGGACAAGAAGGTCGATGATGAGGACAAGAAGAAGGCGCTTCGTCAACTCTTTGCCGGTTCCCGCGTCGCGCTCATCTACGGCGCTGCGGGAACCGGCAAGTCCATGATGGTCAACTACATTGCCAACTACTTCGGCGACAAGCAGAAGCTCCTCCTCGCGCACACCCACCCGGCGGTGGACAACCTGAAGCGTAAGGTGTCCGCGCAACACACTGATTTCCGTACGATCACAAACCAGATGCGGCGGACGGGAGCGCAGCCCGAGTACGACGTCTTGATCATCGACGAGTGCAGCATCGTGAGCAACTCGGACCTGCTTAAGGTGCTAAGCAACACCTCGTTCAAGTTGCTGGTGCTTGTCGGTGACGTTTACCAGATCGAATCGATCCAGTTCGGCAACTGGTTCAGTATCATCCGGTCGTTCGTGCCGAAAGAGTCAGTCTCCGAGCTGACCAAGCCCCATCGGACCGACAACGCGGCGCTCCTTGATTTCTGGTCGAGAGTCCGCAAACTGGAGGGTATCGAGGAGTCGATCTCCCAACATGGCTACTCGACGGTGCTCGACGCGTCGCTGTTCACCGCACAGCGCGATGACGAGATCATCCTCTGCCTGAACTACGACGGGCTCTACGGAATCAACAACGTCA
Source organism: Candidatus Lumbricidiphila eiseniae (assembly GCA_002529645.1). GTDB lineage: Bacteria > Actinomycetota > Actinomycetes > Actinomycetales > Microbacteriaceae > Agromyces > Agromyces eiseniae. The sequence continues at coordinate 1,470 of NAEP01000030.1, read as the reverse complement.
ACCGTCTTCTGCAGAGCAGCAATACGGGCAAGGCTGCCATCTGGGGTGTCACCACCTATAAGGTGGGCGACCCAATCGTCTTCAACGACAGCGACCGCTTCCGGCCCGTCATCTTCAACAACCTCAAGGGTCGGATCGTCGACATTGTCGAGCACCCGGGACGCATTCAATTTGACGTCTGGCTCGATCACAGCGTCACCGAGTTCGACGTAGACGACCTCGATCTCCAGTATGTCGGCGACTCGACCGTCCGCTTCGACGTCTACCAGTCAGGCGACAGCGACGAAGACGACGAGACCCTCAACACCACGGTGCCGTTCCAAGTCGCCTATGCCGTCTCGATTCACCGCGCGCAGGGTCTTGAATACCACTCAGTGAAGGTCGTGATCACCGAAGCCAACGAAGAAGACCTCTCGCACAACATCTTCTATACGGCGATCACCCGAGCTCGTGAGCACCTGAAGATCTTCTGGACGCCCGCGACGGAGCACGCTGTGCTCAGTCGCCTCGAGCATGCGCGCAACGACAAGGATGTTTCGATCCTGCGAACCCGACGCAAAATCGCGCCCGTGCGTTAAATGGCCCGATGAGTTCTCGCCACTCAACGATTTTCATCATCTGTGGGGACCGCGACACGGGAGCGGATGCCAGCCCGAGCCAAGTGCTTTACGATGGTGCCGCGGTTGTGGCCGTACTCATCGGCAAGGGTGCTTCAACGTGCGAAGTTCCTATCGAGACTTCCAGTTTGACTGACAATGTCGGATACGCCTTCGGCAGGAGGGATCACAGCTCGCCCATATACTGGCCTGACCCGGATGATCTGACACGAGGAGGTGGGTAGTGCTCCCTGCACTCGACACGCAAACTGGTCTCCTACCCCTTGGCCGATACGAAGCCACGCTCGAAGCGATCAAGCAGAACTACGTCGACGCTCCTCAGTTTCAGGCTTCCACCACCAGGGCAGAGATCTGGCAGCATTTCGAATCGGCCACGACAGGGATCCGTTCCGTAGTGCCGGTGATCTGTGTCTAGATCGGCGGTAGCTTTCTGACTGACAAACCGGATCCTGACGACATCGACCTTGTCTACTGGTGCCAGGACGTGCTTGTCGATCAGGTTCTTGCGACTGATCTACAAGCAGCGCGTCTCCTTGAAATCTTCGCGCTGAATGAGGTTCGGAAGCGGACTGGCCTCCGCGTGGACACTCGATACTGCAAGTGGCATCTCTATCCCGAGGCGGACCGCGCGCAGTCGGTTGAGCACCAATCGTACGCTCTGAATCGTGGCTATTGGGATGATTTTTGGATGCGGAAGCGCACCAGAGCCAATCATGATCCGCCGCAGATTGCCGATGCGTTGCCAAGGCGCGGTTACTTCGAAGTTACTTTGGACGGTTTCCATGGTTTTTGATTGGGAACAGTTCAAAAAGGGCCTGGTTGGTACTCCTGACTGGCAGGATGCTGACGATCT
>NAEP01000004.1 GCA_002529645.1 Candidatus Lumbricidiphila eiseniae | reverse complement strand
CGGCGACGGCGGCGGCGTCGGGTGCGGCGGTAACGGTGGCGTCTTCGGATGCGTCGACGACCTCGGCGGCGAACGCGTCGGCGTCCTCGTCCGCGTCGGCGGATTCTCACGCGAACGCGGCTGCGGTCGCGGCAGCGAACGGGGATCGTAGTTCTGTTGGGTCCGCGGCTGCGACCGGGTCCGCGGTCGCGGCGTCTCGGGCGGCGGCGGTGACGGTCGCGTCCACGGATGCGTCGGCGACCTCTGCGACCGCGGCGAACGCGGCTGCGGTTGCTGCGGCGCAGGCCTCCTCGAACGCGGATCGTTCCTCGGGCACGAACGCGGCTGGGTCTGCGGTGGGTACGACTGCGGCGACGGCGGCGGCGTCGGGTGCGGCGGTAACGGTGGCGTCTTCGGATGCGTCGACGACCTCGGCGGCGAACGCGGTCACGGTTTCACAAGCTGCCGCGGTGACCGCGGTGCCAACGGATGTGTCTGGGAGCTCTACAACAGCAGCGAATGCCCCCGCCTCTGCCTCCGCCTCCGCCTCCGCCTCCGCCTCTGCCTCCGCCTCTGCCTCCGCCTTGGCAGCCCACGCGTCTTCGGGAGGGGATCGTTCCTCCAACACAAGCACGGCAGCCTCCGCGGTGGGTACCGCGAACGCAATTGTCACCTCGCAGGCAGCTACTACTACCTCAGAATCCACGACCTCGAACGCGAGTGCAGCCGCGGGCTCCGTAGTGTCTGCTGCAGTGAACACCGCAACGAACAGCAACCCCGCACTCGCGGTATACGAGTCTGTGGGCGGTGGTGTCACTCTGATCATTCCGCTCGGAGTTGTAACAGTATTCCTGCTCGCAGGGCTGATACTGTTACTGCGCCGCCGTCACACTCAATGCGAGGCTGAACCTGCTCCGGTAACACCCCGAACTAGACAGTAATAAGTGCTCAGTTGTCACGCCCAGAGACATCGTGTCGGGAACCGATCCCCGACTTACTAACAGGCGACAACCTCCTGTGCAATGGGGCTATCCAACAACCGGACCGCACAATCGGAAAGCCCTCGTGCCTCACCCTGAATGGGTATAGTCATCATGGCTCTGAAACCCCTTGCGTGTGAATCCACCGCGTGGAGGGGGCGGTAGATCGTATCTGGTGAACTGCTCTCCTGCGGACGGTTCCGCTACACCCGCTCCAGGTCTGTGCGCTGCCTCTTCCGGCGATCCGACGACCGGAACCGACACTACCTACCCACACGCACCGACTCTCACACTGCGACCAACAAGGAACCGCAGGAAATCATCCCCGAGATTAACAACCATCCTCGAGATCAACAATCAACCTCCAGATCAACAACCAACCCCGAGATCAACAACCAACCCCGAGATCAACAACCAACCCCAAAAATACCCCGGCCGAGCAACACCAGCCCAAACCCACCAACACCACAGTGCTACACTTCAAAACAGCACCGGGAGTGTCGCACGATCGGGTGACAATTGGTTCTACCCAACCGCAGCCTCATCGGGCGGGATATCGTGGTTGCGCGCCCATCCGATACGTCCCGCCGTGTTGTGCGCTCCGGTGGTCGAGGCATCCAGCTCGTCTGCTGTGACCCCAAACACAGCCTGCACGCCCTCCACCCACGCCCGCTGTTTCCCGGCCCGAGTAAACTCACGCGAGCGAACCATCGGAGTGTGAAGGAGCACGCCGGCCATGTGACGCAGCGCCGACTCGATGGCTCCGTCCGCGTCACCCCGACGGGTTGCCCGGGTGATTTCCCTGTCCAGGATGTCAAAAACGTGGTGCCGCAGTGCTACGACCACCGGGGTGACATCCAACTCTTCGCGAGCCTCTCGGTGGTCGCGAGCGGCGCGGGCGACGATGTTTCGCGCGTGCTCGGTGGCGGTGATCTCTTCCAGGGGGGCGTGGATACGAATGGTTTCCAGATCGAGCAGTTCGACACCCGCGATGTGCGCGACAGCGGGGTCAATGTTGCGGGGCAGGCCAAGGTCAATGAGTAATTGTCGTTCTGCAAGCTGATCGTGGGGGTGAATGGCGGCTGAGAGAGTGCCGGTAGTAGCGATGGCGGTCAGTTCGCGTAACTGCGCCCGTCCGTTCGCGAGGCGCGGCGCGTCAATGACGTGGTGGTCTGCCGTCGTGCACGTGATGACAACCTCAGCGTTGGCCATCGCTCGGGCAGCATCACTGCTAGCCACCGGTTCCAGCGCGTGGCTAGCGGCGAACTTTGCTGCGCGACCCGACGGTGAATACACCCGCACGAGGTGCGCACCGCGCTCGCGTAACGCGGCGAGGGTCGCCCCGGCGTACTGTCCGGTGCCAACCAGAAGAATGCGCGTGTTCGTCCAGTCGGTCACGCGCCCCTCGGCAAGATCGAGTGCGAGTCGAACCAGTGACCGGCCGGCCGAGCCGATTCCCGTTTCGTTCCTCACCTCACGAGAAATGGTCGAGGCGCGCTGAAAGAGTCGCTCCAACTCGGGCGTCGTGGCATGTTCGGCACGTGCTTGCTCAAGCGCTCTCCGAACCTGGCCAGAAATCTCTCCCTCGCCCACCACGACAGATTCGAGCCCGGATGCCACGGCGAAGAGGTGCTCGGCGACCGCGTTTGCCTGCACAATGTGAAAATTGGCTACGAGTTCTGGGAAGGTGAGTTCTGTGAGCTCTGCCACCGCGAGCATGCCCGCGTGCAGTCCGTCGTTCGGGAGCCCTGCGACCGGGCAGGCCGCGATCGGTCCGTGTCCCGGCCCGGGCGCAACATCAATGTATACCTCGAACCGGTTACACGTTGAGACGACGACAGCGCCGCGGACAGCGGGATGTTCTGTCACCAACCGCCGCGCCGCATGCTCGGATCGTTCTGAGAGGCGCTCGAGAACGCTGAATTCGGCGTTCTTGTGGTTGGCGGTGAGACAGAGAAGCACGCGGGAAATTCTACTCCCGGTCGAATACGGAAGAATGGCACGGTGAATCTTCCCGCGGAGCATCCCCTCGTCGCCGGTCTGACCGATCAGTCGCGGCTGGTGCGGGCCTATCGCGGCGAGCGGACCGACACGGTGCCGGTGTGGTTCATGCGACAGGCCGGACGCTCGTTGCCCGAGTATCGCGAACTGCGCGTGGCCACCCGAATGCTCGACGCGTGCCTTGATCCCGTGCTCGCGGCTGAAATTACGCTGCAACCGGTGCGTCGTCACGGGGTTGACGCGGGGATTTTCTTCAGCGACATTGTGGTTCCCCTCCGACTGGCTGGGGTCGATGTTGATATTGTGCCCGGCCAGGGTCCGGTGTTTCGCCGGGCATACGGTGACGCCGCGGGTGTGGCAGAGCTCACCGCGATCGATCCGTCGATGCTGGATGCCGCGTTTGCTCCCATTACGGAGGCGGTGCGCCGAACCGTGGCCGAACTCAACTCACTCGACAACGGGTCAGGCACCGCCACCCCGCTCATTGGCTTTGCCGGAGCCCCGTTTACACTTGCGGCGTATCTCGCGGCCGGAGGTCCCTCAAAGGACCACCTCGAAGCGCGTGCGCTCATGCATGCCGACCCGGGGGCATGGGCGGCACTGATGTGGTGGACGGCGCAGGTGACCGGGCGGTTTCTGGGCGCACAGGTGCTGGCCGGGGCATCCGCTGCTCAGCTTTTTGATTCTTGGGCAGGAAGCCTCTCGGTGGCTGACTACGAGCGTCACACTGCACCCGCTTCACGACAGGCACTGTCGTTTGTGCACGAGCTCGGTTACGAGATCGCCGGGGTGCGCCGCTCGGTGCCCATCGTGCACTTTGGCACGGGCACGGGGGAGCTACTCGGGGCGATGCGTGAGGTGGGGGCAGACGTCATCGGTGTTGACCACCGGGTTCCGCTTGATGTTGCGGCTGGCCGAGTGGGTGCGGGCGTTCCGCTGCAGGGCAACCTTGACCCGGCGCTGCTGTCTGCTCCCGTGACGGTGATGGATGCCGCGGTGCGGGACGTGCTCGCGCGCGGCACCGCCGCTCCGGGACACGTGTTCAATCTCGGGCACGGCGTACCGCCGGGAACCGATCCGGCGGTGTTGACCCGTATCGTTACCGTGGTACACGAGGACGCAGCGGCGTGATCGATTCTCAGGGTTCCGGTTCAGACGGTGACGGACAGCACGGGGCAGGCTCCGATCAGAAGGTTATGGTCCTTGATGCCGATGTCGTCGTTGTGGGTGGGGGTATCGCGGGTCTTGTTGCCGCGTTCGATTGCGCTAAGGTCGGTCTCCGGGTCGTGCTGCTCGAACAGCACGACAAGCTCGGTGGCTGTATTGGCCGGGTTGAGCTCGACGGGCTGAGCCTCGATACGGGGGCCGAGTCCTTCGCTGTTCGCGGTGACACCGTCGCCAACCTTCTGGCTAGCCTTGGGATGTCCGACGAGATGGCCGTGCCCAATCCGGTCGGAGCGTGGCTCGCGTTTCGCGGTGACGGTGGTGTGCTCGATACCGCTCCTGCTCCCGCTACCGGAGTGCTGGGGATCCCGGCCAACCCCCTTGCCGCTGAGGTGGTGCGTATTCTTGGGTGGCGTGGCGCGTGGCGCGCCTACCTCGATCGGGTGAGGCCGGTGTTGCGCATTGGTGTTGCCCACAGTCTCGGTGAGCTCGTGCGCACCCGAATGGGTCGAGCGGTGCTTGATCGACTTGTGACCCCTGTTGCACTCGGGGTGTACTCAACCGATCCCGCTGATCTCGAGGTCAACACGGTTGTGCCCGGGTTGAACCAGGCAATGACCCGAGCCGGTTCGCTCTCGGGCGGGGTTGCGCAACTGGTCGCAGCGCGAAAACCTGGCAGTGCTGTGCGCGGCATTACCGGTGGGATGCATCGACTCGTCGATCGCTTGCATGCTGAGTTGCTCAGATTCGGTGTCGAGGTGCGTGTCGGCGCGACGGTCGAGTCCGTTGCCGTCGTGAAAGGCCCCGGGGCGGGAGTTGCCGGTCGCGGTTCTGGGTCGCACGCTGCCGGGCGCGCGGAGGTCACCGGTTGTGGTTCCGAGTCGCACGCTGCCGGGCGCATCGCAGAACGAGACCCCGTGGCATCCGTTGCCGACACCGGGTGGCGTCTCACAGCGACGGTGGATGCGACGCAGCTGCGGGTTACGGCGGCATCCCTTGTGCTTGCGACGCCCGCCGATGTGACGGCGCGCCTGCTGGCCCCACTCGCGGTCGGTCCGGTTGCGGAGGCCGTAATTCCGGGCGCGGGCGCGGTGGGCGCGCCGACATCCATCTCACCCTTGGTGTTGGGCACTTCTCCGGGCGCGGGCGCGGGCGCGGTGGGTGCGCCTCTGCCGTCCTCGGGTGCTGTGCCCGCTGTTGGCCTTTCGGGTATCGCACCCCCTGTCGATGCGCGGGTGGCCGCCATTGTCGCGGCCCTCGCCGGGTGGCCCGCCGCGGTCACCGTTGATGTTGTTACTCTTGTGCTCGACGCCCGCGCCCTCGACGATGCCCCGCGTGGCACAGGGGTTCTTGTTGCCCCGGGCACGCCGGGGGTGGCCGCTAAAGCCCTCACCCACTCCACCGCGAAGTGGCCGTGGCTTGCCGCTGCCGCTGCCGGGCGACACGTTGTGCGGCTCTCCTACGGGAGCGCCGGTGTCGAAAGCCCGCTTGCCGATCTTGGGCTCGAGCACGTCGGAGTGCGTGCGTGCGCCGACACCGCGGCACTGCTGAACACCCCCATTGAGCCTGGGATGCTGCGTGCGGTCCATCACACGCAGTGGTGCGATGCTGTCCAACCCACCGTTATCGGTCAGTGCGAGCGCGTCGCAGCCGTTGAGGCTGCCTGTGGTGATGGTTCGCTCGTATTGACCGGGGGGTGGCTCGCGGGCACGGGGTTGGCAGCCGTGATCTCGCACGCGCACGCGTCTGTCCGGGGCATCCGGGCGCGTGCTGCGTCCGGGGGTGACTAAACCCCCACGAGGGAGCGAAAGAACGGTGTGTCCTTGCCTACGAACTCGGGCAGGTGACTAAACCCCCACGAGGGAGCGAAGCACGCTCGTGAAGAATCCGAGACCGTCAGTGCCCGATCGCATGGCGGCGTCGGTGTCGGGTCCAAAGCCCGGTTCGACGGCGTGTTCGGGGTGGGGCATGAGTCCCACGACGTTTCCCGCGGCATTGGTGATGCCTGCAATATCGCGTTGCGCACCGTTGGGGTTAGCCCCGAGATAGCGGAGAACGATGTGGCCCTCGCCTTCGAGCCGATCAAGGGTGTCTTTCGGGGCGGTGAAGCCGCCCTCGGCGCTCTTCAAGGGGATGACAATTCTGCCACCCGGTGTGAAGGAGTTCGTCCAGACTGTGCTCGTGTTCTCGATCTGCAGCTCTTGGTCGCGGCAGATGAATGCGCCGTGATCGTTGCGGATGAGTCCGCCCTCAAGCAGGCCCGCTTCGGTGAGCATTTGGAATCCGTTGCAGATTCCCAGCACTGGCATCCCGGATTTTGCGGCCCTTTTCACCTCGGACATGATGGGGCTCAACGCCGCGATGGCACCGCACCGCAGGTAGTCGCCGTAGCTGAACCCGCCGGGGAGCACGAGGGCATTGACCCCGGCCAGATCGGGTGTGCCGTGCCAGAGTGCGACCGGCTCGGCACCGGCGAGGCGGATAGCGCGGGCCGCGTCGCGATCATCGAGCGAGCCGGGGAAGGTAATGACGCCAATTCGCACCGCGGGACCTACTGTTCGTGTGTTGTGCCGACGCGAATCGAGACAACATCCTCGATAACCGAGTTGGAGAGGATGTTGTGGGCAATCGTCGTGATCTGTCGGTGCATCTCCGGGGTGACCGGTTCGTCTACCGTGAGCTCGAATCGCTTCCCAACCCGAACCCCGGAAATACCCGCGTGGCCCGTGCGGGTGAGCACGCCCGCGACGGCTTTACCCTGGGGGTCGAGGAGCATGTCCTTCGGCATCACGTCGACGATAACGGTGGGCATGGCGACTCCCTTGCGATCTGGGTTGTGGATGCTTCGATTCTATTGCGTTACACGGTGCACAACAGGGTCGGCCGGGGTGTTAGGGGTGCACACCGCGGGTGCGGTGACCCTGTTCAACAGGGTCACATGAAAGCTCGCGGGGTCAAATCCTGCACGTGGGCGTGGTGTCCCTGGGTCAACAATGGCCGCATTACCCGTGAGGGGTGTCGATTTCGCTATGTGGTGTGTTTATTATGATGCTTCGGGTATGCTCCTTGGTAGGAGAGCCGGGAAGTCTGGTCGGCCGGTAGGTGTCCGCTGTGTGCGGGTGTCTGCTGTTGTGTTGGCTTTGCGACCTTGCTGGGTTGTGTAACCGATTGGACTGTTGTGCTCCGGTTTCTCCGTGCCTTTTCTGTGTTTGCTGCGCTCTTTCGCCGCATTGGTGCCCCCGCCTCTGTCTTGCCTCGGGTAAGCGGTGTGCGTTCTGTTCGGGTGTGGCGTCGTGGGGTGGGTGGGGTGTTGGTTGGCCTGGTTGTTGCGTTGGCGGGGGTGGTTGTTACTCCGGGAGCGGTTGGGGCAGACACTCCTTCTCTCTCTCTCTCTCTCCCTCCCTCCCCCCCCCCCCCCCCCCGGGGTTGTCGTTGGTAGCGAGTGTGTCTCCGACGTTGGTGTCTCGTGCTGGTGAGCGGGTGAGTTTTTCGTTTGTTGTGGTGAATTCGGGGGAGGTGGCTTTGTCTGATGTTCGGGTGAGTTTTTCGTTTGCTGCTCCGGCGGGTCCGGCCTTGACGAATATTGTGTGTTCTGGGGGTGGGCAGTTGTTGGAGCCGGGGGTAGGGTGACGTGCACGGCTGATGAGTATGTGGTGACGCAGTCTGATATTGGTAACCGTGGGATTTTTGGTACGGCGAGGGCGTCGGGGGTGTCGGGGGGGAGTGCGGTTCGTGTGCAGTCGAATGAGACGGAGGTGGCGGTTGCTGTGCAGGGCTGGTTACCGGGGTTGTCGGTGACCATGAGTGCGTCTCCCTCTCGGATGCTGGTGCGGGTGGGTGACTCGGTTGTGTTTTCGTTTGTTGTGACCAACTCGGGAAATCTGCCGATGTCTGGTATTCGGATTGACAGCAATCGGGCTGGACTTTTGGCTGATTCGTTGGGGGATGCAGCTGTTGTGTGTCCTGCGGACGCACAACCATTAGCGCCGGGGAATAGCTTGACGTGCACTGGTTCGTACATTATCAAAGAGGCTGATGTGCAAGGGGCTGGAGATGGTTATAATCAGCTTAAAGAGAAGAGTGCGACAGCATCGGGGCGAGCTGTGGCCCCGTCGGGCGAGTTGGTTGGTCCGTTGGTGTGGTCTAACCCCGCTTATGCAGAGGTGACTAGTCTGTATCCCCGGCTGGTTATATCAGCGCACACAAAATCAGCAACATCATATTCTTCATATGGTAGGCATGGGGGAAGGGTGAGTGGGTTGGGAGAGACGATTGAGTTGGTGATTGATGTTTCTAACTATGGGACTGTGGCGGTGTCTGATATTCAGGTGAGGGATGTTTTTGTTCCCAGGAATTCTGGGTTCACGTTTACGTGCCCTGTCGGTCAAACATTACCCCCGGGTGGCGTTATGCGGTGTACGGTCAGTCCGTACACGGTAACGGAGGTTGATGTGCGCGATGCTTTGCTTCGGGGTGATCCAGACGAAAACCCAATGGGTTATTTTATTATCGGCAAGTTGACCGCAGCGGGTCAGTGGCGTGATAGTGGTTTTTCTGGTGGGGCTCGTTCAGCAGAGAGTGAAATTTCACTAAAAGTTGAGAAGGCTGAAACGGAGCCAAGACTAAAAATTCATCCGAGTATTTATAGGTCTATGATTTTTGGAAGGGGAGAGGCAGTTGTCAATTTTCAGATAACTAACAAAGGGGATCTGCCGATGGAAAATATTCAGGTCAGAACGATTCCCGGTGCGCGGTCGGGGCGGCCTGGGCAGATTCCTGTAGGTGTAGAAGTAAGGGACATCACCTGTCCTGCTGACGAGCAGCCGCTGGAGCCTCTGACAAATATGCGATGTTGGGGTTTCTATACGGTGACGGCGGAAGACGAGGCGGCTGGCAGTTTTTTTGTCCGGGCGGAGGTGGTGGGTCAAACGATATCTCTTCCGTGGCGGGAAGTGCAGTCAGCGTCTGATTCTTCCGAACTCCATAGCCCGATTTTTCCACTAACCGCAGAGCTGAGTTTGGTGCAGCGTGTTAGTCCGGAGAGGGTGTATCGTGCGGGTCAGGAGTTGCAGTATGAGTTTGGTGTGCAGTCTGTGGGTAGTTGGGACTTAGACTGGCTGTCGCTGCCAGACTCGGAGCAGCAGTTGCGTTTCAGTGACACCCTGAGACTTCCTTTTCATCTTAGAAGTGAAATACATGATAGTAATAACGATGATCCCACTCAGACTCGTTTGGAGCAGAAGTTCACGGGGAATTATCGAGTGACGCAGGATGATATGGATAGAGGGGTTATCCGTAATACGGTGACGGCGAGGGCAGATGCGACGTATAGGAATTTATCGGCTGTTCCTCCGTATGTTTCCCCGGTGTCGAATGAAACTGAGACGGTAGTTGAGGTTATTCAGTTACCATCATTGTCCGTAGAGACGTATACGGCTGAGGAATCGGCGATGGCTGTGGGTGATCTGGTGCGGTATTATTTCAAGGTGAAGAATACCGGAAATGTGACGATGAGTGATGTTCGGATTGAGAACACATTTGTTGCCCCTGCGGGTCCCGAGTTTTCGAATATTGTGTGTTCTCCGAACCCGCATATTTCGGTGCAAGTGAAGCGCTTCAGTCCGGGTGAGGAATGGATGTGTACGGCTCAATATCGGGTGAACCAGGCTGATAAGGTTCGTGGTAGCATTGTGAATTCGGTGGTGGTGTCTGGTCAGGCTCCGACACCGGAGGGTGGGGTGGCACCGCTGCGGACGGTGTCGAATATGTCGTCTGCGGTAGTGGCGACCAATCCGAAGCCTGTGTTATCGGTGGAGGCGACGGCCAGTCCGGTGTCGGTATCGCGTGCGGGTGAATTGGTGCGGTATTCGTTGACGGTGACGAACACGGGGAATGTGTCGATGGTTGGTGTGCAGTTGGCGAGCACGTTGGCGTCTCCTGCGGGTCCTGCATTGTCGAATATTGTGTGTCCTTCTGGGGTGTTGGCAGTGAGGGCGCAGTTTGTGTGCACGGCTGATGCGTATCGGGTGACGAACGCAGATATAGCTCATCGTCGGATTGAGAACACGGTCACGGCGTCAGGATACTGGAGAGATGACCCGGTGAGAGATCGTAAGTTTGTGTCGGCTCCGTCGTCTGCGGTGGTGTGGGTTGATGGATTTACTTATCCGCGTTTGTCGCTTGTGAAGCGAGCCTCTCCGCCGGTGGCGGCTGTGGGAGATCGGGTGTCGTACACATTTGTGGTGACCAACACGGGGAGAGGGGATATTTCCGATATTCAGGTGGAGGACACGTTTGTTGCTCCGGCGGGTCCGGCGTTGTCGGGAATCACGTGTCCGAGTGACGTGTTGGCAGCAGGTCGTCAGATGGTGTGCACAGCTGATGAATATACGGTGACACAGGCTGACATGGCACACGGTCGGGTTGAAAACACCGCGAAGGCGTCGGGAGATCCTCCGATAGGGAACGCAAACCTGTTTCGTTCGCAGCGGGTGCAGTCGAATGAATCGTCGGCGCGGGTGACGGTTGTCCCGGCTCTTAGTTTATCGATAGTGGCGCAGACATCTCCGACGGGAGTTTCTGCTGTCGGTGACCAGGTGGCACATACATTTACGGTGACAAACACGGGGAGCGGATTGTTATCGGATATTCGGGTGGAAAACACACTCACCCTGGCTGGTTCTGGGTTGTCAAATATTCGGTGTCCCAGTAGGGGATTGAATCCCGGTGAATCATTGGTGTGCACCACTGATCCTTACAGGGTGACGCAGGCTGATCTGGTGCGTGGTCGGACTTTGAACAGGGTGAGGGCATCAGGTCAGGGCGAGATCTTCGCGGGTTATCCACCTCCGGAGCGAACGGTGTCGGATGAGTTGTCGGTGGGAGTGGGCGCTACTCCGGTTATTGGTCTGTCGGTGGTGAAGCAGGCTACTCCGGCGACAGCATTGTATCCCGGTGGCACGGTCACATATGCGTTTGATGTGACAAACACGGGTGGGATATCTCAGTCGGATATCCGGATTCAGGATGTTTTTGATTCTTCGGCAGCGTTAGCGTTGGGGAATATAACCTGTCCGGCTACTTCTCAACCGTTGCTTCCGGGCCAGACGATGAGGTGTACCGCTGACCCGTATACGGTTACTCGGGCTGATGCGGATAACGGACATATTGTCAGTAGAGCGACGGTGTCAGGGCAGCCTGCCACGTCCTCTGACGGTGTCTCGCGTGCTCGGACTGTGTCTGAACCCTCGGTGAGTGATGTTCCTGTTATTGCGCGGCGTTCGGAGCTAGCAGTTGTGACGCGTGTTACTCCGTCGGAGGATGTTTTTGCCGGTGATGTGGTGTCGTACACCTTTGAGGTATCTAATCCCGGTAACGTGCCTATTACTGATATTCGTATCTCGAGTGTGTTTACCGCTCCGGCAGGTCCAGCATTGACCAATATTGTGTGTCCCACGGATCGGCAGCCGTTACAGCCGGGACAGACCCTCACCTGTACCGCAGACCCGTACACGGTCTCTCAGGCTGATCAAGCCCATGGTCGTATTGAGCACGTTGCAACCGCGACAGGTACTCCTCACTCTCCTCTCTCGTCCGATCGTGACCGTATCACTTCGCCTTCGTCAACAGTGATTGTCCTTACCGCAGGCGATGAGAGTGCGAATGCGTCGGCGTCGTCGTCGGCGGATTCGCGGGCGAACGCGGCTGCGGTTGCGGCGGCGAATGGGGATCGGTCTTCGAGCGCGTCTACGGCGGGGACTGCGAACGCTACCGCGGCCTCACAAGCTGCAGCGGTGGCGTCGGCGTCTACGAACGCGTCGGTGACCTCGAGCACGGTCGCGAACGCGTCGGCGGCCTCGGCGGCGCAGGCCGCGGCGTGGGGTAATCGTTCTTCGGCTACGAACGCGGCGGGTTCCACGGTCGGGACTGCGAACGCGGTTGCTGCGTCACAGGCTGCAGCGATCGCGTCCTCGTCGGCGGATGCGTCTGCCTCGTCGGTGGCGAATGCGTCTGCGTCGTCGTCGGCGGGTGCGGATTCTCGTGCGAACGCGGCTGCGGTTGCGGCTGCGGCTGGGGATCGGTCTTCGAGCGCGTCCGCGGTCGGGACTGCGAACGCGGTAGCTGCGTCACGGGCTGCGGCGATCGCGTCCTCGTCGGCGGATGCGTCCGCGTCCTCGACTTCTTCTGCGGTGGGTTCTGCGGTTGCGGCTGCGAACGCGAATAATACTTCGGCTACGAACGCGGCGGGTTCCACGGTCGGGACTGCGAACGCGGTTGCTGCGTCACAGGCTGCAGCGATCGCGTCCTCTTCTACGGACGCGTCTGGGTCCTCGGTGGCGAATGCGTCTGCGTCGTCGTCGGCGGGTGCGGATTCTCGTGCGAATGCGGCTGCGGT
>NAEP01000048.1 GCA_002529645.1 Candidatus Lumbricidiphila eiseniae | reverse complement strand
GTGGTGTTTCTTCTGTCGGTGGGGGTCGTTGAGAGGCTGCGCGCGAATCTTGCCCCACTCTGAGTGTTTCTTCTGTCGGTGGGGGTCGCGGCGGTTGTGGCAGCATGCACCGCGACAGAATTCTGTAGCGAGGCACTTCCGTAGGTGATCACCGTCACAATTGCGTAGAACGTGGCGAGGAGCCCGAAGTCAGCAGGGCCTAAATGCTGCGCCGCAATGACCTGGAACACCAGTGCCGCGGCCGCACCCACTGCTGTTGCAATTCCAACCTGCATCAGTCCCGCAAGGTGTGATCGCGTGTGAGCGGTGACGGTGGTGTCCTTTTTGCCAGAGCGGGTGAGCTCTTGACCGTGCGACGGGCTGTTCCTGTGGCGGATGTCTTTTTCAGGGGAGTGGGTGAGCTCAGACGACGATTCGGCTGGCAGGTCCAATCCAGGTTCCTGCATAGTTCACAGTCCTGACGTTGTGTGGGGAAATAGCGGCGTAGTCAGGCAAGGGTACAGCATCTCACACACATAATCACCTCGTATTCGAGGTAAAAGCGTAACTTGTGATCTCTCGATGAGGCCGGCGGGGGCGAGTGCAAGCAGGGCGAGTGTACGGGCGCAACACGAGGTTTTCGCGGGTAAAACGCACACGGTCCCGAAACAATCTGCCTAGATATCACACCCCGTCGCAACGAGTAGCCGCGGTTAGTATCAAGTGCTGGGTTAGGCTAGAGTCCGGTTCGGTCAGGTTCACACCCAACTCAGTGATTCGCCGAAGCCGGGCTTGCACTGTGTTTCGATGCAGTCCAAGGCGTGTTGCTGTTGCGCTCACCGATCCGACGCAGTCCAGGTAGGCGACCGCACAGCGTGCCAACTCGTTGAATTGTGAGTCAGCTTGTAGTCGAGGAAAGTACACGCCAACAAGTCGTTGCGCTAGCTCACGGGGAATAAGTCTGGAGAGCAGTGGTTGGCTTATCCGGTCGAAGGTAGCCGCTGCGTTTGGACGGGCAACTTTAGCTGCCAGCCAGGCTTCTCCGGCCAGATCAGACGCTATTCTTTCATCGTTGCCGATGGTGGATATTCCGACCGCGACGCCTATGGCACGAAGGGGTTCTACAACCCGCTCGGTGAGCGTGTGAGCGATTGCATCACTCGTTGCAGTGCCCACAGCGTCAACGGACAGAAAGGTGATCCAGCCACCATCCATTCGGGATAGTGGTGACCCTTTGAATGCCCTCCTCCAGACGTGATAAACCGGAGAGCTAAAGAGCGCAACGTCATGAGACGAGTCGGCCACAAGCAAGCACACTGCCACATGAGGTTTGTGAGAAGGTATGTGCATTGCATCGGCAAATCGGTCAGTATCAGGTTGCATTGATCGTGCAAATCCCAGGCCGGTAAGTGTCACCATGGACAATAGGGGGAGCGCCTTCTGGATAGCCTCTAATTCATCGGTGAGGAGCATTATTCGTGCTGTTGGTACCGCAGCATTGAGTGCATTATGCGCAAATTCTAATTGCTGATTAGGGACGAGTGCAACGAGCTCTACCGGACTCTCAAACGGTCGCGGTGATGATGTGACACGGGCGGATTGAGAGGCCGGCGGGGGTTTACCCGCTGACGCAATCAGGGTGCCCGAGGAATTTGCTTGAACGAGACATCCCCCAAGTTCACGGGATATGAGACCGACGGCAGTCACAATATCGGGAGCATCTTCAATGCGCTGGCGCAGTGTAATAATTCGAGATTCAGTCGCTGCCTGTAACCTGCCAATTCCAATCGCAATGTCCAGCACCATCCGGGACATTGCTCGGGGGGAGCTGAGGAAATTTACATCCAGCCGTTTTGCAAGCTCAAGAACGCTAATTGCGAGAGCATCGTCCGGGACAATGAGTGCTGCTGCGTGGCGTTCCCATGCATATCGCAGGGCACCAGACAGTAACCAACCACCGTGGGCGGCGGACTCGTCAAGCACAACAATGGTTCCAGGCCCGACGTTGCTAATGTCCTCTATGTCAGTTACAAATGCCACGTCTCGCACAACATGTGAGTGGGACATACGATGGTGTTCAGTGACGTCATCAAAGTCTGGTGTGTTGAGAAGATCGGCCAGTTCCACAGCTGCGCGACGAATTGTCATTATCGTTTTCGCCTCCGTGCGCCATGGAGCCGGTGAGAATCTGGACCTGCCAGCCGAAGTCCTTCTGGCGTGTACCACAGAGCCGCTGCGGGCATGGTCAGGATATCTACTTCGTTTCCAATCCAGAGATCTTCGAGGCTTGCGACCCCGGCGTCTTCGGTACGGAGTATGGTCACGATGTCTGGTACAACTGCTTCCACGGCACCGTCAATCATGACGAGGAGAATTTCATTTTGAATTTCCAGTCGGACGATGTGCCCCTGAACATTATCAACAAGTGTGGCACTTGTGGGATGGTCCGGTTGGTTTCGAGGAAACGGCCGAGAGAGTCCTTCTACATCCACGACGCATGCCCGGGTGAGGCGGCGAACACCGAATTGACGACTGAGCGATGAGTATTTATCTGTGGTAGACATCTGTGAGTTAAGAATTTTTCCTATTCGAATCAATTGACTCAGAGTGCCGTGGATGAGGGCATCCTGGATTCGGGCAGCGCTTGTCGGATAAGAAACGGTTGCGACCCAGCCGCCGAACTCTGCAGCCATTGCTCGGATAATATGGTCGGCACGCAATGAATCGGTGACACGGATGACGCCGGAATCACCGGTAGCTCCAACGACCGCGAAGGGGCCGGGTGATAGTCCCGCCAGGTTCAGGGTGGATTGACTCAGTAATGGAAAGACCCGGCCCATGGGATCGGAGTCGATCGTTGGTAGGCCCGTCTGGAGTCCAACAAGGACCGGCACGAGAGCGTTAACATTGCCTGCAGCCAGAGGTACTACAGCGGAGATTCGAGTACCCAACTCCTGTTCTAAAAGGGATATTCCCGTGGTGAATTCATCACCGACAGGGACTAGTTCGGTCAGTGGGAGTCCTTTGTTGACAAATCCGATAACAACGACGAGATCATCTGGATCCATGTCTTCAAAATTGACTAGACGAGCAACCTTATCAGTACTAGTCAGCATGGAAAGAATTCGATCGTGGAAATTGAAGCAGGATTCATGGTCGACGCTGCAGGAAACAAAAAGTGCTCCGGTAGCAAGGTTTTCCACATCTTCTAGGGTTAATTCCATGGGTTTACGCCAGCCTTTTCAGGTAGGTTTGGTGCCCTGAGCTGTGGTTCGAGCCGAATCTCCGCGAGTGGAGCGGTTGCTCGTACTCGGATTCTAACGACCTGCGATTCACCGTACGTGCTACCCATGACTCGAGAGTCGGAGACACGCACGATCGATGGATTTGTTCCACTGGCAACCAATCGCGCTGTCGCAAGTCGTTGCGCGTCTGCGAGTGCCTTCTCGATGTCCCGTGCATTGCGTACGGTAACGTACTGGTCATACCAGTAGGAAAGAGGTGCGGTCGCCGCGCCCAGGGCGGCAGGATCGTGATCGACATAGTGGGTAACAGAGAGTCCGAATTGCTCCAGTCTTGCGGAGGTTATCCCGACCTGGACGACCGCACGGGGAGCGGGAGAACCGGAGAGGAGTGACGCGGTCACGGGAAGCACGTTGGCGTGGCTTGTTGCAAGGTGCGGACCCTCAAAACTTCTCCAGCGTTCGCGTACGAGGGGAAGTGCGTCGGTAGAGTCTGCGAGGCGCACCTTACTTTTCCAGCGTTCGCGTACGACGGGAAGCGCATCGGCAAAGTCCGCGAGGCAGACCTTGTCATCGAAACCAACGACAACGCGACCGTCGGTAACTCCCGCGAGGTGAGCAGCACCACCCAGCGTAGTAGCCTCACGGGACTGTAGTCCGAAGACCGGTACAAGAGGGAGTCGTCGAAGCGGTAGACACCCGCCGTCGTTTGTCGCAAAAAAGAGACGCGCCTCCGATGCGTGTAGACGAGCGGCGTCCGAAATATCAGAGGAAAGTTGATCCGCTGCTTCGAGCAGTCCGGTGTTGACGATCGCGGTGTACTCTCGATCTCGAAAGGAGGTGCTGGTGAAAGAACTCGCCAGCACGACGCTCGCCGGGCCTGCGATATCCCAGAGAAGCTGTTCAACCCTCTGTTCGTGTTCCGGATTGATAAGCGCCCCGACCGCTGAAACAGTCACGTGCTTTCTACTGAGAGATCCTTGAGGAATATTTCGGACGGCAGACTCATCAAGTTGAACCAGCTCACCACCGAGCGAATTGTGACCTCCACACACATAAATAACTGTGTTTGGCACGAGATATTCTTCCCGCCGTTCGTTGTGATGATCGAGTGGCTTACGCGGTGCAATTCGGATCGATGTGACCGCTAATCGCGGAGATTGTTGCAGGATTCCAGACACGTCTAGAATAATGTTGTCAATTGCGTTCACTCGGGACAATTTTTTGAGCATACTGGCCAGCGCACGTGAATAGTCACCGGCGATATTCAGCACAGAAAAGGTCGGAGGAGAGCCCACACGCATGCAGGCTGCAGTGATGGTTTGCGGTCCGAGGCACAAGCCCACATTCATGCGCGCCTCCTCGGGGAACTAAGAGTCAAATGACCCACATCACCGCCGCCGTAGTTGTCGTGAAATCCAACCGTCCGTCGCAACAGCTAGCAGAATCAGAGTACCTGTTACGACCTGCTGATAGGTGGTGTCCCACCGAAGTAGATTGAAGCCGTTGCCAATAACCGTCAAGATCGTCACTCCGACAAGAGTGCGCCACACGGCACCAACCCCACCAAGGATGCTTGTGCCACCGATCACTACCGCCGCGATTGCTGTCAACTCCACGCCGGTCGCCATTGCCGGCTGAGCGGAGCCCGCTCTCGAAGCAAGAACCATACCCGCTGCCGCTGCGCACACGCCACTCACCGCGAAAACAGAAATATGGATGAGGGGCGTCCGGATGCCACTTAGACGAGCGGCCTCGATGTTTCCTCCGACGGCGTATATCCGCCGACCGTAGGTCGTTCCCCAGAGCATGATACCGAGGAGGATGAACACGGCAAACATGAGCAGCGTACCAGCTGTGAGACCAAACAAGACTGGTTGAGCCCACACGCGAAACTGCTCTTTAACGTGGCCCGGAGAGACGATCATCCCTCCCGTAAGGACAACCGCAGCACCTCGATAGATAATACTGATCGCGAGAGATCCGATGAATGCATTGACCCGAGTGACAACAATGAGAAACCCGGTAAGACCACCGAGAAATCCACCGACAATAAGTGCGCCAATAAAACCTCCCAACACGTCGAATATGTTTGTGAGATACACCCCAGAAATTGCTGACAGAGCAAGCGTTGCTCCTGCCGATAGATCAAAAACACCACTTACTATGCACAGTGTTGCACCAGCCCCAACAAGCCCGACCATAACCGCCTGATCGAGCACATTTACGATGTTTTGTCCTGTGAGAAAAGTGGTCGTCGATAGGCTGAGATACAGTACAATTGCAAGAAGGCCACCGAGTATTCCAAGGTCTTTCATATCAACACGAGGTTGTTCTATTCTTTTTGACCTCTTGGTAAGGTCAGGTTCGATGCCTGAGTTGGTTGATTTAGACATTCAGTTCCTCCTATAAAAACGCTGCGGTCATGACGTCATGGTGGTCGAAATCTCCCTCAAATTCTGCAACAATACGACCGCGATTTACAACGTTTATTCGATGAGACAAAGTCATGACTTCTTCCAATTCTGAACTGGCGATTATAACCGCGGTCCCGGCTGCAGCGAGTTCAATGATCAGATCGTGAATTTTTGCCTTTGCGGCGATATCAACACCGCGTGTTGGTTCGTCGACAAGAAAAACTAGCGGAGGCTGTATTAACCACTTCCCGAACATGACTTTTTGTTGATTTCCTCCCGATAGGGAAGTGACGGATTGACCGTGAATACGTCCGCGGATATCGACAAGTTTGACTATTCTTTCGATGGCGTGCTCTTCGGCAGGGTGCCGCACGAAACCGAGGAACTGTCGTAGATTCAATGTGGGGAGGGCAATGTTTTTTGATGCGTCACTCGACAGAACGAGTCCCTGTTCCTTTCTAGATTCAGGAACAAAAGCCAGGCCACACTTAATCGCGGATCTAATTGAGTTTCGTTTTGTCAGTGATGTCAGAATTTCGACCTGGCCAGCTGTCACCCGATCAATTCCCGCAATGGCTCGAAGTATCTCGGATCGACCACTGCCTACTAACCCTGCCAACCCCAGAATTTCGCCGCGATGAACTGTCAGTGAAATATCGCTAATCTGCGTATTGGTTAAGCCGCTTGTTTTAAGAATGACGGGTGCGTTCAAAGCTGTCGGGTGCGGTCGTTTTGCTAGGAGCGAAATATCCCGACCGATCATGAGTTTAACCAAGGACTTCGGGGTGTGTTCGACGGCATTTTCAGTGACAATCTGGTTGCCATCCCGAAGCACAGTGATACGGTCTGCGAGACTCAGAACCTCTTCAAGAAAATGCGAGACCAAGACAATCGTAGTTCCACCGTCGGCGAGGTTTTGAAGCACTGCAAGAAGCTGTTCAGATTCAGTTTCGCTCAGTGCAGCAGTCGGTTCATCAAGACACAGAATGCGGGAGCCTCTCGCGAGTGCTTTGAGGATCTCCACCTGTTGAGCTTCACCGAGCGAGAGCTGCGAAACAGGGATAGACGGATCCGGCTTATATCCGATTCGTGAACACAGTTGGTCAAACAGCTGCCTGTCGTGCCGCTTGGTCGCAACACTCGCGCGATGCGACCAACGACCGAGGAAGACATTTTCAAGAACTGTACGATGTCTGACCAGTGCAAGTTCCTGGGAAATAAGTGAGACACCCTGTCCGATTGCATCACGCGGTGTCCCCAGACGGACGCGCTTACCGTCGAACATGATCTGCCCGTCATCGGCAACTAAAGCTCCGCCAAGGATGCCGAGCAGGGTGCTCTTACCTGCCCCGTTCTCTCCGAGTAGGCCATGGATTTCACCGGGTGCGATGCTGAACGAAACATCCCGGAGCACTGAGACACCAGCAAACTTCTTTCCGATTCCACTGATATGAATCTCTGGCGCAGCCCGTAGTGCATACCCCTGCTCTAAAACTCTCTTCACGTACTTCCAACCTTCCATTGCCTTCAGGTGGACGGCATGTGGGTACCCGTCGAAGGAGGTTCACTCGGGGCGACAAATACGACGCTTACTCCCACGTTTGTGGGTACCCGTCGGTAGAGGTCCACCGTAGATTCTAATCGTCATACCCAGAACTAAAGTTTGCCTTTTCGAGGGCATCTTTGGTGCCAATAGAGTTGTTGGGTGCAAGGTCGGATTCACGGGTTGCCGTTGGTACCGACTGTCCACGGGCTTTCCCCAAACCCAGCTCCGCAGCTTTCCTCCCATTGGCAACGACATCGAGAGCATAAATTGCGAACCATTTTCCGCTCTTGACGGCCTCAACGCCTGATTTCGGTGCTCCGTTGGCAACAAACTTGATATTCTTGCTCTTGTCCGCGACTCCGACCGCCCCCGCGATAGCCTGGGATGACCCGATCACGACGTTAATGTTTGGATTAGCCTGCGAAATATTTTGGAAGGCTGTTCGACCCTGATCGGTCGTGTAACCACCCTCAGCTGTACCGACAACGTTGATGTTGGGGGCAGCTTTCAGCGTACTGAGCACAGCTGCGGTTCGCGCGTTATCCAAAGGCAGTGAGCGAAACCCTTCAAGATACGCTACGTTGCAGGTTCCTGTGACCGTGGCACACGCCTGAATACCAAGTTGGCCAAGGGCCTTTCCATTTCCCACCGGTGGATCGACGATGCTGATCGCTCCTGGGATCTGAGGCTCAATCGAATCGAAATTAGGTCCCACGGGAGTGAATTCCACGACAACAGTGATACCAGCCTTGATGGCTCGCTCCAGTGGATCTTGCACGACAAGGTTGTCATTTGCCGAGATGATAATGATGTCGAATTGCTTTGAGGTAATTGCGTCGTTGATCTGCTGAACCTGTTGCGGTCCGCTGAAATTTCCATCGACAAACGTTGCTGTGCTTCCGTCCGCAACGGCAGCTTCCTTGACCCCTTTGAAGACCGCTTGATTGAAAGAATTCGCCGCTGAGGCGCCAAAAAATCCTATGCTGAGAGCTTTGCTTGAACTCCCGGACGGGGCAGTCGAGGTTCCTCCGGGGGCGGCACATGATGTGAGCAAAATGATTGCCGTAAGGGCAGCAGGTAGTCCTGCAAAATATCTCCTGATTTTCATTTTGAATCTCCTAGCTGTGATGGGATTGGTCGTGTCGTGCGGCTAACCGTGTCCGGAGTAACCGTAGTGAGCTTGCGCGAACTCAGTAGAGATGTAGCCGTTGTCAAGGTCATATTGAATCGCTGCTGGGTCTCGGTTCACCGGATCGCCATAACCGCCCCCACCACCGACCTGGAGGCGAAAAATATCCCCCTTCCTCGCCTGCCGTGCATTGGCTTTCAACGTGTGCAACTCCTGAAGAGTTCCCGGATTTATTGCAATATCGGGACCGATTCCTGGCTTCCCACCGAAGAGCCCCCACGACGGTGTTTGTGACCGCTCGAACCAGAGCCCAACAACACAGTCCGTGAGTATCTCGTATTCCCGTGTAACACCGTTGCCTCCCCGCCAAGTTCCGGCGCCTCCGGAGTCCTGACGAATCGTGTAGGAATTAATCCTCAGTGGGAACTTGGTTTCGACCAACTCAACGGGGAAGTCCTTGAGAGAGCCATTGACATTGTTGATGAGTGCTGACTCACCGTCCGAACCTTGCCACGCACCCCATCCCCCGAGCGTTGCCTCCATTGAAACCCAATTGCGACCGTATCGGGGATCGAATCCGGTTGTGGTAATGATCATGGAGTCACCGTGACTCGCCGCAGCAACCCGTACTGGAATGGCCGGAGCGAGGGCTTTAGAAACCATGTCGATGAGCAGTCCGAGGTGCGAAAAATACCACTGACACGGAGCCGGAGAGACCGCTCCGAGCACAGACCCCGTTCGTACCCTGGTGGTCAGCGGCCGAAATGATCCACCGTTTGAATTGCTTTCCGGACTGATGAGAATCTTGAATCCGACGCGCAGCGCCGAAACAGCCTGAGCAGCACCGCAGTTGACGGGTCCGCGAGTCTGGTCCGCTGACTCTGTGACGTCGAACTCTATTTCATCATCGGCAACAGTGACCTTAAGCTTGATCGGAACCGTTTGCTCAAGGTTGATTCCGTCATTGTCGAGAACTCCCTCAGCATAATAGACACCGTCGGGAATAGCACGCACTTGCTTGCGCTCAAGGATTTCAGTCTGCTGAAAAATTTCATCTCGGGCAGCGTTGAGTGTGTCGAGCCCGTATCGCCGGACGAGTTCATCCATGCGTATGCTTCCCATCCGCATGGCCGCAAGCATCGCATGCATGTCTCCAATCGTTTGGTACGGGAATCGACCGTTCGTCTGGATGAGGTCAACGACATGAGTTTCGCGCCCAGCTTCCACAAGCTTAACCGGACCCATTCGAAAGCCTTCTTGGAATATGTCGATTGAATCCATCGAGCCGCCGACATCCTTCGATCCCATGTCCATCCAGTGGGCACGCGCCGCGGAGAATCCGACAAGCACCTCTTCGACAAAGACGGGGGCGAAGATGGTGACATCGTTGAGGTGGGTACCGCCCAGGTATGAATCATTGAGTATCCAGATGTCACCTTCGCGCCACACTTCTGCTCCGTGTTTCTTCTCAACCGCCATCGAACATGTCTCTATGTTCCCGAGAAACAGCGGCAAACCAGCAGACTGACCGAGCACTTGGTGGTTCACATCAAGGAGAGCAACAACGCAGTCTCCGCCTTCATAGATGATGGGTGAGTATGCCGAGCGGATGAGCGTTGCATTCATATCGTTGGCCGCGCTGGTGAGTGCGTTTCGGATGATCTCAACGGTGACGGGATCAACCCGGATCTGGTTCGTGCTCATAAGCTGCTTCCACGACCTTCCATAAGCGTGATGATGAGGGAGCCGTAGCTATCGATCTCAACTCTGAAACCGGGCGGAACAACAGTCGTTGCAGTCGCCTCAAGGATGATCGCAGGGCCAACGAATGTATGCCCGGCTCGAAGCGAGTCGCGCTCAACGATGATGGTGTCGAGTTCCTCACGGTTAAACGTGGCTTTCCGAGTTTCGTGCGGAAATTCAGAGCCATCTGCGGCGGGAATCCTGTGCTGAGGGGCGCTGTCCAAGACACCGGTGACGTGGGTGCGCAGTGTCACGATCTCAATGGGCGCACCAAAGGTTGAGTGTCCATACCGGTCTTCGTACATGTCAGCGAAACGACGAGAGAGTGTCGTGAGGAACTCTTCGTCGCTAGGTTCCGCCGCGTCTCGCAGCGGAACCGTAAGAACAAATTCCTGCGACTCGTACCGAATGTCAACGGAGTGTTCCGCTCTCCGATTCTCGGCCGGGACTCCCTCGCTCTCAAGTGATGCGAGAGCTTCGCGCTCGATTGTCGCCAGAGTAGAGCTCATAGCAGCACGGTCAAGATCTGCATCGAGGTGAAAATATGGTTCTGAAAAGTCACGGCGGATGTTCCCTTGCAACATTCCCCACGCAGAAAATGCTCCGGGGAATCGCGGAACAACCGTTTCTCGGATTCCCAGCTCCTTCGCGAGGAAGGCAGCGTGCATGGGCCCTGCTCCACCGAACGCCACCAGTGAGAAATCCCGAGGTTCAATCCCTCGTGAGATAGTAATGGTCCGGATCGCTTGTGCCATCTGGGAGTTTGCAACATCGCAGATCCCTTCGGCGATCTCGATGAGGTTCAGGTCTAGTTCACTCCCGACCTTCTGCAGTGCGCTTTCCGCGGCGTGATAATCAAGCTTCATCTGGCCGCCCGCGAAGGTGTCAGCATCGACACGGCCGAGGACGAGGTTGGCATCCGTCACGGTGGGTTCGACACCACCGCGGCCGTAGCAGGCTGGCCCGGGCATGGCTCCAGCCGATCTCGGCCCAACCCGGAGTCCGCCAGCCTCCACCCAGGCAACGGAGCCACCGCCGGCACCGATGGTGTGGATATTGACCACGCTCATGAGCATGGGTAGGCCTTCGAGCACCGCTTCGGTCGCAACATCCGCAGTGCCATTGATGACGAGTGAAACGTCAAACGATGTGCCACCCATATCAACGCCGATGAGGTTTGAATTGGTTAAAATGCTGGTCAGGTACTCACCGCCGATGGCACCTCCGACCGGTCCGGACAGGAGCGTCTGGAGTGGCCGCTGCCGTGCTGATTGGGCGGTTAGCACACCACCCGACGACTGCATGATGTGAAGCGGCACCGAGACACCACGATTGCTGAGTTCGGTTTCGAGGTTGAGGAGGTAGTTACGGACGACCGGTCCGGTGTACGCCTCAATGACCGCAGATGAGGTGCGTTCATACTCGCGCCACTCTTTCGCAGACTCAT
This sequence comes from Candidatus Lumbricidiphila eiseniae, assembly GCA_002529645.1. Lineage (GTDB taxonomy): Bacteria > Actinomycetota > Actinomycetes > Actinomycetales > Microbacteriaceae > Agromyces > Agromyces eiseniae. Next base: position 2,618 of record NAEP01000048.1, on the reverse strand, counting down.
GCGAGAGTGAAATCGTAAAGTCATCCCCGAGTTCCTCACGGAGGATGTCGCGGGTTCGCAGTTCGTGCGCTGGATTCTTGAAGCTGAAAACGTAGGCTACTGCAATCGCACCGTAGCCCTCGTTCTTGACTCTCCACGCAGCGGCCCGCACGGCAGCCTCATCAAGCGGAGTAAGTTCGGAGCCGTCGTACTGCAATCGCTCCCTAATCCCGACAACGTCGTGGCGTTCGAGTAGCGGTTTTGGTTTACGGTACTGCGCGTTGTAGAGCTCCAGGCGTGATCCGCGCGCAATGTGATAGATATCCTCAAGCCCCGCGGTCGCAAGCAGGAGCACGCGTGCACCACGGCGTTCAAGAAATGCGTTGAGCCCTTGAGTCGTTCCGTGAACGATGAAATCAATATCTGTGAGGTCTTCAATGAGGGCGTCGATTCCCTCCAGCACTCCGTGACTCAGATTGCCGGAGGTGGTTGATGTCTTCGTCGCGCGATATTCCTGCGTTTTGCTGTCGTACGCAACGATGTCAGTGAATGTCCCACCGATATCCATTGACACCCGATGTCTGGTCATCGTGCCTCCTTTTGCTGGCTCAAGACAAATCTTGGAGTGCACGCTAGCAAGAGGGTTCGTCCGGGACGCATGCACAATGCACTGTGACAGGCCCTGTTATTGTGCATTTAGACCACACCTCGCTTCAGGGAGCTGAGTACCCGGTTCCCCTACAAAGGTGTCTGGTTCGAGCCGCATCTCTACTTCAGGAAGCTGGGTGTTAGTGTCATCAGGCTTGGGGCGCATCATGCCGCCACCTCTACACAGCACCGGCGGAACATCATTTCGTGCACTCAATGCACGGCGCATGCCACCACCACACACAGCGCCCGGATGTCGCGAATCGGCAACACTCATCGGTGGAAGCAACTGAGACCTGTTGAGCAGGAGTGGGTAGATCAGGACCCTAGGGTCGGTCGGTGACAAATAACGACTGCTTCAAATAGGCCGCATGTTGCCTTGTATCATCCTCGGCGAAGCCCGCTACGAATGCTGATTGTGTGGTAACTGGTCACAAGCGCCAAAGCCTATGAACTGGCTGGACCCACAAAAACACTGACTGTTGCGTGTCCGATTACTGGACATTTGCTGGCTTGTGGCAGCACGTTGACGTGTGGGGTCGGCCCGTACTGTAGTGATACAGCTGAGGTGATCGTGGTCATATCGCAGGTATTGAGGACGGTGTTGGGCCAGCCAGTGATCCCTGTTTGGTGCTGCAGATTTGGCACCGTGGGGCACGGGTTTTGTTCGGCTTGTGCGGTTGTTATCTGCCTGGAGGGGTGGAATGCTGCGCTTGGGCATTCTCCACGTTTCCCGGGGAGGTTGAATGTTGCGGTCCCGTAAACGGCGCCCAACAAGCCTTTATCAGCTGTTTCCCAGCTATTTTGCGGCGAATTTACAAGTTCACCCCATACGGTCGTCCCTGTGAACCATGCACCCAAAATCCCCAGTGTCCTTTCAGGTTTTTTTCAGAGTGTTGAGTCCCGGTTGGCTAGGTTGTCCTGGGGCAGAGGGGTGGCGGGCGCGCTTGCCGTTCTCGTTGTTGCCGCAGCGATGGTTGTCGTTCCGGCAACGGATCGGGCGACCGCTGCCGGCCCGGGGCTGACACTACAGTCTTACGGTGTGGCTCCGCTCTCATTTCAGGCAGGAACGACTCTGAGCTACACGGCCACCGTGCGAAACAGCGGCGATGTGGCGTTGTCTGATATTCGGGTTCAGCAGACGTTCACTGGTTCCACGGCTTCACCACTATCTCTTACGTGTCCCGCGGCTCAGCAACCGCTGCAGCCGACTTCAACGTTGAGCTGTACGGCTGACTACACGGTGACGCAGGCCGATGTTGATAATGGTCGCATTGTGAGCACCGCGCTGGCCTCTGGCCAGCCTCCAGCCTCGGCGGGGGGAGTGGTTCCCGCTCGGACGGAGGCGGCTCAGGGGCTTAGCGCTACGTCAACGCTGGCGGTTACGCAGGCTCCGGCGTTGTCGGTTGTGAAAAGCGTTACTCCGTCGTCGGTGACCCGTGCGGGTGAGCGGGTGTCGTACTCGTATGTCGTGACCAACACGGGGAACGTGACGATGTCTGACATCCGGGTAACGGATGACTTGGCGGCGCTCAGTGTTGCGTGTCCGACTGTTGGGCAACCTGTGGCTCCGGGTCGCACGCTGGTGTGTACAGCTGGCCCGTATACGACAACACAGGCTGATATTGATCGTGGTCGTATTGAGAGTCGGGCGGTGGCTTCTGGTCAGGGTCCAACTCCGGCGGGAGGAACCGCTCCTGCCCGGACGTCGTCGGCAGCGTCCTCTTCTGGGGTAGTGACGGTTGCGCCGGCTCCAGGATTGTCGGTTGTGAAGAGCGCTACTCCATCGGCGGTAACCCGTGCGGGTGACCGTGTGTCGTACTCGTATGCCGTGACTAACACGGGGAACGTGGCGATGTCTGCTATTCGGGTTGTGGATGATCTGGCAGGTCTGACTGCTACGTGTCCGGCTGCGGATCAGCCGCTGGCTCCGAATGGCACGTTGACCTGCACGGCTGGTCCGTATGTGGTGACGCAGGCTGATATCGACC
>NAEP01000008.1 GCA_002529645.1 Candidatus Lumbricidiphila eiseniae | reverse complement strand
CCCCCCCCCCCCCGTCCACACGCAACCCACCACAGAAGAATTACCTGGATATCGAAGCATTGCCGTCAGGAGTTCCTCACGTTTCTGCGCCAACTGAATCGTGCTTACCCGGAACAAGAGCTACATCTGGTGATGAACAGCTCCGCTACCAGAATCGTGACTGAACCTCGTCGAAATCTGGTCCGGGATCATCAACCGGCAAACTATCCGCCGCGGGATCTTCACCTCAATGAAAAACCTAAACACGAAGAATCGGCGATTCATCACCGTTCAGAACAACCGCAAACACTCCTTCACCCGGACTAAACCCCCGAAAACATCCCCACCAAAACCAACCCAAAACCAACCTCAGAAACACGACACTAGTACCGCATCAGAAACCCGCCCTGACGACGACATCACACTCGCCAGAAGCGAAACCATGGCTCCCATTACAACCCCACACGTCCCAAGCACAACAACAAGAATCAACAACCCGTGAGACAAAGAGCAAGCCAACCGACGGGCGCTACTTCCCCAAGCCGAGCGGGTCAGACTGGCAGACCTGATAAGCCTCCCTGCCAGCCTCCCCATCGACGTGGGGAGTTGAAGCTCTTCATATCTATTTTGAATTGGTTCAGTGAATACCCCACGGGAAAACCATGTGTGCGATCCAGGCACGAGAAGACAATCTCATTGTCATCGATCTACCCCCTGGGCGCCGAGTCACTTTCAAACCGAGTACGCATTTCATGAAACCCTTGCTCTGAAATCATCCCGTCTTCTAGAGCTCTCCTTGTAAATTCATCGATTGTCCTAGCACGCTCATAAGCTATCTCATCTGCCCACGAGCGGAAACTCTGCACAGACGATTCCCCCTCGGCAGTCACCTGCTCAGCGGGCGAACCACACCCGACAAGAAGGATCGACGCAAGCCCAACAACGACAAAACCGCAATTCCCCCGTACCACGGCTCAATTCTCCCAATCTCCCAAGAAAAAGACCACGGGTGAACCACCACGAAAACCGGCAGCCCACCAACCCAAAACTCGGACTTCATCGCACGTTGCACCACGCCCTATTGCCCGACAACGTCCTAGACATGTACGCCCCCCGCCAACACCCCGGGGCTCACCCAGTTTGAAAAACCATGGTCAGCTCCAACGTCGCCTCCGGTATCAGCCTGCGGGCCGGTGTAATTCACTCGGTCACGCTAATCCCAAGTCTGCCAGTCCGATCGCGGCACGATACGACACGCCCTCCGCCTCGATCACCTCGCGCGCACCCGTTGCCCGATCAACAACAACCGCCACCGCCACAACCTCAGCCCCCGCGCTCCGCAACGCCCGCACCGCGGTGAGCGGAGAACCGCCGGTCGTTGATGTGTCTTCCAACACGATGACACGCTTACCCGCGACATCCGGACCTTCAACCTGCCGACCGCGACCGTGATCTTTCGGCTCCTTTCGCACAACAAAGGCGTCGTAGCTGAGTCCGCGAGCAACGCCCTGGTGCAGCACGGCGGCGGCAATCGGGTCAGCACCCATGGTGAGGCCACCGACAGACGCAATGTTCGGGATGTCCGCGACCAGGTCGAGCATGACCTGCCCGATGAGGGGCGCGACCCGGTGATCAAGACTGACCTTGCGCAGATCGACGTAGTACGACGCTTGCTTGCCGCTAGACAGCGTGAAATCACCGCGAAAAACAGCGTCACGAGAGATGGCATCAATGAGCAGCTGACGCGCATCAGCCGTTGCGCGTGGTGTTGTCGAGACCGGGGTGTCTCGGGGAGCGGTGCGGTATTCGTCAGCCGTTGCGCGTGGTGTGGTCACCAGCCCACTCTAGCGATGTGCTGTCGGTGCGGTGCCCTACGCTACTGCTATGCGCATTGCCACCTGGAATGTCAACTCCATCAGAACAAGAGTCGACCGGGTGGTCTCGTGGCTCGTTCATGAAGATGTCGATGTTCTCACGATGCAAGAAACCAAGTGCACGCCCGCGCAGTTTCCCTCCGAGGCGTTTGAGGCAGCGGGCTACGAGTTCGCGATTCACGGTTTCAACCAGTGGAACGGTGTCGCCATCGCGAGTCGGCTGCCGATCGAGGACGTGGCCAGCTCATTCCCCGGAATGCCGGGCTTTGCCAAGGGAAGCGAGGAGGCGAACCCACCGCAAGAGGCCCGCGCACTCGGTGCCACCGTGAACGGTGTCCGGGTGTGGAGTCTGTACGTTCCCAACGGGCGTTCACTGGATGACCCGCACTATCGGTACAAACTCGACTGGCTCGCCGCCCTCCGCGACTACACCCGGGCTGAGACGCTCGCCCACCCCGATCGACTATTCGCTCTCACGGGCGACTTCAACATTGCGCCGTTTGACACCGACAACGGAGACCCCACCATCATTGTCGGGCTCACGACCCACGTGTCGCCCCCGGAGCGGGAGGCGTTTTTTGCGTTCGAAGCCACGGGGGTATCAGACGTGGTTCGCCCGCGGGTTCCCACCGGGTTCACGTACTGGGACTATCGGCAACTGCGGTTCCCGCGCGACGAGGGTATGCGCATTGATTTCATTCTCGGTTCCGCAGCGTTCGCCGACGCAGTGACGGGGGCCACCATCCATCGCGAAGAGCGAAAGGGCACCGTGCCATCCGACCACGTGCCGGTCGTTGTTGATCTCGATATCCCGGTGGGCGACGACGATTCACCGATGATTTTCGGCTAGACCATTCCCAGATCACAGCGGATGCCGTGGCACAGGGCTGACCCGTGTTGCTGGTCAGTCCGTTCCCAGGTCAAAGGCGGATGCCTCGTTCGCCGCGTCCCGCGCCGCCTGCAAACGTGTCTCCGGGACCCCGGCTGAGATGGCAGCCGCCTCACCGACGCGCAAATCACCCACGAGGTTCGCCATCGTGCCGCCAACAATGCCCTGCACCGCGTACTGCTCAAGTCGCGAACGGGAGTCGGCGATATCGAGGTTTCGCATAGTGAGCTGACCAATCCGGTCTAGCGGTCCGAACGCGGCATCCCCCACTCGCTCCATGGAGAGCTTGTCGGGCTGGTAGCTCAGTGCCGGACCCTCGGTGTTGAGAATCGTGTAGTCGTCGCCCCGCCGCAATCGCAGCGTGACCTCACCGGTGACCGCGGAACCCACCCATCGTTGGATCGATTCCCGCAGCATGAGCGCCTGCGGGTCGAGCCAGCGGCCCTCGTAGAGCAAGCGCCCGAGCCGGCGGCCCTCGGTGTGGTAGCTCGCCAGAGTGTCCTCGTTGTGGATGGCGCTGAGCAGGCGCTCGTAGCAGATGTGCAGCAGGGCCATCCCCGGGGCCTCGTAAATGCCGCGGCTTTTTGCCTCAATAATTCGATTTTCGATCTGGTCGGAGACACCGAGACCGTGCCGACCACCGATCGCGTTGGCTTCGTACACGAGCGCAACCGGGTCGGTGAATTCAGCCCCGTTGATGGCAACCGGACGGCCCGCCTCAAACCGCACGGTGGCGGTCTCGGATGCCACGGCAACCTCGTCACGCCAGGCCGCGACACCCATAATCGGTTCGACAATATCGAGCCCGGTGTCGAGGTGTTCGAGTCGCTTGGCCTCGTGGGTGGCACCCCAAATGTTGGCGTCGGTGGAATAGGCCTTCTCGACCGAGTCGCGGTACGGAAACCCGCGGGTAACCAGCCACTCGCTCATCTCGGTGCGACCGCCGAGTTCGGTGACAAACGCGGCATCCAGCCAGGGCTTGTACACCCGCAGTCGAGGGTTGGCCAGCAGGCCGTACCGGTAGAACCGCTCGATATCGTTGCCCTTGTACGTCGAACCATCACCCCAGATGTCGACGCTGTCGGCCATCATGGCGCGAACCAGGAGCGTACCGGTGACAGCCCGACCCAGAGGGGTCGTATTGAAGTATGTTTTGCCGCCCGAACGGATGTGAAAAGCGCCACACTGAAGCGCAGTGAGCCCCTCCTCCACGAGTGCGGCTTTGCCGTCAATGTGGCGGGCGATTTCGGCACCGTACTCGGCTGCGCGGTCCGGCACCGCCGCGACATCCGGTTCGTCGTACTGACCAATGTCGGCGGTGTAGGTGCACGGAATGGCCCCGTTCTCCCGCATCCACGCAACCGCGCAACTGGTGTCAAGGCCTCCGGAGAAAGCGATACCGACACGTTCGCCAACGGGCAGACTGGAGAGGACTTTTGACATGGACACTAGCCTACTTGCGGCGGTGTCGATGTGATTCGGATGGCCCGCGGCCCCGTGCTCGTCATCGCCCCGTGTTGTGCGGTCCTGCTCGAACTCCCGTTTCGCGCTCACGACGAACGTGACCCTCGGCCGGAGGCTCGATAACACCGACGCATTCCGCCACGACCGAGCGGTGGCGGTCAACGGCACCCGGCACGGTGACTAGGCTGATTTGTTATGCGATGGTTGAGTGAGTGCTGTGAGTAGGACACCGGCAGATAGTGCCTCAGCCATCTCCACCGTGAGGAGGGGCTCGGCACGAGTGGTCGAACGAGCCAACCGTCAAGACATCCGCCGCAGTATCCCACGAGACATTCGCAGTCAACGAGACATCCCCTGCGACATCCACCGGGGCATCCGGTGACCGCTATGTTTCGTTCCCTGTCTGAGCGAGATTTCCGGATCTGGTTTGTCGGTGCATTTGTCTCCAATATCGGTGGCTGGATGCAAACCACCGCCCAAAACTGGGTTGTGCTCACCGAACTGACCGACAGCAACGCGCTCGCAGTCGGGGTCACAGTGGCCCTCCAGTTCGCGCCACCGCTGCTGCTCAGCCCCGTCACAGGCCTTATCGCCGACCGATTCGATCGGCGGAAAATTCTCTTCATCACCCAGACTGCCATGCTCGCACTCGATCTGGCACTGGGCATTGTGCTCATCGCCGGACACGCGCAGCTTTGGCACCTGTACGTCTTCGCCCTCCTGCTCGGTGTTGTCAGCGCGGTGGATGTCCCGTGCCGCCAGACCTTCATCACCGACCTTGTCGCACACGCCCATATGTCCAACGCGGTCGCCCTCAACTCCGCACAGTTCAACGCCGCCCGAATGATTGGCCCTGCCATTGCCGGACTGCTCATCCTCATCGTCGGCTCCGGATGGGTCTTCATTCTCAACGCATTCTCGTTTATCGCCATGCTGATTGCGCTGGGGATGCTCCGTAACCTGACACCTCAGTTCCCGCGAACAACCTCGCCCGGCAACCAGTTTGTTGCCGGGTTTCGATACATCCTCGGCCGACCTGACCTCATCGTTGTTTTCATCATTGTGTTTCTCGTTGGTGCATTCGGAATGAACTTTCCCATCTTTTCCTCCACCATGGCAGTGGCTTTCGGGCGGGGTGCGGGCGAGTTCGGTTTGCTGTCCTCCATCATTGCAATCGGATCACTTGCCGGTGCCCTGCTCAGCGCGCGGCGTGAGCGGGCACGCATCCGAGTGATTATCGTGGCGTCCGCGTCCTTCGGCCTTGCCGCACTTATTTCCGCCCTCACACCGACCTTTTGGGCGTTTGCAACCTCCACCGTGCTCATTGGCTTCGCGGCCGTCACCCTCATGACCACCGCCAACGGGTACGTACAGAGCACAACAGCACCCGGTATGCGCGGTCGCGTCGTGGCACTGTACATGGCAATCCTGATGGGCGGCACACCGATCGGAGCTCCGATCGTCGGTGCCGTCGCCGATCACTTTGGTCCGCGATGGGGTCTCGGAGTCGCCGCCGTTTCCGGGGCAGTCGCGGCGCTCATCGGCCTCGGCTGGCTTATCGTCGCCCGCGGGATGCGGATTGAGAAACACCCCCGAACCAACTGGCGACCGGTTCTGAAATTTGCGGATGCCCCGACCGCCGCCATTGCGATTATCCCCTCGCCCGACCTGAGAACGGTCGTGCCACCAGAGCCTGTCACCCCCGTCGGCTGTTCAGAGGGGAGGTCCGGGGTCTGCGCCTGCACGGCTGCCTCTGTCGCCCCCGTCGACTTTTCGGAGGAGGTGGCACTCACCTCCCCGATTCCCCTCCCGCACCTGCGTGCACGAAACTCTCACGGGAATAAACAAACGCCCGATTCATCACTTCCCCCCGCTCAACACGGTGGCGGGCCTCTCGGTCAACCAGACGACCGCCGGTGTGCAGAAATTCGGCAGCAGATCAACGAGAATCACCATCGCGACGCCATCCGTCGCAATCACGAACAGTAACGCCTACCTCCGCGAGACGATGGGGAAGGTGGTGGGGCGTAGGGGCATCCATTGCCCTACACCCTGATCACCTCACTGAGCCAGCCGGGTGTCAGTCAGGGTCGCAGATCGAGCGCGACGGTGCCAGGATGGAGCACATGAGCGGAACCGTCCGAGTCAGCCTTCCCGAGACATCCCTCTGTGATGCACTCCTCGCGCTGGGCCCACTGCCCACCGGTGTTGAGCTGGTCGAGTGGGACTTCACCGAACCACCCCCGGTGTCCAACATCGACATCGTCGTTCCCCCGTACATGGGGTCGGAATCTGTGTACGGGGCACTGGCGCAGGTCACAGCGCGGCTTGTGCAGTCACAGTCGATCGGTTACGACGATGTGGCGGGGGCGCTGCCACCGGGGCATGTGTTCGCAAACGCGGCATCCGTGCACGAGAGTGCAACCGCCGAGATCGCCCTCGCGCTGGTGCTTGCGGCGCAGCGCGGCATCCCAGATTTTGTCAGGGACGGCGTCGCGAGACGGTGGGCACCGCGGTGGCACGCGGGCCTTGCTGACCGCCGAGTGCTTCTGATCGGACACGGTGGTGTGGGCACGGCAATCGCCGAACGACTGCGACCGTTCGAGGTGACGATCACCCGGGTTGCGCAGTCGGCACGGCACGACGAGTTCGGTGCGATTCATCCGACCTCAGAGCTGGCGGCGCTGCTGCCCGACGCCGATATTGTCATAGTGGCGGTGCCGCTCACGTCGGCAACCAGCGGGCTCATTGATGCACAGTTCTTGGCGCTGCTTTCGGAGGAGACGCTGGTGGTGAACGTCGCGCGGGGAAAAATCGCCGACACCGATGCCATTCTGGCCGAGGCGATCTCGGGCCGACTCCGATTTGCGCTTGATGTGACAGACCCGGAACCTCTACCGGACGGGCACCCCCTGTTTACACTGCCGAACGTGCTCATTTCACCGCACATCGGCGGAGCCTCGGCGGCAATGAGTCCGAGGATGGCCCGCCTGCTGCGTGATCAGATCGAACGGATGCTCCGCGGCGACGAGCCGCGCAATGTTGTGCTTCGGAGCTGAACACGGGATTGTGGTCTGACCACACTGTGCTACTGTGGTCAGACCACAATAGTGACCTGCAACCGGGCCACACGGCACCCGTGCGGGATGCCATCGCACAGCCTGGGCGGGTGCGCCTGTCTTCGAGGCACGCGGCCCCTACCATGCCCACTGACCACACCCACGACCACCGGACGGGACGACGATGACAAACCATGTCGGCACCGCCGAGCCCCACGCGTGGCAGACCGGGCCTCTACCTGCTTACCCACAAGCGGATCAGACCGGGCTCCACGCCTGGCAGACCGTGCAGGCACTGCAAAATGGCGAGAATAACCCAGGAGCCGGGCCCCGCGCCTGGCAGACCGTGCTCGACTACATCGAGTCCCTGCTGCAACGTGGAACCCTCGCCCCCGGCGACCGACTCCCGGGCGAGCGAGCACTCGTCGCCCAGCTCGGCGTCGGCCGATCGAGTGTGCGTGAGGCCCTCCGCGTGCTCGATGTCCTCGGACTCATCCACACCCGGTCGGGCTCTGGGCCCAGCTCCGGGGCCACAATCGTTGCCGCACCGCGCGGCGGTATGAGCGCACTCATGCGTCTGCACGTCGCGGTAAACGGGTTCCCCGTCGCCGACATTGTTCGCACCCGGCTCATCCTGGAAACCGCCGTCGCCATCGACCTCGCCGGAGCCACCCCCGCACCCACCCTCGACCGGGCCGTGGCACACCTTGAGGCAATGGATGACCCCGCGCTGCGCGCGGCCGAGTTCCTCGAACACGACGCCGCGTTCCACCTCGCGCTCGCCGAGGCATCCGGCAATCAGGTCATCACCGCGACAATGGCGGGCCTGCGCTCGAGCATCGAAAACTACGCGCTCGTCGGCACGACACGCCTGCCCGACTGGAGCGCAACAGCATCCCGACTGCGGGTCGAGCACCGAGGCATCCTCGCGGCCATCACCGCACGGGATACCTCGGCAGCTGGTTCGCTCATCCACCAACACATTTCGAACTACTACAAAGAAACCTTCGGCGCCACCCCGCCCAGTGGTTCACCCGCGCACCCCGGTGCCACCACCCCGACCACACCCCCACCCGGAGATACCGCACATGGTTAAGCGCCAGTTTCCCCGCCCTTCCGAACTCGCCGAACTCATGCGATTCAAAGCTCCCACCCTTGACCCGGTGCGCCGCCGCCTCGACGGCGCGCTCACAATCTACGACCTACGAGACATCGCACAGCGCCGCACCCCGCGCGCCGCGTTCGACTACACCGAGGGTGCCGCGGAGGGCGAACTGTCGCTCGCCCGGGCACGGCAAGCGTTTGAGGATGTCGAATTCCACCCCTCGATTCTGCGGAGCGTGCCGGTTGTTGACACGAGTTGCACGGTGCTCGGCGGTCCGAGCGCGTTGCCGTTTGGGATCGCGCCGACCGGGTTCACCCGACTCATGCAGACCGAGGGCGAGATCGCCGGAGCATCGGCCGCGTCTGCGGCAGGCATCCCTTTTACTCTGTCAACACTGGGGACGACCTCGATCGAAGATGTGAAGGCCGCTAACCCGACCGGGCGAAACTGGTTTCAGCTCTACGTCATGCGTCAGCGTGAGATTTCCTACGACCTTGTGCGACGGGCCGCGGCGGCGGAATTCGACACCATCTTCTTTACCGTAGACACGCCGGTCGCCGGTGCCCGGCTGCGAGACAAGCGCAATGGATTCTCCATCCCCCCGCAACTGACACTGGGAACGATCATCAACGCTATCCCGCGGCCGACCTGGTGGATCAACTTCCTCACGACGCCGAAATTGGAGTTCGCCTCACTCTCAGCCACGGGCGGCACCGTCGGCGAACTGTTGGATTCGGCCATGGATCCGACGATCTCGTTCGATGATCTCGCGATCATTCGTGACATGTGGCCCGGCAAAATCATGGTGAAGGGTGTGCAGACAGTCGCCGACGCAAAGCTGCTCGCAGACCGCGGTGTTGACGGTGTCGTGCTCTCCAACCACGGTGGGCGACAGCTCGACCGCGCTCCCATTCCGTTCCACCTGCTACCCAATGTGGTGCGGGAGGTCGGCGCTGACATGGAGGTGCACCTTGACACCGGCATCATGTCGGGGGCGGACATCGTTGCCTCAATCGCCCTCGGGGCCACCTTTACCCTCATCGGGCGGGCATACCTGTACGGACTCATGGCGGGTGGGCAGCGGGGTGTCGACAAGACAATCTCGATCCTGCGCGACCAGATCGTGCGCACGATGAAACTGCTCGAGGTCGAAAACCTGGCAGAGCTGGGGCCACAGCACGTCACCCAGTTGACCCGGCTCGTGCCGATCACCCGGTCAGCGGTGGATGCCGCGGAGCGCGTCACCGCTCGATAACCACCCGCTCTCGGCGGTTACTTACTGAACCGATCGCGGAGCCCCCTGTGCTGCTGGAGCTTGCGTTCTCAATCAGGTGATTTACTAAACCGGTCGCGGAGCCCCCACTGGGTAACCCGCAGCATAGCTTCCACCACAATGGACCCGCTCATTTTGGAGTTGCCACGGACCCGTTCGATGAAGGTCACGGGAACTTCGACCACCCGAAGTTTCGCCCTGTGTGCGTGCCACAGCATATCCACCTGGAAGCCGTAACCGCGAGTGTTAATGGTGTCAAGCCCGATTGAGCGCAGGGCCGCCGCGCGCCATGCCCGGTAGCCCGCGGTCACATCACGGGTAGAAATCCGCAGCATCACGCGGGAGTACGCGCTGCCGCCGCGCGAAAGCCACTCGCGGCGTCGCGGCCAGTTGACGATCTTCCCGCCGGGCACCCAGCGAGAACCAATGACCAGGTCGGCGGTGCCACCGGGCACCTGCAACCCCAGTCCGGCGAGCAAGCGCGGCAGTTCATCGGGCACGTGCGAGCCATCGGCGTCCATCTGCACGATCGGATCGTATCCCTCGGCGAGCGCCCAGGTGAACGCCTCAAGATACGCGGCTCCGAGTCCGTTCTTCGCGGTGCGATGAAGCACTCGGATGCGTGAGTCTGCGAGCGCCATCTCATCGGCAAGCACCCCGGTGCCATCGGGGGAGGCATCGTCAACAACAAGCACCGTGGCATCCGGAACTGACGCTCGAACCTGGGCAACAGTATCGGCGATGTTCTCGCGTTCGTTATAGGTCGGGATGACAACGAGGGAACGGGCGGTGTTGAGCACGGTTGGCGAGGCTTTCTTTCACGATGGTAGATGTCCGGACACGAGGGTAGGGGACGTGGGGCCGATAGATGGCGGGGGCTGATTGTCGGATCAACCTTAGACCCTGTAGTCGGCTGCGTGTGGACAGGAAGGTGTTCGCTCTCGTAGCAATCCGGGTAACTCTCGTAGCATCCAGGCAACTCTCCTGTGGCAGGTCGCGTGTGGGCAGGAGGCGGGTACCGGTAGATTCGGACTGCGTCGACTGCCTGTGGCGGGTCGCGTGTGGGCAGGAGAGTTTCAAGTCACGAACGGGAATCGGCGATGTCGAGGCGGCGGGCTGCGTGTCGGCAGGAGGGTTGAACCGCTCAGGGGATCAGCCGGTGCTTCACCCGCGTGGGTAGGGGTTCCGCTTGACAGTGCCCTCCCCGCCCGTCCGCGCAGGTGCCGCAGGGTTGCCGCGCTAACCAGTTCGGGGGCTTGTCCTCCCCGCCTATCCGCGCAGGTGCCCTTCTACTGCATCGAACAGCCTCATCCAAGACAGCAGTCCCCGCCTATCCGCGCAGGTGCCCTTCCTGTGTGGGTAGGGGTGCGTTCTCCGTGCCGATGCGAATCCTCACCACCGGGGGTACTTCCTGTGTAGGTAGGGGTGCATTCACAACCTCCGTAGGAACAACATCTAAGCGGATGTCTTTTTTGTGGTGGGTTGTGTGTGGGTGGGTTTTATGTTTCGGGTAGTGGTTTGGGGGGGAGTTTTTGTACTTTGGGTCGGCGGTGGCGGCGTTTGGGGATCATTGATCGCATTTCTTCCAGTTTCCCGAAACATAGCAGGCGGTCTCCTGCTTCGAGTGTGATGTTTTTTCGTGGGTTGGGGATGACGTTGGTGCCGCGGTGCAGGGTCAGTACTGTGATATCTCGCTCCGCGAGGCCTGATTGGTCGAGATCTTTACCGATAAGGTCCGCGTTCCCGAGTACCACCAGTTCCGCGACCCCGTACCCGGTTGACACGCTCAGGCGCTGTCGAACATCAATCTCCGGGAACCCAACCTGATTAGCGATGTAGTCAACGATCGCGCCCGCGACATCCAGCTTCGTAGCAGTCTCGATCCCTTCAAGACCCGGTGAGGAGTTCACCTCCATCACGAGCGGACCGTTAGTGCCTTCGAGCATGTCAACACCAGCCACTCGAAGCCCCATGATCTGCGCCGAGCGCACCGCAGCCTGGACATACTCCGGCGACAACTCACACGCCTCAACCGATCCACCACGATGGACATTAGAACGAAACTCGTCCCCTTTCGCGCGTCGACGCATCGCGGCAACCACCCGATCACCCACCACAAGCGCGCGAATATCTCTGCCTCGGCTCTCAGCTACAAAGCTCTGAATGAGGACATTGTGCCTGGTGGAGTGCAGGGTCTCGATGATCGCTTCAGCCACACGTACCTCCGGCGCGAGAATAACCCCGATACCCTGCGTGCCCTCCAACAGCTTTATAACCACCGGCGCCCCACCAACCCGCTCAATCGCGGAACGAACATCCGCCCGACTCCGCACAAACGCCGTCGCGGGCATCGCAATATTATGCCGCGAGAGAATCTGACTGGCCCGTAACTTGTCACGAGAGTTAGCAATACCATTCGCCGTATTCGGAGTGTACACATCCATCTGCTCAAACTGCCGCACAACCGCCGTACCAAAATACGTAATCGAGCTACCAATACGCGGCACGATGGCATCATAATCAGACAAAGGCCTCCCACCAAACAACAAATCCGGCTCCGGACCAGACAAATCAATCGCGAACCGCAACGTATTAAGCACCCTGACACCATGCCCCCGATACACAGCAGCCGCCCTCAACCGCTGCGTCGAGTACGACCCCCGCGCACACGACAAAACCGCAAACCTCATACAACCCCTCCAAAAAGACAAACCAACCAACCACACCCATTCAAACACCACCACCACACCAACAAAAACCAACCACCCCCACACACCCACCCCACACCACACAAACCACAGGAAACACAACACACAAACACAGAACAAACACAACAAAACCAACCACAGAAAAACATCCCGCAAAACACAACCTGCCACCGCCTCCAGACAGGAACCCACACGCGACAACACGAGATCAACTAACCGCCCAGACTGCCACCACCTCCAGACGGGAACCCACACACAGAACCCTGGCAGTTATACCCACTCAGCACGAGACACAAAACTTCCCGATTGCACAACCCAACTACCAGACAGCCCCACCCCACAGAAAATCTTCACCCATCACCGACCCAACAATCAATCCCCCAAACAACCTCCCCCAACACAACACCCCCGACACAACACCCCCGACACCCACCACCACCTAATCCACAACACCCACCCAAACAGACCCAGCCCCGCACTACCCATAACGACGACGCAACAACAACACCAACCCCACCAACAGAAACACCCCCACAACCCCAACCGGAATGACCACATCAACACCAGCACCCGCAAGCTCATACACCACAAACACAGAACCACCATCCGACGCAGCACCCACCACAGCAGGCACCACAGAACCCCCAACAGAACTACGGTCCCCGTTCGCCGCCCCGTTGGCTGCCGCGACCGCGGCCGCGTTCGCACGAGAATCCGCCACCGCGGACGAAGACGCGTTCGTGTTCGCGTTTGCGGTTGTAGACGCGTTCGTGGACGCGACACTAATCGCACTAGAACTAGCAGCCGCGTTCGCGTTCGTGGTAGCTGCCGCGGATGCGGCCGTGTTCGTGTTCGAGGAACGATCCCCATTCGCTGCCCCCACCGCAGCCCCAACCGCCGCCGCATTCGCGGCTGTGGCAGAAGTCGCAGACGCATCCGAAGACGCTGTAGCTACCGCCGCACTCCGAGATGCTGCGACCGCGGACCCTGTTGCTGCCGCCGACCCAGCAGAAGAACGATCCGCGTTAGCTGCCGCGACCGCGGCCGCGTTCGCGTGAGAATCCGCCGCCGCAGACGAAGACGCATTCATATTCGCGTTCGAGGTCACAGACGCGTTCGTGGACGCCACACTAATCGCACTAGCAGACGCAGCAGAGGCCGCGTTCGCGGTAGCTGCCGCAGTAGAGGCCGCGTTCGTGCTCGAGGAACGATCCCCATTCGCCGCCCCCACCGCAGCCCCCACCGCCGCCGCATTCGCATTCGCGGTCGTGGCAGAAGTCGCAGACGCATCCGTAGACGCTGTAGCTACCGCCGCGGCCTGGGACGCTGCGACCGCGGACCCTGTTGCTGCTGCCGATCCGGCAGAAGTACGGTCCGCGTTAGCTGCCGCGACCGCGGCCGCGTTCGCACGAGAATCCGCGGCCGCAGACGAAGACGCATTCGCGTTCGCGTTCGCGTTCGAGGTTGTAGACGCGTTCGTGGACGCGACACTAATCGCACTAGAACTAGCAGCCGCGTTCGCATTCGTGGTAGCTGCCGCGGATGCGGCCGTGTTCGTGCTCGAGGAACGATCCCCATTCGCTGCCCCCACCGCTGCCCCCACCGCCGCCGCGTTGGCGGCTGTGGCAGAAGTCGCAGACGCGTCCGAAGACGCTGTAGCTACCGCCGCGGCCTGGGACGCCGCCACCGCAGACCCTGTTGCTGCCGCCGATCCAGCAGAGGAACGATCCGCGTTAGCCGCTGCGACCGCGGCCGCGTTCGCACGAGAATCCGCCGCCGCAGACGAAGCCGCATTCATATTCGCGTTCGCGGTTGTAGACGCGTTCGTGGACGCGACACTAATCGCACTAGAACTAGCAGCCGCGTTCGCATTCGTGGTAGCTGCCG
>NAEP01000044.1 GCA_002529645.1 Candidatus Lumbricidiphila eiseniae | reverse complement strand
GCGTGACCCCAACCCCACCAACCCTGACAACGCTCCCCACCACCGCACCAGTCCCCACAGAGCCCCCAACCCCCACACCAACCCCAGACACGACAACGACCCCGGATGCGACACAGACCTGGGCCTACCCAAACATCCACGGCGATATCACCCTCACCGCCAACCAGACCGGTACCCGCAGCCCGATCACTCTCTACGACCCCTACGGACAACCCCTCGACCCCACCACTCTCACCACCGGAACCCTCACCGCCGACGATGCAGGGCCCAATACACTCCCCGGAGAAGCCGACTACGGATGGCTCGGCCAGCACCAAAAACTCACCGAACACGCCGGCACCATCCACACCATCGAAATGGGAGCACGCCAATACGTCCCCATCCTCGGCCGCTTCCTCCAGCCCGACCCCGTCGAAGGCGGAGTCACCAACAACTACGACTACCCCACCGACCCCATCAACAAATATGATCTCACCGGCCACTTCGAAATCAACTGGGACCTCGTCACCGACATCGCCCTCACCGCCACCATGTTCATCCCCGGCGCCGGAATCGCCGCCGCAGGAGCACGAATCGCCATCAATGTCGGGCGCATACTCAGAAGAGCAAAAGACGTCGAAACCGCGATGCAAAGCCTAACCTACACTGCAGGGAAAATCTCCACCCACATCGCAGGACGAATCTGGATACGACGCCCGATACCAAGAAATAACATATCAAATAATACCAAAAAAATAGTTTGGGAAGGGGCAGGTGGACGGCTTTTTCGATACGGACCGGGTAACAAAGTTAAAACGGGTGAATTTAAGGATAAATTACTACAAGCGAATCTCCATCCCCGTCGGGGTGCCCAAGCTCCTCCTGGGAGTCCGACAAATCCTAATGCCAGTCTTCATATTAATTTGAAAGGATGGTTTTAGTGAATAATAGGAGAGCTATAGCACAGGCTTTAGAGCAAGCTTCGATTCAGAGAGCAAGCAGGTTTTTATCGCAGGTGGGATACTGCCGTGCTGGTGGAACAGCGGGACACTACATTCTGATTGAAAATTATGGTGGTGGTGTGTACACTGAAGGTTGGTTGTTTTGGAAACGCCTAATTACCTACGAAGACGGGGGGCGTGACATCCATTTTTCTGGAATAACACGTTATGATGATAACGATTGGCTTGATAATTATTACGGCATCTCTGATGAAAAAGCCAATTATTTTTATCAAAAATATCAGGTTGAGTTTACCCCAACAGAAGAAATTAGAGATATCGTGATTCTACGTCTGTTTGACATCCTTCTTCTTGAAGGTCCAGACGGTCTCCCAGAGCAGAGTTTGGGCCGTAAAAGCAAAAATCCCGCGGGTCGGTTTCGAGGTGCGGACGGATTCCATGCGTTAGCAACAGAGATTGATGCATCCATCACTCCTGACTTCGAGTGCATGTCAAAAAACAAAATAACCACACTCACTCACCTGTCAGAATCAGAGACTGTTCGCGAGACTATGGACGAGCTCACATACATTCTTCGAATGCGGTACGACTATTCGCTTGCACTACGCTCAACTGTAGCCAGATCGTGTTCTGAAGAACTCGGTGAGATGAGCATCCAGGAGGTACCGGAAAGAGCCAAGAAATTCAACCTTGCATGGACACCGCGGTATCCGGCACTGCCTGAAATCCTATCGAAGGCAGAGGTCCAAGAAGTCCTAACGACACTAGCTACCACTCTTACTGCCTACGGCTACTACCTCACCGCAAGGCCACTCGTGCTCGCACCTGACATCGAGGATCCCTGGGCAGAATTCCGATAAAACCCTCGTACCATTTCCCCTCACCACAAGCAAACCGCCATCCCCTCAGTTTCTCTGCCCTTTCCATGAGAACCTGGATCACCACGATACCAATGACTCGACCGGTACCCGACTTGAGCCCCTTCCATGAGAACCTGGATCACCATCTCACTGAGTTCCCTAAAATATAATTTCATCTGAAAGAAAGGATAGACATGTCAAATATAAATAGGAATCTTGAGACGGACACCAGTATTTTAGCAGGGATCAGAGAAATAATAGAGATGAATGCTTATTTTGCGCAGCATTCAGCTTGGGATTCGAGCGAATTTTTCTCGCAGGTGGGATACTGTCGTGCTGACAGTACAGCCGGTCATTACGTTCTATTTGAGAATTACAGTGATTATAGCTACACCCGGGGTTGGTGGTGGCGGAAGCGCTCAATCACAATCGAAAACAAGGGATGTGATATCAGCTTTTCCGGAACAACACGTCACGATAATGGTGACTGGTTGACCAACTATTTTAGGATCTCTGATGAAAGGGTCAGTGCTTTCTGCCAGAAGTACCAGGTTGAGCTGGCTCCGACAGAAGAAATCAGAGATATCGTGATTTTGCGCCTGTTTGATAGATTGTATGTTGCACCCCCGAATGGTCGACCACAACAGAGACTGGGTCGAAAGAGCCAAAATCCTTCGGGACGGTTCCAGGGTGCGGAAGGATTCCACGCGCTAGCAACAGAGATCGATGCATCCGTCACTCCTGACCCTGAATACATGCTGAAAAATAAAACAACCACACTCACTCAGCTGTACTACACAGGAACCATTCGCAAGACTATAGACGATCTCACGTACGCTCTCCACCTACGCTATGATTACTCTCTTGCACTGCGCTCAAATGTAACCAGATCACCTTCTGAAGAACTCGGTGAGATGACCCTCCAGGAGGTACCAGAAAGAGCCACAAGGTTCGATCTTTCCTGGACACCCTGGCGCGGAGAGCTATCCGAACTCCTGGCAGAAACAATGGTTCAAGAAACTCTCACAACACTAACCTCCACCCTCGCTGCCTACGGCTACCACCTCGTCGCAAGACCACTCGTACTCACGCCCGACACCGAGGATCCCTGGGCAGAATTCCGATAACCCCCAACCACATTTCCCCAACACTCACAGGAAAACTACCACCTTGTCACTTCTCTATTCTTCCGACAGGCCTCTGGGACGCCGTCTCGCTAAATTCCTTTTAAAGAGGGTCACAAGTGAGGGGCAGTTGAAGGCAAGTCTCCAACTTCGCAAGGGTTTTAAGCATTACCCTAGGCGCTAAAGCAAACAAAGAAAATTTTATGTTCGTATTCTCTTGAAGGGATGGCTATGACAAGGAGCAAGAAAGCTATAGCACAGGCTTTAGAACAAGTTCGGACTCAGAGAAGGAATGAATTTCTATCACAGGTAGGGTACTGCCGTGCTGGTGATACCGCGGGGCATTACATTTTGATTGAGAATTATGGTAGCCGTGCCCACACTAAGGGTTGGTGGATTTGGAGGCGCTTGATCATACACGACAACGGACTGTATGATATTCATTTTTCTGAGCCGGTGCGTTATGATCATAATCATTGGTTTGATAGCTATTTTAACATTTTTGATGAAGATGTTTGTGCTTTTTGTGAGAAATCTCAGGTTGAGTTTGCCCCGACTGAAGAGATCAGGGATATTGTGATTCTGCGACTGTTTGAGGATTTTGTTCTCGAAGGCCCAGACGGCCGCCCGGTGCAGAGTTTGAATCGTAAGAGTAAAAACCCTGCAGGCCGGTTCCTGAGTGCGGAAGGATTCCATGCTTTGGCAACGGAGATCGATGCGTCCGTCACTCCTGATCCTGAATACATGTTGGAAAATAACACAATCACAATCACTCAACTGTCAGAAATAGAGACTGTTCGCGAGAGTATAAATAACCTTGCAAGCGCTCTTCGAGCACGTTATGATTATTCTCTCGCTCTGCGCCAGAATGTGATTAGATCACATTCTGAAGAACTCGGCGAGATGAAAATTCAAGAAATATCCGGAAAAGTCAGGAGATTTAACTTTGCATGGACACCCTGGTGTCGAGAACTGTCTGAGGTTCTGTTGGAAACAGAGGTCCAAGAAACCCTAACAACACTAACTTCCACCCTCGCTGCCTACGGTTACTACCTCACCGCAAGACCACTCGTGCTTCCTCCCGATATTGAAGATCCCTGGGCAGAGTTCCGATAAAGCCCACGCTCTTTTCCTTGCACCCACAAACAAACAAACCTCCACCCAATCTCCCTACTTTGTCCGACAGACCCTGGATCACATCTTACCGACGTGTCCTAGAATACAGTTTTAGGTGAAAGGAAGGATGAGTATGCCAAAAAACACAGGAATTTTAGCAGATATCAGAGAACTGATAGAATTGAATGTCTTTTCTGCGCAGTATTCAGCTTGGGAATCGAGCAAATTTTTGTCGCAGGTGGGGTACTGTCGCGCTGGTGTTACAGCCGGGCATTACATTCTGTTGGAATATTATAGTGATTATAGCTATGCTCGGGGCTGGTGGTTATGGAAACGTTCAATAACAATCGAAAACAAAGGATGTGATATCAGCTTTTCCGGAACAACACGTCACGATAATAGCGACTGTTTTACCAAATACTTTAGAATCCCTGACGAAAAGGTCAATGATTTTTCCCAAGAATTCCAGGTTGAGTTGACTCCTACAGAAGAAATCAGAGACATTGTAATTCTGCGCATATTTAATAAATTATCTATTGAACCTCCTAATGGTTATCCGCAACAGAGCCTGGGTCGAAAGACCAAAAATCCTTCGGGTCGATTCCAAGGAGCGGCAGGATTTTACGCCCTAGCAACAGAAATAGAAACATCTATCACCCTTGATCCTGAGTACATATTTAAAAATAAAACAACCACGCTCACCGACCTGCTAGATATAGGAATCGTTTGCAAGACCATAGATGAGCTCACATACGCTCTCCATCTACGCTACGATTATTCTCTTGCACTGCGCTCCAATATAACCAGGTCACTCTCTGAAGAACTCGGTGAGATGACGCTCCAAGAAGTACCAGAAAGAGTCAAAAGATTCGACCTTTCCTGGACACCGTGGCGCGGAGAACTATCCGAACTGCTGACAGAGAAAATAGTCCAAGAAACCCTTGCAAAACTAAGCTCCGCCCTTGCCGCCTACGGTTACCACCTCATCGCGAGACCACTCGTACTCGCACCCGACATTGAAGATCCCTGGGCAGAGTTTCGATAAAGCCCATGCTCCTTTTCGCACACTCACAAACAAACCTTCGCCCAGTTAATTCTCCTACTTTGTCCGACAGTCCCTGGATCACATCTCACCGGTGTATCCTAGAATACAGTTTTATGTGAAAGGAAGGGTGAGTGTGTCAAAAAACACAGGAATTTTAGCAGATATCAGAGAACTGATAGAGATGAATGTCTTTTCTGCACAGTATTCAGCTTGGGAATCGAGCGGATTTTTGTCGCAGGTGGGATACTGTCGCGCTGGTGTTACAGCCGGACACTACGTTCTGTTTGAGCATTACAGTAACTATGAGTGCACTCATGGTTGGTGGTTGTGGAAGCGCTCAACCACAATCGAAAACAAGGGATGTGATATCAGTTTTTCTGGAACGACACGTTACGATGATGCTGATTTATTTACTAGCTATTTTAGGATTTCTGATGAAAAAGTCAGTGAATTTTCTCAGAAGTGTCAGGTTGAACTGGCTCCGACAGAAGAGATCAGAGATATCGTGATTTTACGCCTATTTGATAGGCTATATGTTAAACTTCCAAATGGTCGTCCACAACAGAGCCTAGGTCGAAAGAGCAGAAATCCTTCGGGACGGTTCCAGGGTGCGGAAGGGTTTTATGCGCTAGCAACAGAGATCGATGCATCCGTCACTCCCGATCCTGAATACATTCTGAAAAATAAAACAACCACACTCACTCGCCTTTACGATATAGGAGCCGTCCGCAAGACCATAGATGAGCTCACATACGCCCTTCACCTACGCTACGATTATTCTCTTGCACTGCGCTCCAACATAACCAGGTCACCCTCTGAAGAACTCGATGAAATGAGGCTCCAAGAAGTACCAGAAAAAGTCAAAAGATTCGATCTTCCCTGGATACCATGGCGCGGAGAAGTATCCGAACTACTGAGAGAAGAAACGGTCCAAGAAAGCCTCACAACACTAACCGCCACTCTCGCTGCCTACGGTTATCACCTCACCGCGAGACCACTCGTGCTTGCCCCCAATATCGAGGATCCCTGGGCGGAATTTCGATAAAATCCTGACAATTTCCAAACATTCATACTCGAACAATTACTCAGCTAATCCTTTCTAAATTCGTGTCAGATACTAGATCACCATCTCACCAAGTTTTGTAGGATACAATTTATGTAAAGAATAGGATGAATATGTCGAAAATCAAGAAAGCACTAGCGCAGGCTAGAGAGCAAGCGAATGAAAGAGGTATTCTGGCACAGGTGGGGTACTGTCACGCTGGTGGCACGGCGGGACACTACATTCTGATTGAGAATCATTGCGGTGGTGCGTACACTAAGGGTTGGTGGCTTTGGAAACGCCTAATTACGTACGAAGACGGGGGAAATGATATCAATTTTTCTGGAGGAAGACGTTACGATGATAACGATTGGTATGACAGCTACTTTGAGGTTCCTGGCGAAAAAATTAGTTATTTTTGTCAGAAATCTCAGGTTGAGTTTGCTCCGACAGAAAATATCAGAGATATTGTGATTCTGCGACTGTTCGAAAACAATCTTCTTAGTGGTCCATATACTCGTCCGGAGCAGAGTTTGGGTCGTAAGAGCAAAAATCCTGCAGGTCGATTCCAGGGTTCGAAAGGGTTTCAAGCATTGGCAACAGAGATCGATGCATCCATTGCTCCTGATCCTGAGTACACACGGAAAAATAAAACAACCACGATCACTCACCTGTCGGAAACAGAGAGCGTTTGCAAAACCATAGATAGCCTCACAAATATTCTCTATATACATTACGATTATTCTTTTGCACTGCGTTCAAATGTGGTTTTATCACCCTCTGAAAAAATCGGCGAGATGATGATCCAAGATCTGCCAAAAAGAGCCAAGAAGTTCAACTACGCGTGGACACCGTGGGAACAAGGACTGCTTGAGCTTCTGTCAGAAGCGGAGGTTCAAGATACCCTGACAGCGATAGCATCCGCTCTCGCTGCCTACGGTTATTACCTCACAGTGAGACCACTTGTGCTCTCACCTAACATTGAGGATCCCTGGGCGGAATTCCGATGAAAACTCTCACCACTTTCCCCTACACTCGCAAGCAAGCCTTTACCCTACAATCTCTACTCTTCCGTCAGAACCTGATTATCATCCCGTCATGTTTATCAGGATACGATTTCATGTGAAAGACAGGGATAAATATGCCAAAAGATAATAGCACTTTAGCAGCAATCAGAGATATAACAGAAATCGATGTTGAATTGGCACAATATTCAGCTTGGGAATCGAGCGTATTTTTATCACAGTTGGGATATTTTCGCGCTGGTAATACATCCGGACATTACGTTCTGCTTGAGCATTACAGTAACTATCAGTGCACTCACGGTTGGTGGTTGTGGAAAGACTCAACCACAATCGAAAAGGAATGCGATATCAGTTTTCTGGAACAATATGTTACGTATGATATGGCAACCAAAATCGTTATCGAAAGCAGACTCGAAACTTACATTGCGGGACGAACCTGGGCACGATGCTCGATACCAAGAAATAACATATCGAGAAAGCCTGGAGTATTCACTTGGAAAGGAACAGGTGGACGACGCTTTCGATACGGACCAGAGAACAAAGTTAAAACGGGTGAGTCTAAGGGTAAATTACTACAAGCGAATCTCCATCCCCGCTTCGGCGTCCAGCCTCCTCCTGGAACTAAGGCAAATCTTAATGCCAGTCTACATATTAATTTGAGAGGATGGTTTTAGTGAATAATAGGAGAGCTATAGCACAGGCTTTAGAACAAGCTTGGACTCAGAGAAGGAACGAATTTTTATCGCAGGTGGGATACTGTCGTGCTGGTGAGACAGCGGGACACTACATTCTGATTGAAAATCACGGTAGTGGCGCGTACACTAAGGGCTGGTGGCTTTGGAAACGCCTAATTACCTACGAAGACGGGGGGCGTGACATCTATTTTTCTGCAACAATACTTTATGATGATAACGATTGGCTTGATAACTATTTTAGAATTTCTGATAAAGAGGCTAATTATTTTTATCAGAGATATCAGGTTGAGTTTGCTCCGACGGAAGAGATCAGAGATATCGTGATTCTACGACTGTTTGATACCCTTTTTCTTGAAGGTCCAGATGGTCGCCCAGAACGGAGTTTAGGTCGTAAAAGCGAAAATCCCGCAGGTCGGTTTCGAGGTGCGGAAGGTTTCCATGCGTTAGCAACAGAAATTGATGCATCCATCACTCCTGACTTCGAGTACATGTCAAAAAATAAAATAACCACACTCACTCACCTGTCAGAATCAGAGATCGTTCGCAAAAATATGGACGAGCTCGCATGCATTCTTCGAATGCGGTACGACTATTCGCTTGCACTGCGCTCAACTGTAGCTAGATCGCGTTCTGAAGAACTCGGTGAGATGAGCATCCAGGAGGTACCGGAAAGAGCCAAGAAAGTCAACCTTGCATGGACACCGCGGCATCCGGCACTGCCTGAACTTCTATCGAAGGCAGAGGTCCAAGAAGTCCTAACAACACTAGCTACCACTCTTGCTGCCTACGGCTACTACCTCACCGCAAGGCCGCTCGTGCTCGCACCCGACACCGAGGATCCCTGGGCAGAATTCCGATAAAACCCAACCCTTTCACCAACACCCACACGCAAACCACTACCTTGTCAGTTTCTCTATTTTTCAATAACTTCTAGAACACCATCTCGCTGAATTTTCTAGAATAAAATTTCACGCGAGTGACACTGCTGATGCTGACCGGCTAACAAGGTGGACAAAAACACCACTGAGAGAATCGCGACCACTGTCGTTGATGATGACGTACTCCGGGTGGAGCAGTGAGCGAACACAGGGGCCGTGCGGACGTAGACTCGACCGGTGACCCCGAACGACGGCGGAACAACCGGTTACAGGGGCCGTGCGGACGTAGACTCGACAGGTGATTTTTCAGGGCGTGCTCTCGGTTCTGTCGCGTTCCGAGTCGTGCGACCGCGCCCTCGGTGAAGCGGGGCGAAACTGTGATTTTTCGGTGCCGGAGGGATTGAATGCTCCGCTGCTTGCCGGGTTGCTCGCACGACGGGCGGCTGCAGGCCTGCAGCCGATGTTGTTTGTGATGACGGCAACAAGCCGGGAGGCGCAGGTAGTGCGCGCCTCGCTGACCCCCTACCTTGATGCCGCCGAGGTTCTGGATTTTCCAGCGTGGGAAACCCTGCCGCACGAGCGGCTTAGCCCGTCTGCGGAGGCGGTCGGGCAACGGCTATATGCTCTGCGGCGTATGCGTGAGTGGGAGGCCGCGGGCAACCGCGAGCAGGAGACCGCGGGAGAGGGCGAGTCGCGACATCCGCTCGTTATTGTGGCCTCGGTGCGGGCGGCACTGCAGCCACTTGCTGCCAACCTCCTCGACGTGGTCCCGATCACACTGCGTCAGAAATCACGCGGCCACGATCTTGCTGACCTGTCAGCGCGGCTTGTTCACCTCGCCTACACTCGCGTCGATATGGTCGCCCGGCGTGGCGAGTTTGCGGTGCGCGGCGGCATCCTTGATGTCTTCTCACCCACGGCAGAGCACCCGGTGCGGGTGGAATTCTTCGGTGATGAGATTGATGACCTGCGTGCGTTTTCGGTTGCCGATCAGCGCTCACTCGCGACGGAGATTGACCAGATTCAGCTCGGTCCAAGCCGGGAGATGCTCCTCACCGAGTCGGTTCGCCAGCGGGCACGGGAAATGCTGCACGAGTTTCCGAACCTCGCGGGCATGCTGGCGCGGGTAACCGAGGGCATTCCGGTCGAGGGCATGGAGTCGCTCGCACCGGCTCTGCTTGATCGGCTCGTGCCGATCAGCCACTATCTGCCTGCCGGAGCCGCAATCGCGGTGCTGGAACCGGAGCGAGTCATCGGCCGAGCCCACAGCCTCGCCGACACGAACCGCGAGTTCCTCGGTGCCGCGTGGAGTGCCGCCACAGTGGGCGCGGCTGCGCCGATTGACCTTGCAGCGGGTGATTTTCTCACGGTAAAAAAGTTGCGGGATGCTGCGCTTGGGGGCGAGCGCGGGGCATCCCGAGTGTGGTGGAACATATCGGCGTTCAACACGGGTGCTGTGGTGGAGGGTGTGCCGACGGGTGCTGTGGTGGAGAGTGTGCTGTCGAGTGCCGTGGTGGGTGTTGGTGGTGCGTCGTCGGAGGTTGCGGTGCGCATCGAGGCCCGATCCGTGCCGAGCTTCTACGGAAATATCACTGGCGCGGTGGATCATATTGCCGCGCGGTTGCGCGACGGCTGGACGGTGGTCGTAGCATCCGCCGGACACGGACTCGTAGAGCGTGCCCGAGATGTGCTCTCCGAGGCGGAACTGCCTGCGCGTCTGGTTGAGACGCTTCCCACCGAGCTCGAAGCGGGCATCGCCTACCTCGTGCAGGCCGAGGCGCACCGCGGGTTTGAGCTGCCCGATGTTTCGTTTGCACTCATCGCCGAGGCCGAGTTCTACGGGCGAACCGCGAGTTATGACGCACGACAGCGCGGTGGCAAGCTCGCCACCCGGCGTCGGAACATGGTTGAACCGCTGCAGCTGAAGCCGGGCGACTTCGTCGTGCACACAACTCACGGCGTCGGCCGATTCCTCGAGATGGTGCAACGGGATGTCACGACCGGGCCGCGCCCGAAGGGTCCGCACCGCACCGCCGGAGTGCCACAGGCACCCACCGCCATCCGTGAGTATCTCGTGCTGGAGTACGCACCATCCAGGCGTGGCCACCCCGGTGACCGACTGTATGTGCCGACCGACCAGCTTGACCTGCTGAGCCGCTACGTGGGCGGCGAGTCGCCGAGTCTGTCTCGGATGGGCGGTAGCGATTGGGCACAGACTAAGAGCCGTGCACGGAGGGCCGTGCGCGATATCGCGGTGGAGTTGGCCAAGCTTTACTCCGCGCGGATGTCTGCAGCGGGATATGCCTTTGCTCCCGATACGCCGTGGCAGCGTGAGTTGGAAGACGCGTTCCCCTTTGCCGAGACCCCCGACCAACTGCAGACCATCGACGAGGTCAAGGCCGACATGGAGCGAGCTATCCCGATGGATCGGTTGCTCGCCGGTGACGTTGGCTTCGGTAAAACTGAGGTCGCGGTGCGGGCGGCTTTTAAGGCGATCCAGGAGGGCAAGCAGGTCGTCATGCTCGTGCCAACGACACTGCTCGTGAAACAGCATGTCGAAACTTTTACCGAGCGTTTCGCCGGATTCCCGGTGCACGTGCGGGCGTTATCGCGGTTTCAGACCGACAGAGAGACTCGCGAGACGGTGGCTGGATTGTCGGATGGTTCAATCGACATGGTCATTGGAACCCACCGCGTTCTCACCGAGAAAGTGACGTTCAAAGATGTCGGCCTCGTCATCATTGACGAGGAACAACGATTCGGCGTCGAACACAAAGACGCGCTAAAAAAACTCAAAACGAATGTCGATATTCTCGCGATGAGTGCCACCCCGATCCCACGGACACTGGAAATGGCAGTAACCGGGATTCGGGAAATGTCGACGCTGGCGACACCGCCAGAGGACAGGCATCCCATTTTGACCTTTGTTGGACCCTACTCGGGCCAGCAGGTTGCGGCAGCAGTGCGGCGAGAAATGCTGCGCGAAGGGCAGGTGTTCTTTGTGCACAACCGGGTTGCTTCAATCAACCGCGCCGCCGCCCAGCTTGCCGAACTCGTGCCCGAGGCGCGCATTGCCGTTGCACACGGTCAGCTCAACGAGCACGTGCTTGAACAGATTGTCGTTGACTTCTGGGAGCGCCGGTATGATGTGCTGGTCTGTACGACGATCATCGAAACCGGCCTAGATATCTCCAACGCGAACACGATTATCATTGATCGCGCTGACAAATACGGGCTCAGCCAACTGCACCAGTTGCGCGGTCGGGTGGGTCGCAGCCGGGAACGCGCCTACGCATACTTCCTCTTCGACCCCGAGGTTCCGCTCTCCGAAACCGCGCACGATCGACTTTCGACAATTGCTGCGAACAATGAACTCGGCAGCGGGATGCAGGTCGCGCTGAAAGACCTAGAAATTCGTGGTGCCGGAAACCTGCTTGGTGCCGAACAGGCGGGCCACATTGCGGGAGTCGGGTTTGATCTGTACCTGCGAATGATCGGCGAGGCGGTGTCAACATTCCGGGGGGATATCGCGGAAGGGCACACCGAATTACGGTTAGAACTGCCCGTTGATGCCCGAATCCCCGAGGACTATGTTGACAGTGAGCGGCTGCGACTGGAGGCGTACCAAAAACTGTCCGCGGCGAGCGGACCGGCCGCGGCCGAGGGTCAGATCGACGAGGTGCTCACTGAACTGGTCGACCGCTATGGTCCACCGCCGCTGGCGGTAACATCCCTTGTCGCAATTTCGAGAGTGCGACGCGTGGCGCAGCGCGCGGGACTGTCGGAAGTTATCACGACCGGGTCTCGGTTGCGGATTACCCCGGCCCAACTCGCCGATTCGCGGCGGGTGCGTCTCACGCGGATGTACCCGGGGTCTGTGATTGTCGCTGCGACCGACACCGCAATCGTGCCGCTACCGGGGGTGGACGGGCAACCACTGTCCGACGCTGATCTTATTGAGTGGCTCGCTTCACTGCTGACGGCGGTGTTTCTTCCCGCCGGTGAGCCGGGTGAAGCTGTGGCGGGAACTTCTGGTCCGTAGGCTTTTCCGAATGCTGTGGGAATTCCTGATCGGCTGCTCACCCTTGATGTGCCGTGGGCTTGGAGTGTTGCCTGGGTTCTGGATGTTGCGTGGGTTCCGAGTGTTGCGTGGGTTCCGAGTGTTGCGTGGGTTCTGGGCGCTACACAGGCTCGGGATGCTCCGCAGTGGCCTGTTTCTTGTACCAGAGTGATCGCCACGTGACCACAACCGCCGACAGAGCAATCGCAACACCCGACCCGAGCAGCACCGCAAGCGTCCCCTCGTCGGCAACCTCGGGTTGTTGTGCAAAGGCCAACCCGTTCATAAGGAGCGAGACGGTGAAGCCGATGCCACTGAGCGCGCCGATGACGAGAAGGTCACTGCCAAGGAGCGGTCTGCTGACGCGTTGTCGAAAAATTGCCAGCCCGATCGCACCGGCGATAACGACGCCGATGAGCTTTCCAGCAGGGAGTCCGATGACAATACCCCAAAATGCCGGATTGAGCTGTGCGGGTGACACCTGCGGAATCGCCACGAGTGCCTCGCTGAACGCGAACAGTGGCAGGATGATGAGGTTGCTGGCCGGTTCGATGCGGTGTCGCAGCCGACTTCCCGGATTTCGTGCCATGACGAGTCCGAGCCCGACACCGGCAATCGTCGCGTGTACCCCCGACTGGTACACGGCGTACCACGTCAACAGTGCGAGCACCATAAGCACCACTTTGAGTGGCCACTGCGGGTGTCGAGTCAAGATGTAGCGCGAGCGAGGTTCGAGGTGCCTGCTCACCACCGCGACTGCGCAGAGCGCGACGGCAGCAATCGCGAGCCACAGCATGTTCAACGCACCGGCAAAAAACACGGCAATGATTGTGATCGCGATGAGATCGTCAATGACGGCGAGGGCGAGCAGGAATACCCGCACCCGGGTGGGGATCCAGCGTCCAAAAATGGCGAGGGCTCCGAGCGCGAACGCGATGTCGGTGGCGGTGGGGATGGGCCATCCCGATACCGTAGGTCTCCCCGCGTTAAACAGCACGAAAATGCCCGCTGGCACAATGACGCCGCCGAACGCTGCGATGGTGGGAACCGCCGCGCGCGATACGGAACGAAGTTCACCGATGACAAGTTCGCGCTTAAGCTCGACCGCCACGGCGAAAAAGAAGATGGCGAGCAATCCGTCGCTGATCCAGTGGTCGAGTGAGAGGGTGAGGGTGAGCCAGGGAACGGTGAGTTTGGTGTGTCCGAGCGCGACCACGGCAGCACCAGCAGGAATATTCGCAACGAGCAGTCCGAGGGTGGCGGCAATAAGCAACAGCGCGGCTGACAGACGCTCCGAGCGCAACAGGTTCATAGTGGGTTCTCCGACCGGATGTCTCGTGGAAGGGGTTAACGGCGTCTTGCATCAGCTCCTCGCCAGCCGACCAGACTTCCCGGCATTCCCCCACGGCTTAGTCTACGCGCTGGGGTAGGACATCTTCTCACCCCGTTTTCAAATCTGAAGTGCAGCACTGTGGTTGTGTGTGGTGTTGGTGGGTTTCTGTGTTGCCATGCGGTGTGGGGGTCAGCGAAGTACGTATCCATGCCCTACTGAACTCGCGCTTCGTGGTGGCGGTAGATCTTGAGTCCCGTTGTTCCATCGTCACAGACCGTCGCGCGTGAGGAGGCGGGCCCGCCGCACGACGTCGGTCTCACCGACAGGGGCACAGACCGTCGCGCGTGAGGAGGCAGGGCGCTGAAGATCGAGTGCTGTGCTGTGATCTGGCACTCAGCGGTCAGAGTGTTTGTTTTCTGGGTGATAATGAACCGGTTTACTGGTTCCAGCTCGGCGTGAATCCCATCACCCACAGTTTTTGTTCCCAGGATAGAGTCTGACTCCTCGGTGTCCACACACAGACCGGTCGTTGATGTGCGCGGGGCGTTCATGGATAGACACCCGGAACAAGATACGGTCTAAACGCACCCGTCGACCCCGGAACGTGCGACGTCGTCAGTGCGCACGGGGTAGGTACCGAGTGACCGGCATCCGCACAAACCGCGGTGACACGTTGTTGGTGTGCACGGGGTAGGTACTGCCACAACTGACGGTGACGCTGGTGGGGGTGGTAGATCCACTGGTAGATCGTGTCGTAACTGACCCGCATTCGCGACTGGTCTGGGGACTCGATCCGAGAGCTGCTCCCGAATCATCCGGGGTGTCCACGTGATGCCCCTCCTCCATTTCCATTTGCTGTCCGCCGGATGATCCGTACCACAAACGCGATCAACACCCGCTACCAGCAGGCCATCAGAGCACGTGGTTACTTCCCCGACAAGGTTACAACACTGAAAAAGCCTTTACCTCCTGGCCCGGTCGCCTAACCCAACCAGCAACGACAGGACACACTGGGTAATCAGAGAGAGCCCCCGTTAAACGCCTTCACGACCACCTTCACAAACCGGTTCAAGAAAACCACCCACCAATGAGACCACCAAATCCCACACACCGCCAAACAGACAGTCCCCTTTTGAGATATCCGTAACTCGTGGGGTGCTTACCCTCTCGGGAAGCGTCGGGTGGCCGGGAAACTCAAACTCAGAGCCATCCCTGTGACCTCTCACTCCCAGGAAACCCTGAAGGAAGGAGCACAATCTCCCATCCTCCTCACAGGTAAATTGTACCTTCAAAGACGTAGAATACACCTATATATGGATTATCTGCACCTATTATCCGTATCCGTGTGACGTGAGGGAGTAGTTGTTGTGAGAGGTGTATTGGTGTCTCCCGCTGTGATGGGCTCGCGCGAGCAAGTGCTGCGCGACGGGCGCGAGAAAACCCCGCCTGGGTGGCGCTTCTCCGGGATGGCAAAAACCCCGGGAGACAGTTCGGAGTCGTTGTTGATCACGGTGTCTTTCACGGATGAACACACAACACTCATTGATCTCACGCAGACAACGATTCAGCTGGGAACGAGAACTCAGGCGGGATGGGGCACTAAGAAACCGTGTGGCACCACACCCACCACGAGGTGCGTGTTGACAAGAGCGAGAAAAGAGTGAAACAACCCGGCGCGACCAAAGATTTTTGCAGGCTGGGTGTGTACAGAGACAGGAGCGTGTGCTCATGAGAGTACTGACCAGGAAGCACCCTGTGAGGATAGTAATTGTCACGATCGCGACGGCAGCGTTGACAACAATCGGGATGGTACCAATAAACGCAAACACGACCGCAGCAGCAACAGTACCCGGCCAGAACAGTATGAACATACCGGGGGCCCTATCCTCACGTCTCGGCGATAACGACACCGTCACCAAAACCATCACCGTCGGCACGAGCCCGGCCTTGATAGCGGTCACACCGGACGGGAACACCGCATACGTCAGCAACTGGGCGGCGGGTTCGGTGTCGGTGATTGACAGGGTCACCGGAACAGTAACCAAAACCATCACCGTCGGCACGCTTCCGGCCGGGGTGGCGGTCACACCGGATGGGAACACCGCATACGTCACGAGCCAGGAGACGGGTTCGGTGTCGGTGATTGATAGGGTCACCGGGACAGTCACCAAAACTATCACGGTCGGCTCAAGCCCGGCCGGGGTGGCGTTTACTCCGGATGGGAGCGCCGCATACGTCACCAACGGTTGGTCAGGTTCGGTGTCGAGGATTGACACGGCCACCGGAACAGTCACCAAAACCATCACCGTCGGCACGACCCCGGCCGGGGTGGCAGTTACACCGGATGGGAAGGCCGTATACGTCGTCAACACCGGGTCGGGTTCGGTGTCGAGGATTGACACGGCCACCGGGACAGTCACCAAAACCATCACCGTCGGCACGAACCCGGTCGGGGTGGCAGTTACACCGGACGGGAACACCGCATACGTCACCAACAGCCAGTCGAATTCGGTGTCGAGGATTGACACGGCCACCGGAACAGTCACCAAAACCATCACCGTCGGCATGTACCCGCTCGCGGTGGCAGTTACATCGGATGGGAACACCGCATACGTCGTCAACAGCCAGTCAAATACGGTGTCGGTGATTACGGCCGTGCCCACAACCTCTACGGCAGCAGCGAATGCCGCAGTTGTGGCGAATGCGTCGGCGGCTTCGTCAGCGTCGGCGGATTCTCGTGCGAACGCGGCGGCGGTGGGTGCGGCCAATGGGGATCGTTCTTCGTCGGCGTCGGCGGCCTCGTCGGCGTCGGCGGTCGCGGCTGCGCAGGCCGCGGCGCAGGCGGTGGCGTCTTCGGATGCGTCTACGACTTCTGCTACGGCAGCGAACGCGGCGGCTGTTGCGGCGGCTCAGGTCGCGGCGAACGGGGATCGTTCTTCTACTACGAACGCGGCGGCGTCCGCGGTGGGTACTACGAACGCGGCGGCGGCTGCGCGGGCCGCGGCGGTGACTACGGCGTCCTCGGATGCGTCTTCGGCCTCGTCCGCGAATGCGTCGGCGGCTTCGTCAGCGTCGGCGGATTCTCGTGCGAACGCGGCGGCGGTGGGTGCGGCCAATGGGGATCGTTCTTCGTCGGCGTCGGCGGCCTCGTCGGCGTCGGCGGTCGCGGCTGCGCAGGCCGCGGCGCAGGCGGTGGCGTCTTCGGATGCGTCTACGACTTCTGCTACGGCAGCGAACGCGGCGGCTGTTGCGGCGGCTCAGGTCGCGGCGAACGGGGATCGTTCTTCTACTACGAACGCGGCGGCGTCCGCGGTGGGTACTACGAACGCGGCGGCGGCTGCGCGGGCCGCGGCGGTGACTACGGCGTCCTCGGATGCGTCTTCGGCCTCGTCCGCGAATGCGTCGGCGGCTTCGTCAGCGTCGGCGGATTCTCGTGCGAACGCGGCGGCGGTGGGTCTTGCGGGCACTGGTGTTGATCCGATCATTCCGCTCGGAGCTGTGACAGTATTTCTGCTCGCAGGACTGGCACTGCTATTACACCGTCGTCACACCCAATGCGAGGCTAAACCTGTCCCGAACTAGGCAGTAATAAGTGCCAGTTGTCACATCGAGAGATGTTGTATCAGGAACTGATCTTTGACTTACCAACGGGCGAAAAACTTCCTGTGCAGTGGAGGTATCCGATAACCGGATCACACAATCGGGAA
The DNA here is from genome assembly GCA_002529645.1 of Candidatus Lumbricidiphila eiseniae. GTDB lineage: Bacteria > Actinomycetota > Actinomycetes > Actinomycetales > Microbacteriaceae > Agromyces > Agromyces eiseniae. The sequence goes on along the minus strand of NAEP01000044.1, from coordinate 113,892 downwards.
GTTCTCGTGCCTCACCTTGAATGGGTATAACCACTACGGTTCTGAGACTCCTTGCGTATGAGCCCACCGCGTGGAGGGGCGGCAGATCGTATCTGGTGGACCGTTCTCCCGCGTCTGTCATTGGTCGTTGTCGCTCGCCATTGGTCACTACCTCATTGGTCGCTGTGTGTTGCGTTGCCGTCTGTTGTTGTGCGCTGCCGGTCGCTACGACGTAGGCTGGCGGGATGTCGCAGCAACGAGAGCAGGGCGGTGATCCGTCCCCCGGTGACCCGTACCCCCGCCTCGCCGAACTCATCGACACCGTCGCGCGGCTCCGCCGCCCGGGCGGATGTCCCTGGGATTCAGAGTGTTTGTTTTCTGGGTGATAATGAATCGGTTTACTGGTTCCACCTCGGTATGAATTCTCTCATCCACTGTTTTGTTCCCATGATGGAGTTTGACTCCTCGGTGTCCGAACGCGGAGCGGTCATTGATGTGTGCGGGGGTGCATGGGTAGGCACCCGGAACGGGATACGGTCTGAATGCACCCGCAAGCTCCGAAAATTTTGCGGTGTTGTCGGTACGCGCGGGGTAGGTACTGCCACAACTGACGGTGGCGCTGATCCCGGGTGGTAGATCCACTGGTAGATCGTGTCGTAACTGACCCACCTTTGCGACTGGTCTGGGGACTCGATCCGAGACCTGTCTGCGAATCATCCGGGGTGTCCACCCCGCCCGGAGTCTGTCTATCACCCAGGCCACGATCGGATCCTGCGCGAACACTCGTGGCTTGTGGGAGTTGGATGCTCGTTTCTGGTGCCGGTGTATAGAAGCGCAACCCTTGACTCAGTGAACATGAACATCACCACGCGTTGCGCTTCTACCGTGAACACGGGACAGGTGTGCAATATCCCTGTTCGGTGTGGTGGGTGTTACCGCTGACGGGGAACGGGAGGTTCTGGGCCGGTGACGGTGTGAAGGGCGGATGGTTCTGGTTGTAGGTGTTCAGCGGGCTGAGGGGCTGAGGGGCTGAGGGGTCCAGGACGTGTTTATCGCTGTTTGTGGCCGGTTCAAAAAGGGGGCTGCCCGAGGCAATCATGACGATCTGGGAACGCACGTTTCGTGCGGCAGTACGTCGGGCGCCTGGTCCGGAACTTGTTGCGTTACACGGATCGGCGGCACCGCGGTGGGATCGTGAAAGCACCCACACCCAGCCACAAACGCGACCAACACCCACTACTAGTAGGCCATCAAAGCGCGTGGTTACTTCTCCGTCAAGACCACAACACCGAAAAAATCCTTTACCTCCTGGCCCGGTCGCCTAACTCAACCAGCAACGACAGGACACACTGGGTAATCAGAGAGAACCCCCGTTAAACACCTTCACGACCACCTTCACAAACCGGTTCAAGAAAACCACCCACCAATGAGACCACCAAATCCCACACACCGCCAAACAGACAGTCCGATAGCATCCCGCTTCAAAACGATGACCAATCGCCCCACACACCATATAAACGAACAGTCCCCTTTTTGAGGTGTGTGGTCGCTGCAGCTCAGGGGGTGTTTCCCCCTCGGGAAAAGCGTCGGGCAAGGGTCACAAGGGATGCCTCCGGCCGGCAGGGTGTTTCCCCCTCGGGAAAAGCGTCGGGTTCTCACACACTGATGGTGAGAACGATGATGTCGTGTTTCCCCCTCGGGAAAAGTGTCGGGTGGCCGGGAAACTCGGACTCAGAGCCATCCGTGTGACCTCTCACTCCCAGGAAACCCTAAAGAGAAGGGGCACAACCTCCCATCCTCCTCACAGGTAAATTGTACCTTTCCAGATATAGAGTGCCCTTGTGCAGGGATTACCTGTACCTGTTACCCGTATCTGTGTGGTGTGAGGGAGTGGTGTTGTGAGGCGTGTGTTGCTGTCTCCTGTTGCGGTGGAGTTGCGCGACGGGTGCGAGAAGACCCCGCCTGGGTGGCGCTTCTCCGGGATGGTGAAAAAACCGTGTGGTACCACACCCACCATGAGGTGGGTGTTGACAAGAGCGAGGAAGAGAATGAGACAGTCCGATACGGTCAAGAGTTTTTGCAGGTTGGATGTGCTCAGAGACGGGAGTGTGTGTTCATGAGAGTACTGGCCAGGAGTCATCGTGTGAGGATAGCAATCGTCACGTTTGCGGCGGCAGTGTTGACAACGATCGGGGTGGTGCCGATGAGCGCAAACACGACTGCTGCTGCACTCGACCAGAACGGTGTGAGCGTGCCGGGGGCCCTATCCTCACGTCTCGGCGATAACGACACCGTCACCAAAACCATTACCGTCGGCTCGTACCCGTACGAGGTGGCGGTCACTCCGAATGGGAGCACTGCATACGTCACCAACTACAACTCGGGTTCGGTGTCGGTGATCGATACGGCCACCGGGACAGTCACCAAAACCATTACCGTCGGCTCGTACCCGGTCGGGGTGGCGGTTACTCCGGATGGGAGTACCGTATACGTCACCAACCGGGCATCGGGTTCGGTGTCGAGGATTGATACGGCCACTGGGACAGTCACCAAAACCATTACCGTCGGCGGGCAGCCGGGCGGGGTGGTGGTTACACCGGATGGGAGTACCGTATACGTCACCAACCGGGCATCGGGTTCGGTGTCGGTGATTGATACGGCCACTGGGACAGTCACCAAAACCATTACCGTCGGCACGAACCCGGTCGGGGTGGCGGTTGCTCCGGATGGGAGTACCGTATACGTCACCAACCAGGGGTCAGATTCGGTGTCGGTGATTGATACGGCCACTGGGACAGTCACCAAAACCATTACCGTCGGCACGAACCCGGTCGGGGTGGCGGTTGCTCCGGATGGGAGTACCGTATACGTCACCAACCAGGGGTCAGATTCGGTGTCGGTGATTGATAGGGCCACTGGGACAGTCACCAAAACCATTACCGTCGGCAGGGTCCCGGTCGGGGTGGCGGTTGCTCCGGATGGGAGTACCGTATACGTCGTCAACTTGACGTCGGGTTCGGTGTCGGTGATTGATAGGGCCACTGGGACAGTCACCAAAACCATTACCGTCGGCACGGACTCGTTCGGGGTGGCGGTTGCTCCGGATGGGAGTACCGTATACATCACCAACAGTCAGTCAGGTACGGTGTCGGTGATTACCGCCGCGCCCGCAACGTCTACGGCAGCGGCGAATGCCGCAGCCCAAGCCGCAGCAAACGGGGATCGCTCCTCTGCCACGAACGCAGCAGCCACAGCAAACACGCCCACCCCCACACAAGCAGCCGCGACCATCACAGCATCCACGAACGCATCCACAACTTCGTCCACGAACTCGAACGCAGCATCCTCAGCGGCCGCGGCAGCCCACGCGTCTTCGGATGGGGATCGTTCCTCTGAGACGAACGCGGCAGCGTCCGCGGTGGGTACCGTAAACGCGACTGTTACCTCGCAGGCAGCGGCCGCTACCTCAGCACCGTCGACCTCGCCTGCGATTTCGAGTGCGAGTGCGAGTGCGAGTGCGGGCTCTGTAGTGAATACCGCAACGAACACCAACCCCGTCGCGGCACACGAGCTTGCGGGCACTGGTGTCGATCCGATCATTCCGCTCGGAGCTGTGACAGTATTCCTGCTCGCAGGACTGGCACTGCTATTACACCGTCGTCACACCCAATGCGAGGCTAAACCTGTCCCGAACTAGGCAGTGATAAGTGCCAGTTGTCACATCCAGAGACGTTGTATCAGGAACTGATCCTTGACTCACCAACGGGCGAAAACTTCCTGTGCGATGGAGGTATCCGATAACCGGATCACACAATCGGGAAGTTCTTGTGCCTCACCCTGAATGGGTATAACCACTACGGTTCTGAGACCCCTTGCGTATGAACCCACCGCGTGGAGGGAGTGGCATGTTCGGCAGATCGCTGTGGTGTTGGGTCGGTCGTGAACCCACCGCGTGGAGGGGCGGCAGGTGTTGCTGGCCGGGACTGGATTGTGTGAATTAGTGAACCCACCGCGTGGAGGGGCGGCAGATCGTATCTGGTGGACCGTTCTCCCGCGTCTGTTATTGGTCGTCGTCGCCCGCCATTGGTTGCTACCTCATTGGTCGCTGTGTGTTGCGTTGCCGTCTGTTGTTGTGCGCTGCCGGTTGCTACGACGTAGGCTGGCGGGATGGCGCAGCAACGAGAGCAGGGCGGTGATCCGTCCCCCGGTGACCCGTACCCCGGCCTCGCCGAACTCATCGACACCGTCGCCCGGCTCCGCCGCCCGGGCGGATGTCCCTGGGACGCTGAACAGACCCACGCCTCTCTTGTGCAGTATCTTGTGGAGGAGTCTTGGGAACTCATTGATGCAATTGAAACCGGCTCCCGCGACGACCTCATTGAGGAACTCGGCGATGTGCTCTATCAGGTTCTGTTTCATGCCGACATCGCCGCACTCGACCCGCACGAGGCATTTACGATCGACGATGTCGCTCGATACGCGACGAGAAAAATGGTGTCGCGCCATCCCCATGTCTTTGGTAATCGGGAAGCGAGCACCGCCGACGATGTCGTGGCGTTCTGGGACGACCTGAAGGCGAGCGAGAAACCGCAACGAACGAGCGTGCTCGACGGAATTCCGCTGGGTATGCCCGCACTCGCACTCGCACAAAAAGTGCTTGGAAAGGCCGCGAAAGTGGGGTTGGACGTTCCCTCCGCTGCTGCCCTGCCGCTTGCGACCGAAGGTGATCTCGGCCGCACGCTTCTCGCGCTCGTGGCGCGTGCCCGCACCGAGGGGTGGGACGCGGAACGTGCCCTGCGCGGGGCGATTCGGGATGTCTCGTCTGAAATCCGCGCGGTTGAGACCCGAGAATGACATCGATCCGGTGATCCACCCGGTTCCGTCGAAATCTGCACCCCCTCCACGGCGGTGGGGCGCTGGAAGCGAGAGAGTGTCGCTGCCCCCTTCTTCGTGCACTCCGCTGCAGCGGTGGTTCGGTGACCCGTGAAACACCTGGGAGAATTAGCAGCATGGCAGATTCGGTAACCACTCCGCGTGGAATGCGCGATTTCCTCCCCGCCGAGAAAGCACGGCGTGAGCACGCGCTGCGGGTCATTCGCGAGGTGTATTCGGCGCACGGTTTCGATGAGATCGAAACACCCGCGATGGAAAACTCCGAACGGCTCTACGGAGGGCTGGGTGGCGACAATGAAAAGCTTGCTTTTGCGGTGATGCGCAGAGCGTTGAGCGCCGACGATTTAGCGATGGCTGCGGCATCCGGAGACCCGCTTGCGCTGGCAGATCTGGGCCTGAGATTTGATCTCACGGTGCCTCTGGCGCGGTTTTATGCCACCCACCGTGGGCAGCTGCCGCCGGTTTTTCGGTCGATTCACATTGGGCCGGTCTGGCGGGCAGAACGCCCGCAGAAAGGGCGGTACCGCCAGTTTGTGCAGTGTGACATTGACATCATCGGTGAGACGAGCACGATCGCCGAGGGTGAGTTGTTCGCCGCAACTTCGGCAACACTCGAGGCCCTCGGGCTGTCGGGATGCACCATCCGCCTCAATGATCGGCGAGTGTTGTCGGGCATACTCCGGGGATGGGGCATCCCCGTGGAGCACAGTGGGCGTGCCCTCATCACCCTCGATAAACTCGACAAGATCGGAGCAGACAAGGTTGCCGAGGAGTTGCGTGAACTGGGGATCACCCGCGCGGACGTGGCATCCGATATTGCGGCACTCGCTGCGGCGGACTGGGATACCGTGCGCGCAGCGCCCGATTGGCTGGATCCCACGGCCGCGGCCCACTTGCTCGCACTGCACGCGGCATTCCCCGACATTCAGTTGCAGTTTGACCCGACCCTTGTGCGCGGCATGGGGTACTACACCGGCACGATTTTTGAGATTGCCCACCCCAAGATGGGGTATTCGCTCGGTGGTGGTGGCCGATACGACGGCATGATCGGGCGTTTCCTGGGCGAGGATGTCCCCGCCTGCGGCTTCTCAATCGGTTTTGAGCGAATCGTTGACCTCATCACGCTCCCCGACGATCAGCGCTCCCGTGCGGTTGTGCTCGTGCACGACGCGGATGTCTCGGTGACCACGTTGCTTGCGCTGAAGCGCAGCCTTATTGCCCGCGGTGACCGGGTGCGCCTAGAACGCCGTGTCAAGAACATGCGCGCGTTGCTCGACCGGGCAGCCCTCGAGGGGTTCGACGTCTTCTCGAACGTGACGTCGGGCTCGGGGGATGCCTCAACCCTCGAGTTTCGCAGCTTGCGTTGACGGGATTTTGAGCACCCCTCACAGCCCGGGCGTATCTGCTGAGTTTCTTGACGTGATGACACTGCTAAGAAGTGGATGTCCGCGGAGTGCCGGTGTGCGTGGCCAATCGAAGCACTACGACGCTAACAGGATTTTGTTATGTGGGTGCTTGTTGTTGGCAGCGGGGCAGTGTCCGAGGTATAGAGGGCGAGGGCTTGTTGGAATTGCGTGAGGATGCTGTAGAGGCTCATCCGACGGGGAAGCGGGTCGACGGCGCGCTGACGGTGCGCGAGGTCGCCGAGAGGCTCATCCGACGGGGAAACGGAGACGGGGTCGGGCTGAGTCCTACAGGTATGTCGGTACCTCGAGTTCGACGCCGCCTCGCAGTGCGGACTCGTGTGCGACGATGCCGGCGGCGCTCCACTGTGCGGCGCGCACTGTGCCCACGTGCGGTTCGCGTGCGTCAACGATGGAGTTGACAAACTCGTTGACCAGGTGAGGGTGTGAACCGCCGTGGTGAGCTTCGACCCGTGTGGGTGCTGGCATACCGGGTAACCGCACGCTGCCAGAGTGCGTAAAGGGTCGCAGCTCTGGGGTTAGTGTGTCAACGACATCCTGTGGTTCTAGCACCGATGTTGTTACCGTGTTTCCGCGGCCGACGTGTCCCCAGGAGTTATCGGTTCCGGGCGGAGTTGGACCCGACATTGCGTAACGGGTCAGGGGCCCATCATGGTTGCGTGACCATTCCAGGCCGCCACGATCACCGTATATGTCAAAACCCTCAATGTATGAGCGTCCGGTTTGGAAAAAAGCCATGGTGATATCGGCAATTGCCGAACTTCCCGCGAGCGTGAAGATCCCCACCTCACAGGGGAATGGATTGTTGAAGTCGCCGCTCCGCCGCTCATCGGTCAGAATCCCGGATCCGCGCGCTGAAACCGTCACCGGGTGTGTGTCAAGGAGGTTAAGAATCGGGGAAAGTGCGTGCGTGAGGTAGTGCATCGGTGGATAGCCTTGCCAGTAGGTCGGGAACCCGTCGAGGTTTTGCACATGGAATCCGCGATACAGCGTGATGGTGCCGAGCTCGCCGCTGCTATACGCTGCTGCGAGTTCGAAATATTCTCGACCGTAGACGGATGTCTCCATCATCATGTAATTGACGCCGTATTGTTGCTGGGTCTGAAGAATCAGGTCAATATCTTCCAGGCTTGTTGCCATCGGCACCGCACAGGCGCAGTGTTTCCCGGCCTGCATCACTCGTACCGTCAGTTCCGTGTGAGACGGCACGGGTGTGAGGATGTGCACTGCATCGACCGCGGCATCATCGAGTACCTGGGAAATATCAGTGCGGCAATCTTCTGCTGGGATACCGAATCTCAGTCCGATCTGGGCTGACCGTGTGGGGTCTGCATCGACGATAATAACTCGCCCAATACTGGGATGACTCCGATAGATCGGAACAAATGCTGCCCCGAACCCGAGGCCAACAACCGCAAGAACAAGTTTCTCTGTCATGAGATGGTTACCATTTCTGTTTCGCCAAAAAGGAATTGGACACCGCCGGTGACGAAGTTGTCAAGGTCTTTGGATGTAGCAAGGCCCTCATCGGAGGCAAAAATATCATCCATCACCGACTTCGAGGGTGCCGACAATATGACCACGAGGTGGGCATGGGGGTTAGATCGATCCATCCAAGACAGTGTCCAGCCTGAGAGTCCTTTCATTTTTTTTGCGATCGGAATATGCACGTCACGGTAATACCGATCAAATGCGTCGGGATCAGTTGGTTTACCGTAAATGATGGTGACGGAATACACGGGTCTCCTTTAGTGTGGGGTGAAAGTGTTTAGCTCGAAAGGGGGAACGTTTAGCCGGAAGTGGGAAGAGTGATGGTTGTGTACTCGGTCATGTGGCTGACCATCGCTACCTCGGTCGGCAACCGCTCCATGCTGGATGCTCCGAGGAACCCCTGTACGCCCGGGACATCCCGAATGAGCTCGGCGGCCTCTGCGGGGCCGAAAATCGGTCCACCGTGCGCGATGATAAGCACATCCGGGTTGACCCTCCGTGCGGCAGCTGTTAGCTGGGCAACTCGGATCTTGCACTCGTCGAGGGTGAGCGCGGTCTGCGCGCCGATCATGCCAGCGGTTGTCAGCCCCATGTGTGGCACGATAATGTCAGCTTTGGCCTCCGCCATTGCGGTGGCCTCTTCGGGGTTTGCCACGTAGGCTGCGGTGAAAAGACCGAGTTTGTGTGCTTTCGCGATCATGTCAACCTCGCGGTCGAACCCGAGCCCGGTTTCTTCCAGGTTCGCGCGAATGATGCCCTCGTACAGGCACACGGTCGGGTAGTTTTGCACCCCCGTGAAGCCACAGTCTTTTACCTGCCGAAGGAACCGCCCCATGTCTCGAAACGGGTCGGTGCCGCACACCCCAGCGAGCACCGGGATAGTCATGACGACCGGCAGCACTTCTGCTGCCATCTCCATCACGATCGCATTGGCGTCGCCATAGGGCATCAACCCTGCCATCGAGCTCCGACCGGCCATCCGATAGCGACCAGAGTTATAGATGACGATGAAATCAAGTCCTGCTGATTCCGCGCATTTTGCGGACAGGCCGGTTCCAGCACCTCCACCAATAATGGCCTGACCGTGGGCGATCTTGGTTCGCATACGGTCGACAAGTTGAGTGCGATTCATTGTGTGCCCTCTCCTAAGGTGAGAACCCGCTGCAGCGCCGAAAAGACGATGCTCGCGAATTCTGGATCATTGATACTAAGTTCGTGTACGTAGACCGGGATGTCTGCTCGAATATCCCGCTGCACCGCTTCAATGAAGGAGTGATCAGCCGCCGGATCGTGGAAAATCCCGCCGACGACAGAGATCTGCGAGAATCCCCGCGCGGGAATATGAATTTCAACCGGTGCGGTAGCTGTGTTAAGTTTTCGCGCCATAATCGCGCCTAGTTCGGCATTCTCATCGGGGCTGGTGCGCATGAGTGTCACGGCTGGATTATGGGCAAAAAGTGTGCGGTGTCGATATCGCTCCGGAACAGTGTCTCTGCTCCCGAAGTTGACCATGTCGAGCGCACCGGGGCTGACCACTTGCGGGACTCCGTCGCGAGCCGCCGCAGTCAGTCGATTCTGACCGGCGGTGCAGACCCCGCCGACAAGTTCATCAGCAAGTTCGGTTGTTGTCACATCAACCACGGCGGACAGGTGGCCACCCGCAATGATCGACTCAAGGCTGAGCCCGCCGGTTCCGGTTGCGTGAAAAACGTGTGGTTCCCACCCCCGTTCGCGAATGTGCGTGGCAACGGTCGTCACGCACGCGGTTGTCACGCCAAACATACTGAGTCCAATGGCGGTGGATGGCGCATCAACCGTGATCGGCGGTTGTAAGACCATCCCGGCAATTGCGGCAGCGGCCCGATCAATGATTGACCGGCTGATCGAGTTGATACCGGCAATATCTTCAACGGGGTACATCATCGCCAGATCGGAACCGCTCACGTATGGCCGGGTATCCCCCGAAACGATCGTGGAAACCAGCATCTTGGGAAACCCAAACGGCAGCGCCGAGGTGAGGACGCTCATCGCATAACCGGCGTTTGAGCCACCCATAACAAACAGGCCCGACACAGACCCCTGAGCAAGCAGGTTACTCACCACCGCACGAGCACCACGTGCCATCCCCTGCATGGCATGGTCGCGATCGGCCGCCTTGATCAGGTCTGCGAGGGTAAGTCCTGCCGCTTCTGCCACCGATTCCCGGGTCACATCAGTCTGAATTGTTGGAACTCCGAGTACGCCGATGTCAATGAGCACAGATGCAATGTTGTGGCCGCGAAGCCTGTCTCGCAGGTAGGAGTATTCTTCACCTTTGGTGTCGAGAGCGCCAACAAGCGCAACAGCGGGCTGGGTCACTTCACGGCTCCCAATGACAGTCCATGTACAAGACGTTTTTGCGCGAACATGAACACTGCAAGCAGTGGCAAACAGGTGATAACAGCAAGCGCCATAAGTCGGTTCCACCCCACCGAATAGACCGAAATTTGTTGCGCGAGGACACCACTGACGGGAAATACGGTTCCGTGTGGCAAGAAATTGATGGCATACACAAATTCACCCCACGCGGCGATAAACACGAACGATAAAACGATGAACATCCCATTCCGAAGCATCGGAAGTGTGATGGAAAGAAATGCCCGCCACCGGGATGCCCCATCAATCTCTGCCGCCTCATAGACCGCTGTGGGGACTGATACCGCGAACGGGCGGAGCAGCATGATGGCAAACGGGAGAAACAGTGCCACATCAGCCAGGATGAGTCCCGGCAGTGTGCCGAGCAATCCCCATGTTGCGAGCACGGAGTAGAGGGGAATAACCGTCATTGGCTGCGGCACAAGCTGCAAAATAAGCAGCAGGGTGAGAGTCGCGGTCACAACCCGATTCCAGCCGTGCGACACCTTGGTTGCGAGGGCGTAGGCGGTTGGTGTTGCAAGCAGAAGAACGGCCGCTGTGACAAGCAGCGACACCTGGAGTGAGGTGAAAATAGCGCCCACCCCGTCGAGGAAGACGGTGTTGTAAGCCTCAAAGCTCGGCGTGAAGATAACAGTATTTGGTTTCGTGAGGACATCACTGTCGGATTTGAGAGAGTTGAGGATAATCCACGCCAGTGGAGTTGTGTAGGTCAGTATGAGCAGGATTTTAACGATAGTTTCTCCTGCCTTGTGACCGGAAGACTTCATTCCGCCACCTCTTTACGAACGCTGCGCATATAGGGAATGGCGACAATCGCGACGACAATAATTGTCAGCACCGCGATCGCCGCGCCGATGCTCCAGTTGAACCCGTTGAAAGCTGAGAAATAGGCCAGAACCGGCAGGGTTGATGAGGTTGTGCCGGGACCTCCTTTCGTTAACACATATATAAAATCAAAGCTCTTGAATCCGTAGAGCACAGTCAGCACTGCGAGAATCCAGAGTGTCGGTCGTAGCTGCGGAAAAACGATGGAGAACTGGGTTCGCCAGAACCCAGCACCGTCGATTGCTGCCGCCTCCGTGATCTCCGGTGAGATGGAAAGCATTGCCCCTCGAATAACCATGACCGAGAACGGTAATCCCGCCCACGCCAGCACAATCGCCACCGACCAGATTGCAAGGTTGGGAGAACTCAACCACCCGACCAGAGGCAGACCGACAGCCTTGAGAGCGGAGTTGAAAAGTCCGTCGTTGTCGAGAAGAAATTTCCAGACACTGCTTGTCACAATTGGTGGCATTGCCCAGCAGAACACCATGACCCCGAGCACGATATTTGTTGATCTCGATGCGGTGAGAAGCATCGAGGCGCAGAAAAACGCAATTCCAAGGCTGGAGATAAGCAGCGCTGCGGTGAGTCCAAACGTGCGATTCAGGGACATCCAGAAGTCGGCGGTTGCCAGGATATCGGTGAAATTTTGTGTCCCGATGACGTTCCAACCGCTCAGCAGGTTTGTGGGGCCAACATCGCTGACCGACATTCGGAACAGAACAAACAGGGGGTACAGGGCAAACCCGGTGAGCGCCGCTCCGGTGGCAACGAGGTAGAGCCAGGGTGCCTGCTGGACTCGGTTCCGGTTCTGCGGGTGCCGTAACCTGACGAGGCTGAGCCTGGAGCTGGAGCTGGAGCTGGAGCTGGAGCTGGAGCTGGAGCTGGAGCTGGAGCTGGAACTGCACCTGGAGCTGCACCTGGAGCCGGGGCCGAGGGTGAGGGTGCTATTCACAGCCGCCCCCACCAGCTTTCTGCGCGGCTGCAACACCGGCCATGGCGCTCTGTGCCGCTTCCTCTCCGGTCTGTTGTCCAGAAATGGTTGCGCTTACGGCCTTACCGATAGAGATTTGCATGTCGGCAGTTTTCGGGTTGTGTGGCCACGCGGCGACATTTGTCGTTGCTTTCAAGAAGGGCAGAGCGGCGGCATCCTGAGCGAGTGTGGCATCGCTCGTGGCATCCGAACGAAACGGCACACTACCGCTGGTTTGAAAGTTGCGAACCTGTGCATCTTTGGACAGCCACTGAGTTTGCAGATACTTCCAGGCCATCTCCGCGTTCTTCGACTTTGCAAAGATGCCGAGACCCTCGCCACCGGGGAAGACGACACTGGGGCCACCGTTGGTGGGAAACTGAGCTGTCGTCACCGTGAACGTGGCATTGGTTTTAGCGTCACGCAGATTCCAGTTTCCGTTGAGCCCGAAGGCGTAGTCGCCGGCCATGAACTTTTGCCATGCGGTTGCTTGGTCCCAGGTTGCTGCAGCCTGTGGAATGTACCCGTTCTTGGCCCAGGCTGCGATGCGACGGTAGGTGGCGGTTACCCTGTCAGCGTGTGATGAGAGCGAGCAGTAGTTGACACCGGCGCTTAACAGCCACGGCATAAAGAGCCAGGCTCCCTCGACCTGGGGTGCTCCTGCCTCTGCGAGGCCCTGGTATTTGCCGCCCGCCTGCACTTTGGCGAGGGCAGCTTCCATGTCGTCCATCGTTGTTGGCATTGTCGTGATGCCGTACTGCGCAAGGATATCCATGTTGCCGTAGAGCCCGAGGAGGTTGGTGTAAGACATGACGTTGTAGACCTTGCCGTTCGACCTCCATACGGATGAGTCGGGGAAGAGCCCCTTGTCGGCGTATCCATTCCACTCGCCACTGATGTCTTTCAACACACCCGCACCGACGAGGCTGGGGAAGTCCACGACAACGTTGTTTGCGATGACATCCGGGCCGTTACCGGTTTGAGCAGCCGCCAACAGCTTCTGGTCCATCTGATCGAACGGAACCTGTACCTGGTTCACTTTCCAGCCAGGGTTGTCTTTTTCAAAGACGGCGTCGCGCTCGCTCAGGGCATTTTTTTGCCCGGTGTCGGAGTAGTACGTCCAGACGGTCAGGGTCTTGTTTCCCGATGATCCCGAGTTGGATGAGAGTGTGCAGCTCGACAGCGAGCCGACAAGTGCGACGCAGCTCGTCGCAGCGATGAAGATCTTCGTTGATGCTTTCATGCCTCGGTGCTCCTTTGGTAAGAGGTGGCACGAGACTACAGGTATTTATGCTGACAGTCAACATAAATACCTGTAGTAAACACTGAAATTTCTGGAATTGATGTGGATGCCTAGATAAATTGGGGTCACGGGTCACGGGTCACGGGTCACGGGTCACGGGTCGTGCACGAGCGCCGTGATGCCGTGTGGTTCAGGCGGCCTACGCGAATGTGCCGACTGGGTTGGGGGAGGCCTGCGACCACGACTGGGTGAGGAGCATCCGGTCAAGCGCGTCCGCATCAAGAACCTCGTCAAGAACAAGCAGGGCGGCACCACGAACACCGGCCAGTGCGCCGAGTTTTGTCTTCACCAGTTGAACATCTTCGCTCGAGCCCGGCAACGCCTTTTGGTACAGCCCTTCCCGGATTCCCGCGAACAGAGAGGTATCGGCGTCGGTGAGGTAGCCCCACGCGATGATGACACTCGGATTGAGGAGATTGACGACGGAAGACAGCGCCTCACCGATGCGTCTGCCCGCCTCTCGAACCGATCGGATAGCCCGTGGGTCACCATTGTTCGCGAGTGCGACAACCTCGGACACATGAGAGACATCCATTCCCGACGCCTTCAGTTCTTGCACGAGCGCATCACCGCTGGCGACAGTGTCGAGACAGCCAAAACCGCCGCAACTGCACGCGGTGTTTGTGCCGGACACTTTGATGTGACCGAGTTCACCGGCGAGACCGCTTGCTCCTCGCACCGGGTTGCCGTGGACAACAATGGCCGCGTCGATGAGAGTGCCCAGTTTCACACACACGCACACCTCGACCGATGACCACGACATGCGCCACTCTGCCCGTGCAAGTAGATTGACGTCGAGGTCGAGAAAAACAGGGGCGTCGTAGCGTGCGCGAAGCACAGTTCGAAAAAGGTTGCGATCCCAGCTCTGAACGTCAGTTCCGAGGTTTCGAGCGTAGTTTTGCAGCTCAACCACGCTCGGAATACCGACCCCGATACCGACCACCTCACTGTTGGGTCGATCAAGCGCGGTGACCATTGCATCAAAGGTGTCTGTCAGTGTATCGAGCAAGACAGCAGCGCCCCGTGCGAAATCGACCGATACAAGTTCGTTGGACAGAACGTCACCGAGAAGGTCGGTGACCGCGACGCGACATCCGGTCAGGCCGACCTGAACTGCAAGCACCAGGCCTGCTCTCGGGTTGAACTGATAGACGGCGGCTGGACGTCCGCGGCCGAGAGCGGCCGCAACACTACTCTCGACTATGTGCGCTTCACCGAGAAAGTCAAGACGTTGGATGACAGTTGACCGCGAGACATCCATTTCTGCGGCCAACTCCGTGATGGTCTGTGCCCCTCTGTGCCGAAGTAGTTGCAAGAGATGTCCGGAACCCTCAATGAGAGCGGCGGAACGAGGTTGTGGCTCTGCGTTCTGCACTGCGAGCCTCCTTCCGGTTACGAATGAGCCGGAACTGTTTTCTCAAAACCTATCGCCATCAGCACAATCTTGCCGTGCAAGGGGCGGGCGTGCCACAACGCACGCGGACTCCACGGATATCCCTGCGGGGGAATCCTTGGCCTCTACGGCGTGCCACAACGCACGCGGACTCCACCCGTGCACGCGCTGCAATCGCAACAGCATCGGTCGGTGAACTCGAGCGAGAGCCGCCGCACGCGGTGCAGGGACATCCGGCCTGCCGTGGGGCAACCACCCGCATCACCTAAGCTGGTACGCGGATCACAAGGGCGTTATTCACACTCACATTCCACCTCTGAGGAGATCACTGTGGCACTCATCGAAGCCGTTGGCGCTCGCGAAATTCTAGATTCTAGGGGCAACCCGACCGTTGAGGTCGAGGTGCTTCTCGACGAGGGAACGGTCTCCCGGGCGGCGGTACCGTCGGGGGCATCCACCGGTGCTTTTGAAGCCTACGAACTCCGGGACGGTGACACGAAGCGATACCTCGGCAAGGGCGTGCTCAAGGCGGTTGACGCTGTCATTGATGTGCTTGGCCCGGCAATCGAAGGCCTTGATGCAAGTGACCAGCGACTCATCGATGCCGCCCTCACGGAGGCCGATGGCACCGAGAACAAGAGTGCGCTCGGCGCCAATGCCATCCTCGGTGTGAGTCTCGCCGCCGCGAAGGCAGCGGCTGACGCGGCTGATTTGCCGTTGTTCCGCTACCTCGGCGGCCCCAACGCTCACGTGCTGCCGGTGCCCATGATGAACATTATTAACGGTGGTGCGCACGCCGACACCGGGGTCGATATCCAGGAGTTCATGGTGCTGCCGATCGGTGCCTCGACCTACGCCGAGGGGCTGCGCTGGGGGGTCGAGACCTACCACGCGCTGAAATCGTTGCTGAAACAAAAGGGCCTCTCGACCGGTCTCGGTGACGAGGGAGGCTTCGCCCCCGATTTCGAACACAACCGGGCGGCCCTCGACTTTATCGCCGACGCGGTTGGCGCAGCCGGGTTTACGCTCGGTACCGATATTGCCCTGGGGCTGGATGTCGCGGCGAGCGAGTTTCACGCGAAGGGTGTGTACCGCTTCGAAGGCAAGGACCGATCATCAGCCCAGATGCAGGAGTACTACGAGGACCTGCTCGCGAACTACCCGCTCGTCTCGATCGAAGACCCACTCAACGAGGATGACTGGGAGGGGTGGAGCGCGTTGACCGCTTCGGTCGGTAACAGGGTGCAGTTGGTCGGCGACGATCTCTTCGTCACCAACCCGACGCGGCTCGCAGACGGCATCAGCAAGCACGCCGCCAATTCGCTGCTTGTGAAAGTCAATCAGATCGGCACCCTCAGCGAAACCCTCGACGCTGTTTCGCTCGCGCTCCGTTCGGGCTACACCGCGGTTCTGTCACACCGTTCCGGCGAGACCGAAGACACAACCATTGCTGATCTCGCGGTTGCGACCAATTGTGGTCAGATCAAGACGGGTGCGCCCGCTCGGAGCGAGCGGGTTGCCAAGTACAATCAACTTTTGAGGATCGAAGAAGAACTCGGTGAGGCTGCGGTGTACGCCGGGCGTTCGGCGTTTCCTCGGTCTACGGCATTGCGTCGGTGACGGTGCTGTGTCACAGTTCGGGGTCGCGGATGGCGCGGTAGGTTCGCGCCCCAGCGGCATCCTTCTTTCTGGTCTCATGCGGGAGGTGTAGGAGTGGAATGACGGAGCGAAAATTGCGCCCGCCCGCCCGCCCCACGACACGTCCTGCCCGGCGCGGTGGTGGGGTCGTTGTGTCGGGTTTTTCGGTCATGATGTTGATGATGATCGTGCTCGCCGTGCTCGTGCTCGCCCCGACGGTCAGTGCGTACGTCGCGCAACGTCGTCAAATCCTAGAACTGCAGACCGCCATTGCGGCGGACGAAACCACCGTGCAACAGTTGCAGGCACAGCGTGACCGCTGGAATGACACGACGTACATCATCACGCAGGCACGCGAACGTCTTTACTACGTGCGGCCGGGTGAGGTCAGTTACCTCGTTATCGATGATCGACCGGATACCGAAAAGCTCGAATCACAGGTGCCGGTGTCGGCACAGCTGACCACGACAAAGAGCAACTGGATGCTCACCGCGCTCTCATCAGTGATGGTGGCAGGGCTCACACCCGCGGCGCGGGATGCTGGCGCGGGTGCACCGACACCTGCGCCGACAGCGACCCCCGGGGCAGGTGGATAATGACGCCGTTGACCGGGAGTGTGACGGAGCGAGACATCCAGATTGTCTCAGCGCAGCTGGGACGTCCCGCCCGCAATGTGATCGCGGTGCCCGCGCGGTGCGTGTGTGGTGCACCGGCGGTGGTGACGACCGCACCGCGACTGGCAGATGGCACGCCCTTCCCCACCCTCTACTACCTGACGCATCCGGCAGCCACCGCAGAGATGTCGCGCCTAGAAGCCGCGCAGTTTATGACGGAGTGCACCGAGCTGCTCGAATCCGACCCGGATATTGCGGTGGCGTATCGCGCGGCCCATCGCTCGTATCTTGCTGAGCGAGAGGCCGTCGCGGTTGTTCCCGAGCTTGCGCAGACCTCGGCCGGGGGCATGCCGGTGCGGGTGAAGTGCCTGCACGCGCTCTGCGCGCATGCGCTCGCGGCAGGCCCGGGGGTGAACCCGATCGGTGATCTTGCACTCGCGCGCTCGCGGTGGACACCATCGGTGTGTCAGTGTCCGGAGTACCCGCCAGTGGGCGAGTCCGAGGGCGGCGGTGTGTCCGTGTGTCAGTGTGCGGGTTCGGGTTCGTGTCGGTGACGCGCGGTCGGGTCATCCCGACACCACGTGCGACCATCGCGGCCACGGTGCTGGCAACCGCCCTGCTCGGGATCTCTGGCGCGACACCTGCCCGTGCGGATATCGTGCGTGACAGCGAATACTGGCTCAGTGACTACGGTTTCCTCTCCGCGTGGAATATCACACGGGGCAAAGGAGTAAAAGTCGCCATCATCGACACCGGCGTGAAGGGATCGGTGCCTGATCTGGCTGGCACTGTCGTGGGTGGTACGGATGTCTCGGGCATCGGGTCCGCCGACGGCCAAACCCCGGTGGGGGAGGATTCCGAGCACGGCACGCTTGTCGCGTCGTTGTTGGCGGGGAACGGGACATCCGCCACGAGCGGAATCATGGGTGTTGCACCGGACGCGAAAATACTGAGCGTCTCGGTTGCGTTTGGTCAGAACACCGGTGCGGTTCTCTCCCCTGATGACCAGATCGCAAAGGCAGTAAAGTGGGCAGTTGACAGTGGTGCAAAGGTCATCAACATGTCCCTCACTCGTAACACCCGGGACTGGCCACCGAGTTGGGACGAGGCTTTTCTCTACGCTTTCCAGCACGATGTGGTAGTGGTGGCCGCAGCCGGCAATCGCGGCGGTGGGACGAGCGAGGTGGGTGCACCCGCGACGATCCCCGGGGTTCTCACCGTGGGCGGAGTGACCCGCACCAAGAAAGCGAGCGTCGACGCAAGCTCGCAGGGCATCACCATCGGGATTTCTGCCCCCAGCGAAGATCTCGTCGGTGTCAACCCGAACGGTGCGTATGTGACGTGGTACGGCACCAGTGGTGCCACTCCCATCGTGTCGGGTCTTGTCGCTCTCGTGCGGTCAAAGTATCCCGATCTGGATGCCGCGAACGTCATCGAGCGGGTGACTCGCACCGCGAACCCCGATGGCCACGTCGTGCCGAGCGCGCTCTACGGATACGGGCTCATTGACCCGGTCGCGGCACTCACCGCACAGGTTACTCCGGTTGATTCACATGTTCTCGTCGATGGGCTCACCTCCTGGATCAGACTGCACCGTCGTGCGGATGTGACCCCGAGTGCTGCAGCAACCGAAAAACCGCCGATCACCCCCATCCCTGACCCCCCGCTGCCGCCCCTGACGGGAGCCAAAACGTTGTTGCCCACCGAGCGGACTCTTACTTATGTGACGGTCCCGCTCGCGCTCGTCGCTGGATTTGGTACGCTAACTGCGCTGCTAGGAATCGGTGCTGTTCGCCACTGGAAACGCCTCGCTCGTCGGCGCGAGCGATAACCGAGCAACACAAACCCCACCCCGTGTGCCGCTGCTCAAGCGGCGCTCCGCTAAGTTGAGCGAGGAGACTCACTGTGCCCAAAATTCTCATTGTCGGTGGCGGCTATGCCGGTTTTTACACCGCATGGAAACTGGAGAAGTGGCTCCGATCGGGGGAGGCAGAGGTGACGGTCGTTGATCCGCTCCCGTATCTGACGTACCAGCCGTTCTTGCCCGAGGTAGCTGCCGGGTCCATCGAACCGCGGCACGCGGTGGTGGCCCAGCGCCGTCACCTTACCCGCACCGCAGTGATCACCGCCACGGTCACCGCGATCAACCACGCCTCGAAGACCGCCACAATCACCCCGGTGGATGGCTCCCCCTGGGAGTTTGAGTATGACATCGTTGTCGTCACTGGTGGTGCGGTCTCGCGCACCTTCCCGATCCCCGGGATTGCGGACAACGCGATCGGTCTGAAGACCATCGAAGAAGCGGTCGCGATTCGTGATCGTCTCATCGACAGTTTCTCCGTGGCATCCAACCTTGCCCCTGGACCGGAGCGGGAACGTGTGCTGACAACCGTCGTGGTGGGGGGTGGATTTGCCGGTATCGAGGTGTTTGCGGAACTACGCTCGTTCGCAACCGCACTGCTCAAGCACTACCCGCAGATTGCGTTTGAAGAGGTTCACTTTCACCTCATCGAGGCGATGGGGCGGATCATGCCCGAGGTATCGCTCCCCACTAGTCTCAAGGTCATTAAGAACCTTGCTCAGCGTGGAGCAAAGATTCACCTCGATACGCAGGTGCAGAGCGCGGTTGACAGTGTTGTTGAGCTGTCCACGGGTGAGTCAATTCCGGCGAATCTCATCATCTGGACGGCCGGTGTGATGGCGAACCCGGGCATTGTGCGCTCGAGTGACTTGCCCGTCGAAGAGCGTGGTCGAATCAGGGTTCGTGCTGATCTCCGGATCGGTGACGAGGATGAGGCTGTTGTGGATGCCTGGGCTGCTGGTGATATCTCGGCGGTGCCCGATCTCACCGGTGGCGGTGTTGGCGGCAACTGTGTGCCGAACGCCCAGCACGCGGTGCGGCAGGGCAAGCTGCTCGCGAAGAACATTGTGGCGGTTTTGCGCGGCGAGGAACCGAAGCAGTACGTCCACAAGAACCTCGGTGCGGTCGCGGGGCTCGGCATTGGTGCTGGCGCATTCCAGTCAAAGAAGATCGCCCTGACCGGTCTGTTTGCCTGGTTTGCACACCGCGGCTACCACGGTCTTGCCATCCCGAGTTGGGAGCGCAAGTTTCGCGTCTTTTGGGGCTGGTGGAACAACCTCTGGCTCGGACGCGATATTGTCTCACTTGCTGCGGTGCAGCATCCGCGCGCGCAGTTTGAGGCGTTTGCCTCGCGCCCTAAACCGGTGGATGCCCCGGTCGTGACGGCCCCGGCACGGGCATCCGCCAAATCGGCACCCAGCGGGAAGGCTGCACGTACTACGACCTAACCACGTGTGCTCTGTCACTTTGTCCACATCCCCGCAAAGGCTCCGCGCGCCACAAACTAACCGGGAAGCTGAAGGGCACGCCAGAGGCGAATCTGCCGTCACAACACTGTGGGCGTGACGAACCTGGCAGCTATCCCAGCCGATCGAGTCGCCGCAGGATGAGTCCTTCACGCAGTGCCCACGGCGAGATTTCGAGTTCGTCAACATCAAACGCGCGCATGGTTTCGGCGAGCACAACAGCACCCGCAACGATGTGGAACGTACGATCGGCGGTGATGCCGGGCAGCGCCGTGCGAGCCTGGGAGGGGATTTGAGCGAGCCGGGGAAGCCAATCGTTGAGACGGTTGCGTGGCAGGAGCCACCGTTCACTGCTCCTGGCACCGGTGACGGGATGCCCCGCCAGTCGTGCGAGTGAGCGAATCGTTTTTGACGATCCGACGACATGGTCGGGCCGTGCCAGTGGGCCGAAAGCGGAGACGGTTTGCGCAAGTACGGTTGCTGCGTGATGCCGGAGCGCATTCAGCTGCTCAGGCGAGGGCGGATCGTCGGGCAGGAACGCGACGGTGGAGCGGCCCGCGCCGAGCGGAACAGACTCCGCGACATCCGGGACCTCATCAATGCCCTGCGCTAGCTCGAGCGAGCCGCCGCCAATATCAAACAGCAGGATGCATCCTGACGACCAGCCAAACCAGCGACGCACCGCGAGAAACGTGAGCTTGGCCTCGTCTGTTCCGGAGAGCACCCGGAGTTCCTGACCGAGCACCTCCGAGATGAGGGTCAGCACGGTGGGTCCGTTGCGCGCCTCACGGATGGCGGATGTCGCGAACGTGAGCAATTCGTCCACCCCAGCCGCACGCGCCTCCGCTGCGGCTCGGGTGGCGGCTTCGACAAGGGCCGCGATTCCCTCGTCATTGATCGCACCATCGGGGTCGAGGTAGCGCATGAGCCGGAGAACCGATTTGTGCGACACGGCCGGGATGGGGCGTGCTCCCGGGTGAGCATCAACCACGAGCAGATGGACGGTATTTGAACCTACATCGAGAACGCCAAGTCGCATCCTGCGAGCGTATCTCTCCTGTCGTCGGTGTGCCGAAAATTACCGGGATGCTGCGGCACCGTGTCGGGTGTACGTTAGCTGTGATCGGTTATGAGGTTGGTGTCAGTCGGCTGGTGGAGGGGGTGTTTCCGAGTGCCCAAGCCCATGAGGCACACTGTGGGTTAGCTGTGATCTCTTCCACAGAGCCCTACCGGGTGACTTGTCGGTGGATATGATAAGGAGTGGGGTTTTCTCCTCGGTCGATAGCTGTGCCATCCGTTGATGTGGTGTGTGCGGCGTCAGGTCAATGCAACCTCCACACAACCCTGTTAGGAGTGCCTCCCGTGGAATGGATCGTTCCCGTCATACTCGTTGTTGCGATCGTGGTGATTGCGGCCGGTCTGTACCTGCTCCTTGCGCGCAAGGCGCTTGTGCACCTCAACGGTCGTGTTGATGAGGAGTGGGAGAATCTCTGCGACCAGTTCTCGCGGCGACTAGAGCTGCTCCCGCATCTGGTTGAGCTCGTGAAAAAGTATGCCCCGCACGAAGAATCCGTGTACATCTCGGTGATGCAGGCGCGGGAACAGACCGCTGGCGCACAGACTCCCCTTCCCGCTGCCCGCACCGAGTGCAGCATGCAGCAGGCAGTCCGATCCCTTTTTGAAGTAGCGGAGGCGTATCCCAAACTTCAAGCCAGCACGAAGTTCCTTCAGCTGCAATCCGAACTGCGAGACATGCAAGACCGGGTACAGGCTGCCCGGCGCGGGTACAACGTTCGAGTGCGCGAGTTTAACAGCCGGCTGGAGGCATTTCCGAACACCCTTTTCCTCCGCAGTCTCCACTATCACCGGCGCGACTATTTTGAGCTGGATGGCACGGTGTTGACCGCCGATGCACCACGGGTCCAGTTCTGAGAGTGACGCTGATCGGTGCCGTCGGGGTGTCCGGAGCCGGGCCGGGAGAGCCCGCAGAGGGTATTCGGTTTGCGATGAGGCTCACAGCCAGCGTGGTCGTAGCTGCTGCTCGCCGTACAGCGGCGTGAGGGATACATCCTGCAGCCGCTTGTTAGTGGGAACCGCGGTGAAGGCGCATCCGCTCGGGGTGGTTCTTGCGGTGGCAACCGGTTCTCTTCTTGGTGGTATTCCGGGAGCCCTCTTCGCTGTACCTACGGGGGCTGCGCTTAATGTCATTATTGTTTACGTTGTCGGCGGCTCCTGGAAGGACGATGTCAGTCTGCGTGTCGCACCCCGGTTCGCCCTGTGGCGCACGGAGCCCAGTAAATCCGCTCTAGGAAAGTCAGGTTTCACATCGTGAGCACCCCCTCGCTTGCCGAGTTTGAGCGCACCCGCGACATCCTGCGCGGCATCGTGCGACAGACGCCCATGGAATCGTCAACCTATCTGTCTGCGAGCCTCGGGCAGCCGGTCTATCTGAAATGCGAAAACCTGCAGCGCACCGGCTCGTACAAGCTCCGTGGTGCCTATCGGCTGCTGTCAGCCCTCAGTGTTGACGCGCGTGCGCGGGGAGTGGTCGCGGCATCCGCCGGAAATCATGCGCAGGGAGTCGCCTACGCTGCCCGCGAGTTGGGGATCCGGGCTACTATCTTCATGCCGGTCGGGGTGGCGCTGCCGAAGCTTGAGGCCACTCATTCCTATGGTGCCGAGGTAGTGCTCCACGGTGACAACTTCGGTGATACAGCTGCAGCCGCGGCCGATTTTGCACGGTCAACCGGTGCGGTCATCATTCCGCCGTTCGACCATCTCGACATCATCGCTGGTCAGGGGACTATCGGGTTGGAAATTCTCGAGCAGGTTCCGAACGTCACAACCGTTGTCATTCCGATCGGCGGCGGCGGTCTCATCGCCGGTGTTGCGAGCGTCATGAAGCAGCGTGCCGCGCAGTTGGGTCGAACCATTCACATCATCGGTGTGCAGGCGGCGAATGCGTCCCCGTTTGTGGCCTCGCTTGCTGCAGGATCGCCGCAGCAGGTTGCTGTTGTTCCGACCATTGCTGATGGGATCGCGGTGTACCGCCCGGGAGAGATCACCTTCCCCCTTGTGCAGGAGTTTGTTGACCAGATCGTCACCGTGTCGGAGGACGATATCGCGCGGGCACTCCTGGTTCTACTTGAACGCGCCAAGCTCGTGGTTGAACCGGCGGGTGCAGTGTCGGTTGCCGCAATCATGACCGGTCAGGTTAGGTCGGATGGCCCGGTTGTCGCCCTGCTTTCCGGCGGCAACATTGACCCACTGCTCATGCAGCGGGTGGTCGCGCACGGACTCGCCGCATCCGACCGGTACCTCACGATCACTATCGGGCTGCCCGACCGTCCGGGGCAGCTTGCTCGGATCTCCGAGTTGCTCTCGGGTGCAAACGCCAACGTCGTGGAGGTGTTGCACACACGACACGGATCAAAAATGCAGATTTCCGAGGTGGAGTTGCAACTCTCGGTTGAGACCCGTGGCCCTGAACACCGTGCGGAGGTGGTGCACACGCTGCGCCGCGCCGGCTACGAACCCGTCATCATTGGGGAATGAGGGCGTATGGGGGCGCTTCGGGCTCCGACGAACCCGTGATCATTGGGGAATGAGAGCCCGTGGGATCTGTGGGCGCAGGCCTTGCGGGTGCACCGGGGGCAACTCGAGATTATTGAGGTTGTCGTTCCAGCGAACCAGGCCTTGCGGGTGCACCGGGGGCAACCCTCGACGCACGCCCTCGCGAGATCTGTGGGTGGGAGCCTCGGCAGGGATAACACACGGTGCGGTAGGGCCGCTGGCGGTGCATGGTGGAACGCTACTGACCTGTCCAGGTCGCGACATCCACAATTTTTACCGCAATTTCGCGGCCGTTAGGCGCGGTGTAGCCGGTGGATTCGCCCACCTTGAGTCCGATGATTGCGGCACCGATCGGGCTGCTTTCGCTGTAGACGGCCAGTTCTGAATCGCCTGAGATTTCGCGGTTACCGATCAGGAACGTGCTCTGGTCACCACCGATGATCGCGGTAATGACCGTACCCGCTTCGACGACGCCAGAGGATGTCGGGGCTTCGCCCACCTCCGCCGTGCGAAGCAGCGCTGTGAGCTGGCGGATCCGTGCTTCTTGCTTGCCCTGTTCATCTTTCGCGGCATGGTAGCCGCCGTTTTCCTTCAGGTCGCCCTCTTCGCGCGCCGCTTCGATGCGTTTTGCGATGTTTTCCCGACCGGCTGTTGACAGGTGTTCCAGCTCAGCGGTGAGTCGGTCGTAGGCGTCCTGGGTGAGCCAGGTGGTAGGCGTGTCGTTAGCCATGAGTGCACGCTTTCGATGTAGGGGAGCCGTCCCGGAGTACGGGTGCGGGGTGTTGATTGGATGAGGTATCTACAAGATCTTGCGGGGTCGCCCCGGGGCGCGGGTGCGGGGCCTTGGAACTTCGAGGCGAAACACCTATGTTAGGTGAGCCAACATCGGTAGGCCAAACCCGTGTCAGCAGGTTGCGCCAGTCGGATGTGTTTGGTGAGGGTGCGGATGTGGGCGGTAGAAGGGGGGATATCCACCACTTTCCACCCCACGATGGTGAAGTTGGCGTTGAGCGCTTGCACGATACACGAGGTAGCGCTGCCGGGGGGCGCGGACAGGTTCCACCTCACCTCAATCGAGCGGTCCGCTGCGTTGATGGTGTAGCTGGTGTTGGTGACTTCGACGGCGGCTCGCTGCCCGTCGAGTCCTGCCCAGAATACCCAGGCAACAACGATGACCCCAACCGCGAGCCCCCCGAGGATGAGAAGCAGTCGATCGCGTGCCCGTGCGTGCGGGGTGCGGCCATAGCGCTGCGCAAGAAGGGCACCGGTGTCGGTGGGTGCATCGAGCGTGCCACCCTCGAACTCTGCGTCATTCGCTCTCGGCACCGCCGCTCCTCACCGAATAACTCGTCTAGGCTGGGTTCAGTCTAGACCGTGGGTCTGATGAGAACACCGTCGGTCATACACACGGGAGGTACGGATGCTTCGCCTGGACACCCCCTCCCCGCTTCCCGCGGAGTTCGATCCGAACGCGGTCACGCCCGGATTCTGGGGATTCATCGTGACGTTTGTGCTGATGGTGGCGGTGGTACTGCTCGTTCTTGACATGACACATCGAGTGCGCCGCCTCCGTTACCGTGAACAGGTGCGGGAACAACTGGCTGCGGAGGAAGCAGCGGGGATGCCCGACAGAGCCGTCGCACCTGAACGGCTGGTAGCAGCCAACGACCGTGATGTCGAGCTCGACACCTTCCCGGCTGATCGGTCATAGCTTGTTCTGCGTGGGCCTTCCGGGCTCTCGGGGCACGAACCTGAGGAGCACACCGATGAGTGACCCGGTAACCAGGCGTGGTCGCCAGCAGGCGTTTTCCAACCGCTTGGTATGCTGAATTCGCACAAGATTATTTTGCTAAACTTGCCGGAATAGTCTGTGGATAATTCTCAGGTATTTGGAACCGCAAGGAGGTGGGTAGCATGGCGGATGTCAACGATGTCGCCGCGTACATCCTTGAAAAACGCGGTCCCATGAGCACTATGAAACTCCAAAAGCTCTGCTACTACACACAGGGCTGGTCGCTGGCATGGGATGAACACCCCCTCTTCGAGGACCCCATTCAGGCATGGGCCAACGGACCGGTCGTCTGCGACCTCTACAGGAAACATCGCGGGCAATTCAGCGTGAGCACGTGGCCTCATGGTGACATCAGTCGCCTGACGGACTCTGAGATGGAGACAATTGATGTGGTGCTTGGCAGCTATGGTGACCTCAGCGGGCAGCAGCTGAGCGATATGACACACGAGGAACGCCCGTGGCTCAGTGCGCGCGGTGGCATTCCAGACGGAGAAAGTTCTGAGGCCGTTATTGACCTCGATGTCATGCAAGACTTTTTCGGCGGACTCGACTCAGCGCTCCGGGTAGCGAACAGGCTTGAGTGAAAAAGTCCCCCCCAGGGCTGAGTCGCCAGGTGGTCGCCAGAAATGGAATGATACCCGAGGGCGTTCTCGCAGCACCGAGTCCACCATCAAAACGTCACCGAACGTGGTCCCGGCTGAAATTGACAGCAAAAATTTCCGTTGGGAGGCGAGTACCATCGACTATGAATACGCAGGCAGCTGGGACTGGAAAATCGAACCGAAGGAAGCCAAAGACCTACTTGAACTGCTTGGAAGCCTTCAGGAAAGTACGTGGAAACAGGTCAAAGACCTTCGCTTCAACTCTAAGAACAAAAGCCGCCAACTGCACCACTCTGAAAAGGTCACAGTAATCTGCAAGGAAGCTCAAGAACGGCTCGATCAAATTGGACTTGGCGATCAGGAGGAACTCTATCGTCTCCGTCACGGAAATACCGTTCGTGTCTGGGGTTACCGAAATGGGACCATTTTTTACATTCTCTGGTACGACCGCAACCACAAGGTATATCCGCAAGAAAAATGAGAATGTCTCATAAAAATGTTCCATAAACACGCGATCATCTCGTAGAACCCGTGAGATCAGAGCCCACAAGTATCGAGAGGATTCATTTTGGTGTCACGACTGCGTTGTCTTCACGACCGTGTCATCCAGGATTTTCTGCCGTGTCTAGTCGGGGCCCACCTCCGGGGTCGGCACTGATGTCGCCACAGGATATTCATGATCGCCTCCGCAGCGGTCGCGTTTGACACATGTTGCGGGGTGCCGGAGTGGCTTTTCAGGTCTTCGAGCTGGTAACCGGTAGCTCAACCCCGGTTGTAAACGGGGGCGATGGTAGTAAGCAGCATCGCGACCCAGTGGCACAGGAAGGCAAGCACCGTGCAACTGTGAAAGATTTCGTGGAAGCCGAACGTGCCGGGCACCGGGTTAGGGCGCTTGAGTGCATACACGATCGCCCCCGCCGTATAGAGCAGTCCGCCGGTAAGGACGAGCACCATCATGGCGACGTTAGCGTTGACAAGATCAACGACGAACATGATCGCTGCCCAGCCCATGAGGATATAAATAGCGACGTAGAGCCAGCGTGGTGCGTTGACCCAGAAAACCCGGAATCCGATCCCGATGATCGCGCTCGACCACACCAGGACGAGCAGCAACATGCCCTTATGGGGCGGGAGGGCACAGACAGCGAGCGGAGTATAGGTGCCCGCAATGAGCAGGCAGATGTTGGAGTGGTCAATGCGCTTGAGGATGTTACGCGCACGGTTCGACCAGTTGACGCGGTGATACAGCGCAGAGGTGCCAAACAACAGGGCAGAGGTGAGCAGGAACACGGCCGATGCCCATTTAGCGGGAACACCCTGCGCCAACACAATGAGGATGATTCCGGCAGCCACCGCGATGGGGAAGGTGCCCGCGTGTATCCAGCCGCGCCAGCTCGGCTTGCGTTCGCGGTTGTTCCGCATAGCAATGGACTCGTCGAGCAGCGGGAGGCTTGGGATGCTATCACCGACGCTCATGCTCTCAGCGTAGGCCCATTTCACCCGCGACAGTTCGTGATCGTGGGTGCGCGAGAGAATCCGTAGCGGGTGCCGTGGCGGTATGTCACAGAATTGCGACGGCCCGGGTGCCCGTTCTGCGATCGTGCACGCGCAATCGCACCGCTTCGCGGGGGCGGGGATGCCGCCCAGTACCTGACGGCGTCCGAGCCGGCAATCGCACCGCTTTACAAGGGCGGGGCTCGGGGCGATGAACCGCTAGCGTTAGGGAGTGACAAGAAGCTTTCCGGACTTCAGTCGTGGCATCCTGTATCGCCTCTATGAACGCCGACTTCGACGAGAACTGGATGCTTCGGACCTGCCGCAGCACGTGGCGATGATCATTGACGGCAATCGCCGCTGGGCAAAGCAACTCGGATACGCCTCCGCCGTGCACGGGCACCGTGCCGGTGCCATCAAGGTGCAGGAGTTTCTCGAATGGTGCGATGATCTGGGGATTGGCACGGTTACCCTCTACCTGCTCTCCAGTGACAACCTCACCAATCGGTCAGGTCCCGAACTGGGAGAGCTTGTCGACATCATTGCTGACCTCGCCCAGCAGTTGTCTCACTTTCGCGAATGGCGGGTGCAGCACGTGGGATCGCGCGCGGGACTTCCCGGGAGTCTTGTCGTTGCGCTCACCGAGGCCGCGGAGCGCACTCACGCGAACACGGGCTTGCACGTCAATCTCGCCGTCGGGTATGGCGGGAGAACTGAGATCATCGACGCGATGCGCTCGATCGTCGCCGCGCACCACGCGGAAGGGCGCGGGCTGGAGGAACTTTCCGAGCGGCTCACCCCGGAACTGATCGGCGAGCACCTGTATACCGGAGGTCAGCCCGACCCGGATCTGGTGATTCGCACGTCAGGGGAACAGCGGCTCAGTGACTTCATGCTCTGGCAGGCTGCGTACAGTGAGTTTTACTTTGTCGAGGCGCTCGGACCGGATCTGCGTCCTGTCGATTTCTTGCGTGCGCTGCGTGATTATGCGACCCGGCATCGTCGATTCGGTGGGTGAGCGCATAAGAATGCAGCCGGGAACTTCAGAGGGGATCGGATGCGCCCACCCTGGCATCAAGCGGGCCTCCTCTGGTGCCAAGCGGGTCCACTCCGGTGCCGAGCCGGTTCCCTCCGGCTGAATCTAATGACAACAATGCCCTTCGTCGCGTGTCGCTGGAGGCATTTCTGGGGCGCGGTCGTAGCGTCGAGATCGTCAGGCACCGCGCCTGGTCGAGTCGGCTCGTGACCGCTCGGTGGAGGGTATCGCTAGCCGACCAGGGATCCGAGTAAAGCTCGGAGGTAGGAGCGATTGTGACCTCACTCGACACTGCCAGGGTCGAACACTCGGCGAGTCGCGCGCGTGTGAAGCCCGCGACATCCACGCCCACATCGGCAGCGCAGGCGGAGCGAACGTACGTGTTGGACACCTCGGTGCTGCTGTCGGACCCGCGTGCACTGTTCCGGTTTGCTGAACATTCCATTGTGTTGCCGGTGGTGGTCATCACGGAGCTTGAGTCGAAGCGTCACGATCCTGAAATCGGGTATTTTGCGCGGCAGGCGCTGCGCATTCTCGATGACCTGCGGCTGGAGTATGAGCGACTTGATTTCCCGATTGCGGTGGGGGAGGGTGGCTCGCTCCGGGTTGAGCTCAACCACTCGAATCCCTCGGTGTTGCCGAGCGGGTTGCAACTCGGAGACAACGACTCTCGTATTCTTGCCTGCGCGGCGAACCTCGCCAACGATGGTGTGCCCGTCACCGTTGTGTCCAAAGATCTACCGATGCGGGTGAAGGCCGCCTCAATCGGCCTCCGCGCACAGGAGTATCGTGCCGAGCTTGCCACTGACTCCGGTTGGACCGGCATGGACGAACTTTCTCTCGGGGCGCACGACATGGCCGCGCTCTACGAGCATGAATCGATGACCACATCCGAGGTAGCGGGGATGCCTGTGAACACCGGTTTGGTTATCCACTCCGAGCGCGGCTCAGCGCTCGGGCGAGTGGTCGGGGAGCGCGAGGTGCGGCTTGTTCGGGGCGATCGTGATGTCTTTGGACTGCACGGTCGCTCGGCCGAACAGCGGCTTGCAATCGATCTACTGCTCGACCCCGAGGTCGGAATTCTTTCGCTCGGCGGGCGGGCGGGCACGGGAAAGTCAGCGCTTGCGCTGTGTGCGGGGCTGGAAATGGTGCTCGAACGCCAGCAGCACAGAAAGATCATGGTGTTCCGCCCGCTCTACGCGGTGGGCGGAC
Source organism: Candidatus Lumbricidiphila eiseniae (assembly GCA_002529645.1). GTDB lineage: Bacteria > Actinomycetota > Actinomycetes > Actinomycetales > Microbacteriaceae > Agromyces > Agromyces eiseniae. The sequence goes on along the minus strand of NAEP01000044.1, from coordinate 83,908 downwards.
AGGAGCTTGGGTACCTCCCCGGCGACCAGGGTGAAAAGATGAACCCGTGGGGGCAGGCGGTCTTTGACACACTCGGTTCGGTCGTATCAGACAATGTGCTCGAAGAAATCGTGGAGCGAGGCATCCTGGAGGTGTTACCGCTCACTCACATTCGCGGACGCTCGCTGCACGATGCGTTTGTCATTGTTGACGAGGCACAGTCGCTGGAGCGAAACGTGCTGCTCACCGTCCTCTCTCGGATCGGGCAGAACTCGCGGGTTGTGCTCACTCACGATGTCGCGCAGCGCGACAACCTACGGGTGGGGCGCCACGACGGCATCGCGAGCGTGATTGAGACGCTGAAGGGGCATCCCTTGTTCGCACACATTACGCTCACTCGGTCGGAACGCTCGGCAATCGCGGCGCTCGTGTCCGAGATGCTGGATGGCCCGGACGCCGGATAGGTTTCCGCTTAAGCACGCGGTGGTCGGGTCATCGACATGAGATCGAGGGCGGTGTCAAGCTGTGCTTCGGTGAGTTCGCCGCGCTCTAGGTAACCGAGATCAGTGACGGCGTCGCGCACGGTGATGCCCTGCGCGACGGAGTGCTTTGCGATCTTCGCGGCGGCCTCGTAGCCGATGAGCTTGTTGAGGGGGGTGACGATGGCGGGAGACATCCCGGCCAGCGCGGTGGCCCGCTCGATGTTGGCCTGCAGGCCGTCAATCGTCTTGTCGGCGAGCGCTCGTGATCCGTTGGCGAGCAAACGGATTGACTCGAGCAGGGCGGTGCCCATCACCGGGATGGCGACGTTGAGCTCAAAGGCACCGGATGCCCCGCCCCATGCGATTGTCGCATCATTGCCGATGACCCGAGCACACACCATGAGTACCGCCTCCGGGATGACGGGGTTGACCTTGCCGGGCATGATCGAGGAACCGGGCTGCAGATCGGGGATATGGATCTCGGAGAGGCCGGTGTTCGGTCCGGAACCCATCCAGCGCAGGTCGTTGCAGATTTTGGTGAGGCTTACTGCGATTGAGCGGAGGGCACCCGAGGCATCCACCAGCCCATCGCGGTTGGCCTGCGCCTCGAAGTGATCAAAGGCCTCGGTGATGGGCAGCCCGGTGCTCTGTTGCAGCAGCGTGATGACCAGCTGCGGGAATCCCGCGGGCGTGTTTATGCCGGTGCCGACGGCAGTGCCACCGAGCGGAACTTCGGCAACCCGGGGCAGCGCCGAGTGCACGCGTTCAATACCGAGCCGCACCTGACGGGCGTAGCCACCGAACTCTTGCCCGAGGGTGACCGGGGTGGCGTCCATCAGGTGGGTGCGACCCGCCTTGACGATGCCTGCCCACGCGGCGGCTTTTGCCTCGAGTGCCACCGCGAGGTGGTCGAGCGAGGGCACGAGGTTGTTGATCAGGGCTTCGGTCACAGCAATGTGCACCGAAGTCGGGAAGACGTCATTGGAGGATTGCGAGCAGTTGACGTGGTCATTGGGATGCACCGGGCTGCCGAGCTTGGTCGTCGCGAGGGTTGCGAGCACCTCGTTCATGTTCATGTTTGAGCTGGTGCCGGATCCGGTCTGGTACACGTCAACCGGGAAATGTTCGGTAAAACCGTGGCTGCCCGCGATGACCTCCTCGGCGGCGGCGGTAATCGCGTCTGCAATTGAGGCATCCAGCACGCCCAGCTGAACATTGGCCTGTGCGGCCGCGTGCTTGATGCGGGCAAGGGCCTGGATCTGCTGGGGTTCAAGAACCGAGCCGGAGAGGGGGAAGTTCTCGACGGCTCGCTGCGTTTGAGCGCCGTACAGTGCGGTGGCGGGCACGCGGACCTCGCCCATGGTGTCGTGTTCGATCCGGTACTCGGGGGTGGTGGTCACGAACTGGTTCCTTCGATGGTGTTGGTGTTGGTGGTTGTGGTTGTGGTGTTGGCAGTCGGGTGGGTTCAGGTGAGCTGTGATGGCTCCGGTGTTCTGCTGTGGTGGTCACACGCAGTTTTCATCAAATTGCCCCCACGACAACATCGGTTTCTACACGGCCTTCCAGTAGGCGGTAGTTAGCTCCGACGATAGCCAGCGTACCCGCTGCGATGGCGTCGCTGATCATCTCTGACTGTTCGACGAGTTCGGCAACGGTGTCGCGTAGGTGTTCGCGACCGACATACCCGGAGTCGATATCGCTCGGGTCGAGCGGAGCGGCGGGGTCACCGCCTGCAACCCGACGAACAGCGGGCAGGATGCCTGCGACAAGGGTCGCAATGTGTGCCGCTAGCGGCGGCGCATCCGCCGCCTGTGAGTCGATTGCCGCGCGCACGGCACCGCACTCGTCATGTCCGAGCACGAGAATAAGCGGGACTCCGAGACTGCCGACCGCGTATTCCAGTGAACCAACCACGGACTCGGAGATGACCTGACCCGCGTTGCGAACGACGAACGCATCACCGAGCCCAACATCGAAGATTATCTCCGCGGAGAGGCGAGAGTCGCTGCATCCAAAAATCGCGGCCAGCGGTCGTTGTTGCACAGCGAGTGAGGTGCGGTGCTCGACATCCTGGCGCGGATGCTGCGGGGTGCCCGCCACAAAACGTTCGTTGCCTCGGCGCAACTCACGCCAGGTTTCGGCGGGGGAGTCGGACCGTGCCGGTGGTTGCTCGCTCACGGGTGGGGGTCCTTCACGCTTCCTTGGTGTGGCAATTGTTTTGGTGCCTGGGGCTTGGTGCCGCTGTTTTGGTGTTGCTATTGCTTCTGGATGGCTGGCCCAATGGCCGTGGCAATTTCTTGGAACTCAGGGTCGGTCGCTGTGCCCAGGAGAACGAACGTCGTTGTTCCGCGGGTGGTTGCAAGCGCGAACCGTGCGTTGCCAACGTCACGGCTGGAGTTGCGATTGTTATACACGTTCCATGTGACATCGCTGATCGTTGCGGTGTCGCTTGGTGTTGTCTGTGCAACAAGGGTGGCGAGCCAGGTTGGTGTGGCCTGGGCACCCTGGTAAAAGCCGATGTACTCGTCGCTCGGGGTGATATAGCCGACGTACCAGGCGGTGACGCCCGCATTGGTGTTACGCCGGAGCTCAGCGGCGTTGGCACTCCATTCTGCTGACAGTGGGGGCGCAACGAGGGGCACGTCGCTCGCTGCCTGGGCCTGCGCGGCGACGCTCGCGACATCGATATCGCGGGCGAACGGTTGCCCACCCCGTGGCACGATGAGCACGATCAGAACAACGATGAGCAGACTCGCACCGAGGGCGAGGATGAGGTTACGAAGTGTCTGTCGCTGCCGGTGCTTGAGAGTGTCAGCTGCCCGACGCGCGGCGGTTTCTTCCGGGGTTTCCGGGCGGCCAAGTTCGGCGACGACGCGGAATGCTCGATCAGCCATTACGCAGAGCCGACCTCGTCGATGGTGGCCGTGTGGGTGGCAACTGCGTTGTTGTGGGCGGTGGGTGCATTGTGGGCGGTGGCCGCGTCACCCGTGGCTGTGGCCGTGGACACGGTCGCCCCGGAGCGAGCAGCGTTGAGTCGCTCACGCGCTCCGAGCAACCACTCTTCACACCGCCGGGCCAATGCTTCACCGCGCTCCCACAGTTCGAGGGAGTGCTCCAGGGTTGGCGTTCCCTGCTCAAGCTCAGAAATAACCCGCGCGAGCTCGTCGCGGGCCTGTTCATAGTTCAGCTCTGCAACCTCCGGTGCGCCCATGCCCACCATCTTATGCGGCACCACTGACACCGCCCGGCTCTGCCCCGGCCCGCACTACGATGATCGCGGTGCGCGGCAATACTGCCCGGCGTGCCCGGGGCGCTACTCTTCGGGGCTCGCGGAGGTAGCGGTCGCTGTGCGGCGGCGAACAGTGCAACTGGCGCTACTCTTCGGGGCTCGCAGCGGTGGCGGTACCCGGTCCGAGTGAACGGGCCGCAAGGATACCCCGAGCCACGGTGAGAATCAGTTCCGTGCCATCCGGAGCATCCGTCGGTGTCTGGATGACTCGACCGTCGGTGCTCTGCACGATTGCGTAGCCCCGCGCGAGCGTGGCGAGCGGGGAGAGGGCCTCGAGTTGCCCGCGCAGCTGTGCGATGTGGGCGGACGCTCGATCCACCCCGCGTTCAACGAGCTCACTGCCGCGCACGAGCTGTCGAGCAACCCCCTCCGCGTGTCGATCGATCATTGTGGCGGGGTCGGCGAGCACCGGACGGGAACGCAGTTGCATAATGTGGTTTTTTTCGGCGGTGAGCAGGGTGCGAAGCCGACTGTCCATGCGCGACCGTGCTCCGGAGATCATCGCGATGTGCTCGTCAACATCGGGCACGACCCGCTTTGCTGCGTCGGTCGGTGTCGAGGCGCGCAGGTCGGCGACCTCATCGAGCAGGGGCCGGTCGGCCTCGTGCCCGATTGCAGACACGACGGGAGTCTGCGTGGCGGACACCGCTCGGACGAGGCGTTCGTCACTGAAGCCGAGCAGGTTCTGGAAATCGCCGCCACCGCGCGCGATGATGATAACCTCCACCGCCGGGTCGGCATCGAGCTCCCGCAGTGCGGAGAGAATCTCGGGCACCGAGCGTTCACCCTGTACCGTGGCGTGGATGGTGCGGAATATCACCGCGGGCCAACGCAGGTGCGCGTTGCGCAGGACATCCTTTTCTGCATCGCTGTCTTTGCCGGTGATGAGACCGATGACATGCGGCAAGATCGGCAGCCGTTTCTTGCGGGCCGGATCAAATAACCCTTCGGCGGCCAGTTGTGTGCGCAGTTTTTCAATTTTTTCCAGGATGTCGCCGATGCCGACGTGTTTGATGTGCACGACCATCATCCGCAGTTCGCCGGTGCGCACCCACCATTCCGGTTTGAGCAGGACGGCGACGCGGTCACCCTGCGCAAACTCGCCGGGGTTGCGGACACGTACCGATGACCAGATTGTGAAGGAGAGGGTGGCATCGGTTTCGAGGTCTTTCAGCCGCCCGAACACGTTCCCGGTGGAGTCTTTCCACTGCGAGATTTGCCCCTCGACCCAGACCGACCCGAGTCGGTCAATGTACCCCTTGAGTTTGTCCGAGACCTCGGCGACGCGCCACGGTGTATCGCGGGTGTTTGGTTCCTCCGCCACGGTGACCGCCTCAGTAGTGTGTGGGGAGCTCCGCGTAGGATGACTGCGTGATCAGTTCGACGGATGCCCCGGTAATAGGCCTCGGGATGCCCCGGGTTCCCGGTGCGCGTGACCGGCTCAAGGATAACCCGGTCGTAGGACAGAAGCGAGTGTTGCTCGCGGCCCCTCGCGGGTATTGCGCCGGGGTTGACCGGGCGGTTATCGCCGTGGAAAAGGCGCTCGAGCGCTACGGGGCACCCGTGTACGTGCGGAAGCAGATCGTGCACAACATTCACGTTGTGACCGAACTGGAAAAACTGGGTGCGGTCTTCGTTGAGGAGGTTGACGAAGTTCCCGCCGGTGCGCACATCGTGTTCAGCGCGCACGGGGTGTCGCCGATGGTTGTCGCTGCCGCCGCCGAGCGGGGGTTGCGTGCGATCGATGCGACGTGCCCGCTCGTCACAAAGGTGCACCGCGAGGCGGTCCGGTTTGCGCGCGACAACATGCAGATTCTGCTCATCGGTCACACCGGGCACGAGGAAGTCGAAGGAACGGCGGGCGAAGCGCCCGAGCACGTCACGATCGTGAACAGCCCTGATGATGTAGCGACGCTGGAGGTGGCTGACCCCGAGAAGGTTGTGTGGTTATCGCAGACAACACTCTCGGTTGACGAGACGATGGAAACGGTGCGCCGCTTGCGGGAGCGGTTTCCGAAACTGCAGGATCCGCCGTCGGATGATATTTGCTACGCGACTCAGAATCGGCAGGTGGCAATTAAGAAGGTTGCCGCTGAGGCTGATGTGGTCATCGTTGTGGGATCGGCCAACAGTTCCAACAGTGTCCGATTGGTGGAGGTGGCACTCGAGTATGGTGCAAAGGCCGCGTACCGGGTGGACTATGCGAGCGAGGTGAGACAGGAGTGGCTCGACGGTGTTGCCACGGTCGGTGTGACCAGCGGAGCATCCGTGCCAGAGGAACTGGTTGGCGAGTTGTTGGAGGCGCTCGCTGGAGCCGGGTATCGGGACGTCACGGAGGTGAAGACCGCCGAGGAGGATCTCATGTTCTCGCTCCCGAAGGAGTTGCGCCGTGATCTTAGCGGTGCGCGTGACGAGCGTGCCCTGGGCGGACGGATGAGCCCAACTGTTCGGAAACCGGGACCACACAACCGTTGAGCGTGCCCTGCGCGGACGGATGACCCGCAGACCGGAAACCCGCGGCGCACCGAGCGCGTGAGTGTGCCCTGCGCAGACAGATGACCCCGTGATTTTTTTGCGTGGAAGCGATCATCGGGACATACCCTGGGTGGACGGGGGCTCAGCCAACGGGGGGGGGCACCCCAGAACCAATGTGGGTTGGTTCACGCTGACCCGGTGAAGGCTCAGCCAACGGAGAGGTACCCGCCCGCTGCCAGGTGGGTCCCGTGTGGGGTGGGTGGGGGCTTTGCGGCGGTAGCGATGTGGCTGGTGGGTTAGAGCGCTGTGGATGGATGGGGCTTCGAGGTGGGTGCCGCGCGCTCGTGGCGGATCGACAATGTTGCCAGTGCGGTCACAAGGCCATCTTGTGGGTGCTGTGCGCTCGTGGGCGGATCTACGCGGCCCTGAGTGCCGCGTAGATTGCGACGACGACGACGGTGATTCCGAACCCGACAGACAACAGACCTGCCAGTAGTGGGATCCAGAATGAGATGCGATGCGCCCGGAGCGAGAGAAGCGTGAGCCACACCGTCAGTCCAAGAAGAACAATTTGAATGCTCACACCGACAATCGCGAGTGTCGAAGGCCAGTTTCCTACATGGTAATCAGCCTCTGATGCTCCGGTGGATATGAAGTACCCGGGCACAATTACGGGAAGACTCACGGCGACCAGAGTCCAGTACAGCGCGCCCAGCACGGCGACGACAAGGAGGATGATTGACCACACAAGATCGGACGCACTGCGACGACGAGTCGCGGCATTGACGGCGGGATGCCCCGGGGCGGCAGCGTATTCAAACGGTGCTGTGCTGTTGTAGGCACCGGGTGCACCGTAGGGCTGGTTCGTGCCGTAGGGCTGGTTCGCACCGTAGGGCTGGTTCGCACCGTAGGGCTGGTTCGCACCGTACGGCTGGTTCGAAAAGGTGGGGGCAGCACCGGTATTCAGCGGGATAGAAGGGGCCGGTGCGGTTGCGTTCGGCGGTGGGTTCTCTGGCGAGGAGACATCTGGAGCAGAATCTGTGGTCATATTCCGATGCTACGGGAATGCCATTCGCTGGGCTATGAGACCACACGCAAACACGCCCTGAGTCGGTGGTTACAAGACCGATATCTGACTACGTCCCGGTTCGGTGGCTACCGGGGTGACGCCATATATGCCAGAAAGGTGGGATCGTTGGCGATCATGACGATGACCAGCACGGTGGTGGCAATGAGGCACACCGCTCCCCCGGCAAGCGGAGCCCAGAACGCCCGTCGATGTCGGTGCAGTATCCAGACTGACAGGGCCATGGTCGCAATGTAGATCACGATGGGTAGGAACGTACCAATTCCGATGATTGTTGGTGCGGACGGCCCAGGTATAAATGTGCCAATTCCGTACTGTGTGTAGGCGATCTGCATGCTTGTGTTCAGTCGCTGCATTCCAAGCGATGTGGCGAGGGCGCCGAAGGCACCGATAACCAGTAGCAGCACCGTAATAGCACGGTCAACGGGATGACGCGTAGCTTTTGTGTCAACAGCCAGTGTGTTCCACACACGGGTGTCAGCGTGCGGCCCGCGAGAATTGCCGCCGACCGCTCCGGTTTGCCCGGTGTTTATTGGGTGCCCCGTTTGTTTGATATTTGTCGGATACCCCGGCGCGGAGTAGTTGTCGTTCCCGGACTGCCCGCCTTTCACCGCACGTTCTGTCCCCTCCGGGTTATCAGCCCCTGGGTTCACCATCGTTGGAGGCACCCATCCTTCCGGAGCATACTCACCGTATCGAGGCCGGGGCCGTTCTGGGCTGTTTGCTGGTGTGGATTCTGGGGCATTTGTTGCCGCATGTTCCGGGTCATTCGTGCGGGGCGGCACTGAGGCATCCTCTGGTGTAGACATTAGGCTGAAACCGACTTGCCGACTGAGCCGAGTTGGCGGGTTGATTCGCCGACACGCGCAGCCATTGACGTTTCCGCGACCTTGCCCCAGGCGCGCGGGTCGTAGAGTTTTTTGTTGCCAACATCGCCGTCAACTTTCAGCACGCCGTCATAGTTTTTGAGCATGTAGTCAGCGACCGAGCGAGTGAACGCATACTGGGTGTCGGTGTCGATGTTCATCTTCACGACACCGTTCGCAACCGCTTCCGCGATTTCAGAATCGGTTGACCCCGACCCGCCGTGGAAAACAAGGTCGAGAGGCTTGGCACCGGTCTTGTACTTCGCGGACAGGCCATCTTGGATGTCTTTCAGCAGCGCGGGCTTGAGTTTCACATTGCCGGGTGCGTAGACACCGTGCACGTTGCCAAATGTGAGAGCCGCCATGTATCGTCCTTGCTCGCCGAACCCGAGTGCTTCGACGGTTGCAATCGCGTCATCGAGCGTGGTGTAGAGATGCTCATTGATCTCGTGGCTGACCCCGTCTTCCTCCCCACCGACAACGCCGATCTCAACCTCGAGGATGGCGTGGATCGCTTTCATTCGGGGCAGAATTTCCCGGGCAATTTCGAGGTTTTCGGCGAGTGGCACAGCCGAGCCATCCCACATGTGTGACTGAAAGATCGGGTTGCGACCCGCCTTTACTTCAGCTTCGGATGCCTCGATAAGGGGAAATACAAAGTCACCGAGTGCTGGTTTTGGACAGTGATCGGTGTGGAGTGCCACGGTGATGGGGTAGCTCTTGGCGACCTCGTGGGCAAATCGGGCGAACGCGAGTGCGCCGGTGGCTCGTGCTTTCACCGTATGCCCAGCGAAGTAGTCCGCTCCGCCGGTGGTCACCTGGATGATGCCGTCCGAGCTGACCTCGGTTAGCCCCTGCAGCACGGCATTGAGTGTTTGGGTGCTTGACACATTGAACGCGGGAATTGCGAATCCTGTGGCTTTGGCGGTGTTAAGCATTTCGGCGTACCGCTCAGGGGTGGCGACGGGCATGGCTGCTCCTTTGAGATCGAGAGGCTACGGATTGAGTCTAACGATGGTGGGCGGGGTTGGGTGGTGGGTGGAGAGTGGGTGCTGTTGAGGGTGGAGAGTGGGTGCTGTTGAGGGTGGGGAGTGAGTGAGGGTGCGCGGCGGGTGGGAATGGATAGTTGTTCGTCGTGGGCTGGGGACGAGTCGGGTGATTCTGATTTATGCTCGAGGTGGTATGACCGCAGGACCGACCTCAACGATGTGTGATCGAAGGAAACTCAATAGATGACCGATGCAGAAGCACTGTACGTGCACCCCGACCGGAATATTGCGATCGAGTTGGTCCGAGCGACGGAGGCTGCGGCCATCCGTGCGTATCCGTGGATTGGTCGCGGTGACAAGCTCGCCGCGGATGCCGCCGCGGTTGATGCCATGCGGGCATTCTTCGGTACGGTTGATTGTGACGGGGTGGTCGTTATTGGCGAGGGAGAGAAGGATAAAGCGCCAATGTTGTTCAACGGTGAGCGGGTGGGTAATGGCCGAGGTCCGGCCTGTGATATTGCGGTGGATCCCATTGATGGAACGTCGCTCACCGCCGCGGGTCGTCAGAATGCGCTGTCGGTGATTGCGGTGTCTGATCGTGGTGCCATGCTGGATGCTTCGTCTGTGTTCTATATGGATAAGATCGTCACCGATGCCGTGGGGGTCGGAGTCGTTGATATCCGTCAACCTATCGGTGAAAATCTTCGGGCGCTCGCTGTGGCAAAGGGGAAGCCTGTGGCTGAAATGCGGGTTGCGGTGCTTAATCGCCCGCGTCATGAGCAGCTCATCGCGGATATTCGCGCGACGGGTGCGGGCACTCGGCTCATTAGTGATGGGGATGTTGCCGGGGGCATTAATGCTGCTCGGTATGAATCGCGCATTGATATGTGCGTGGGTATTGGCGGGAGCCCGGAGGGTATTACGACCGCGTGTGCGATCAAGGCTCTCGGTGGTTTCATGCAGGGTAAGTTGGCTCCCAGGGATGATGCGGAGCGCGCGCGGGGCGAAGCGGCTGGCCTGGATTGCGACCGCGTATACGAGCTCAATGATCTTGTGCGTGGTGACAACACGTTCTTTGTCGCGACGGGTGTCACCGACGGGGAACTCGTAGACGGTGTTCGCCGGAAGGGTCCGATCATTCGTACCGAATCGATTGTGCTACGGGGCAAGTCGGGAACGATTCGACGGATCGTTGCTGACCACCTTGTAGAGAAGTGGCTCGATGTAACCGATCGGTGAGCAGGGAGCAATCACGGCACACCAGTGCTCAAAACAATACATAAGTAATCAGTATGGTCTCGTCAGACATGATGTTGAGGCCTTCGCCTGTCGGGGGCTTTTTGGGTTTCTGCGTATCGGCTCTCGTTTGTGGGATTCAATCGAATCCTTTGTTGTTGGGAGTTTTGGGCTGCTGATGCAGTTCGGGGTCAATACTGGCGTTGTTCACCTCAGCAGCGCCAGCGGGCTTAACGGTGTCACCAAATTTTGTATCGGTAACAGCGAGAGGCTTATCGGACTGGTCGTCGGGCAGAAGTTCAGGTGCGGTGAGCCTGCGGGTTGGTTCTTCGATTCCCGTTAGGGTTGGAATCAATTTGGTGGAGTCGAGCGCATTCAATTTGCGGGCAGTGGGAAGTACGGAGCGTTCAAGCGATCCGATAAAGGCATTGTAGTTTTTCACCGTTCCGTTAATGGAACGCCCGAGTTTATCGATGTGCTCGGCCGTTTTGGTCAGTCGTGAGTAGAGTTCGCGGCTGAGGTCGAAAAGAGTCTTTGCCTCATTCGTGAGTATGTCCTGTTGCCACGTGAATGCGACCGTCTTGAGCACCGACCACAGTGTGACCGGTGAGGCGAGTGCAACCCTCCTGGAGAATGCAAAATCCATGATGGTTGGATCGGTTTCGAGGGCGGCGGAGACGAGCGACTCGCTGGGGATGAATGCAATGACCAGCTCTGGGGAGGAATCCAGTGCTGTCCAGTATCCTTTCGCGCTCAGCGACGTAATATGGCTGCGTACGGCTTGGACGTGCTGTTTGAGTAGCTCACTGCGTCGTGCTGCTTCAGCGCCGGTTGCGGTCGCGGGAATCTGGTTTGCTTCGAGGTAGGCGTTGAATGGAACTTTCGCATCGACGGCAATGGACTTTCCACCGGGCAATCTAACCGTCATATCAGGACGAAGGGCACCAGATTCACCTGTCATGCTTTCCTGTAGGGAAAAGTCCACGTGCTCGAGCAAGCCTGCTGCTTCGACCACATTGCGGAGTTGTGTCTCGCCCCACACGCCCCGGGTATTATTGGAGCGCAGTGCCGACGCCAACGATTCGGCGGTCGAGCGCAGCCGTTCTTCCGATTCGGCTGCCGCTTTCAACTGCTGGGTGATTTCTCCGTGCTGCAGACTTCGTTGACTCTCCAACTCGGTGACCTTCGACTGCATCTGGGTGAGTGACTCCTTGACCGGTGCAAGCTCTTGCAACACTCGGCTTTCGGCGCGGTCGCGCTCCTCTCGCGCCTTCTGGTCAGCGCGGTGCCGTTCGACAACTTCCTGATATTGCTGTTGGACTAGCGCGATCTGTTCACGCAAGCCACCAACCGTTGACTGTGTCGCCGCGAGTTCTTCACGCAGTGCGGAACGGAGCGACTCTTCGTATGCACGTACTTCGGCAAGCTGGGCTAACTGCCGACTCTCGATGAGAGCGGGGTCTTCACCGCGGGTTGCTGTAAAGCGGCGGGTGAGAAGTAGGCCAACGGCGACGGCACCCACAAGAACGCCGAGGAGAAAGCCAACGAGAAGGGAAGAAAAATCCATGCAGTGAGTGTCGCAGCAGCCACCGACATTCGTGCGCTGCCCGCGCGGGGTGGCGATCCAAAACGAGTCCCTTACCCCGGGGCACAGCAAGACCTGGACCTCCCGGCGCGCTCCTCCGCTCAGGGCGGCTGCAGGACCTGTGGGATCGGCATCGCGCCATCCCGACTACCATTGACCCACGTGGCGCTCACTATTGGCATCGTCGGCCTGCCCAATGTCGGCAAATCAACCCTTTTCAACGCCCTGACGAAGAATCAGGTGCTCGCGGCAAACTACCCGTTCGCGACGATTGAGCCGAATATCGGGGTCGTGAACCTGCCCGACCCGCGGCTCGATACACTTGCGGGCATCTTCGGTTCGGAGCGGGTGCTGCCTGCCACGGTGTCGTTCGTCGATATTGCGGGTATCGTGCGAGGCGCATCGGAGGGGGAGGGGCTGGGCAACAAGTTTCTCGCGAACATTCGGGAGGCTGATGCGATTGCGCAGGTTGTGCGCGGGTTCAGTGATGCCGATGTCGTGCACGTGGATGGCGCGGTTGATCCCCGGGCTGATATCGAGACGATCAACACGGAGCTCATTCTCGCTGACCTAGAGACGCTGGAACGGGCCATCCCACGGTTTGAGAAAGAAATCAAGGGCAAGAAGCTCGATCCATCGGTACTCGCAGTGACGCAGGAGGCACGCGACCTGCTGCAGAAGGGAACGGCGCTGTCCGCGGCATCCCTTGACCTGACACCCATCAAAGAATTGGGTTTACTCACCGCAAAGCCGTTCATCTATGTTTTCAACGTCGACGAAGCTGTGCTGCTGGATGCCTCGCGCCGAGCCGCACTCGCCGCTCTTGTCGCTCCCGCCGAGGCTGTGTTTCTCGACGCGAAGCTTGAGTCAGAACTTATTGACCTCGATGCGGCTGACGCCGCTGAACTGCTCGCGTCGACCGGGCAAACCGAATCGGGGCTTGACCAGCTTGCGCGTGTTGGTTTTGCCACCCTCGGCCTGCAGACGTACCTTACGGCCGGGCCGAAGGAATCGCGGGCGTGGACCATTCACAGTGGATGGAAGGCACCGCAGGCGGCGGGCGTTATCCACACGGACTTTGAGCGCGGATTCATCAAGGCCGAGGTTATTTCGTTTTCCGATCTGGTGGATGCCGGTTCGGTTTCCGAGGCCCGAACGCGAGGGCGAGTTCGGATAGAAGGTAAAGACTATGTCATGCAGGACGGCGATGTTGTGGAGTGGCGTTTTAATGTGTAGAGGAGTGTGATCTTGCACTTGTGAGGGCGGGGTGACACAATTCGTGTGTTAGCCTCCCGGCGGGCCACGTAAGTGTGACTGTCGCGAAAGAATGACCATAAAATCTCATATGGCCGCGAAGCAGATGCAGCCTACATCTTTCTGCTGAAGCCACATGTGTTCCTGCGGTGGCCGTTTTTATCGGATGCTCCGGCTCGCCGTCGGTGCCGCCCAGCCCCACACTGACCTATAAGGACTGATCGGCGACATACAACCAGTGCCTCGCTCTGAAACTGGCTCCCCCGACCGACCAGTCTGGTGCAACACCGGCTCCCGGTGCCTACAAGAGTGCAGATGACTGCCGCGCTGAGGTTGCTCCCCACCCGGAACGACGACAGCCCCCGACTCCAGCGTGAACCCGAATCCGAGTGCGGACCCGAACCCCAATCCCAATCCCAATCCGAGCCCGAGTCGACACCAATAGCGCTCGGTGCGAGTGTTTCTTCTTAGTTCACCAGGGCGTCGGTAACACGCGTCCGCCCGTTTCCGGTTAGGTGCGCTCACCCCGCAGTCGGGTGACAGCCCGCGCGACGGATGCAGCGGTTGCGAGCATCTCGTCGTGCGTGTTCTCGTGTCCGAGACTGAATCGCACGGCGGTGAGGGCGAGGTCACGGGGCATCCCGATTGCGGTGAGAACGTGGGATGGCTCGCCGCGAGTCGCGGCACACGCTGACCCGCTCGAACAGATGATGTCGTCACTCTCAAGCTCGAGCAACACGGCTTCGCCCGCGGTTCCGGGAAACACGAAGGACACGATACCGGGCAGTTGGCGTTCCGGAGAGACAGTGCGACGGGCGGTGGGAACCGCCGCGAGTACCGCCGCGGTCAGCGTTGCGGCGAGCGCGGTGACACGGGCCGAGGCATCCTGTCGTTCGTGCTCGGCGAGTCGCAGGGCGGTTGCAAAGGCGACGGCTCCCGCCACATTTTCGGTACCCGAGCGACGACCGCGTTCCTGACCACCACCGTGGAGGACCGGCTCCAACACCAGCCGCCCACGGGCAACGAGCGCTCCGACACCCTTCGGCGCTCCGAGTTTGTGACCAGCAAGCGTGAGCGCATCAACGCCGAGTCCGTCGAGTGACAACGGTAACCAACCGGCGGCCTGTACCGCGTCGGTGTGCATGACTGCGCCCACTCCGTGTGCCACCTCGGCGAGTTCGGCGATGGGTTGCACGGTGCCGATCTCATTGTTTGCCAGCTGTACTGAGACAAGGGTCGTGTCGGGTCGGATAACCGCGGCCAGCGACTCGGGGGAGATCCAGCCGTTCTCGTCGGCACCGAGGTAGGACACATCAAAGCCGTGCAGCCGTTCGAGGTAGTCGGCTGGTTCCAGCACCGCCTCGTGTTCAATCTGCGACACAACGACGTGTCGACCACGGGGGTTTGCCAGTGCGATCCCCTTCACCGCGAGATTATCGGCCTCGGTACCGCCACCGGTAAAAACAACATCGCCGGGACGGCATCCGATGATGGCCGCAATGTCCTCGCGGGCAGCGGCGAGCGCGCGGGATGCCTCACCACCGAGGCTGTGCCGACTGGAAGGGTTGCCGAACCCCTCTGTGAGGTACGGCAACATGGCGTCAATCGCTTCGCGGCGAACAGGCGTGGTTGCGGCGTGGTCGAGGAAGATCATGCTGCCACCCTAACGGCTATATCGAGCCCAAGGTCGAGCGCTCGTGCCGAGTGGGTGAGGGCACCGACTGAAATGACATCCACCCCGGTCGCCGCGATCGCCGCCACCGCGTCGAGCGACACTCCACCGGATGCCTCAACCACTGCGCGTCCGGCAATGAGCCGCACACCCTCCCGCAGGTCGGTGAGCGAGAAATTGTCGAGCATGACGGTGTTTGCCCCGCCCGCGAGGACCGCCTCGATCTGGTCGAGTCGGTCAACCTCAACCTCCAGGTGGGTGGTGTGAGGCATCTGCTGTCGGGCCTGTTGCAGTGCGGTGGCGATGTCCATCCCGTTCATGGTGAGCACTGCGAGGTGGTTGTCCTTGGCCATGACTGCGTCGGAGAGTGAGCGGCGGTGGTTGTATCCGCCGCCGTCGCGTACGGCCTGCCGTTCAAGGCAGCGAAGCCCGGGTGTCGTCTTGCGAGTATCCACAATACGGGCGTGGGTGCCGACGATTGCGGCAACGTACTGCGCTGTGAGCGTGGCAATGCCGGACATCCGCTGACTGAAATTGAGCGCGACCCGTTCAGCCTGCAGGATGCCCCGGGCCGGGCCGGTCACTCGTGCGAGCAGCTGACCGGTGTGGAACCTGTCGCCGTCACCCGCCATCCGTGTAACCGAGACTGTCGGATCGACAAGCCGGAACGCGGTGGCGAACACCTCACCGCCGCTAAACACCCCGTTTTCGCGCCCGATGAGCTCAGCGGTCGCGGTAGCAGTCTCGGGGATGAGCACCTCCGAGGTGAGGTCACCCCACGGTGCATCTTCATTGAGGGCGATGGTGACGAGTCGATCAATCTCGCGCAACACTAGGCGGCCTTTCGGGTGGTAGTGGGGGTGGGGCTGGTCGTGGGTTCGGTTGTGGCGGTGTCCGGGCCATCCACTCGATAGTGTGCCCCGAGGCTGTGCGTGCGGGCGCGGGCGGCAACCACCGTGAGGCGCGCGAGGTCAAGCAGGTTGCGGTCCTCGGCACTCTGACGATCAGTCGGTTCCGGTGCTTGCCAGTGAGCGAGCGCTGTGATCGCTGCCGTGAGACCGGCACTGTCGCGGGCGAGTCCGACTCTGTCCCACATCAGTGTGCGTAGGTCGTCGCGAGTGAACTTCTGCTGCCGATCGGGCACCGCGACGATTGGAACCGGAGAACCGGCGGGCAGTTGTTGCTGTGGCCAGTTAGTGTTGAGCGAACGGACGGCGCGGTCGGCAAACACGGCGGCTTCGAGCAGGGAGTTTGACGCCAGGCGATTTGCGCCGTGCACACCGGTGCGTGCGCACTCGCCGATCGCGTACAGCCCGGTCAGGCTTGTGCGTCCGTCGAGATCGGTTGTGATTCCGCCCATCGCGTAGTGCGCAGCCGGGGTGATCGGGACCTGCTCGACTGCCCAGTTGAATCCCGCGTTCCGCACCACTCGATCCAAGCCGGGGAAGCGTTCCGCGAGAAAATCACCACCGAGGGCGGTGGCATCCAACAGCACGGGATGTCCCTCCTGCATGCGTTGCCACACCGCTCGCGCGACGACGTCTCGGGGTGCGAGTTCGCCACGAGGATCACTGTCTAGCAGGAAGCGGTGGCCCGAGGCATCCCGCAGCACGGCACCCTCGCCGCGAACAGCCTCGGAAATGAGCGGTGTGCCCGGCGCGGCAAGCGCCGTGGGGTGAAACTGGGTGAACTCGAGATCGGCGACGGCGGCACCCGCGCGCCAGGCCGCAGCCACCCCGTCGCCGGTGGCACCCTGCGGGTTGGTTGTGTGCCGGTAGAGCTGACCGCTGCCGCCGGTGGCCAGTATGGTAATGTCGGCGAGGCGTTCGGCGACAGTGCCGGACGGTGTCAACACCCGTGCCCCCACCACGTGCCCGTTCGAGGTGACAAGGTCGAGGAGGGTTGTGTTGTCGTCGATTCTGACAGCACGCTTCCGTACTGTTTCCACCAGTGCGGACTCGATGACCGCACCCGTTGCATCACCGCCGGCGTGGAAAATCCGGGGTCGGGAATGGGCGGCTTCGAGACCGCGTTCGAGTCCTGAGTCATCCCGATCAAACTCGACGCCGTAGCGAATGAGGTCGCGCACGCGTGCCGGTCCTTCCGTGCACAGCACGGTTACCGCCGCGGGATCACAGAGACCTGCACCGGCAGCGAGCGTGTCGGCGATGTGCCGTTCGGGTGAGTCGCCGGGGGACAGCACGGCGGCGATTCCACCCTGTGCGTACTTGGTGTTGCTTTCGCCGAGCGTGATTTTTGTGACGAGCTCAACGGTGTGTCTGGCTTCGACGGCCTTGACAGCAGCCCAGAGGCCGGCGATGCCGCCGCCGATGACCAAGATACGGGCCATGTTAGGCACCGATCTTAGGGGTCGGGGTGTGGGCCGCCTCGCCCACTGTGGCACCGGTCGGCGGCTTTGCCGTGAGCATCCGTTCCAGCGCGATCCGCGCGTGCGCGGCGACATCCGGTGCCACTGAAATCTGGTTAACCACCCGGCCCGCGACGAGTTCCTCGAGCACCCACGCGAGGTAACCGGGGTGGATCCGGTACATAGTTGAGCACGGGCAGATCACCGGGTCAAGGCAGAAAATCGTGTGTTCAGGATGCTCCGCCGCGAGCCGTTGCACAAGGTTGATTTCGGTACCGATCGCAAACGTTGACCCCGCCGGGGCGGCCTGGATGGTCTTCACGATGAAGTCGGTGGACCCCGCTGCATCCGCCGCGTCAACAACCGGCATCGGGCACTCGGGGTGCACAATAACCTGCACGCCCGCATGCTGTGCGCGTGCCTGTGCGATCTGGTCAACCGTGAACCGCTTGTGCACCGAGCAAAACCCGTGCCACAGGATGACTCGGGCGTTCAACAGGTCGTCGGTGGTGTTGCCGCCGAGAGTGGCTCGCGGGTTCCACATCGGCATCTGTTCGGGCGGAACACCCATCGCTTTGGCGGTGTTGCGGCCCAGGTGCTGGTCGGGGAAAAACAGCACCCGTTGCCCGCGCTCGAACGCCCATTCCAGCACGGTGCGCGCGTTCGATGAGGTGCAGACGATGCCGCCGTGTTCGCCAACGAACGATTTGAGGGCAGCGGAGGAGTTCATGTACGTCACCGGGATGACCGGCACCCGACCCGAGTCATCCGGCATCTCGAGTGGGCCGTAGATCTGTGCGAGCTGTTCCCAGCACTCGTTGACACTCGACTCATCGGCCATGTCCGCCATCGAACACCCGGCGGCGAGGTTGGGCAGGATAACCGCCTGCTCGGGTGTGGAGAGAATATCGGCGGTCTCGGCCATAAAGTGTACGCCGCAGAACACGATCGCCTCGGCGTTGGGCCGGTTCTTCGCCGCCGTTGCGAGTTGAAACGAGTCGCCGACAAAGTCGGCATGCTGCACAACCTCGTCGCGCTGATAGAAGTGTCCGAGAATGACGACTCGGTCACCGAGGGTTGCCTTTGCCGCCCGGATCCGTTCGTGCAGTTGTGCGGCCGTGACCGTTTTGTACTGTGTGGGCAGGACACCCTGTCGTGGCGAGTGGGTAGGAATCATATCGCCCATTGATGAACCCGGTCCGTATCCGGCGGGGCCACCGTCAAACTCCCACGGGTTCCTGGCGAGGTCGGTGGCGCAGGTGCTGCCCTCGGCCCCCTTCGCGATGAGTTGGATGGCCCGGTCAACGGATGCCTCGGTGATCTGTGCGGGGTCATTGCTTGTCACTGCGGTGTTTGTAGTGTTCGTCATGAAGGTCATCCTTGGTGTGTGGTGCTGAAGTCGCGCTCGCGAAGCTCATCGGGTGCGATCGGGGGTTGTTCTTGGTGTGCGGTGCCGGAGCCCGGGCACGGTGTCGGAGTCTGGGTGCGGATCAGAGGTGCTGGGTGTGGATCAGAGGTGTCGTCGAATCGGTACAGGGCCGGGGGTCGGTGTCGGGTGCCCGCGAGTCGGGTGCCGGTGTCGACGAGTGTGCCGGATGCTTCGACTGTTCGTCGGAAGTTTGCGGGGTCGAGCCGACGGCGGAGCACGGCCTCGTGCACGCCGCGCAGTTGCGCGATGGTGAACGTTTCTCCGAGAAGTGCGTGTGCGATACCCGAGTACTCCAGTTTTGTGCGCAGGCGCCGCAGGGCGTAGTCGAGGATGCCACGGTGGTCGAAGGCAAGATCGGGGAGGGAGTCCTCGTCGAACCAGCAGACATTGCTGTCGCTGACGGCGTGGGCGATTTCGTTGGTGTGGACCAGCGCCCAGTACACGACGGAGACAACGCGTTCGCCGGGGGAGCGGTCTAGGTCGCCGAAGGTGTACAGCTGTTCGAGGTGTTTGGGGGTGAGGCCGGTGGTTTCGGCGAGGGTGCGGGCGGCCGCGACATCCAGCGCTTCGGTGGTGGGAAGCCACCCACCCGGCAGTGCCCAGCGGCCCTTGTCTGGCTCGCGGAGCCGCCGGACGAGCGGGATGCGCAGGCTGGGCAGGTCGCCGTCGGCGTCCGGGGTGAGAGCAAAGATAACGGTGGATACCGCGAGTCGTGCGCCGGGGGGCACTGTGCCACCTCACATCCTGTTGTGTGCTGCAACTCTGCTTGTCTTGGTGATCCGGTGCTCGGTCACGGTTAGAGTTGGAGTCAAGGTGACAATAACTCTGTGCTCAGATAAAGTCAAATCGACCCTAATGTCGAGAGCCGGAGCAACGTCGTCGGTGCGGGAGTGACCAGATCTGAGGTGTTATTCCCATGGGGCTTGTGGGTGTGTTGGGTGGGGATCGAGACGGGTAAGTCCAAGTCCGCGCACCCCGAGCTGCACCACGTCCGCGCACACGAAGCCATCGCCCGGAACTGAAGGGCAAACTCGACGGTTTCGCAACCACGTTCGCCCACACGAAGCCATCGCCTGGAACTAACCTGCCGACATCCACCCCGACTCCCACCATCCCCAACTTCGATTTTGGGGAATTTTTGTTTGCTGCTTGACGTGGGGTGTGGGTATGGCTATGGTCTTGTGGGTTGTTTCTTTCAATGGTGTTAGGAGTTGCTGTGCTTTCTGGTCGTGTTGTGTTGCGGTTCGTGGCGGCTTTGAGGGGTTTGCTTGGTGGGGCGTTGGTGTGTGTGTTGGTTGTGGGGTGTGTGGGGCCGGTGGGTGTTTCTGGTGGGTCTGTTGGGGGTTCCGGGGATCGTGTGGGTGTTGGTGGTGCGGTGCCTGTTGTTGGTGGGAGTGGTGTGGGTGTTGGTGTGGGGGTCGGTGGTTTGGGTGTTTCTGATTTTCCTGGTATTGCGGTGGGTTCAGAGGGGGTTCCGGGGGAGGGTGTTGTGAGGGGAGTTGAGGAGTTTGATAAGTCGCGGGCGGGGGTTGTGTCGAGGTCGGCAGATTCGACGGTGTGGGAGGGGGCGGATGGTTCGCGTTTGGTGGAGGTGTCTTCTGGTGGGGTGTTGAACGTGTTGCGGGGAGGGGTGTGGCGTTCTGTCTCGACGGTGGTTGTGCCTCGGGGGTTGTTGGGTGGGGGCGGTGGGGTTGTGGATCATCCGTTGTCGCCGGTGTTTGCTGATCGTGCTGATGACGTGCGGCTTTTGGGCGTGTCGGTGGGCGGGTTTGGGGTTGGGTTTAGTGTGCCGGGGGCCGCTCGTGTGCTGGGGGTGGTGGCGCCTGGGGGTCTGGGCAGCAGGGTGCTGTACCCGGGGGTGTTTCCGGATACAGATCTTGTGTTTGATGTGACTGAGGTGGGGGTGGATGAGTTTTTTGAGGTAGCGAAAGCACCGGGGGCATCTGGTCGGGTGGAGTGGTCGTGGCGGGTGGTATCGCCGGGGTTGGTGCCGCGGGTTGATGAGGGGGGTGCGATTCGTTTCGAGGATGCTTCGGGGGTGGCAGCGTTTGTGGTGCCTAGGCCGGTGGTATTTGATTCGGCGGGGCGGGATCGTGCGCGGCCGGATGTGCAGGCTGATGCGGTGGTGTCTGTGGTGCCGGATGGTGATGGGTGGTTGTTGGGTGTGGGGGTGGATCGGGGGTGGCTGAATGATCCGGGTCGGGTGTTTCCGGTGCGGGTTGATCCGCAGGTTGATTTGGGAGAGGTCGCGACGCGGGGGTTTAAATCTAATGGTCAGCGGAATACGAATTATGGTGTGCAGGTGGGGAATACGAATGTTAACGGGGTGTGGCGGACGGCTGTGTCGTTTCCGTTGGAGCGGGTGTGGGGGCAGCAGGTTGTTGATGTTGGGGTTCGTTTTGATGGGTTGTCTTCGGATTCTACTTTGAGAGTGTGTTCTGGGGTTGTGACGCATGCGAGAGAGTTTTCGTATGGGATGCCGGGTGGGGATGTGTTGGGGTCTGTGCGGTATGCGGAGGATGATGGGTGGGCTGTTCATGATCCTCGTTTGACTGCTGCTGTTGCGGGGTGGGTTGGTCGTGGTGATCGGGGTGTGTATTTAGCGTTTCAGGGTGAGGAGGGTCGGGGATATTCGTATAAGAGGTATGCGTACGCGACGATGTCGGTTGTGTTTCAGGCGTATCCGAGGGCGGGTGTGCCTGTTGCTCCTGCTCCGGGGGATGGGGCGGTGGGTGTCTCGACTCGTCCGGTGTTGGATATGGGTGGTTCTTTTAGTCCGCCGGGGACGGCGTTGCAGTTCCGGTATCAGGTTTTTGAGAGTCAGGATTTATCGGGTTTGGTGTGGGACTCGGATTGGTTGGTTTCTTCGAGGGTGCAGGTTCCGGATGTGAGGTTACGGCCTGGTGTGAGGTATTTTTGGCGGGGTCTTGTGCGGAATGAGTTTGATGGTTATCGAGGGGTGTCGAATGTTAGTGCCTCGGCGGTGTGGTCGTTTACGACACAGGTTGTGTCGGTAACAACGAAGTCGGGTGTGCTTCCTGTTGATGGTGGTGTTGTGGTGACGACTGCGCCTGTTTTATCGGTGCCGGTGGTTGGGGGTGGGAGTGGTTTGCAGTATTTTTTTCGGGTCTCGACCGGTGTTGACTCGCGGGGTGGCGGGGTGGTTGTGTCGGGGTGGTTGACGCCGGGTGCGGGGGATGCGCGTGTGTGGTTCAGGATGCCTGCGGGCTCGCTGCAGGACGGGGTGTCGTATTCGTGGACGGTGATTACCAGGGATGTGCTCTCGGGTAATGAGTCTCCGACGACGTGGTCGTCGAGGTTCACGGTGAATCAGCGTCTTGCTGGTGGTCCGTCACCGACAGACAGTGTGGGGCCGGTGACGGTGAATCTCGCGTCGGGGAATGTGTCCGCGTCGTTCGCCTCGCCTGTGGTTTCTACTGCTGGTGGTGGGATGGGTGTCGGGTTTACTTATAACTCACAGGCCGCGAGTAATGTGGGGCTGCTGGGTGAGTATTTTGACGCGACCCCGGAGCCGGGTCGGGAACAGTCGTGGGATTTCGGTGCCGCACGCAGGGTTCTGACGCGGGTGGATCCGCAGGTATCGTTTTTATGGGATCAGCTGTCACCGGGGGTGGGAGTGCCGGCGGATAAGTTCATGGCTCGGTGGTCGGGGTTTGTGACGGTGCCTGCTGCGGGGTCGTATGTGTTTGGTGTGCGTCATGATGATGGTGTTCGGGTTTATGTTGATGGTGAGCGGGTTGTGGATCGGTGGGTTCCGACGTCGTGGTCGGGCGCTCCGGATTGGGGTGTGTCTAAATCGTTACCGGTTCGGCCCGTTGCGTTCCGGGTTGAGTTTTACGACGACACGCTTGTTGCGGGTGTTCAGTTGGTGTATCGCACTGCGGAGGATCCCACGGTTCGTGATGTGCCCGCGTCGTGGTTTACTCGGTCGCCGCGGTTTCTTCCGGATGGGTGGGGGGCCTCGACGGTGCTCGCGGGGGTGGCGGGTGCGTATCGTAGCGCTGTGGTGAAAGAGGGCACCGTGACGCTTGTTGATAGTTATGGTGGCACGCATGCTTATACGAAAGATCCCGCGGGTGGGTGGGTGCCGCCGGTTGGTGAGGCCGGTGTTATCGCGGTGGGTGTTGATCCGGGGACGTTGAAGACTCAGGTGTCATTCACTGATGAGTCGGGTGTTGTGTACCTGTTTAACGAGACAGGGCAGGTGGTCTCGGCGGTTTCTGCTGACGAGGTGAAAAAGCCTGTCGCTCCGGTTATGGAGTTTAACGGTGACGGGACTGTGCGGCGGGTTGTTGATCGTGCGGGGCGGGGCACTCCCGTGGAGCGTGCGGTGTTATTTGATTACGGGAACGGGTCGGCCAGGTCGGGTTGTCCGTCTCTGCCTGGTAGTGGGATCGCTCCGGTAGGGATGTTGTGCCGGATCACGTATCCGGGGCATGTTTCGGGTAGTGATTCTGATACGACGCGGTTGTTTTATAACGTGCACGGTCAGTTAGAAGCGATTATTGATCCGGGCGGGGAGCAGGTCAGTATCGGGTATGACACCGCTCGGCGTGTGAACTGGATTCGTAACAGTGTCGAAACGGATTGGTATCACCACAACAGGGCTGCTGTTGCGGACGCTTCTCGTTTCGCGACAGCGATCACGTATGACGCTTCTGGCAGAGCGATCAGGGTACAGCTTGCTCCTGCTGGTAGTGACAGTACCGCGGTGCGTACCAGTCATACGTATACGTATACCTATGTGGGAAACACTACTGCTGGGACCGGGACGGTGGATGTGACCGGGCAGGCTGCGTGGGGAGAGCCTGTGAATGGGCATGTTCGTACGGTTACTTTTGATGAGGCGTGGCGGACTCTGACCAGTGTTGGTCCGACCGGGTTGACTTCTTCGACTAGATGGGATGGCCGTGATCTGCCGTTATCGGTCACGGATCCGGCGGGTTTCCGTACCAGTACTAGATACGATTCTCTGGGTCGTGCTACAGATTCTTACGGTCCTGGCCCGGTGTCTTGTGTTCCCGAGGCGGGTGGTGCTGACACCTGTGATACAAAAATCCCCCACACCAGTACCAGGTATGATGAGGATTTTTCTGGCCTGGACGTGCAGTGGTACAACAACAGGTACCTCGCCGGTGTTCCGGTTGATGAGACCCTGGGTATCCCTGGGATCAGTGACGGCACGATTAGTAAGGCCTGGGGAACCGGTGTCCCGGAGGGCGTGACTGGTATCGGGGCGGATAACTGGTCTATCAGGATGAGTGGGAATATCACCTTCCCCCGCCCGGGACAGTACAGATTCCGTGTCCATTCTGATGACGGGGTTAAGCTATGGATCGATCACAATCTTATTCTCAATCACTGGCAACCTAACAACCAATCACTGACCTCTCAAACAGTAACCATCACACCGGATAAGCTCACTGTCCCTGTTCAACTCACCTATTTCGAGCAAACAGGAGCAGCGAGTCTGCACGTGTGGTGGACCGCACCCGGCTCGGCTGAAGAGCTCGTGCCAGGCAGTGCCCTCAAACCCGGCTACAACCTCATCACCTCAACCAAACTAGACGACAGTATTCCCGAGGCATCACCCACCGAACTAGTAGCTTTCTCCCCGACCACATCCGTTCCCGAAACCACACCCACCCCTGAAACAGCACCTGTTCCTGGGGTAGCACCTATTCCCGAGATGGTGTCCGCTCCCGAGGTGGCACCTGCTCCCGAGTTGGTGGCTGTTTCGGGGGAGGTGCCTGCTGTGCAGGCGTTGACTACGAGGACCACTTATGGGAGTAGGCCTTGGTTGGGGTTGCCGGTTGAGAAGATTCTTGATCCGGAGGGTATGAATCTGATAACGCGGGTGGGTTATGACAGTAGTAACCGGCGGGTTACTCGGTTGTTGCCCTCCGGGGTTCGGAATGGTACTGCTGTTGAGGTAGCCGGGAGCGGGACTGTTTATTACGGTGATACCGAGTCCGCGGTAGTGAATGGGTGTGGTGTTCCTACCACCAGGTCGCAGTACGGTGCGGTGAAATCCACCACGACCGCGAAAGGTTCTGTGGCAGGGGTGGGGGTGACGACGTCGTTCGTGTATGACTTGTGGGGTCGTGTGGTGGGGTCGTTGCGTACCGGTGACAGGGTGTGGTCGTGTATTAGTTACGATGATCGTGGGCGGGTTATCAGGACCACGGGTGCTGAGGGTGTTACGACGACTTCGTATACCTCTGATGGTACTGCTGGGGGTGATCCGCTTGTGGGCTGGGTGGAGGATAGTAACGGGCGTGTGACAACCAGGGTGGATCTTCTCGGCAGGGTCGTGAGGTACCAGGATGTGTGGGGTACTGTCACAACGACTGGGTATAACGATCTGGGGCAACCTGTGACCTCGACTACGACTCCGCCCAGTGTCGGGGGTGTTGCGCAGGCTGGGTCTACGACGGCGTTGAGCTTCACTGTGAATGGGGATATTGACACAGTGACTGTTGATGGTGTTGTTGTTGCTGATGCGGCGTATGACAGTGCCGGGCAGCTTGCTGGTGTCAGGTACGCGAATGACACCGAGCTGGCGAGGATGGCTCGCTCGGCGGTGACCAATATGCTCACCGCGCGGTCATGGACGTTCCCGAATGCTCAGAAAGCAGTCACAGAGGAGGTGTTTAGAACGCAATCGGGTCGGGTTCACGCGAATACTCTTATTGATGGCAACACCCAGTATCCCTCGGCGTATACCTTTGATCGTGTGGGTCGGCTCACTCGGGCGGATCTGCCCGGGGTTGTTTTGAGTTACGGGTACGCTGACACGGTTGGGTGTGAGAACAACACCGCCGGAGCGAACAATAACCGTACCAGCAGCACCATCACTCCGACCGGTGCTCACGGTAGCCCGATGGTGACTTCGTATTGTTACGATCACGCTGATCGGCTTACCAGTACCACGGTCACGAACCCGCTTCCGGGAACTGGTGCGGTAGGTCAGAGCCTGCCACCGGCAGCTATCAGTTATGACAGTCACGGCAATACCACACGGCTCGCGGATCAGATTCTTGAGTACGACAGTAATGATCACCACACCACGACAACGATCGCTGGCGGTCAGCATGATGGCCTTCGGGTCGCGTATAAACGTGACTACTCGGGCAGGATCATTGAACGCACCGAGACCAGCAACGCAACACCGGCTGTGGTGACTATCACACGGTACTCGTTCACAAGCAGCACCGACACCCCGGATCTGATCCTTACCGGTAACAACACCGCCACACACCGTGTGAGCGCGCTTCCCGGTGGAGTGATCCTCACCACTCTGTCCTCATCAGAGCCCGCTGCTGCAGACACGCAAACTGTTGGGGCAGACACACAGACATGGTCGTACCCGAATATTCACGGTGATATCACTATCACTGCGAACCAGACCGGGGTACGCCCTACAGGTGTGTATCGGTATGACCCCTACGGGCAACCCATCAACCCCACCACGAACCTTCCCATCTCTCTCGTAACTGGTCAGGGTTTTCCTGATCAGCTCCGAGGGGAAGCTGACTACGGGTGGGTTGGTGCTCATCAAAAACTCACCGAGCACGTCGGTACCATCCTCACGATCGAGATGGGTGCCCGGCAATACCTCCCCGCACTGGGCAGGTTCCTTGAAACTGACCCCGTGGAGGGTGGGGTTACTAACAGCTACGACTACCCCACCGATCCCATCAACAGATACGACCTCACCGGGGAGTGGGACTGGGAAGCATTCGGTAACGGCTTTCTCACCGTCGCGGGGATCGTCGCGATCATCCCCGGCCCTATCGGAATGGTCGCAACAGCAGCCATCGTCGGAGTGAATCTCGCCAGAGGAGACCTCGCCGCCGCATCCGGAGCCGCGCTCGGATTCATCCCCGGAGCTGCCATCGCCAGAGTACCGCTAGTCAGCGCTGTACAGAAATCCCTCACCGCTCGGGTAGCCAACACTCCGAAACTCGGAGTCAGCGGTAAACTATTCGGGCACACGGGTATGGCCAGCACCACAAAATCAGGGAAAAAAGTTTCAATCGACGCGGACTATCAAATATTTAACAAGAAAGGGAATAAGGTGAAGATTGGATGGTCCTTTCATGATAAGGAGGTTCTTTTTCGTGTAGGGTGGAAGAAAGATGATAAATACCACTTGGACTTGTTTAACGCAGGCTCGGCAGAAAGATTTCATAAATGGTAGAAAAAATGAATAACAGCCGATTGCTTGCGCAAGAGCGCATGTCGATGCCGTGGCCTATTGTTGTTATTACTGAGAATGATTTGATATTCGTTGTCTATAGTCGAGAAGAATTGCGGTGGGCTACAAGTTCAAATTCACCGATGAGGTACTACAAATTTCAATTTGGTTCCCGTTCCTACCCGGGTCCCGTGATTCCGTGTGTTGCTTTCAGTCAGGTCAATGGGGAACAGCTAAGCCATGACACAGAGAATGTCTTCGCTGCAAAAATTCTACACGCTCCTAGCCCCGAATTTGTTAGAATAGTTCGGAAAGCATTGCGAGCGATAATCTCCGACCCAAAACGTCAATCTGTCCCGATTTCTGAATCGCAAATATCCACCGCAACCGCTCAAGAGCTCTGGACATTTTGTGTCGACAATTTTGGTCCCTGGGATGCTCGAGCTCGCTATCCTAATAGCAAGCACCCAGAGTCAGACTTGTTTTACGATAACCTAATGTTAAGGCGTGAACAATTTTTTCGGATGCTTATACCCGCTATCAAAACTGAGTTCCCCACACTTGCAAAAGTACAACTGTACAAATTCGATGTAGAGAACCTCGATGAGTTGTCACTTTTCTTTGAATTGGATATTTTCATTCCACACCCGACATGGCCCCAGGTGCATATCCAGTTCGTAGATTATATAAGTATTTACCTTGACGGTACAGGATATTCCCTCGGCGTTGATCCTGATCGGGATTCTCCGACTAAATGCGTCGAAGCATCCATCGCTCGACTCAAACACATCTCAAGAGGAGGTGCCATGTTTAGAGATAAATTTCTAGACATTGATAAATTACAACGAATGGGCATCTCTAGTAGATTATTTCACTTCTTTGGTTCGTTTTATTCCTTGCCTCCTTGGTAGCTTTTGAAGACCAAATTCTAGCCTCCTGCATTGTTAGTTCGTTACTCGGATTCATCCCCGGAGGTGCCAACTCCAAAATACCGCTAATAGCACTGCACAGAAAAGCACTGCACAGAAAATTCTTACCGCCTACGCAGCTAACACCTCCAAAATTGGAGTCAGCAGCAGACTATTCGGGGACACAACTATTGTCAGAACTATATGATCAGGGAAAATGGGAATCGAAATAATAAGAGACAGTGGGTTTCTTGTCCGGGAGCGCCTGTCGGTGCCGTGGCCCGTTATTGTTGTTACTGAGGATGGGTGGATATCTGTTGTCTATGGTCACAACGAATTGCGGTGGGCTACCGGCTCACAATCACCGAGAGGGTACAGCAAAGTTTATTTACGTCGTCGTGCTCTCCTGGGCCCTGTGATTGGGTGTGTTGCGTTTAGTCAGGCGCACGAGGAACAGTTAAATCAGGATACGGAGAGTGTCTTTGCTGTAAAAATTATTAATGCTTCTAGTCCTGAGTTTGTTCGAGCAGTTCGGGCAGCATTGCTAACGGTGATCTCTGATCCCGAACGCGAG
Organism: Candidatus Lumbricidiphila eiseniae; assembly: GCA_002529645.1. Classification (GTDB taxonomy): domain Bacteria; phylum Actinomycetota; class Actinomycetes; order Actinomycetales; family Microbacteriaceae; genus Agromyces; species Agromyces eiseniae. Next base: position 55,494 of record NAEP01000044.1, on the reverse strand, counting down.
TCTGTCCCGATTTCTGAATTGCAAATATCCACCGCAACTGCTCAAGAGCTCTGGACATTTTGCGTCGACAATTTCGGCCCCTGGGGCTCCCGGTCTCATTCGAGCAGTGGTAATAGCTTCGAGTGGGAATTGTTTTACTATAACCGCATGATCAGGCGGGAACAATTTTTTCGGATGCTTATACCTGTTTTGGAAAATGAATTCCCAACATTCACGAATATCGAACTGAAAAAACCTGGTTCTGAAGATTCTGATACGTTGTCCATGTTCCTTCAAGTGAATCTTTCTATTCCGCACCCAGAATGGCCTAGAGTTGGTATTTGTACGAATGACGAGGTAAGTATTTTAGTTGGTGATAGGGAATATGACCTTCCGAACCCAGAATATTTTCCCCCTCATGCGGAGGCTATCGCAAGAGGTATTTATCCTACAATTGATCCTGAGCAGGATTCTTTTACTAGATGTATCAGCGCGGTGATCGCTCGACTGAAACATTTTTCGAAAGGAGGTGCTATGTGTGGGGATAAGTTTTTAGATATTGATAGGTTGCCTCTAGTGGGAATCTATAGGTGCTTATATTTTTATAAGAAATTTTACTTCTTGCCTCCGTGGTAACCTTGTGGAGGCTAGAGTGTCAGAGATCAACTCAGGGTGGCTTGAATCTACTTGCATTGGTTCACTAAGTGCATTCGAATATAAGGGTAGGGAATGATGACAAACAGTCGGTTGCTTGTGCAAGAGCGCCTGTCGGCGCCGTGGCCTATTATTGTTGTTACTGAGGATGGGCGGATATCTGTTGTCTATAGTCACGACGAATTGCGGTGGGCTACCGGCTCACAATCACCGTTAGGGTACAGCAATGCTCAGTTACGTCGCCGCGCCCGTTTGGGTCCCGTGATTGGGTGTGTTGCGTTCAGCCATGCCGTCGATAATGAACAGTTAATCCACGACACAGAGAATGTTTTCTCTGCCAAAGTTCTCAACGCTTCTAGCCCCGAATTTATCACAACAGTTCGGGCAGCGTTACTAACGACAATCTCCGACCCTAAGTGCCAGTCTGTCCCTATCTCTGAGTTGCAAATATCCACCGCAACCGCTCAAGAACTCTGGATATTTTGCGTCGATAATTTCGGTCCATGGGGCTCCCAATTTCATTCGCGTAGGGGTAATACCTTCGAGTCGGAGTTGTTTCACTATAACTGCATGATCAGGCGAGAACAATTTCTTCGAATGCTCATGCCTGCTCTGGAAAATGAATTCCCAACACTCACGAATATCGAACTGGAAAAACCTGGTTTTGAAGACGATCCTGATGAGTTGTCCATGCTCCCTCAGGTGAATCTTTCCATCCCACACCCAGAATGGCCTAGAGTTGTTATCTATATGGCTGACGCGGTAGATATTTTCGTTGGTCATACAGAATATTACCCTCCAAATTCAGAGAATTTTTACTCTCGTGCGGAAGCTATCGCAAGAGGTTTTTACTTTGGTTTTGACCCCGAGCTGGATTCTTTTACTAGATGTGTCAGCGCGGTAATCGCTCAACTGAAACACATTTCGAAAGGAGGTGCCATGTGTGGGGATAAATTTTTACATATTGATAAGTTGCGCCGAGCGAGAATCTATAGATGCCTTTACTTTTATAAGAAATTTTACTTCTTGCCTCCGTGGTAGTCTGTGGAGGCAGAATGTCAGAGATCAGCTCAGGGTGGCTTGAGCTTACTTGCATTGGTTCACTAAGTGCATTCGAATATAAGGGTAGGGAATGATGACAAACAGTCGGTTGCTTGTGCAAGAGCGTCTTTCTTTGCCGTGGCCTATTATTGTTGTTACTGAGGATGGGTGGATATCTGTTGTCTATAGTCATGACGAGTTGCGGTGGGCTACCGGCTCACAATCACCGAGAGGGTACAGTAAAGTTTATTTACGTCGTCGTGCTCTCCTGGGTCCTGTGATTGGGTGTGTTGCGTTCAGTCAGGCGCACGAGGAACAGTTAAACCAGGATATAGAGAATATCTTTGCTGTAAAAATTCTTAACGCTTCTAGCCCCGAGTTTGTTCGAACAGTTCGGGCAGCATTGCTAACGGTGATCTCCGATCCCGAACGCCAGCCTGTCCCGATTTCTGAATTGCAAATATCCACCGCAACCGCTCAAGAGCTCTGGACATTTTGCATCGACAATTTCGGCCCCTGGGGCTCCCGATCTCATTCGAGCAGTGGTAATAGCTTCGAGTCAGAATTGTTTTACTATAACTGCATGATCAGGCAGGAACAATTTTTTCGGATGCTTATACCTGTTCTGGAAAATGAATTCCCAACACTCACGAATATCGAACTGGAAAAACCTGGTTCTGAAGACGATCCTGATAGGTTGTCCATGTTCCTTCAAGTGAATCTTTCTATTCCGCACCCAGAATGGCCTAGAGTTGGTATATGTACAAATGACGAGATAAATATTTTAGTTGGTGATACAGAATATTACCTTCCGAACCCAGAATATTTTTCCCCTCATGCCGAGGCTATCGCAAGAGGTATCTACATTGATATTGATCCTGAGCAGGATTCTTTTACTAGATGTATCAGCGCGGTGATCGCTCGACTGAAACACATTTCGAAAGGAGGTGCTATGTGTGGGGATAAATTTTTTCATATTGATAAGTTGCGCCGAGCGAGAATCTATAGATGCCTTTACTTTTATAAGAAATTTTACTTCTTGCCTCCGTGGTAACCTTGTGGGGGAGAGAGTGCCAGAGATCGAGTCACGGCGGCTTGAAATTACTTACAAGTGGCTCACTAAGCACATTCGAATATAAAGATGGGAAAGTAATGAAAAACAGTCAATCACTTGTTCAGGAGCGCTTTTCAGCGCCGTGGCCCGTTATTATTATCACTGAAGATCATTGGATATCTGTGGTCTATAGTCGAGAAGAATTTCGATGGGCTACCAGCCTCACTTCACCAATGAGATACAGTGAAACACAACTACGTCGCCTCAGGTATGTGGGCCCCGTGGTTCCGTGCGTTGTTTTCAGCCATGTCGTCGACAATGAACAGTTAACCCACGACCCAGATAACATCTTTGCCACCAAAATCCTCAACGCTTCTAGTCCCGAATTTATCAGAACAGTTCGAACAGCATTACACGCAATAATCTCCGACCCCGAACGCCAACCACTCCCGATTTCTGAATCACAAATATCCACCGCAACAGCTCCAGAACTTTGGATATTCTGTGTCAACAACTTCGGCCCCTGGGGCTCACGATCCGAACGACCCGTTAATCAAACTTCCGAATCAGAACTGTTTGACTATAACTGCATACTCAGACGCGAACAATTCTTCCACATGCTCATACCCGCCATCAAAACCGAATTCCCCCTACTCAAAAATATCCACCTCAAAAAAACCAACACAGACAACCCCGACACCCCATCGATATACTTTGCACTGGAGCTCTCCATTCCACACCCAGAATGGCCAAACGTACACATCCATCTATTCGACAATTCAATAACAATCTCCATCGGCGACACAAAATACCCCCATCCCAAAATAAAAAATACCCACCCCGACATCTACCCCGACATCGACCCCGACCGAGATTCCCTAACCAAATCCGTCAACCTGGTCATCGCCCAACTCAAACACATATCACAAGGCGGCACCATGACTAAAGATAAGTTTTTAGACACCAACACACCACAACGAACAAGCAACCTCATACCATCCCATTTCGCCAGAACATCCCACTCCTTACCTCCCTGGTAACTTGTCGAAGAAAACCCCACAAGAAAGCACAACACGCATAGAACATGATACAAGTTTCGAAAACAAGTTGACCTGGGTGTAGCCGGTCATGACGTTGGTGTCAATCGTCTGGCGGGTGGTTTGCTCCCGAGCGCGAAGTGACACTGTTCATCTTGGCGAGCAATTTTGAGGCGCACAGGTGATGTGATCCGAGGCAAAATCCGATCTTTCCAAGGGTGTTCCCATTACGCACGGTCACGAGCCGATCGGCCCAGTCGGCGGGAAGAATAGCGGTCTTCGAACCCACTCCTTGAACGCAGAAGCCGAACGTGTCATTGAATAGGAGTTCGTTCCATTCGTCTCGCCAACCGGCACTGTCGTGGTACGGCCAGCGTGCGAGCATTGTTCGTGCCTTCGCGATCACACGTCAGCGTCTGAAACCAGAGCCTCAACCGCTGCATGAGCAAAGGCCACCTCGACACGGTCTTCCCGGAAATCTCTGAGCCAATGACATTGGCTGTTGCCCGCTCAGTGTTGCTTTGAGTCTACCTTGAACGTGGCGATAGGTTCATCATAAAGTGTAGATGGGTGCTCCGATGCGTCCGGCAACGCAGTTTCGCTCAAAGATGAACCGAATCGAGGAATGAATGTTCAGAAAATATGTACTTGCGGTCCTTTCCACAGTTGCTCTCACGACGAGTCTGCTGGTCGCGCCACCGGCCACCGCCCTTGAGGCGAGCCCCGATGACACTGCGACAGCCACCGTTCAGGCCGAGTACGAGGGTCTGGAACCTGAAGAGATCGTTGAAAAGGGCCTCGCCAAGGAGGGCCTCGGTGTAGAGCGCGTGGAGGTTGATGCGGACGGAGTTGAGATAGCAGTTGAGGCAGCTATCGTGATGGGCGGCGCGATTGCTCTTGAGGCTGCGAAGGCAGTTGCACACATCATCGCAGACTACAACAGACGTTCCAGCAGTCAGAGGCACGACTACTACCCCGCCATCCGCTCGGGCAGCAAGGTCCTCATCAGCACCAATGGGCTGAGCTCTGCGCAGGCACAGAATCGCGATCGTGCCGGGCAAGATGTCTGGACCATCTCACAACACAGAGCATAAGGTACTGGCAAGGATGCTCAATCCGTCTGGCAAGCCCATCGGGGAGGAGAAGCACAACGCTGGCTATTTGTGGCACTTCCGCCCGGCCTATTACCGTCCGCACATGCACAGCTTTTACGGCGGCCCGGAGTGAGTGGCCATTCTGTTCAAGGTTCAGGGTGCGGACGGTGGCGTTTGGTGTCCGTCCGCACCTACCCAGAAGCACGATTGGAGAGGTGAATGGGCAGCTATGATGCCCTCCTGAGCGAGGCGCGGGAACATTTTGGTGTCGAGCCCGCAGTAACCCTCACCGATGTGGTTGGTCTGCTTCGGTCGCTCGGAGCTGTGCCGTTCGATTTCAATGGTTATCGCGATGATCTCCTCGACGAGTTTGTTGATCGGGATTTCGTCGTTGGTGCCTACACTCTGGCGGATCCGTCACTTCTGCGTCGGCGAGCTACGGTCGAGGAGATCGAGCACTTCACCGCCGATCCGGATGAGGAGTTTGACCCGCTGGAGTACGGCGTCGAGCAGGCGGAACGGACACTGCTGTTCCGTGAGATCGAGATACTCGCCAGGCTGATCATCATCCTTGAGCACGATCGGGAGTCGGCAGAATTGGTCGGGAACTTCCGCGTGTACGGTGCTGGTCAGTGGCTGCGCGAGACGTTGTGGGCGGCCTCGGGCATCGTCCCGCGCGACCCGGGCGCGCCCTCCGAGGAATCCGAGTTGTTCGGGTGTGCCTTCGCTCATGTTGGGCGCAGCCGCTTCGAGGCCGCACCGCTACTGTGGCGGCTCTGAGAACCCCTGTGTCCCCGTCGCACGACGAGAGCGATCAGCCCGTGGGTGGCGGGTACCTGTGGCGGGCGGCGTGGGTGGTCGCCAAGGCTTCTGCAGGCGGCACTGGCTGGGCCATTGCGGCCTTCCCCGCCATAATGTTCACCTTTGCGGTTCAGGGTGCTCGGGAAGTGCATCTGTCATCGGCTCGCACAGGGGTCTTCATGCTCACTCCGTATCGACCGTGGCGGAGCGTGATGCGTCTGTTCGGTCTATCCGCGGCACTGCTCGTTCCCGCTGTTGCTGCCATGGTCTGCCTGAAAATCTGGCCGGTGCTTTCGGTCGCGTTGTTGACGCTGGCGATCGCTGGCCTGACGTTTGCCATGCTGATGACTGTCCCGCTGAGCGGGCTCAGCATCCTGCTTCGAATCGGGGTGCCATCGTCTCCTATCGGAGCTGAGACCCCTCGCGGACCGCGAGTAGTCCTTTCCGCGCTTGCCCAGCTCCCCGACTCGGGTGGTTCAGTCGTTTTTGAGGTAAGGTCCGCGGTTCGGGACCTTCCACGCGGCACGGTTGTGGTCGCAGTGGCACAAACGGAGGAGTTGGCACGCAGCTACACGCGGCTGGGTTTCTCACGCGGAAAAGGGAAGCGCGTCTTCCTCATCATCGATCCGTCGCCTACTGATCGCCCGGCGGTGGGCGCTGTGGAACATGTTCAGTAGCACGGTCAATCGCGCCCGAGATAAGCTCCCTCACGATGGTGCGACTCACCGCCGCCGTTGCGAACGACGCGCCCGACTCGTGCCTGCGACTGCCGTCGGGCAGCAGGACCGGAATGTTGACGCCGAGTGCTACCGCATCAGTGCTTGTTCGGGCGGCGGTAGTCGCGTAGTTTCCACCGGAGTCGATCGCCGACACGGAGAGGGCGCTCTCAAACCGAGCCGGGTAGTCGGGGCTCAAGAACCTGACGTTCCCTGCTGAAGCCACGATGAGGATGCCAGCATCGTGTGCGCGCCGGACAGTTGCTTCCAGTCGGCTGTTCGGTCGGCGCACACCCATGCTGATCGAGATCAGGTCCGCCCGCGCATCGACCGCGGTCTCAATCGCATCGGCCAGGTCCGTGGCAGTAGCACCGTCACCGACGTCGAGGCTGAGAACGCGCACTCGATCAGCGGGAATTTGATCCGATCCTTCATTGACGCCGAGCAACACTGACAACACCATAGTTCCGTGATTGCTGGACGGGGCGCTTTCGGCCTGCTCAATTGTGTAGCCCGAGAACTCCGCGAGACCCGTGTTAACACCCGTGTCGATCAAGGCGACCAGCGTGTCATCATCGCCAAGCGACACGGCGCACGCAGGCGAGAGAGCAGCAGCCACGAGAATAAGTGCGAGTCGCGGGGCCCGTCTCGACCGACCGGGTTTTCTCGAAGCGTTGGCCGAGACTCTCGACATCGACCTCAACGTCGCAGAGTGAAAAAATGAAGGATGAACCATGTCTGATAGCTTCGCAGATCCCGTGCACCGGGGTTCCAGCACCGGTGCGGGTGCGCGCCACCGCTTGCGCGTGAGTGTGCGATTCGGGATGTCTCGTCTGAAATCCGTGCGGTGCGCGCCACCGCTTGCGCGGGAGTGTGGGAGGTCCGTCGTTGCACGACATCGATACGGGTGCACGCCACGCTCAGCCCGTCGAGGGGCGGAATGAGCGAAGCCGCAGGCTGTTCGTCACAACAAACACCGAGGAAAACGCCATTGCCGCGCCCGCGAGGAGTGGGCTCAGTAGTCCGAAGGCCGCGAGCGGGATAGCCGCCACATTGTAGGCACACGCCCAGAACAAGTTTCCCCTCATCGTTGCGAGGGTTCGACGGGACAGTCGGATCGCATCGACCGCCAACCGCAGGTCACCGCCGACGATTGTGAGATCACTCGCTTCGATCGTGGCATCGCTGCCGGTGCTCATCGCTAATCCCAGATCAGACTGTGCGAGCGCGGCAGCGTCGTTGACTCCGTCCCCCACCATGGCGACCACCCGTCCCTCAGACTGCAGTTGTCGCACAGCCTCAACTTTGTCGGCGGGGAGCACCTCGGCCATGACCTCGTCGGACGGTATGCCCACCTGTGCAGCGACAGCGAGTGCAGCGCCGCGGTTGTCGCCGGTGAGCAGAATGGTTCGCAGTCCAAGTTCACGGAACTGCCGAAGTGCCGCGACCGAGGTGGGTTTCACCGCATCCGACACAGTGAGCGCGCCGCGCACCGCGGCATCCCACACCACGATGATGACGGTGCGACCAGCATCCTCGGCCTCAATGATGGTGTGCGCTATCTCGGTGGGGATTGTGAGTCCCGCGTTCGCTGCGATTCGGGGGCTGCCGACCGTGACATCCCGTGCGCCATCCGTTCCCTCAACGGTGCCCTGCACACCGAGGCCCTCGTGATGGCGAACCCCACGGACGGTGGGGAATTCACGGTTGAGGGTGCGGTCAGAGCAGAACTCACGATCGGCTCCACCACGGTGCCCGTGATCGAGGCCCCGGGCACTGTTGCGCGCGGCCTCGACAATTGCGCGGGCGACAGGATGCTCCGAGGCATCCTCGAGCGCGCCCGCAAGCTGTAGCACGGTGTCAACATTTTCGCCCGGGGCCGCAACCACACTCTGTAGGCTCATGTGACCGGTGGTCACGGTCCCGGTCTTGTCCAGGACGATCGTGTCCACGTTCTTCGCAGATTCCAACACCTCCGGGCCCGTGATGAGGATGCCGAACTGTGCCCCCCGCCCGGTACCGACCATGAGTGCGGTCGGTGTCGCCAGCCCGAGCGCACACGGGCACGCGATGATGAGCACCGCGACCGCGGCGGTGGAGGCGGCGGACAGATTCCCGGTGGCCAGCAGCCACACCACGAAAGTCACGACGGCAACACCCATCACAGCGGGGACAAAAACACCGGAGACTCGATCCACAAACCGCTGTACGGTGGTCTTCCCGGCCTGTGCCTGTTCAACCAGTCGTGTGATGTGCACGAGGTGTGTGTCGTTACCGACGCGGGTTGCCCGCACGACGAGCCTTCCGCCGCGGTTGATGGTCGCGCCAACAACGGCATCACCGGGGGCCACCTCGACGGGAGCCGGTTCACCGGTGAGCAGCGACGTGTCCACCGCGGATGTTCCTGTCACGACAACTCCATCGGTCGCAATTTTCTCGCCGGGACGGACAACAAAATGCATACCAACCGGGAGCTGGGTGACGGGAATCCGCTCTTCACGCATCCCGTGCGCACCATCGGTCAGCACCGCGACATCCTTGGCACCAAGATTCATGAGGGCCCGCAGGGCCGCCCCGGCTTGACGTGTGGCACGAGACTCCAGGTATCGCCCAACCAGGACAAAGGTCGTGACCCCGGCGGCAACCTCCAGGTAGAGGTTGCCGGAGCCGTCGGCGTGCGGACCGAGGAGGACAAACATATCGTGCATACCCGGCAGTCCCGCCGTGCCGAAGAAGAGGGCATAGATTGACCAACCCAGGGCTGTGAGCGTGCCGAGCGAGACGAGGGTGTCCATTGTTGTGGTTCGGCGCAGGAGGTTCAGCCACGCCGTGCGATGGAACTGGTAGCCACCCCAGGCAACAGTCGGAACGGTGAGTGCGAGGGCGAACCACTGCCAGTTTGTGAACTGCAGCGCGGGAATCATCGAGAGCGCTACAACCGGGATGGACAGTGCCACACACCCCCCGAGTCGGAATCGGAGTGTGTGTGGCGCGAGTCCGGTGGGCGCAGTATCGTCGGCCGGAGATGCATCTTCTTTAGAGTCACGAGAGTCACGGATGGCTCGGGGCAGCGTTGCCCCGTAGCCAATCTCCGCCACGGCGGCGATAATATCGTCAACAGTGATCGTGTCTGGGTACGACACTGTTGCCCTCTCGGTTGCCAGGTTGACGGTTGCGCTGACGCCCGCAAGCTTATTGAGCATCCGCTCGATTCGGGTGGCGCACGAGGCGCAGTGCATCCCCTCGATGTGGAACGTGTCGGTGATGAGCGTCATCGTGTTGTCCTTCGCGAGTGCTGTCGGGGTGCTGCACCGGTTCGCGAGTGGTGTCGCGTTCTGCAGTGGCTACGGGTTTACAGTCCACCCTGGTTAACGGCAGCACCCCGTGCGAACATTCCCACCGGTTCGAACGGGAGCACTGTCTGCATCAGGCTCGGCCGGTTTGCGCACGAGGAACGAGCCGATGATCGCGGCGAGCGAGATGATCGCACCGACGGTAAAGGCGGCACGGATGCCTCCGGCTTCCGCCGCGAGCACGGTACTTCCGGTCTTCACGATCTCGGCCGACCGTGCGGTGACCACGGCGATGAACAGCGCTGTTCCCGCTGCCCCTGCCAGCTGGTCCAATGCTCCTACGATGGCGGAACCGTGTGAGTAGAGGCGCGGTTCCACAGAGCCGAGTGCTGACGTGAACAGGGGAGTGAGTATGAGCGCAAGCCCGAGCGACAGGATGAGGTGAGCCACGAGGATCAACCACGGCGATGTGTTCTCGGTGAGGGTCGCGAAGTACCACAGGGCAGCGGACACCACGATTGAGCCCGGGAGAAGCAGTCGCCTGGGGCCGAACTGGTCGAACAGTCGGCCAACGATTGGACTGAGTAAACCCATTGCCAATCCACCCGGCAGGGTCAACAGCCCCGAATCAAGAGCGCTGAGGCCGAGCACGTTTTGGATATAGATCGGCAGCAGAATGACGGTGCCAAAGAGAGCCACCATCATGAGCACCATGAGACCAACCGAGAGAGAAAAGTTTCGCGAGCGAAAGGTGCGCAGATCAAGAAGTGCGCGGTCGTGCCGCTGCAATCGAATCTGACGCAACACAAATATCAGAATGCTGATCACACCAATCGTGAGCGACACGATCATCGGAGTTCTGTCGCCAGAGCTGTCGCCGACGGACTCACCGATGAGACTCAAGCCGTATACGAGTCCACCGAATCCCAGTGCTGAGAGCACAACCGACAGCGGGTCGAGTGGAGTTGATCGGGTTTCACTGACGTTCGCGACCCACTTCATTCCGGCCAGAAGCATGATGATCGCGATGGGAAACACGAGCCAAAACATGAACCGCCAAGACAACTGAGTGAGGATGAGCCCACCGAGGGTGGGGCCGATTGCCGGGGCAACCGATATCACAATGGAGACGCGACCCATCATCTGCCCGCGGTGGGCCGGAGCCACGAGAGTCATGATCGTCATCATCATGAGCGGCATCATGATTGCCGTGCCGCTCGCTTGAACGATTCGTGCGGTGAGCAACACCTCAAAGCCGGGGGCGAGCGCGGCGAGCAGAGTGCCGACCGAGAAGAGCGACATCGCGAGAATAAATACCGGACGGGTCGGTAGTCGCTGCAGCAGGAATCCGGTGACGGGGATAATAACCGCCATCGTCAACATGAAAGCGGCGGTGAGCCACTGCGCAGCCGACAGGTCAATGTGGAGGTCAGTGACCAGGCGCGGGATAGCAACACTCATGATGGTTTCGTTGAGAAACACGACAAAGGTTGCAAGGATGAGTAACCAGATGACGCGATTATTGCGGCCACTGTGGTCCTGCTGGTGGGCGCGGACAGCGGCATCTTCAGCCGCTGCCGTGGCCGGATTGGTCGCGGTGAAGGTGCCCGGATCATTCGCAACGGTGGGATCCAGCTTGGGAATATCGGATGTCCGATCCGCCGGTGTCGGGTCTGCCGCGGAGTTTTTATCGTGGTCACACGAGGGGGATCGGGGCACGGGCGTCGTCCAATCAATCAGAGTTGTGGGGGCGTTGACCGGGGAGTCGCCGGTTTTTCCCGTAACGTGGGCCTGCGGCGGCATCCCAGCATAGCGGCACGTGGTGTATATCGAGTCCCGCCCGTGTTCAAGGTAGAAGCACAACACTGTAGTGGTGGGGATGATTCTATGCGTTATAGATACGCTTTTTGTTCGTCCATGTCGGATTCTTGCGAATCGTACAGACCCGCTCCGATCAGAGCTTAATAACGATGATGTCGTAGGAAAGAGGGACTGTGTGGTCTGATATTTTGGCGAGTATTTTCTGCGGGCTGGATATGGTGAGAGAGGAAATCCACGTCCTCTGCCACTCCTCTGCTGTGCGCCGGTCTATCACAACATAATCGGCGTTGATGACCTGCCCGGTGCTGTCTGTGAACTTCTTCTCTAGGCTGGTGCTGTCTTTGAGCCCCTTTTCTAGGATAAAGAGCCGTGTCCGATCGACGAGGTAAGCGGCGATGGTATCTGAAGCGATAACACGTGAGTCACGGGGAATAAGAGTAAGAGATTCGGCAACGGTCTTGTAGTCTTCACTGGGAGCCGCAAGTGTTTTTACAAGTAAGCCAGCGGGGGCAAGAAAGACTGTGATTGCAACAGTTACGATCGTGCTGGTGATAACGGCAAAAGCCACTACCTGTTGCTGAGTAATGGCCGTCGGGCGATAATCAATTTTCACCGCAGGAGGGATTTTATCTGACTGTGGTTTACGCTTGTAACGCAGCACACCATTTACGAAAGCGATGGCAATAATCACCGCAATGGTGCCGTTGTACTGCAGGTCGCCGTTCAAATAGGTCGGGTTTGGGGATGTTAATCGGGATAGCACATTTGGTAGAACGCCAAGGATGAGTGGGGACCGGAGACCCACGCCGAGGGTGCCTACAAAGAGGACAACAAAAAGCATTGGGGTGGCTCCGCTGGTCACGCTGGTCACGATATTGTGAAACGCGTCGACAATGGGGTTGACTCCACCCGCGGCGCTGGCTTCCCAATAGGTGTATCGACCGTAGAACCCGATCAGAGGAATGATCACCCAGACGATCAGCGCGAAGCTGCCCACCGCGTAGGCGGCCAGGATGCTTGCCAGTTTCCATTGGCGGCGGGCCAGCAGCACCAAGACCAGGCCGAGCAGGAGGAATACCGAGTCTTCCTTGACGAGCATGAGCGGCAGCGACCAGAGCACGGCGCGGCCGTTGCGATTGTCGAGCAGCGCGCAGTAGGCTGCGGCAAGCAGTGGTAGTGCGAAAGCCACTTCGTGGAAATCAAACAGGGCTAAGCCCTGGATGCCCCAGGAAGCAGCGAAAATCAATCCCACCAGCATTCCGAGTACTGGCCCGAGTTGTCGGACGGCGGTGTGGGTGATGATGAATGTCGCCACCGCGATCAGGAGTGCCTGCACCAGCAGCAACACCCACGCGTGCGGGACCAGTGCATACACCGGACCGAGCAGTGCGATCACGGGCGAAAAATGGTCACCCAGCAGGTTGAACGGCGAGACACTCTTAATCGTTGACCACGGTGCTTGCCATTCGGAGTACTGTTTGGCCGCCTGGGTGAAGATGGCCAGGTCGATTCCGGCCCACATCCGGTCAAAGCGCGCCCACGAGAGGAGCCCGTACCCGACCCCGGCGATGATGGCTGGTAAACAACTGGGCAGATAAACCGTCAGGAGAGATGTCCGTCTGCCCACTCGCCGCCATTTCCGCGATCGTATAATTTCAGGTAACACGAGCCCTGGTAGGCGACACGGAAAACATACGAATACGTGTTACTTTGAGTGGCAGTGAAAGCTCCGTCATCTCCATACCAGGTGCCGTTGTTACAATATAAAGTGAAGTCAGCGGTCACTGGGTTACCGCTACTTTTGTAGTACTGTGCACGATACCCACGAGAGTCGATATTCATGCAAAGGTTCCGACTAACCTGCCGGCCGCTGGACTCTTGAGTTTGTGTATCCCGGTTGGGATTCACGCCCTGTTCGGGCACGATAAGCGTATTTGACACCTAGGTTGTTGGTCAATGCCTTGATGTGATTCCCAGCAAATTCTAAGAAAGCGCTCAGCAGTAGGCGGACTAGTTGTTGTTCCCTCGGAAGTTCTGATGTCTGGCTGTAATGCCCGTCTGGCCGTTCATGCTAGGCGGTTGGTCATTGAGTGAACTCGGTTGGGGTGGTCACAGGCCAATATCGCGGAATCAATGGGCGTGTCTTGGTAGTGTGTGCAATGCTAGATTACCCGGTACCGAACCGAGGGCGAAGCCGGGTTGGAGGATCGTTCTTCCCGACCCTTGTCCATGCCAACCAAGACTTCCGAAAATGCAGAGGCTGCGGTACTGGCACTGCGACAGGACCGAGCGGCTTTGGTCGGGATGAGGTCGCGGTGCGGTTTGGGATGGTCCCGCGGACTGTGTCACGGATTCTGACCGGCCATAGGATGCCACGGTTGTGTGAGTTAGACCCGATGACCGGGCAACTACTGCGGGCTTCGGAGAAGACCACGATCCGTTACGAACGAGACCGCCCCGGTGGGTTGGTGCATGTGGATGTGAAGAAGCTCGGTCGTATCCCGGACGGGGGCAGGTGGCGAGCACACGACCGGGCCGGAACGCAGAACGCAGATATTCATCAAACCACGAGGCTGTGGTACTCGCATCACGGTAGGCTCGGCGGCCCTGGTCGTGATGAGGTTGCGGCTAACGCGACTGCCCCGGCGAACTGGTGCGTATAGACGTGAAAAACTCGGCCGTGCCTCAATACGGACGTGAACCGTCATGCATCGTGTGCACTGCTAACATCGGATGTACAACCACATATTTGGGCCCACAACGCAGCGCGGGAGAGTCGGTTGAGCCGACACCGAAGGAGCAAGCCTCCCCGCCAAACTCTCAGGTATCCTTACCGTGCTGACGAGGCCGCTCTGAAAAGTGGATGCCCCGGTGCCGTGCAGGCCGGGACATCCCGCCCACGGTGAAAACGCGCTACCGCGCGTGAAACTCTCAGGCTCATGACAGAGGGGGAGTTCTCACGCGGCAGTCGAGCCGTGCGATCCGCGGCGACACGCGCGACCAGGGGTGATGTCGCCAGCAATGTCTGGAGAACTCATGGAGCCGAACAACCCCGTGGAGCCAAACAGCTCCACGGAACCGCCAACTAACGGACGTGTCAGTCCGCTCGATGAGGTACACCGTGCCGCGGGTGCGAGCTTTACCGACTTCGCGGGCTGGCGCATGCCGGTGCGCTACTCGAGCGACCTCGTGGAGCACCACGCCGTTCGCACGGCAGCGGGAATATTTGACCTGTCACACATGGGTGAGCTTGTTGTGGAGGGACCGGAGGCCGCGGCAACCCTTGACGGGGCGCTCGCGGGCCTGCTGTCGGCCCTCGAGATTGGTCAGGCCAAGTACTCGTTGATTCTCGACCCCCGCGGCGGGATCATCGATGACCTCGTTGTCTATCGCACCGGCCCTGATCGCTTCCTCATTATTGCAAACGCGTCGAACGTCGGCACCGTCGAGTCCGAACTGCGCGCACGGGCGGGTGGTTCCGCGGTCACCATCACCAATGAGAGCGACCGCACAGCGCTTATTGCCGTACAAGGACCGCTCACGCTCAGCATTGTGTGTGAGACAGCCGGGTTCAGCATCGCGGGCGCAGACACGAGAGCCGCTCTCAAGGCACTCAAGTACTATCGTTGCATTGCCGGTACCTTTCGGGGCGAACCGATTCTTATCGCACGCACCGGATACACCGGCGAAGACGGCTTCGAGCTCTACACCGCAGCCGAATCCGCACCGGCACTGTGGAGGGCACTCATTGAGGTGGGCGCACCGCGCGGACTCGTTCCCGCCGGGCTCGCGAGCCGCGATACCCTGCGGTTGGAAGCTGGGATGCCGCTCTACGGGCACGAGCTGTCCCGCGACATCCTGCCGGTGCAGGCTGGTCTCGGTCGGGTCGTTGCCCTCAATAAGGAGTCGTTTATTGGCAAAGACGCCATCGCGAAGGGGCCTGCAACCGATGCCCCGGTTCTGGTCGGACTCCGTGGTGAAGGCCGCCGCGCGGCCCGCGCCACTTACTCGGTCTACGCCAGCACCTCTCCGGATGCCCCGCCGATCGGTGTGATCACGAGCGGGGCTCTCTCGCCGACCCTGGGATACCCCATCGCCATGGCCTACCTCAACCCGGCATACAGCGCGCCCGGCACTGAGGTGCACGTTGATATTCGTGGTACACGACTTGTGGCATCCGTTGTGCCCCTCCCGTTCTATCGCCGTTCGAGTTGAACCAGATGCCTGCACGTCGATATCCGGCCGATTCGCCAGACCCAGACTCCGAACTAGATTCCAAACCAGAACCAGACCCAGACTCCGACCCAGATTCCACACCAGAACCAAACCCCGCACCCGCACCCGCACCCGCCAGCCTGAGGAGCATCCCATGACCGACCCGACCACCCTCCGCTACACCGAGGCACACGAATGGGTGCTTGTTGACGGCGACACCGTCACGATCGGTATTACCGACTACGCTGCCGAGAAGCTCGGGGATGTCGTCTACGTCGACCTTCCCGCGACCGGCACGACGATCACCGAAGGACATGTCGTGGGCGAGATCGAGTCGACGAAGTCCGTCGGTGAACTTTTTGCTCCTGTCAGCGGTGAGGTCGTCGAGACTAACCAGGCGGTCGTGGACTCACCCGAGCTTGTGAACAGTGATCCGTTCGGTGCGGGATGGCTCATCAGGGTCCGAACCAGTTCCATCGGAGAGCTACTGACCTACGACGAGTACCGCACACACACCGAGTAGGAGTGCACCTCGGGTCGCTCTGGCCTACTCAGCACCCTGGGTGTTCCCCCCGCCCCACCCCGTACCCGTGCACTCGCACCGCGCAGACGATCACTAAAGGACGAGCATGTCAAACACCCCCGCCCCCGCCGACAAGCTTCCGGAGCACACGGCTTCGGCCGAGGCATCCGTGAATCTTGATGGATTCGCGCGCCGACACATTGGCACCTCGCGCGCTGACCAGGACACCATGCTCGCGGCGGTGGGACACCGATCGCTCGATGCCCTCATGTCTGCTGCGGTGCCGACAGCCATCAGAATGGCGGAGATTGTCGAATCGGTCATCCCTCCCGCCGCGACCGAACAGGACGCCCTCGCCGAGCTCGCCGAGCTCGCAACACACAACGCGGTGCACACCTCCATGATTGGCCTCGGCTATTACGGCACGATCACCCCGGCTGTTATTCAGCGGAACGTGCTTGAGAACCCGAGCTGGTACACCGCCTACACGCCCTATCAGCCAGAGATCTCGCAGGGTCGACTCGAGGCGATGCTCAACTTTCAGACCATGA
This sequence comes from Candidatus Lumbricidiphila eiseniae, assembly GCA_002529645.1. GTDB lineage: Bacteria > Actinomycetota > Actinomycetes > Actinomycetales > Microbacteriaceae > Agromyces > Agromyces eiseniae. Next base: position 38,715 of record NAEP01000044.1, on the reverse strand, counting down.
TCGCCGACCTGACGGGCTTAGCAACTGCGAACGCGTCCATGCTCGACGAGGGCAGCGCTGTTGTTGAAGGGATGCTTCTTGCGCGACGCGCTTCACGATCGAAGTCCAACAGGTTTCTCGTCGACGCTGACGCACTGCCCCAAACCCTCGCCCTGCTCGCGGCACGGGCAACAGCGGTGGGCATCGAACTGGTGGAATTTCCACTCGGTCCGAACACCGATACTGCGGCGGTGGGAGAGCACTTCGGGGTGTTTGTGCAGTACCCCGGAGCATCCGGCCAACTCTGGAACCCGAGTAGCGTCATTGCGGCATCACAAGCGCAGGGCGCGCTCGCGGTGGTTGCCGCTGATCTGCTCGCGCTCACAATCGTTGCGAGCCCCGGTGAACTAGGCGCTGACGTTGCTGTGGGCAGTTCGCAGCGCTTTGGGGTGCCGATGGGGTTCGGCGGCCCGCACGCGGGATTCATGGCGGTGCGCGCGGGGCTCGAACGACAGCTGCCGGGACGGCTCGTGGGCGTGTCACAGGATGCCGCGGGCAATCCCGCACTTCGGCTCAGCCTGCAGGCGCGCGAACAACACATTCGCCGCGAGAAAGCAACGAGCAACATCTGCACGGCACAGGTGCTGCTCGCGGTGATGGCATCAATGTATGCGGTGTATCACGGGCCGCGGGGTATCCGGCACACCGCAGAATCAGTGGCGGCGAAGGCCGACCGGCTTGCCCGCACCCTCGTAGCGGGCGGGCAGGATATTCTGCACGGTTCGTTCTTCGACACCATTCGGGTGCGGGTGCCCGGCAGTGCTCGGAACATTGTGGCCCGCGCATATGCCGACGGTATCAACCTGTGGCGGGTTGATGATGACACGGTGCAGGTAGCCGTCGATGAGACGACGACTCCTGCCGACCTCGTCACGGTTGCTGCCGCGTTCGGGGTGCCGTGGTCATTCGATCACTTCGCACCGGCGGTGACCGAGGAGACGGGTGCCGACGGCGATGTCCGCAGAGCGCCCGCCAGTGGCGGTGCCCGCATTCCTGCCGATCTGCGCCGCACGAGCGGGTACCTCAGCCATCCGGTCTTCAATACCCACCACTCTGAGACACAGCTCATGCGGTACCTGAAGACGCTCGCTGATCGCGACTATGCCCTCGATCGAGGGATGATCCCGCTCGGTTCCTGCACGATGAAACTCAACGCCGCCACCGAGATGCAGGCGGTGACGTGGCCCGCATTTTCGCGACTGCACCCGTTCGCACCCGAGGCGGATGTCGCGGGCTCCCTCTCGCTCATTCGGCAGCTCGAGTCGTGGCTGGCCGAGGTGACCGGCTATGACACCGTCTCGCTGCAGCCGAACGCGGGCAGTCAGGGTGAGCTCGCGGGTTTGCTCGCGATTCGCGGATACCACCGTGCGCGCGGCGACCAGCACCGCGATATTTGTCTCATCCCTTCGAGCGCACACGGAACAAACGCGGCATCCGCCGTGCTGGCCGGAATGCGGGTTGTTGTTGTCGCCTGTGATGATCTGGGCAACGTTGACCTCGAAGATCTGCGGGCAAAGATTGCCGAGCACGCCGCAAACACTGCCGCGCTCATGATCACGTACCCCTCAACGCACGGTGTCTATGAGCACGAGGTGGGTGAGATCACTCGTGCTGTGCACGAGGCGGGCGGCCAGGTGTACGTTGACGGTGCCAATCTCAACGCGCTGCTCGGGTTTGCCCGGTTCGGTGATATGGGGGGGGATGTCTCGCACCTCAACCTGCACAAAACGTTCTGCATTCCGCACGGTGGTGGTGGTCCGGGGGTCGGTCCCGTCGCGGCGAAGGCACACCTGGCACCGTTTTTGCCGGGGCATCCGCTCGCTCAGCGGAATGTGCACGCGGGCGGGTTGAGGCACGACGGTGGCCCGGTGTCGGCAGCCCCGTTCGGTAGTGCATCAATCCTGCCGATCTCGTGGGCGTACGTGCGGATGATGGGTGCTGCCGGGTTACGGGATGCCACGGCCGCCGCCGTCCTCGCAGCGAACTACGTCGCCGCCCGGCTGCGCGACCATTTCCCGGTGCTCTACACCGGTGACGGCGGGCTTGTTGCGCACGAGTGCATCCTTGATGTGCGACCGCTCACCGAGCGAACCGGCGTTACCGTGGACGATATCGCGAAGCGACTGGTCGACTACGGATTCCACGCGCCGACCATGTCGTTCCCCGTTGCGGGGACCCTCATGGTGGAGCCGACCGAGTCGGAAGATCTCGCCGAGCTTGACCGGTTCATTGAGGCGATGATCCACATCAAGGCCGAGGCCGACGCGGTGGGCCGAGGTGAGTGGCCCGCCGACGACAATCCGCTGCACAATGCTCCGCACACGGCGGAGTCCGTCGTGGTGGGGGAGTGGACGCATCCCTATTCTCGGGAGGTTGCCGTCTACCCAGTGCCCTCGCTCGTCCGGTCAAAATACTGGGCACCGGTGCGTCGCGTTGATCAGGCCTACGGAGATCGTAACCTTGTGTGCTCGTGTCCGCCGGTAGAGGCGTTTGCGTCATCACATGGATAGTGCCCTCATCTGCTTGCAGTAAACACCGCGGGCCACCATGCAACCGCGAGCGGGTATCCCACAAACGAGAGCACATCGAGCAGGGTGTGGGCGATGACAAGCGGCATAACTCGCCCCCATCGACGGTAACACCAACCGCACAGAACCCCCATTATTACGTTGCCCACGAACGGTCCAATGCCCTGATAGAGGTGATAACTGCCGCGCAGAATTGCCGCTCCAATGATCGTCGCCCACCAGCCAACCCCGAGTTCACGGAGCCGTGTGCACAGATATCCGACGACAATAATTTCTTCGCTGAGCGCCGCAACAAGAGCCCGGAACACAAGAATCGGCACCGTCCACCACAACCAGTCCGAGATGCTGCTGGATGCCTCGACCGCCTTCGTTATTCCGAGTGCACGCCCGGCAGCGTAGAGCGCAAGCCCCGGCACTCCCACCACCGCGACGAGCAGCCAGCCGATCACCACATCCCACCAGGGTCGTGCCCGGTCACAGCCAATCTGCCGGAACGGGTTGCGCCCGTTCAACGAGAGTAGATAGAGCGCGAGGGCCACTGCGAAAAGTTCGAAGAAGGGGCCGAGAAACTGGTAGGTAGCATCCAGCCACTGACGGGTTGACCGCGAGGGGTTGAGCGCAACACTCTGGTTCGCGAGTGAGGTGTCGGAGGCCAGCGCAGCAATGAGCGACACGATCGAGTACACCGCGGATGCCCCGAGCGAAAGCCCCAGCACGATGACGATCTCGGTCCTCAGTCGGGTGGCACGGGTCATCCCGCCATTGTGGCACGGCTCCTTTTGTGACTGGTTCTGTTATAGCGGCGAGGGTGATTCCAGCATGGGTGACTGTGAACGGGACACCGACATGTTGATTTCAAAACTTGGGTATTGTTTAGCCAAACAACCACAGACTAGTATCTGGTTATAGGAATCAAGCATGAAGTATTACACGTCAGCTGTGAGCGTGAGCGGCTCAGTCTGGGTCGTTTGAAGAACCGAGCAGAAAGGCCGGTTTATGGAGCAAGAGTCTGATGCGACGCTGTGGTTGAAGGTAAGGTCAGGCACCGAACGTGCCTTCGCTGTGTTCTATAATCGCCACCGGGCCTGTCTCTTCCGGGCAGCCCTCCGCCACACCGGTAACACTGCGGACGTGGAAGATGTTGTTGCGATTGTGCTCGGTGAGGCTTGGCGGCTTCGCGAGCGTACCCGAATTGTGGATGGCTCACTCCTTCCGTGGCTTCTGGCCGTAACCAGGAATGTTGCCTCTAACCAGATGCGGTCACAGCGTCGGTATGAACGGATGCTCGCCCGGCTTCCATCCCCCCAGTTTCAGGAGGATCACGCCGAGTATGTTGACGCGTTTCTGGATGGGCAGTTGTGTCGCAGACTGCTTGCGCAGGCTCTGGATTCCCTCGTGCCAGGTGATCGTGTCGTTGTCGAGCTTTGTTTGGTTAGTGAGCTTCCGCTCGCCGCTGCCGCTGCCGCCCTTGATCTTCCGCTGGGAACCGTAAAATCGCGGTTACATCGAGCTCGCCAACAACTCCGAACCACACTGACTGATCTGGGTATGCCGATAGAACTCGTAAATCCGAGCGTGCGGGATGCGGAAGGCATAGGCGTAGACAACCGGAACGGGAATGTCCGTAAATCCGAGCGTGCGGGATGCGGAAGAAGCCTGAGGCGTCCCTGGAAACGGAGGGGTGCGCCGGTCTACCGTCCAGTTGATAGGTCAATGGTTGCGTCAGCGCGATCGCGGACGTGGGTGTCGTGGGTGGAGACGATGATGATGGCACCGGCGGTAGTGAGTGTGCGGAGCAGGTCAATGATGGTGTCGGCGTTGAACTCGTCCAGCGATGCGGTGGGTTCGTCAACGAAAACAACCTCCGGTTGGTGTAGAAGCAGCCGCGCGAACGCGACTCGCTGTTGCTCACCTCCCGAGAGCACATGCACAGGATCCCTGTCCCGACCGGTCAGCCCAACCACCGCGAGAGCGCTTGTGATGCGCCGGGCACGCTCATGCCTTGGCACCCGACCTGCCCGTAAGGGGATGGTGAGGTTGTCCGAGACATCCCACTGTTCTATGAGGCCGAAATTCTGGAACATGAACCCGAACGAGTGGCGGAACAGCGAACGCCGTTGTCTACCGTGTGCTGAGATGGATGTCCCGTTATACGTGAGCGTTCCCTCGGTGAGCGGTTCCAGCAGACCCAAACAGTTGAGCAGGGTCGTTTTACCCGCACCCGAGGGGCCGACAAGCGCTGTGATCGTTCCGGGCAGAAACGTGGCGTTGAGTCCCGACCATAAGGACTTTGTGCCGATTTTCTTTCCCAACCCAGAGCCGGTTAGTGGTCCCGGCGCGGTAGCGAGCGGAAGATCGTGGATGGCGTCAGTCATGCGGTGCGTTCCTTCTCATGAGTGTTGAACTAACAGGTGCTGAGGCTTGTCTTAGTTTTGAGGGCTTGCACGGGTGGGTTCTTAGGGGTGTTTGAGGAAATCGGCGCGGAATCGGCGTTCGTTCGTGGCGAGCAACGGGATTGTGGCGAGGACAAATACAACACCAAGCGCTGCCCGTCCGGAGAGTGACTCGATGTGAGGACTCATCCTGATCCCGACCGAGAGCAGTACCCCGAGTGTGACGATTGCGGTGAGGAAGGTCAGGTAACCGGCGTAGCGACGCAGGAAGCTCTGGCCGTGTAGATAACTGAGGAACAGTGGTTTTCGTTGTCGTTCAACGTACGCTGCGCTGAGTAGAAACAGCAGCGCGAATGCGATAATAAGGCCCGAGGCTAGGATGATGCCTTCACGAAGCAGCGCAGCGCGTGCCTGGATTGCTTCTGAGGCAGCAAGATTAGCTGGCCGATCGATACTGAATACGAGAGGGCGAATTCCCGCTCGATCTACCGCCCGTTCCAGCGTGTCGCTGGGTGTGAAGAAAATGAGCATGCCAGAACTCGATGCGTCCAGAGAAATATCCCCTGCATACGCTTCATCGTCCAGCACGATCAGGAGGGGATCCGTCACTGTTTCCTCACCGGGTCGGTATCGGCTACTATAAACCGGAAGAGTTTGATCCGGTGCAAGCACACCGGGCTCGGCAACCGCTCCGGGCGGAAGAGTGGATGAGCCGCTTCCAGCTTCACCGCTTAGACGACCTCTCAGAAATATGAGAAGCTCGGCAATGTCCTTATTGATCTCCGAATTTTCCCCGGTAAAAGAGGGTGGTAAATATGCTTTTGCTAAGGCACCGGTCGGGCTGATGCGTGTGCCATCAGCAGCCCTAATGGGTGTGCGGTCAAGGTAGCCTCGGTCAACGAAAAAGCACTGTCCCGCATAGGCGGTACTGCATTGATCCTGCAAATACGAGAGGAGGATGAGGTTTTCCGAGGCGAACTGACGAACCATCCGTGCCCAGTTCGGCAGTCTCTCATCGACGAACTCATCACTGACCCCTCTAATGCTGACCGCTCGGGCCTCTGGTTCTGACTGCCAGAGATTTTGCACGTGGAGGGCGCCGTTCAACTTCTGGGTCGATTCTGCCATTCGTTCTATTCCCATAAACGCACCGATAATGACCATAATAAATACACCCGTTGAAACGACCTGAATAAGCCTCAATGGCCGCTTCCCCGCGACTTGATCAGTGATCCGTCGCACAACCGATGCCGCAATCCCGGAAGCTGCAACACACATCACTGCGCAGCACACCGCAGCGATAATGATCGGAATCACAACAAAAAGACCAGGCCCGGTAAAACTATCCCGTCCACCCCACCCCACCACTGCAGCAACCCCCCACACCACAAGCGCAACGAACCCCGCAATCGCAGTGAACCCGACGGTGACTCCCGCTTCCTGTGCAACAGTTCGTGCCGCTCGTGCACCAAAAAGTTGCCGGATGGCCCGCACCCGTGTCGCCCGTGCCGAGGACACAATTCCCGCCACAAAGACAGCAAGCAACCCCGCCACCTCAATCACTCGACTCGGAAGATTTTCCAGGAGTGAACTACTCCGTAACGCGTCAGACTCAGTGAGCGCTTCGACGGTGAAACCTTCATCTGTAAGTCGCGTAACAAGAGCCGCGGTTTGGGCTTCCGTGCCAAAACTCACCCACCGACCAACCACCTCATCACCGCTACCAAAAACGGTGGTGGTCGTGACGGGGGTGGTGAATCCGAAGACTCGTTCGCGGTCTTTCTGAGCAATCACACCAACCGCCGAAGGGGTAAGAGCAATCGTTTGCACCGTTCCAGACGGTGTCGTCGAATACCGAATGCGCCCCAGCGGAACCGACTCTCGTTCACTAGCAGCAACAAATCGCTCACCAACATCATCCACTTGCGGAACAGCACGGATATCTATCAGCGCTGTAGCACCAAACGGGTACAGCCTTGCGCTTCCTTCCGCGTCGGAGAAACCGTGGAGCCCCACGATCAATAATTCGACGCAGATCGCAACCTTCAACAGCGCATGCACAAGAGACCTTTCCTCATCGACAAAACACAACGGAACTGGGCCCGTGCTGGATAAAGCATTGCACGGACCCAGCTCTATCGCGCTGAAAAACCTACCAGACGTTATAATATGCGTGGTCAACCCGACCCTTGACGGGGCAACCTCCATAGCTCCGCGCGCTCGCCCACAATCCTGGGCGGGCGATCGATTTAGCCAACCGCACTCTGTCGCAGTTTTCCACAGTCGCTGAGTGCCAACGTCGGGCGTGGAAATAGTTTGAGTAGACGAAGCTGCCGTTGGTTCCGTAATGCCACGTGCCGCCCTCGGGATACGAGGTTGTGGCCGAGGCGGCGCTCACGCCACCGAGAACGAGCGCCGCAGCTACTACACCAACCACGAGGCTCTTGCTTCTGACTCTGTTTCCGAATCGCACAGTGATTCCCTTCGTGCTTCTTGCGCTTCGGTCCGGTTCGGATGAAACGGACCCACACTTAGTAATGTCCGCATCTACAAAAAGGTTCACGCAGGTGCTCGCAGCACACAGTGTCGCTGTGAAAGCTGGCAGAACCAACACTGCTCGAGAGAAATAGGTAGCGTCGGATCCGAGCGTTGTGGTGCTCATTAGTTCCGCGTCGCCATGCGGTGTAGGGGTCAGCGAAGTAGGTGCCCGTGCCCCACCGAGTGACAAGTTCATGGTGGCGATACATCTTGAGCGCCGTTGTCCATCGCCACAGACAACTGTGCATTAGGTACTGCCACAACTGACGGTGGCGCAGGTTCTGGGTGGTAGATCCACTGACCGGTTCGGGGTTGGGGAAGAGAATCGGTACGAGAATTCTCTGGTCTGGTCTTGATGTTGAGTTCTCGCCGGGAACGATCACGGCGCTCGTTGGTCCGTCGGAGGTAGGTAAGACAATGCTTCTGAACTGTCTTGGCCTGCTGGAGCCACTTACCGAGGGGATGGTGGCGTACAACGGTGCATCCGTGTCATCGCGCGGTAAGCAGCGGCGCCTATTGTTTCGCCGTTCGTTTGGGTTCATGTTCCAGAATTTTCTTCTGCACCATCCCGAGATTGTTTTTGTTGATGAACCTACCGCGTCGTTGGATGATCGCAACGGTGACAACATTATTGATCTACTTCGCACGCTCACGACAGCGGGTGCGATCGTGATCGTCCCCACCCATGACACCCACGTTCAAGACCGGGCCGACGCAACCGCTGACCTATCACCCGGACGGTAGACTGGGACAACGCCCTGTTTCCGGGCGATATCCCACCCTAATCGCCGCGGGCATCCGCGCGCCCGGAGGACACCATGGCGAAGGCTCACCGCAGCACACTGCGCAACGTGGCGATTGTTGCGCACGTTGACCACGGCAAAACCACTCTCGTCGACGCGATGCTCAAACAGACCAACTCGTTTGCTGCGCACGCGCATGTTGATGAACGGGCAATGGACTCGAACGAGCTCGAACGCGAAAAGGGCATCACGATTCTTGCGAAGAACACCGCGATCGAATACGACGGTCAGCACGCCACCGAGGGCCCGATCACGATCAATGTCATCGACACCCCCGGTCACGCTGACTTTGGTGGCGAGGTGGAGCGCGGCCTCTCCATGGTCGACGGCGTTGTGCTGTTGGTGGATGCCTCGGAGGGTCCTCTCCCGCAAACCCGCTTCGTGCTCCGAAAAGCCCTGGAAGCGCGTCTGCCCGTTATTTTGCTTGTCAATAAGACCGACCGCCCCGATGCCCGGATCGATGAGGTCGTTGCGGAAAGCCAAGACCTGCTGCTCGGACTCGCCTCCGACCTGTCCGACGATGTACCCGACCTTGATCTCGACGCGATCCTTAATGTGCCGATCGTCTACGCCTCGGGTAGGGCCGGCCGCGCATCAGCATACAAACCCGAGAACGGCAGCCTGCCCGACTCGGAGAACCTCGAACCGCTGTTTGACGCCATCCTCACTCATATTCCCGCACCGGAATATGACCCGGATGCCCCGTTCCAGGCGTGGGTTACCAATCTCGACGCCTCCCCGTTTCTCGGTCGGCTCGCACTGCTGCGCGTCTTCAACGGCACCGTGAAGAAGGGGCAAACCGTTGCCTGGGTGCGTCACGATGGTTCGCACACAACCGCTCGAATCACGGAGTTGTTGAAGACGAAGGCGCTGGAGCGCCATCCCGCTGACGAGGCCGGGCCGGGTGACATCATCGCCGTCGCGGGAATCGATGACATCACGATCGGTGAGACTCTCGCCGACATTGACGATGTGCGCCCGCTGCCCGCGATTTCGGTGGATGAACCCGCAATTTCGATGACGATTGGCACGAACACCTCGCCGCTGGTTGGCAAGGTGAGGGGGCACAAGCTCACCGCCCGGATGGTGAAAGACCGACTCGACCGCGAGCTCGTCGGAAATGTCTCGCTGCGAGTGCTCGATATCGGTCGGCCGGATGCGTGGGAGGTGCAGGGCCGTGGCGAGCTCGCGCTTGCGATTCTTGTCGAACAGATGCGTCGGGAAGGGTTCGAACTCACCGTGGGTAAGCCGCAGGTTGTCACCCGCGTCGTGGACGGCAAGACGCACGAACCCTACGAACACCTCACGATTGATGCTCCCGAGGATTATCTCGGTGCAATCACGCAGTTGTTAGCCGCCCGCAAGGGTCGGATGGAGAACATGTCCAACCACGGCACCGGATGGGTGCGCATGGAGTTCATCGTCCCCAGCCGTGGTCTCATCGGCTTCCGCACCGAGTTCCTCACCACCACTCGCGGCACCGGTATCGCGAACGCCATCTCGCACGGGTATGAGGCTTGGGCTGGACAAATCGTGACCCGCAACAACGGATCAATTGTCGCCGACCGCTCCGGTGTTGTCACTCCGTTTGCGATCATCGCGCTGCAGGAACGGATGAGTTTTTTCGTCAACCCGACCGAAGAGGTCTACGAGGGCATGGTTATTGGCGAGAACTCCCGCGCCGACGACATGGACGTCAACATCACGAAAGAAAAAAAACTCACGAACATGCGCTCGTCTACCGCCGACAACTTCGAATCAATGACACCGCCACGACAGCTGTCGCTCGAAGAGTGCCTGGAGTTTGCTCGCGAAGACGAGTGCGTCGAGGTGACGCCGGAGAAAGTGCGCATCCGCAAGGTTGAGCTGGAGCAGTCGGCGCGGGCGCGGGCGACGTCCCGGTTGAAGAAACAGTAGCGTGGGCATTCAAAGATCAACATAGATAAGGTAAAAAATGGGGGTGTAAAGGTATACAGATGGATACCCCGATGATGATGCCGGACAGCGACGAGACTAAGGTCAGACCCGTGTCTTCTGTGCTGCGTTCCCCGTTTATTCGTGCGGGCCAGTTCGTGCTGTGCGCAATAATTGGTGTGTTCTACGGCGCTGCCACAACAACCCGCCACCGCACGTCCGCGTGGATTGGTACGATTCAGATCCCCTGGGGACTGGTGTTGTGCCTGGTCGGATTCGCAGCACTCTTGATCGCGCTCCGACTCGGCGGAATCCGCGTGCTGGGGAGGGGATTTCTTCCGGCTCTGGGTGCCGCACTCGGGGTGCTCGGCAGCGTCAGCGTCTTCACACTGACAAGTTCGGGCGGGTCACAAGTGGTCGTGGATCTGCCACACCAACTACCGCTCGGCACCATCTGGCAGTACGGAGTGTTGACGGTGTCGCTGCTCGTGCTGCTGTGGCCGCGGACCGCAGCTCGCCATCCGCACCACGACAACAGCCTGCACCACGGCGGTATTCACAACCCGACCGCAACCGACACTCGGCAGGGCGACCCGCAACGCAATACAGCCGGGGTCGTCAGCAGCTCGGGCGTAGACTGATTGTTCCACTTCGTCCGGAAGGAAATACCGCCACGTGACCTACGTCATCGCCTTGCCCTGCGTCGATGTGAAAGATCGCGCGTGTATCGATGAGTGCCCTGTTGACTGCATTTACGAGGGAGAACGGTCACTTTACATTCATCCCGATGAGTGTGTTGACTGTGGCGCGTGTGAGCCGGTGTGTCCGGTCGAAGCGATCTACTACGAAGACGACCTGCCCGAGCAGTGGGCAGACTACTACACCGCGAATGTTGAGTTTTTTAACGACATCGGCTCTCCCGGTGGCGCCGCGAAGGTCGGTGTTATTGCCAAAGACCACCCCGTCATTTCTGCGCTGCCCCCGCAGGCTCACTGAACAGGTTCAGATGTCCCGCCCTCCGCTGCCCGATTACCCCTGGGACCACATGATCCCCTACCGGGAACGTGCTGCGGCACACCCCGATGGCGTGATCGACCTCTCGATCGGATCGCCGGTGGATGCCACACCCACCATCGTGCGTGATGCTCTTGCCGCTGCAAGCAACGCCCCCGCCTACCCGTTGACGGTCGGCACGGCCGATCTGAGGAACGCGATCATCGCCTGGTTTGCTCGCCGCCGCGGAGTGACCGGACTGACCCTCGCCGAGGTGCTGCCCACCGTGGGGTCAAAAGAGCTCGTGGCGCTGCTCCCGTTTTTACTCGGACTCGGCGAGGGTGATGTTATCGTTCACCCGCGCGCGGCCTACCCGAGCTACGAAATGGGTGCCGTGCTCGTGGGGGCAACCGCCGTCGCCGAGGATGACCCCACACTGTGGCCCCCCGAGGCAAAGCTGGTGTGGCTGAACAGCCCTGGAAACCCCGACGGTCGGGTGCTCGATATTCCCGAGTTGCAGGCTGCGCGCGCCCGAGCGCGCGAACTCGGTGCCGTCATCGTCAGCGACGAGTGCTACGCCGAACTCGGATGGGACGGGCAGTGGGCGGATGTCCCGGTGCCGAGCCTGCTCGATCCGCGCGTGCTCGGCAGCGACCGTCGCGACACGCTCGTGGCGTACTCTCTCTCCAAACAGTCGAACATGGCGGGCTATCGCACCGCGTTTCTGGCCGGCTGTGCCGACCTCATCGGTCGGCTCACGAATGTGCGCAAGCACGCGGGCCTCATGCTCGCACAGCCGCTGCAGGCGGCGATGATCGCCGCGCTCACTGACGACACGCACGTCGCGGAACAGAAGGAGCGGTACCGTGTGCGGCGAGCACTGCTCAAGCCTGCGCTCGAAGCCGCCGGGTTTCAGGTCGATCGGAGCGAAGCGGGACTCTATCTCTGGGCATCCGAGGGCCGTGACGCGTGGGAGTCGATTGATTGGCTTGCCGGGTTGGGGATCATTGCCGGGCCCGGCCCGTTCTACGGTCCGCACTTTCCGCAGCACGTGCGGCTGTCGCTGACGGTCACCGACGAGCGGGCTGCGGCCGCGGCATCCCGACTCGCTGTTGTTTAGGGCGTGACCTCCGGTATCTACCCGTCTGTTCCCCTCCCGTTTGTGCCTGTCTGTCGCGTCGAAAGGGTTTTTGCTTCTCCCTCCTTGGGCCATTCGACTGTGCGGGCACAACCAGGGGTTGTCACCGGGTGTCGGATGTCCCGTCTAGGCTGTAGGGAGCCCGGGTTGCTACCCGCGACGAGGGAGAGACAGAGTGACCCAGGAGGTACCGTGAGTTGGAATGAGTGTCCGCAGCCAAAACAGGGCAGTTCTTCCGTGTGTCTTCGCTTTCCCGAGGGTGAGGTCGAGTTTCCGGTTCTGCCCGCGGTGTCCGGGGCATCCAGCATAGATTTTTCGACGCTCACAAAACAGACCGGGTACACGGGACTTGACTATGGTTTTGTGAACACCGCGTCAACTCGCTCGGCGATCACGTACATTGACGGTGACGCAGGAATCCTTCGCTACCGCGGCTACCCGATCGAAGAGCTTGCAGAACACTCCACCTACCTGGAGGTGGCGTGGTTATTGCTCTGCGGGTCGCTGCCGACCCCCGACCAACTTGGTGAATTCGACGAGAAAGTTCGTCGACACACCCTTTTGCACGAAGACCTCAAACAGATCTTCAAGGCGCTGCCGCATACCGCGCACCCGATGGCGGTGCTCTCCAGCGCGGTATCGGGGCTGTCGACCTACTACGAGGACTCCTCCGACCCGCATGATCCGGGCGATGTGGAGCTCACGACCATCCGGTTGCTCGCCAAACTGCCCATCATTGCCGCCTATGCGCACAAGAAAAGCCTCGGGCAGGCGTTCTTGTACCCTGACAACGCACTCGACTTTGTGCCCAATTTTCTTCGGATGAACTTTGGCACCTTTGCCGAGCCGTACCACATTGACCCGACGCTCGCGAAAGCGCTTGACCGCCTGCTCATTTTGCATGAAGACCACGAGCAAAATGCCTCAACCTCAACTGTGCGGCTCGTGGGGTCGACCGGTGCCAACCTGTACGCATCAATCTCGGCGGGTATCCACGCGCTATCAGGACCGCTGCACGGCGGTGCCAACGAAGCTGTCTTGCAGATGCTCGCGAACATCCGCGACTCGGGTGACGGCGTGGCAAAGTTTGTGGAACGGGTCAAGCGCAAGGAGGGTGGCGTCAAACTCATGGGTTTTGGTCACCGTGTGTACAAGAACTACGATCCGCGCGCGAAGATTGTCAAGACCTCGGCTGATGCGGTGCTGGCAGGGCTCGGGGTGTCCGATCCGTTGCTTGATTTAGCCAAAGAACTTGAGCAGATTGCGCTCGAAGATGACTACTTCAAAGAGCGCCGACTCTACCCGAACATCGACTTTTATACGGGAGTTATCTACAAGGCGATGGGATTTCCTACCCGTATGTTCACCGTGCTGTTCGCGATCGGGCGGTTGCCGGGGTGGATCGCCCACTGGCGAGAAATGAACACCGACCCGCAGACCAAGATCGGTCGCCCGCAACAGTTGTACGTGGGGGAGCCGGAGCGGCACTACCCCGCGGTGTAGCGTGCCATTCTGGTCGGTGGCTGAACCCCGGTATCCGGCGGCGCGTGTTGTTCTGGCCGGTTGAACACACGTGAAACCCTCGGCGGTTCGACGTGTCGAGAGCATGTGGCGCATTCAGGTTGAGCCGGTATGGGGTAACCGGGGTGTGGCAGGGCTTCGACACAGTGAGATTCAGCAGTGGGTAGATGAAGCAAGCACAAACTCACAGCTCAACCACCGTGAAGCGCGCGCACGGCATCCTCGTCGGGGCCAGCAATGAGAATCTTGGCCTCCGCCACCGTGAAGCGCGCGCATGGCATCCTCTCCGCAGTTTTCAACGCGCGGTCCGCGACCGGCATATCTTGCCCAACCCCGCACAGCCGATGAACCTGCCCACGGGTTGTCTCGGGTGTTCTCCGGGTTGTCTCTGGTGTTCTTGTATCCGGTTTGCTGCTGCCGGGCTGCTCGTCGTGTAGCCGCTCGCGCTATGCGTGCAGGGCTTTGTTGAGGATACCGCCGCCTCCGGCGCGGGAGAGCGCCTCCACCTGCCCACTGATCGAATTGCGGCGGAACAGTAGATTCGGCACGCCACTCAGCTCGCGTGCTTTGACGGTATCGGGGCGCCCCTCGGCACTGTCGAGAACAACAACCTTTGTTCCCGCGGTGACGTAGAGCCCGGCTTCGACGATGGAGTCATCGCCAATAGAGATGCCAATTCCGGAGTTCGCGCCGAGCAGCGCGCGCTCACCAATGCTCACGCGCTGAGTTCCGCCGCCCGACAGCGTGCCCATGATGGATGCCCCCCCACCGACATCCGAGCCAATACCGACGACAACTCCCTGTGAAACTCGCCCCTCGATCATGGTTGTGCCAAGGGTGCCGGCGTTGAAGTTCACGAAGCCCTCGTGCATGACGGTCGTGCCCGGGGCCAGGTATGCGCCGAGTCGGACCCGTGCTGCGTCGGCGATCCGTACGCCCTCCGGAATGACGTAATCAAGCAGTCGGGGGAACTTATCGAGGCCGAGCACGAAGATGCCCGCGCGCGCCAGCGCACACCGCGAACGGGCGACATCGCTCGGATGCATCGGTCCCGCGTTTGTCCACGCGACGATGGGTAGCTGTCCGAAGATTCCGTCGAGGTTGATGGTGTTCGGAGCGACGTGCAGGTGCGAGAGCAGGTGGAGGCGCAGGTAGGCGTCCGAGGTACTGGTGGGTGGGGCATCCAGATCGATCTCGGTGGTGACGGGCACACTCGTGACCGCACGCCGAGGGTCACTGCCCTCGGCCTCTGTGACCGAGTTCGGGATGTCGGTTTCCGCGGGCCGTTCGCCGAGTGCCGTGTTCGGATACCGGGTGTCAAGTACCGTGCCGTCGGATGCGATCGTTGCGAGACCGTGCCCCCACGCTCGGCGGGAGGCGGACGCGGGTTTGGTGCTGTCAGACATGCGTCCCAGCGTACTGGGAATGGTCGTGGCACAGCGAGCTCCGTCTGTCCTGAGGGTCTTACCGGTGCTCTCGCTGAGCGAGAGCACCGGTGCTCGGCGGCGGTGCTCCCGCGGTGCTCGCCCCGCGCGCCCAGTCCAGCACTGCTCAGCTAACACCCCGAACTAGACAGTAATAGCTCGCCCCGCGCGCCCAGTCCAGCACTCTCTTCACCGTCCGTAGCGTGGTTGTAGTCGGAACCATACTTGAGTGCTCCGGCGTGAACGTATGCTGGTGAGGTGTCTGGTTTCGCCGCTTCCTCGACCCCGCTTGATCTCACCGCAGACTCTGTGACGTTAACTCGGGCGTTGTGTGACATCCCGAGTGTGTCAGGAACAGAACAACTGCTCGCCGACCGCATCGAACAGGCGCTGGCCGGGGCATCCCACCTGGAGACCATTCGGGATGGAAATGCGATCGTTGCTCGAACGCACCTTGGACGAAGTCGGCGGGTTGTCATTGCAGGACACATCGACACCGTGCCGGTTAACCACAATCTGCCCACGGTGGTGACACGGCGTGACGGCGAGGAGATCATTACCGGTCGCGGCACGGTCGATATGAAAGCAGGAGTCGCCGTGCAACTCAAACTCGCGGCCGAACTCACCGCACCGAGCGTTGATGTGACGTGGATCTGGTACGACAACGAGGAAGTTTCGAGCGATCTCAACGGGCTGGGCCGACTCGCGCGACATCGGCCGGAACTCCTGCACGGTGATTTTGCGATCCTGGGAGAACCGTCAAACAGCAAGATCGAGGGCGGATGCAACGGAACCCTCCGGGCTGAAATCCGAGCGGTCGGCGTGCGTGCGCACTCGGCGCGCGGATGGGTGGGCGTCAACGCGATCCACAAGCTTGCGCCTGTATTGCAGAGGCTCGCCGACTTCCAGCCGGAAACGGTGATCGTTGACGGGCTCGCCTACCGGGAAGGCCTCAATGCGGTCAGTGTGACCGGTGGGGTTGCGGGAAACGTCATCCCCGACAGTGCAATGCTCACCGTCAATTACCGGTTCGCGCCGAGTCGCACGGTCGCCGAGGCATCCCAGTTCGTTTGCGACCTGTTCCCCGAATGCGAGGTGACGGTCGTGGATGCCGCGCCCGGCGCCCGCCCGGGCCTTGACTCGCCGCTCGTACAGGAGTTTGTCGCCGCCGTTGGTGTTGAGGTGCTCCCGAAGTACGGTTGGACCGATGTGGCCCGGTTCAGCGAACGGGGGATTCCCGCGGTAAACTTTGGGCCGGGTGACCCGCTCAAGGCGCACGCTGACGACGAGCATGTCGTGGCCTCCCAAATCTTCTCGTGCGAGGTGTCACTGCGCTCGTGGTTGACAGGCGAACAGACACCGTCAGCGTGAGCGCACAGAACCCCGAACCCGCAACCAGGAGTATTCAATTCAGCCCCGGTGTATGGGCTGTTGACGCGATTCGACAGCGGTGGTGGTTGCTGCCGTGGTGGGCTCGAGTGATCGTTGTTGCGGTGGCAGCCCGACTGGTCTCGACGGTGTTCCTCCTGATACTGGCGGCTCAACAGCCGGCGAGCTTCTGGACCGGCGCACAGCCCGACTACTTCTCGTTCGCAAACTTCTGGGATGCCGGGTGGTACCAGAGAATAGTGACTCACGGGTATCCAACCACTTTGCCGCTGAAACCAGACGGCACTGTAGCTGAGAGCGCGTGGGCATTCCTGCCGATCTATCCTGTGATCGTCAATGCTCTCACGCTCACTGGCCTCCCGTGGAACACCGCCTCGGTGATCATCGCTGTTGCTGCGGGCTTTGCTGCAACACTTGTGTTCTATCGATTGCTTATCCGGTATCTCGCCGAGGATCAAGCGCTCTACGGCGTACTGCTGTTTCAGGTTGCACCCGTTTCGGTGATTATGCAGTTGGGGTACGCGGAGTCGCTCACGTTTCTGCTCATCGCGGCATCCCTGCTGCTGTTTGTAACGCGGCAGTGGGGGTGGCTCATGCTCGTGGTGACGGTCTGGTCGTTCACAAGACCTGGCTCTCTCGCATTTGCTCTCGCACTCGGATTGTATTGGTTTTGGCGCTTTTTCACTCGACGCACTGACGAGTTCGGCTGGTCTGAGCGAGGATGGGTTGCGCTGTCTGCGTTTGTGGCGGGTGCCACCGGGTTGGCGTGGTCGGTTGTGGCATGGATTCGCACGGGGAGCCCGAGTGCATATGTAGACACTGAATTGGCGTGGCGTTCCTCCTACATCGGAGATCACGACTTCGTTCCGTTCGCCCCGTGGTTTCAGAGTGGAGTGTGGTGGGGAACCAACCAGTTCGGATGGTCAACCACGTTCAGTATTGTGGCGGTCGCGACGCTCGTTGTGCTGTGGGTCGTCGTGCTCGCGCAGCCGGTTCTGCAGCGAACGGGCCGAGAGGTGTGGCTGTGGTTGGGATGCTACAGTCTCTACCTGTTTGCCGTGTTCTTCCCGCAGTCGAGTACGTTTCGGCTGCTCGCACCGCTCTTTCCGCTGGTGGGAGTGCTTGCGCTCCCGCGTAACCGGTGGTACCGAGGGCTTCTTGTAATACTCTTCCTCGTTCTGCAGTGGTGGTGGCTCACGATCACGTGGGTATGGTCACGGGGTGACTGGACGCCGCCGTAACCGGGAGAGTCGGGCGGTTAGACGGATGCTCCGGTGAGGTCGGCTAGCTCGGTTTCAAGCGACTCGGGGTGAGGGGCGCGCTCGATTGTCGTGGCGAGCGGCTTTTCCTTCACAAACATGAGCAGGGTCACAGCGACGAGCATGATGGGCACCAGGTAGAGGAACACCGGGGTCAGTGCGTTGTTGTACGCACCGATGATAGTCTCGCGAACAGCACTCGGGAGGTGCCGCACGAGGTCCGGAGTGAAGGAGTTGTTCCCTCCGGCCCCGCTATCCGCGGGGAGCCTCTCGCCGAGGATACTCGTCAGCTTGGTGACGAAAAGGCTCCCCACAACTGCTGCTCCGAGGGATGCCCCGATCTGGCGGAAATAGTTGTTGGAGGCGGTTGCTGTTCCGACCTCACTGACCGGGAACGAGTTCTGCACGATGAGAATGAGCAGTTGCATTGTCATCCCCAACCCCAGGCCCATCAGGGCAAGATAGGAGCACAGGATCCAGGTTGGCAGCTCCGGAGTCATTGTGGACATAAGGAGGAGGGCAGCGGCGACAATTGCGGTTCCGGCAACGGGGAACCACTTGTAGCGACCAAACCTGCTGACCAGTTGACCGGACCCGATTGAGCTGATGAGCAGCGCGGCCATGATGGGGATCATGAGGAACCCGGCCTGGGTGGCACCAGCCCCGGTCACCATCTGTAGGTACGTGGGGAGGTAGGCGAGAGCACCGAACATTGCGATACCCGTGATGAGTCCGGCGATCGTCGTGAGCACGAAGTTACGATCCTTAAAAAGATGCAGGGGCATGATTGCTTGAGGGGCCGAATGCTCGACGATGACGAAGGCGACACCCGCGATGACGGTCGCAGCGATAAGGCCGGTGATGGTGAGGGAATTCCAGTCGTATGTTGTACCGCCCCACGTTGTGACGAGGACGAGGCAGGTGGAGGTGACCGCGAGCAGTCCCATTCCCGCATAATCGAGCTTCGGAACGCCGCCAGTGTGCCGTGGCAGGCGCAGAAACACGACCACCGAGACGATAGCGAGGATGCCCAACGGGATGTTCATCCAGAACGCCCACCGCCAGCCAATGCCCTCGGTGAACCATCCACCAAGCAGGGGCCCCGCCACGGAGGAGAGGGCAAACACCCCGCCCATGATGCCCGTGTAGCGACCGCGTTCACGCGCCGGGATCACGTCGGCAATGATTGCCTGCGAGAGGGTCATGAGTCCGCCACCACCGAGGCCCTGGATGGCGCGGCCGGTGATAAGCCACGTCATGTCGCGGGATATCCCACCGATGATGGAGCCGAGGATGAACAGCGAAATCGCACCGATGAACAGGCCCTTGCGACCGATGAGATCGCCGAGTTTTCCGTACACCGGCAGCATGATCGTGGAGGCGAGGATATAGGCCGTTGTGACCCACAGCATGTGGTTGACGCCGTTGAGTTCGCCGACGATGGTGGGCAGCGCCGTGCTGAAGATGGTCTGATCGAGCGAGGCAAGCAGCATCGTGACCATCAGGCCTGCAAAGATGAGCAGGATCGAGCGTTTGGTCGGCTGCGGCTGCGGCAGTACATCAGTCATTGAGTTTTTCTACTATCTGCCTGGCGAGCGTGATGGCTCTGATTTTGATCTGGGTGGCGGAGGGCTCGCGGGTGTCCGCGATTTCTTCTCGGATCGCGACACGCACCGCAGTTCCGCAGAGGGCAAGGATTAGTTCCGCGAGGGGATTTTGGGCCGCTTCCGCTGAGGAAAATCGGGAATCGTATGCCATGAGTGTCTGTATGGCCTGAGTAAGTTCGTCTGAAATTCGGGTCTTTTGCGCGAGGTGGCGACTGAGAAGTTCTGGGTAGAGCTGGATGATTGTCGTGCGCGAGTCGTGCAGCGCAGAGTTGGCGAGTACCGGGGCAAACAGTTCCAGCAGCAGACCGACGAGTGCCGGGATGATGTCGCCGGACTCGGCCTCTGGGATATGCGCCTGGACCAGTTCATCGGTCAGGTGGATGCTCTGGAGCCCTAGAATGGCGTCTTCTTTGCTCTCGAAGTAGTTGAAGAATGTTCGCGGGGAGACGTGGGCGGCGTCGCTAATTGCGTCGATGGTCGCGTGTGCGAGTCCGTCACGCAGCACAATCTCGACCGCGGCCCGTTCCATCCGTGCGCGCGTTTCGAGTCGTTTCCGGTCCCGCAGGCCAAGACCACATTTTTGCATGAATGCAATTTTACACACATTGCATTTATGCACAAGTGCATAAGTGCGGTCATGCATAATTTGTCGAGATTTGTCTCCCTGGCCCGAACTGGTATCCCACGTCGTTGCACGTCGAGGTAGCGAGGCTGGGGCCCGTTTCTCAGAACGCGACGCAGTGGTCGAAGGCGAAGATGGCCGGAGTGCACCGGGCTGTGGACATCGACAATCGGAGGGGTCTGGAAGGCACTCGGACTGACACCACACCGCGTCGAACCGAAGGCGAAGCCGGGTTGGAAGACCGCTCCTCCCGCCCGTTATCGATGCCCACGAAGACCTCTGAGGAAGCAGAGGGTGCGGCACTGGCACTGCGGCAAGCAGAGCGGTTTAGTCGTGATGAGGTTCTCCCGTGTCCAAGGTGGAAGCGCCCACGGGAACTTCAACGGAACACATTGGTACCGTTGGAGCAGAACGAGTCATACCGTCCATTCTGAGAGGTTCGGTTACGTGCTAGTGTCCTGCGTCTGAGGTTCGTTGTCATAGTTGTCCCAGGGTTTCGGGGATCTGGGTGGTGGTTTTGGTCCAGATGAAGGGCTTGGGGGTTTTTTTTCATGCTGTGACCCGGTTGCGTAGGTGTTGTTCCCACGTAGGGCTTGCCCGGTATCGGGTGCCGTTGTGGGGGCATATTGACCGAACCACCAAGGGGTGCGGATGCCTAAGACAAAGCCCGTGCGATACGAGCGAACAAATCCCAGGGGATCTGGTTCATGTGGATGCGAAGAAACTCGACCGTATCCCAGGCGTGGGGAGGACATCGCACCCTGGGTCAACGCATCGGTGGGAGGAACAAATCAGGAGTCGGTGACGCGTATCTGCACAGCGTAGGGCTCACTCGTCTAGCAGCGGTTGGTGGGATGGCTCGTGCCGAGCCATCCCACCGTGATTTCGCCCCCCGTGCTGGATGTCAGATAATGGACTGTAGCCAGGGAAAGGATACGCAATGGCGGCCATGAAGCCACGCACCGGAGACGGGCCAATGGAGGCAGTGAAAGAGGGCCGAGTGATCATCGTTCGGGTGCCTCTGGAGGGTGGCGGACGGCTTGTCGTGTCAGTGAACGACGCCGAAGCGCGCGAGCTCCACGAGGTGCTGAGTAAGATTGTCAACCCCGCGTAGCCGCGTGAGGGCGGTGTGTGCCGGTGTGGTTGAGGGGTCGCGCGATCTTTGTTGACCCTTAACGACCTCCGTTAGCCCTGTGGGCCGGTATTGTTCGCCTGGGACGCGTGTTTCGTGGGCTGCTTGCGATCGGTGCCGCAGGGCAACTTCATGGCCGAAGACAGCTAGTCAGTGAGTTTGACGACGTGCAGCAGTCCGTCCCCGGCGGGAGAAATAGATGCTGCGACCGCAGCGGATTTTCCGAGTTCGGTTAGCAGGGTGCGAAACGCCGACGTTGTGTCATCCCGCCGGGCTGGGTTCGCGACCCGCCCCTTCCACAGCGCGTGCGCGATGAGTACGCTCCCGCCGGACTTCGCCAGCCGCAGTCCGTGTTCGGCATACTCGATGACCGAGGCACCGTCGGCATCAATGACAACCACGTCGTAGGAACGCTCGTTCATCCGCGGCAGCACCTCGGAGGCGCGCCCGGTGATAAGGCGGGTGCGGGCGCTCGGATACCCGGCCTCGTGAAAGGCCTGTCGAGCATGCTGCTGGTAGTCGGCTTCAATGTCGATCGACGTGAGGACTGCGCGACGGGCAGACTGGAGCATCCACAGGCCAGAGACTCCAACCCCCGTGCCAATTTCAATGATTGACTCGGCGTTGATCGCGGCGGTCACAACGGCCAACTGCGCCCCAATGGCGGGCGAGACCGGCTCGACACCGAGTTCGTGGGAGACCTGTCGCGCGCGCGCGATACCGTCAGATTCGATGACCTGGTTGTCAACGAACTTCCAGTTCAGTTCCTGGTCAGACACGTGTACTCCCCGTTGGCGGTGATGCCTACCCAGCCTAACGGGCGGTCAGAGTGTAGCTTCTGCGGTGTGCCCGGTGTTTCGCGCGAGCTGAGTTGTGTGGAAGGTGCCCCATCACGTCGAACACAGTGCGACGCGCACCGCCGCGAAGCCTCCTTGCCGCGTACATGCACCATTAATCTGGAACTGTCAGCGGCGGCGACGAAAGCCTGTATCCTCGCCGCGTACGTGCACCATTAATACGAACACAGCGGGGATCTTGTCGTGATGTTTCAGGCAGGCATTCTGGATCGATATGCTGGCGCAGTAGCTCAGACACCGTGATGGAAGGAGTGACCGATGTTTGGAATGACATTTGAGAAGCTCCTCATGATCGGAGTGATCGCCGTGTTTTTGCTGGGGCCGGAGCGGCTGCCTCACTATGCCGCGCAACTGGCGCGCCTCGTGCGGTCACTGCGTGAGATGGCCAACGGTGCCCGGGAGCGGATGAAAGACGAGATGGGCGAGGACTTCGAGGAGATTGACTGGCGTAAGTTGGATCCGCGCCAGTACGATCCCCGTCGGATCATCCGCGAGGCACTCGCGGACGCTGACCCGTTTTCCGATAGTGGGCCTAAGCCAGCACTCGGGCGTTCGCCGTCGGTTCCCGATGCACAGGACGGTAATGATGCACAGGACGGTAATACCGACTCGATGACACCCTCCGGAGCGCCACACCAGACCACCGCGGCGTCATTTTTGTCCAACAGGGATGTCCCCGCAACCGGTGGAGCGGAGCCGGTGGGTGCTGACCGCGCCATCCCGTTCGATTCTGAGGCGACTTAGCATTGATGTTAACCGGCCCGGGGTATCTGGTGTTGCGCCGACTACAGGAGATTCAATGGCAGGTGTCGGCCACTGAGGTTGCGACCGAGTGCGGTGAGTGCGGTGGCCGTGGCAGTGAGAACCCGGGCGGCCGGATCATTCGGAGTGGACAGCACGATCGGGACACCCTGGTCGCCTCCCTCGCGCAGTCCGATGCTCAGTGGCACGCTCGCCAGCAGCGGCACCGCGACATCCTGACCGGCGCTGAGCCGCTCGGCCAGCAGTGCACCACCGCCTGCACCGAAGAGTTCCACCGCGGCTCCACCGCCGGGCGGAATGAACGCCGACATTGTCTCGATGACACCGACAATGTGCTGGCCGGTCTGTCGCGCGAGAACACCGGAACGTTCGGCGATCTCGGCAGCGGCCGGTTGCGGTGTCGTCACGATGATGACTTCGGCGTGGGGTAGCAGTTGGCCGAGTGAGATTGCCACATCGCCCGTGCCCGGTGGCATATCGAGCAAAAGTATATCGAGGTCGCCGAAGTACACCTCGGTGAGGAACGTGGTGAGTGTGCGGTGCAACATAGGCCCGCGCCACGCGACGGCGGTCGCCGCAGCCCGCGCAGAGGAGGGGAGAGCAGACCCGACCGGTGGGTCTGGCGTGGATCGTTCAAGAAACATGCCGATTGAGATGACTTTCACCCCGTGTGCGACCGGGGGCAACATGAGGTCGTTGAGGCGAGTGGGCTGGGGAGCTATGCCCGTCGCATCCACCATTCCTAACAGGCCGGGAATGGAAAAACCGTGGATATCGGCGTCAATGAGCCCGACGCGGAGGCCGCGCGCGGCGAGGGCAACGGCAAGATTAGCGGTGACGGTGGACTTACCCACACCGCCTTTACCGCTGGTCACAACGATGACACGGGTCAGGCTGTCGGGTCCGAACGGGATGCTTCGCACCGCCCGCCCACCACGGAGTCGCTCAATGAGTGCAGCCCGCTGTTCAGACGTCATGACGCCGAGCGTCACATCGGCGAACCCCACCCCAACAACCTTTTCGGCGGCCTGCCGTACCTCGGTTTCGATTCGCTGCGCGGCGGGGCATCCCACAACCGTGAGCCGGATCCCGACCGTAACGCGACCGTTCGTATGCCCGACCACCGACTCGACCATGTCCAACTCGGTGATCGGCCGACGAATCTCCGGGTCAATGACGCTGGCGAGCGCAGCCCGCACTCGTTTTTCAACCGCGCTCAGCTGGTCTGCATCCACTGTGCTGCTGTTTGTGTGGTCGGTGGTTGTTCGGTCGGTGCCTGTTCGGTCGGTGCCTGTTCGGTCGAGGTTCATCTCACTCGCGCTCACCGTCTCGCGTGTCGCGCTCGTCAAGCAGCGCCCGCAGCTCGGTTCGCAGTTCCGCTCGAATGACCTCTTTGGTGACCACTTCCTTGAGCGCAAGACGCAGCGCAACCACCTCGCGTGCGAGGTACTCCACGTCCGCAAGGTTGCGTTCAGAACGCCGCCTATCCTGTTCGATCTGCACCCGGTCACGGTCATCCTGCCGATTCTGCGCGAGCAGAATGAGCGGTGCCGCGTACGAGGCTTGCAGCGAGAGCACGAGAGTGAGCGCGGTGAAGCCGTAGTCGGCGCGGTCGAACTGGAGGCTTGTCGGCCCGGCCCAGTTCCACAGCATCCACACAATAACAAAGAATGTGAGCCCGAACAGAAACCACGGTGTTCCCATAGCACGGGCAATCCACTCGGTAAACCGGCCAAAGCGGTCGCGGTCGCCGGACCCGCGGAACGGGACACGGCGGGTGCCCTTCGGGGTCTCGAAGGCGTGATCATCAGTGCTAGTGCGTGCCACGGATGCCCCGTCTTCCCGTCGTGCCACCGCGTCCGGCCTGGGGAACTGCGGGGACGAGAGCTACCGGTTCTTCCTCGTCGAGATCGGGTCGGCTGCGCCAATCGTCGGGCAGGAGGTAGTCGAGCACATCGTCGACCGTCACAACACCCACGAGTCGTTGCCGTTCATCTACTACGGGAACCGAGACGAGGTCGTAACTGGCGAGAATCCGAGAAACCTCGGCTGCCGGAGTGTCCGTTGTGATCGGCTCAATGCCCTGGTCAACAAGGCTGCCAAGGCGTTCGTGCGGAGGGTGGCGGAGCATCCGTTGAAAATGAACCAGTCCGAGGAAGCGACCGGTTGGCGATTCGTAGGGTGGCAGGGTGACACACACCGCGGCCCCGAGGGCGGGGGCCAAATCGGGGCGGCGGATGAGCGCCAGAGCCTCGGCGACGGTGGCATCGGCCGAGACAATGACGGGTTCATTGGTCATGAGACCGCCCGCGGTATCCGACTCGTAGGCGAGCAGGAAACGGACGTCCTCGGCCTCTTCGGGTTCCATGAGGTTGAGCAGATGTTTACCGCGTTCCTCGGGTAGTTGCGCAATGAGGTCAGCGGCGTCATCGGGCTGCATGCGATCAAGAACGTCGGCGGCACGGTCGTCACCCAGAGCGCCGAGCAATTCCACCTGGTCGGAGTCCGCCATCTCTTCGAGGACGTCGGCGAGTCGTTCGTCGGGCAACTCTTCGGCAACCTCGCGGCGGCGCTGTTCGGGCAGATCGAGCAGGATGTTTGCCAGGTCGGCGGGTTTCAGCTCGGAATAGGTCGCAATGAGATGCTCGGCCGACTGAGCTTCACCGCGCCGCTGTGTTTCGCGCACCTCGCGCCAGGTGACATAGGAGGAGCGTGACTTTGCGAACGGGGAGAGACCCTTGTTTGCGCGTCGGACAAACAGCTGATCAACATTCCATTCACCGCGATCACCCTCAACGATCGCGACATCCTCAATCGACGCATCCCCCGACCCGTCAACGAACGTTACCCGACGACCGAGCATTTCCGCGACGACGCGCACTTCACCACCGCGCTGTTCGAAGCGGCGAATGTTGATCCTGCCGGTTGTGATGATCTGACCACCAGTGATGGATGCCACGCGCCCGATCGAGACGAAAACGCGACGTTTCCCGGGGATTTCCACGATGAGCCCCACGACCTGCGGTGACGCAGAATGACGATACACGACAAGCACGTCACGCACCTTCCCGAGTCGGTCGCCGTTGGGGTCGAACACGGCACACCCAACGAGCCGGGCGACAAATACTCTCGTGGCGCTCACCCCTCAAACCTAGCGCGCAAACCGGGACTCGGGCCGAAGGGACCGATTGCTCAGAGGGAGAGCGGCTGCGGGGTTTCGGCCGGGGTTTCGGCTGGGGTGCTGGGCGGGGTGGAGGGCGGGGTGGAGGCAGGAGCGTTGGCCTGCAGTACAAACATAGTGAATACAAGACCTGACGTGGGAGAATGCCCCGGTGACCAATTCAACGCCATTTGGGCGACACAACCGTCCGATCCCCACTGTGCCTCAGGGTGAGACGGTGGCGAGTTTTGATTCTCATGCTGAGGCCCAGGCTGCTGTCGATATTCTCGCCAAAGCAGAGTTCCCGGTGACCGAGTTGTCTATCATCGGCACCGATCTGACAAGCGTAGAACGCATCACCGGCAAGCTCAGCTGGGGTCGTGTTGCGGGTGCCGGTGCTCTCTCTGGAGCCTGGCTGGGTATCTTTCTCGGACTCATCTTCGTCATTTCCTCATCGGCGACCACCTACGGGATTCTTGGTGCAACCGTTCTGCTAGGTGCCGGATTCGGCATGATTTTCGGGCTTGTGTCTTATTCGTTTAACCGTCGTCGCCGCGACTTCACATCGATCATGCAGGTGCTCGCTACCCGTTACGAGATCATCACCAACCACGCCCACGTTGGCCGTGCCCGACAGGTGTTGGGTGTGTCAGGGGCGGGCCCGGTTGCGGGTTCGCTTGCTTCCTCCACGGGGGTTGGATCACACGCTTCACTCCCACACCCGGCTGTGACGGATACCCCGCGCGAGCGCCCACGGTACGGCGAATATGCACCGCAACCACCGCACGGCGAGACCGAGGGGAACGGGTCAGACGGGGTATCCGATGACCGGAGGTAGGAAATCGCGGGCGGTGCCTCGATAGGGTGTGGCCGACGCCTGTTCAGTCCAGGACAGACCGCACGCACCGAACGGTGTGTCGGTAGAGTGTGGGAGATGCCCGCCACCCCTCTGCTCGGTGCTGCCGATCTGCACACACACTCGACGGTGTCGGATGGCACGGACACCCCCGCTGCACTCGTGCACCAGGCCGCTGCGGCCGGGCTCTGGGGTATCGCGCTGACCGATCACGATTCCACCGCGGGCTGGGATAACGCGGCGACTGCCGCGCGTGACGCGGGAATCGCATTCATCCCTGGAATTGAGCTATCGACCCGACTGAACGGCGTGAGTGTACACGTGCTCGGCTATCTCATTGATCCCGACAGTGCGCAACTGCGTGCGGAACTAGTAACCATTCGCGACTCCCGGTTGCAGCGTGCGGAGCGTATCGTCACTCGAATCGCCCGCGACTACGACCTCACCTGGGAGGATGTACTTGCCCAGTCTGGGGTCGGGTCAACCATTGGTCGTCCCCACATTGCCGACGCTCTTGTCGCTCGAGGCTACGAGCCGACCCGCTCGGCAGCCTTCGACGGAATCTTGCACCCACGGGCGGGGTACACCCAGCCGCACTACGCTCCTGATCCAGTGCGGGGGGTTGAACTCATTCGGGCAGCGGGAGGTGTTGCCGTCGTCGCACACCCGGGATCGCGGGGAGCCCGCCGGGTCATGACCGACACAGAGGTGGGGCGGCTCACTGCCGCGGGACTGTTCGGGCTCGAGCTGGAGCACCCAGAGAACCTGCCCGAGGCGATGCCCGGGCTCGAGGCACTGGCCGAACGGTGTGGTCTTGCCGTCACCGGATCGAGCGATTTTCACGGCACCGGCAAACCCAACCGACTGGGTGAGTGCGTGACGCCACCGGAGGTGGTTGCACAGATTCTGGCCGCGGGAACGGGTAGCCGTCCGGTGTTGTAGAACACAGTTCTGGATGCCGTGGGGTTGCTCGGTGCAGCGTGTTCACAAGTGCCGGTTCCATAACACAGCCCGGGATGGCGCGGGGATATCGCCGATGCTGCGACCTGCGTTCGCCTCGGTGAGGGCGCGTCTTTTTGAGAGTCTTTCGGGGCGGTAGCCTGGGGACGTGACTAACGGCATCCTCCTCGTTGATAAGCCGGCAGGGATGACCAGCCACGATGTCGTCGCCCGGGCCCGGCGTGCGCTCGGCACACGCAAGATTGGGCACGCTGGCACGCTCGATCCTATGGCAACGGGGTTGCTCGTGCTTGGTGTCGGGTCGGCGACAAGGCTGTTGCACTACCTCGTGGGCCTCGACAAAGAGTATGTTGCGACAATCCGGCTGGGGTGGGCGACTGCAACGGATGACGCGGAGGGTGAACCGCTTACCGCCGGGGCATTTGTTGACCCGGGCGACCGGGAAATTCTGGCGGCGATGGGGCACCTGACCGGCAGTATCGAACAGGTACCCAGCTCGGTCAGCGCGATCAAGGTGAAGGGCGTGCGTGCCTATCAGCGGGTGCGCGACGGGGAGGCGGTGGAGTTGGCAGCGAGGCGTGTGCAGGTTTCTGTCTTCGACCGGGTGGCGCGGCGAGCAGGCGTCGGCTGGGTCGATCTGGATGTGCGGGTTGTCTGTTCGTCGGGCACGTACATTCGTGCGTTGGCGCGGGATGTGGGGGTGGCGCTCGGAACGGGTGGGCACCTCACCTCGCTGCGGCGCACGCGGGTTGGCGAGTTTGCGGTGGGGGAGGCATCCGGCATTGAGGAGATGGCCCCCCACGTGCTGATAGAAGCAGCGGATGCTGCGCGCCGGGCGCTCCCTGTTGTGGCGGTGACTGATACCGAGGCGGTTGACCTCAGGCACGGGAAGCGAATCGCCGCCCGTGTACCGGAGGGAACTCGAACCATGAGCACCGCTCCATTGCCGTCCACAACCCCTGCCCGTGTACCGGAGGGAACCCCCGCCCGTGCTGCGGATGGCGTTCTCGCCGCGGTGAGTCACCCCAACGATCTCGTTGCGATTGTGCAACAGCGGGGTGGAGAACTCGCGGTTGTGACCGGGTTTCCGGGCGTGCCGATGCCAACCGGCAACACCGACAAGCGGAGCGGTGAAGGGGCGGCGGGAAGCAGCCGGGAGTGGCAGCAGGACCGCGGTGCCACCGCAGACTCCAGCCCAGCGGCAAGGAACAGCCCATGATCGAATGGTTTGCGTGGGCGCAGTTCGCGGTCGCACTTGCCGCCGGGCTTCTGTGTCTCACGCTCGGACTCGCGCGACGGCTGCCCTCGGACCTCACCGTAGGGGCGCTCGCACTCGTCGAAGCGCTCCTGCTGGCGCAACTCGTGGTGGCGCTGATCGCGCCGACAGTGGGTAACCGTGCTACGGGCAGTGTGCTTGAGTTTTACGTATACCTTGTGGGGGCGCTACTCATTCCGCCGTTCGCCGCGCTGTGGGGGCTGCTGGAGCGGACCCGCTGGTCGACCGTGGTACTCGGAATAGCGGCACTGTCGGTGGCCGTCATGGTGTACCGGATGCTCCAGATTTGGACCGTGCAGGGAGTGTGAGACTGTGCAGTATTTGTGCGTGAGCACCCACTGGTTCGTGAAGCGCAGAAGAGCCGTGTTGCCAGACGGCCTGCACGTCGGCGGGAACCTTCACAAGATCATGACCGACCTCGAGTGGTGGTGCGCAAAATTTCAACGCGATCTCTCTGCTCGCCGCCGTGACCACCGCCGTGACCCCAACGCAATAGCGAGCTGGAGCAATGTCCATACCAGGATGGTGAAAATAAGACCTCGGAGCCAGTTGTTTGATGATACTCCCATCGCGAAAGAAAAAGTAAACAGGTAAAGAATGTCTCGGGACTTGAGCCCACCCTTTATGCGCTCAAAAATGCCCCTCAGAAACGTCACGTCAACCACTCCTGAACGCTATACACTGAATCCGCTAGCCGTATCACGACCCGCAACGGGTGACGCATCGTCTCTTTCCCTCGCCTGTTCTGTGCCATTGATTTTTCTGAGTTCATTCCTCAGTTCCGTCTGCGTTTCAAATTTTTAAAAACCGCGATGCCGGGCATTTTACACCTAATTACTCGATGAGACGATAGCCTTCACAGGAACTCTGTGCGAGTTCAATGAGGTTCATGTTGTATTGCCTGTGTTGTGGTGCTTCGAAACCATACAACCGGTCGAGAGTCAACTCTGCGTGCCATGGGTTTGCATGTTGTTCCTGGTTTGAGATCCATCGTGTCTCTCTGAAACCGGTGAGGGGACCCGATAATGGTGGACAGCAGAGGAATTCGTTTCCCGGTAGTCTGCGCATCTGCGAGAATGAGTCCCTATGTCAGGGCAGGTCGGAGTGCAAATTTCAGGGGTGGGGCGGCTTCTTGTCGCCGTGTACGGCGTGCTTGCGCTTGCCGCCACCGGTCGGTCGATCGTGCAGGTTTTCACGAAATTTGACCAGGCCCCGCTGGCCTACGCGCTGTCGGTGATCGCGGCGGTCGTCTATGGTATTGCGACATGGGCGCTCATTCGCTCGGGGGCGGGAGCTTATCGGATCGCGTGGGTCGCAATCGGGTTTGAACTGGTTGGTGTCATCACGGTTGGTACGCTTAGTCTTGCCATGCCGAATCTTTTCCCGCACGACACGGTGTGGTCGAAGTTCGGCATGGGGTACGTCTTTATCCCGGCCATTCTGCCGATCGTTGGTATGTGGTGGCTTGCTCGTCATCGCCCCGGAGTGGATGTCTCGTGAAGGTCTATGACAGCCTCACCAACCTCACCGATATCGCAGGACCAACCGCCGTTGCGATCGGCAAGTTTGACGGAGTGCACCGTGGTCACCAGGCCGTGCTTGCCCGGCTCGTTGCGCTCGCACGCCGTGATCGATTGATGTCGATCGTGCTCACCTTTGATCGGAATCCGCTCGAGCTATTCGCGCCCGACAGGGCACCGACCCCGCTCGTGAGTCCGTCGCAGCGGCTGGCGCTGCTGGCGGCCAGCGGGGTGGACGCCACGGTGGTGGTGCCCTTCAATCGGGACTTCGCAGCGCGGTCGGCCACTGACTTTGTTGATCAGGTGCTCGTTGAGCGACTGCATGCAGCGGTCGTGCTCGTAGGGCGGGATTTCCGGTACGGTGCTCGTGCCGCGGGTAACGTTGCCCAGCTCGCTGCGGCCGGGACTGCGCTCGGGTTTGCGGTGCAGCTTGTTGATGATGTGGATGTCGCGGTCGGGACATCCACACCGTCGCATTCTGTTTTGGTAGAGCCTGGCTTCCCTCTGGAGGGAGAGGGTGGCGTGGTTCGAGAGGATCCTGCCTCAACACGAATTTCGTCAACGCTCATCCGTGAGCTGCTCACTGCAGGGGATGTCGGAGCCGCGAGTGGGCTGCTCGGACGGCTGCCCCGGGTGTCGGCGACTATTGTGCACGGAGCCGCGCGCGGTCGGGAACTGGGATTTCCCACCGCCAATCTCAGCCCGATTGTAGAGGGATTCATTCCCGCGGACGGGGTGTATGCGGGCTGGCTCACGGACGGCGGCACGAAATATCCCGCTGCAATTTCGGTGGGGAATAACCCGACGTTTGAGGGAATGCCGCAGCGGCAGGTCGAAGCGTATGTGCTTGACGAGACCCTCGAGCTCTACGGCCACCTCGTTGACATTGACTTTGCACAGCGACTCCGCGGACAGATTGAGTTCACTGCCGTCCCGGAGCTCATCGAGCAGATTGCGGCCGATGTTGCGGCGACACGGGAGTTTTTGCTCGGCTGAGAGGCGGTGGGTTTCGGCGGACGGATTGACGCGCCATCACTCGGTCAGGGCCCGGTCGTGCTGGGGGCCGACATCGTTGGCATCAACAACCTCTCCCAGAGCTAAAACACAAAAATCAACACAGAACGACTCCAAACAGTTTGACAATGCCCGTTTCGATCGATGTCATCGGATCGCCCCTTTACAAGAGCCCTCGACTCGGTCACGCTTGTCTCGGAGGAGCCTAGGAATTGGGAAACCTGTGAATCTGAGGGATCCTGTGAGTCTGAAGGATTCTGTGAGTCTGAAGGATTCTGTGAGTCTGAGGGATCCTGTGAATCGAGGGGAACCTACAAATCGAGGGGGACCTGTGAATGCCCGGGGAACCTGCGTATAGATCCGGGGGACAAGTTTTGGACTTTTTGATGTTTTCTCAGTAATCTCACTACAATTTCATATTTTGCTCGCCCAAGGAAGGAAGCCCCATGAGCACCATCCCGAAATCAATGCACGCGAGCGTGCTAACCCCCGAGCTTGAGGTGCGCGTTGTTGAGTGCTCAACGCCCACCCCGGCGACCGACGAGGTGCTCATTCGGGTCGGGTCGGTTGGGGTGTGCGGTTCGGATGTGCATTTCTACCGTGAGGGGCGACTCGGGGATTTTGTCGTGGAAAAACCCATGGTCCTGGGGCACGAAGCCGGCGGCACTATTGTCGCGGTCGGGTCGGGAGTGGATGCCTCGCGGGTGGGACAGCGTGTGTCTATTGAACCTCAACGGCCTGACCTGACCTCGTCGGAATCACTCGCCGGACGGTACAACCTAGACCCGTCCATGGAGTTTTATGCAACTCCGCCGATCGACGGAGCGTTCGCCGAATACGTGACGATCCAGTCGCACTTCGCTCACACGGTGCCAGACACGGTGAGTGACGATGCCGCCGGACTCATGGAACCGCTGTCGGTGGGCATTGCCACCGCGCGGAAGGCGGGCATCACGGTCGGGCAGCGGGTGCTCATCAGCGGGTGCGGGCCGATCGGGCTCGTGCTTGCACAGGTGTCACGAGCGTACGGGGCATCCGAGATCATCATGACGGACCTCGACCAGAGCCGTCGCCACACCGCGTTGCAGTTCGGTGCCACGGCAGTGTGTGACCCGCGCACCGAGGATGTGACGGGGCTGGGCGTTGACGTCTTCCTTGAGGCGTCCGGGGCTGCCTCCGCGGTGCAAGCAGGGATTCGCGCGCTGCGTCCGGCGGGAACTGCTGTGCTCGTTGGGATGGGAGCCTCCGAGGTGCTCGTACCGTTGCCGGTTATCCAGAACCGGGAACTGACTGTGACCGGGATTTTCCGCTATGCAAACACATGGCCGACGGCGATTGGGATGGTCGTCCGCGGACTCATCGATCTGGACGGTCTTGTTACCGGTCACTTCGGGTTGGAGCAGGTTCGAGAGGCACTGGAGTCGACGGTGTTGCCGGGAGCATTGAAAAGCATGGTCGTGCCCGCCCAGAAGTAGCGCCCGCTGCTGCGTTAACACCGGGCTGCGATTGCCGGAGGAAGCCCCGCGGTGCCGAGCTAGGGGTGCACCCGGAACAACCGCATCGACTGTTCGCGGACGGTCATTTTGTCGCCCGGTCGGTGTCGGGTTGGCTGGTCGAGGGCAAACTCCTCCGAGGAGTCCCAGAGCAGTTCGTATTCGGCAACCCCGTCGTGGGTCGGCAGCACAATATCGGTGCAGGAGTCGTGCGCATGCACGACGAGCAACACACGGTCAGGGCGACTGCCAACGCGATCGGATCGATCGTTGGTGCTGTCGGGGTGGCTGTTGGCGTTGTCGGGGTGATCGTTGGTGCTGTCGGATCGACCGTCGGCGTGGCCGATCTCCGGTTCTGCGCTCGCGAGATATTGCAGTGTTCGCTCGCTGGGATTGTTCCAGTCGTCAATCGACATGGAGTTTCCCTCGGCGTTGTACCAGTCCATCTGGCACGCCTCCGGGTCGTGCTCACCGAGTGTGCCGTAGCGTTGCGGGCGCAGCGCGCGGTTTTCCCGGCGGAAGCGCAGCAGCAACCGGGTTGTCGCGGCCAGCGAGGCATCCCGATCTGAATCTGCCCAGGGCAGCCAGGTGAGCTCGGTGTCTTGGCAGTAGGCATTGTTGTTGCCACGCTGGGTGCGGCCAAACTCGTCACCCGCGACAAGCATGGGCACACCGGCCGAGAGCAGGAGAGTGCCGAGCAGATTTCGGATACTTCGGCGGCGCATCGTCGTGATCGCCGGGTCGGTGGTGTCGCCCTCGACGCCGTGATTGTACGAGTGGTTATTGTCGGTGCCGTCGCGATTGTCCTCGCCGTTGCCGAGGTTGTGTTTGGTGTCAAAGGTGACAAGGTCGGCGATCGTGAAGCCGTCGTGTGCGGTGACGAAGTTGAGGCTCGCGAGCGGGCCGCGCTGGGCGGGAAAAGTACTGGATGACCCGGCGAGCTCCGTCGCAAAGTTTCCGATGCCCTCGCTCGGTGCTCCGGTTTGGCGTTCCTGCCGGAGGTCGCTCAACCAGAATTTCCGCACCCGGTCGCGGTAGTTATCGTTCCACTCGCTAAACCCGTCGGTGAAGTGTCCCGTTTGCCAACCACCGTGCCCAACATCCCACGGTTCGGCGATGAGTTTACCTGCGCCGATGACGGGGTCGGTGGCCATTGCCCTGAGCAATGGATGGTCCGGAGTGTAATTGGCCGAGGCATCCCGCCCCAGAGTCGTGGCGAGGTCGAGTCGGAACCCGTCTACCTGTAGCTCGTCGGCGAAGTAGCGCAGGGAGTCGAGGATGAGCTCCTGCACGACCG
This sequence comes from Candidatus Lumbricidiphila eiseniae, assembly GCA_002529645.1. Classification (GTDB taxonomy): domain Bacteria; phylum Actinomycetota; class Actinomycetes; order Actinomycetales; family Microbacteriaceae; genus Agromyces; species Agromyces eiseniae. Next base: position 4,220 of record NAEP01000044.1, on the reverse strand, counting down.
CCTCACTCGTGTTGAGGGTATTACCGCAGCCGGTCGTGTCAAGGTAGTGGCCCGAGGAATCTTGCCGATAGTACGTTGCGTTGTCTATTCCGCGAAAGGAATATACCGGACCGGCGGGTCCCTCTTCGGCGGTGTGGTTGTAGACAACATCGAGAATGACCTCAAGCCCGGCTTCGTGTAATCGTCGTACCATGCCCGCGAACTCGCGTCGCACGGCGTGGGCACCCTCGGCACGTGCCGATGCTGATGCGTAGGGAGCGTGGGGTGCGAAAAAGCCGAGGGTGTTATATCCCCAGTAGTTCACCCGCCCCTGCCGCACGAGGCGTTGTTCAGACACGAACGCGTGTACCGGCAGCAATTCGACGGCGGTGACGCCGAGATTGGTCAAATAGCTGAGGGATGCATCGTGTGCGAGCCCCGCATAGGTGCCGCGAAGTGCTTCGGGGATGCCCTGGTTGAGCTTCGAGAAACCACGCAGGTGTGCCTCATAGATGACGGTGGCTTCGAGCGGAGTGCGTGGTTTGCTGCTGCCACCCCATTCGAAGTCACCACCGACAACACTGCCGAGGGCGATGGCTCGCCACGAGCCATCCTGTGCCCGGGCCAGCCCGCGAGCGTAGGGATCAAGCAGCGGAGTTTTCGGGGAGAACGCGTTCTGGGGACCGGCTGGTCCGCTCACGCTGAGGGTGTAGGGGGTGCCGACAAGCAGCTTTGTCGACGTCGCGCTCCATACACTGTCAACGCCCTCGCTTTCGCGGGCCAGTGGCACGCGCTGGATCTCCCAGCCGAGGTTGCTGCGGTCATACAGGACGACCTCCATACCGGTCGCGGTGCGCGATGTGACGCGGATCGTGCCGCCGTTAGCTCCGATGCACACACCAAGTTGTTCACAGTCGGGCGAAGGCATGGGCTCTAGAGTAGCTGGATGGCCCAGGTCTACCTCGATCACGCTGCGACGACACACCTGCGACCCGATTCCCGGGCGGCACTCATCGCCGCCCTTGATGTGCTCGGAAACCCCGCATCGATCCACACCGACGGGCAGCGGGCACGACAGCTGCTGGAGGACTCGCGGGAGCAGGTTGCGGCGGCGGTCGGGGCATCCGGGATTGAGATTATTTTCACCGGCGGTGGAACCGAGTCGGTCAATCTTGCTCTCAAGGGACTGTGGTGGCGCAGGCGACCGGGCACCCAACGGGTGCTCATGGTTGCGGGTGAACACCACGCGACCCTCGACACCGTGGCGTGGTTGGCCGCTCACGAGGGGGCCACCGTTGAGGTGGTCCCGGTCGATGCGGTGGGTCGAGTGCGGTTGGAGGCACTCGATGCGGCACTGGCTGACGCGGGATCGGTCGCGCTCGTGACGATGCTGTGGGCCAGTAACGAGGTCGGCACAGTTCAGCCGGTGCGGGATGTCGCGGCTCGCGCCGCCCGCGCGGGTGTGCCGTTGCATCTCGACGCGGTCGCTGCATTTGGGCAGCTGCCGATTGACGTGCACGCGGTGCGGGGTGATGCCGGGCCTGGTGCTGGACTTGTGGCGATGAGCGTGTCGGCGCACAAGATGGGGGGACCGGTTGGCGTGGGCGCGCTGTGGCTCGACCGCAGTGCCGCACTCGAACCACTGCTGCACGGTGGCGGTCAGCAGCGCGGGGTACGGTCGGGCACGCAGGATATCGCGGCGGCGGCGGCGTTCGCCGCAGCCGCTCGGGTTGTCACCGGGTCAGTGACCGGTGCTGGTCGCGCGGTTGCAGGAACACTGGCCGCTGATGCTGTTCACATGTCACGCCTGCGCGACCGGCTCATTGCGGGAGGACTTGCTGCTGTTCCGAGCGCGGTTCTGTCGGGTGATCCTGATCCGGCTGGGCGGTTGCCGGGCAACGCACACTTCAGTTTTCCGGGGTGCGAAGGAGACTCGCTGCTGTTTCTGCTGGATGCCGCGGGCATCGCTGTGTCAACGGGCTCTGCCTGCCAGGCCGGGGTGCCTGAGCCATCCCATGTCTTGCGTGCGATGGGACGCTCGGAGAATGACGCGCGCGGGGCGTTACGCGTCACGCTCGGGACGTCATCAACAGACGGTGATGTGGACGCGTTTCTTGCCGCGCTTCCCGCCGCGCACGCCTCGGCCATGGTGGCGGGGATGACGGCTGACACTTCTCGTCGAACCGTTCCGACGACTGGCTTCGGCCGTGACGGCGGGGATGATGGGGGAGCGAGGTCGTTTGATGTCCGCGCCTTCGGTGCTTGATCTACAACTGTCAGAGGTTGTTGACGGTTGGTTTTCCTGATGGGTTGAGGACATCCGGAGGAATCCGTTATTCATCGTCAGCGACCGGTGATGGGATGCCTCGGGGTGGGTCGAATATCGGATGTAGAATCCAGTAGTACTCGGTTAGGTGATCGGGAAGGTTGCGGATTGGGGTGTCGGTGCATGCGGTCACCGATCAGGCGTCGTGCCCGCTTGGGTGGCGGCCGTTTCTTCACGAGATGGGGTGACGGTTGCGCGCAGTCCCGCCTTGGTTGCCGTGACGCGCACACCCAAACTCCCGCGCAGCACCGTCGCGAACCCGTGATCAACGAGTTCATCCACCGTGTGGGAAACCTCGAGCATCGTCAAACCCGTGTGGTTTACGAGTCCCAGGTCGGTGGCCACATCAACAAGACAGAGATATCGCATAACGGCACGACGTTCCGCAGGCTCAAGAAACCCGTCCACATCCTGTGGCAGTGCGCCGCGGAAAGATCTCCACCGGTATCGACGAAGAAGCACAACCACATAGATGCCGTATAAAAACAGAACAACAAGAGCAAAAGCATAGGAATAATCTCGTGGTTCTGAGGGAGTATCCCGCCACGCGATTGCCGCTGATTGCACCGCAAGGATCCCGATCGTGAGTGCCAGGCCTGACGCGAAAGGTGCGGTCCTTGGCTCATCGAGCCGACTGGATCGTGTCGCCTGGATAGTGCTCGCTGCGAAGAGCCCCACCACCGTCAGCACCACACCGACGATGCCAACAACCGACCCGCATGCCGCAATCACGGCACCGCCGCACAGCAAAACCGGTGCGACGACCATGAGTAAGACATCAGCCCGCCTATACGTACGTCGCAGAACCCCGAACGGCTCCGCACCCGCATCACTACTGGGGATATTCACGCCAGGTCACCTTTCCGTGTGCATATTACATCACCAAGAACTAATTTTTGCATTACAAATCTTGTGCCTTGTCAATACCAAGTAGCTCCGTTGTGCGCTGGGTGTTATACGGGACGGGACCGGTTGAATCGAACGTAACAACCTCTTCAAATACAATACTCAAAGAGTCAGCTAACTCGGGTACCTGGTAGTTCAAACTTGGCACCCCAGTCGAAACTGTGGGAGTGTCTGCAGTAGCAGCCATCGGAGTCAGTACCGATGCAGCCAATTCAGCAACCGCAATACCACCGATGATAGTGAACTTCTTCATGACCAGAATCTCTTTCTAATTCGCGTCTGGACTTTCCCAAAGAGAGCAACATCGTCACCTCTGGATATCAAACACCGTGGGGAACACCTCTCCGCCCTCAATCTAGCCCTCAAGCTGGGCAAACACAAGATATTGTGAGGATTTCTCAGTGATCGCGTGGGTAGGTCGTGGTTGGAGGGGTGGGTGTCCGTTCCAGCGATGGCTTATTCAGGCTTTGGTTATGAGGCGTGGAATGATGATGGTCGTGTTGGTGCGTTCGGTGGCTCATCTGGCTCCGGTTCTGTAGCGGGATGTCTCGTGTGCTGATGGCATCGTCGAAGTTGAGGGTGTCGTCAGGTCTTGTCGTTGTCGTAGCCGGTGCCCAGGCAGATTTGCTCCAGCTCGGTGAGGATTCCCGCCGTGATCTACTAGGTGTAGTGCCCAGGCGCGTTGGTTGGTGTGTGATGTCTTGAAATGAGGAAGGCCTCCGGTGGAGGGTGGAGTTGTCTAGTTGCCCAAGTTCTGTCCGGAGGTCTTCGTGTCTCACGCTAATGCTGCTCTTGCTCCTGTTCAAGGGCTGCGCATCGCGCGGTTGATCGTTGATGAGGGGTGGCCGGTTGCTCACACCGCCTAGTTCTTCCATGTCTCGTGGTCGACGGCGAAGCGGTGGGTTGAGCGGTATGCGGTGATGGGTCGGGACGGTCTTCAGGATCGGTCCTCAAGGCCGCACCGCTCACCGAACCGCACGCGCCCGGAGCTGGTGTGCAAGATTGTGCA
>NAEP01000035.1 GCA_002529645.1 Candidatus Lumbricidiphila eiseniae | reverse complement strand
CGGCGGTGAGGCGTGACACCTCACCGGGTGTTCTCAGAGGACCGACAGAACCGAGGAAAGACAACTCGATGTCGATCAGAGTGAGAGTCAGCAACCCCTGAGAACACCCGGCACCGACATTCTCGCGCGTCGATCGCTGTGAGGGTCAGGACCCCCGAGAACACCAACACCAACAGTCTCACTATCACTGTGAACGATACAGCCCGCAATGTCGCCGCGCATCGCGACGGTGTTGTTCAGCGCGTTGACGAGTCAGGCTGGACTTCATCCTGGAGTCAATCAAGTATCCGAGGATCTTGTTGGCGAACACGTCCCTGATCGCGCAGGGCTAGAGCTTTGCCTCCGCCGTTCGATGTTCGGTGATGTCGGTGAGCCAGAGCTGGTTCGGGCCGTCGGTGGTGAGCTCGCGCCCGGTTCCGCCCGTCGTTGTCGGTCACGACGCACAGATCGTCCTGGACCGGTGAACCCGGGCTTCTTACCATCGCGACCCCGTTTCTTCCCGAACCCGAACCACCAGCTGTTGCTCGATGCGATCTGCCACGCCGTGCGATCCGACATCGCTTCGTCGGCGTCGCGGGCCTTGTCGGCGAGCAACCCGGTGCCCGAACCCCGGATCGTCCTTGTGCGCATCGAACAGCGCGTTCGTCCGATACGCCTCCACCACCTCACTCGTGGTGATAGGGCTCTGCCAGCCACCGGTAGTAGGGCTGGCGGGAGAGCGCGTGAGCACCCGACATCTCACCGTCACAGGGATCCCTGCGGCGGCGAGCTCCGTCACGAACGGGTACCACCGAAATTCAAGATATACGGAAAGCAATCTGGTAGCGAGCTCCGTCACGAGCGGGTACCACCCTTTTCCCAGCAGGTTCGCCCGCAACAGATACCCTGCAGCCCACCGAAACACCTCGTTCCCCTGCCCCAGCAACCAGACCCGCTTGCACGCCTCCCGCAACTCCACAGACTCAGTACGGGTCTGACCGGGCTTGGCACCCTCGTCGATGTCTGCACGACGCATCCACCTCTGCAGCATCATCGGATGAACACCGAAGTCTTTCACGATCTGCTTAATCCTCACCCCGGGCTCACGATCGCGCACGACACGCACGACGACGTCACGGAACTCGCCCAGGTAGGGCTTGAGCACAGCAACATCCCTCCAGGCCCACCCCTCAGGCAAACCAAATCAGATATCACCTACCCGTGCAGCAGTCCCTATCCCGATGCTGTTCATGCAGGGGGCTCGTGACTACCAAGTCACGGTGGCTGACGATCTCGCGCGTTGGAAGGCCGGACTCGACGCGCAAACCGGTGTCGAGTTCCGCGTTTACGCCGAAGCCAATCATCTGTTCTTCCCCGGTAGCGGTCCGTCAACTCCCGAAGAGTACGCTGTTCCGGGACATGTCGATCCTTCGATCATCGCCGAAATTGCTGATTGGATAGCACAACAGTAGGGAAAACGGTGCCTGGGAAGAGGTAGGTCAGCACGGCGATAACCGATGTAAGGATGATCTCGGGTATCGGCAGGGACCTGGTTGGATATCGCTGCTGAGTCAAGGAGCGGGCTCGGGAAGAAACTCAGCTCAACGCCGTCGTGAGGGAGAGCAAGCGCCTACGGCCCTGTGTTGACGCAGGGTCGGCATCGCGTTCGGTTACCGCTTTGGGAAGGTCGGCACACCTTCCAGGTGTGACGGTGTCGATCAGGGTGATGACGGCTGGGGACGGGTACCGGTATCTGTTGAACTCTGTGGTGACCGGGGATGGTGACCGAGACGCTGCGTCTGCGTTGACGAGGTATTACGCGGAGGCTGGGACGCCGCCGGGCTCATGGGTTGGTTCTGGTCTTACTGGCTTGCCAGATCCTCTTCTGCATGGTAGCGAGGTCAGCGAGGAGCAACTCCGCCGTCTCGTGGGATATGGGCAAGACCCGGTTACCGGGGAGCAGTTGGGGCGACCGTATCGACGGTTCGCCACTGCCGCGGAGCGGGTAGAGCGACGTCTCGAGAATCTCCCGGAGGGTCTGAGCCCAGATAATTCGGGCCGTAGAATCAGTGTTGATGAAGGCGGAGGAGACAGAGAAGCCGACGGGTGCTTCTGTGGCTGGGTTCGACCTCACTTTCTCGGTTCCGAAGTTGGTCTCGACTCTGTGGGCGGTTGCCGATGGCGGGACGCAGGCCCTCATCGCGGGTGCGCATCATGCGGCGATCCAAGACGTGATCGCACTGCTGGAGCGGGACGTCGCGATGACGCGCGTCGGGGCTAAGGGCCCACGTGGAACGGTAGCGCAGGTCGAAGTCCGTGGCGTGATCGCTGCCGCGTATGACCACTACCACTCGCGGGCCTCCGACCCACAGCTCCACACGCACGTGGTGGTCGCGAACCGAGTCCAGGCTGTCTTGGACAGGAAGTGGCGCACCTTGGACTCTCGCGCGACCCACACGGCGGTAACAGGGCTGTCGGAGCACTACAACGCGGTTCTCTCCGATCGTCTCGCCGTTATGCTCGGTGTCGGGTGGGAGGCGCGGGAGCGTGGTGCGGGCCGGTCGACGGCGTGGGAGATCACGGGTGTCGAGCAGGAGTTGATGGACGAGTTCTCCTCCCGTACCCGTGACATCGAGCAGGTCAAGGACCGCCCTGTCGAGGAGTATGTGGCCAAGCATGGGCGGCAGCCGTCCGCGAAGTTGTTGTGGCAGTTCCGGCAGCAAGCGACATTGGAGACGAGGCCACCGAAGCAGAACCATTCCCTGAGCGAGCTGACCACCGACTGGCGGGCTCGCGCTGCACGGGTTTTCGGCGAGGACGCCCCGACGTGGGCTGCTGCACTTCTAGCAGGCAGCACTCGTGAGTCGTTGCTACGCGCGGACGATATCCCGCTGGACGAACTCACCGCAGCGGCTGAGGTTGTGGTGGAGCGGGTGGGCGACCGGCGGGCGACGTGGAAGCGGTGGAGTCTGCACGCCGAAGCCGTCCGCCAGACCATGGGATTGCGCTTCGCCTCCGCCGACGACCGAGACACGATCACCCAGCAGATCGTGGACGCCGCAGAGGCGGCATCGTTGCGGTTGACGCCCCCGGAGCTCGCCTCGAGCCCGCCCGTGTTCCGGCGTGATGACGGGTCGAGCGTGTTCCGCCCGAAAGGCTCGACCGTGTACTCCCCAGAGCGCGTGCTCGCCGCAGAAGACCGCCTCCTCGCTGCGTCGAATGGTCGTGGTGCGCCGACGGTTCTGCTGGCGTGGATCGAGGAAGCCGCCCGCACGAAGAACATGAACGGTCATGTGTTGTCGGCGGATCAGGAGCAGGCTGTCGCGAAGATCGGCGTTTCCGGCCGCACCCTCGATGTTCTCGTCGGCCCTGCAGGAACCGGGAAGACGACCACGATGAGCGCTCTACGACAGGCATGGGAGCGCCGCCACGGTAGCGGTTCTGTGATCGGTCTGGTCCCGCCCGCGGCAGCCGCCGATGTCTTTGCTCAGGATCTTGGTATCAGTACGGAGAACACGGCGAAGTGGCTCCACGAACACCGCCGCGGGAACTGGAACCTTACCGCCGGCCAACTCGTCATCATCGACGAAGCCTCCCTCGCCGGAACCCTCGCCCTCGACGCCATTACCACCCACGCGACAGAGGTCGGGGCGAAGGTGTTGCTGGTCGGTGACTGGGCGCAGCTCGCGGCGGTGGATGCGGGTGGGGCGTTCGGGATGCTTGTCCGCGACCGCGGCGACGCTCCAGAACTGCTGGACGTGCGCAGATTCCGCAACGACTGGGAAAGCAGGCCTCTCTCGGATTGCGGATCGGAGACACCGACATCATCGACACCTATCTCGGCCACGACCGCATCGAGCCCGGCACCTACGAAACCATCCTCGAGGCCGCCTATCAGGCTTGGCGCACAGACCAAGCCGCAGGCAAAACGTCGGTGCTGATCGCGGAGACCCTCGACACCGTCTTCGAGCTCAACACGCGTGCCCGCACGGACCGGATCTTCGGAGGCGACGTCGCCTCCGAAGGAGTACTGCTGCACGACGGGAACGAAGTCTCCCGCGGCGAACTCATCATCACCCGCCACAACGACCGTCGCCTGACCCTCGGGCGGGCGTGGGTGAAGAACGGCGACCGCTGGCACGTCACCCGAGCGAACGATGATGGATCCCTCACCGTCCGACGCGCGCGGTCGAAGTGACGAACCACGATCACCCTGCCCGCAAACTACGTCGCCGAGCATGTCGATCTCGGGTATGCGATCACCGCCCACCGTGCCCAGGGCTCGACTGTCGATACCGCGCATGCGATCGTGCATTCGCCGGAGATGACCCGCGAGTCCCTCTACGTCGCCATGACCCGCGGCCGAGAATCCAACCGCGTCTACGTCGCCACAGACCAGCACCATCTCGAAGGGCACCAGTACCGGGACGACCTGGAAATGAGCGCCAAGAGCATCCTGTATGGCATCCTCCAGCACCCCGGTGCGGAACAATCCGCACACGACACCACCCGGACGGAGCAAGAGGTGTGGGGGCACTCGCGCAGCTCGCTGCGGAGTACGAAACCATCGCTCAAGAAGCGCAACAGGACCGCTGGGTCACCCTCCTCGAACGCGGCGGTCTCACTGCTGTGCAGACCGATGAGCTCGTCACGACGGATGCGTTCGGGATACTCACCACCGAGCTACGCCGCCTCAAAGCCGCCGGGCACCACATCGACGACCTCCTCCCACGCATCATCCGCGCAGGCGACCTCGCCAGCATTGATGACCTCGGATCGTTGCTGCGGTACCAAGTCCAGAAGATCACCACCATCTACCCGCCCTCCCCACGCCGGGCAACCGGCACCCGAGGCCGGTGACTCCAACAGCTCGCGCAACCCGCCCTCCCCACGCCGGGCAACCGGGCTGATCGTCGGCACTGTCGCCCGCACCATAGGCATCACCGACCCCAGCATGCGACAAGCCCTGGCCGAGCGGGAACACCTCATGCAGGCACGCCTCGACGCACTCACCGCAACGGCGGTTGAGCAACCACAGCCCTGGACCGTTGATCTCAACGAGGACGATCCCGATGCGAGGCTGAGGGTGATCCGCGCGGTGGTTGCCTACCGGGACCGATGGGGAATCAATACATCCAGCGCACTGGGGGCGATCCCGAATGATGACGCGCAGCGCAGCGACTATGAACGAGCACGCATCCATCTCCATGCTGCATCCCGTGACGCCGTGGCCCTGGAAGAGGAATGCAGACCTGCTGCGACCCGCGAGAGCCGTACCCTCTGACGGACTTGCGATTCTCGATCAGTTCGCCGTGAACCGCTCAGCGATGAGCCACACCAGGCCGAAAGGGGGTGTGGACACGACCAGCATGATGACTGAGAGTCGCGCTGTGCGGGGCCAGCTGTCTAGCGCAGAGCGGACCGTCTTCCATCCGGCCTCACCCAGCTTGGGTCTGATCATCCGTGTCACCTCCTTTTCCTTACTCATCGCGTCCAGAGCCTCTCTACTTGCTCTTCTTCTGCTTGGCGGATTTCATCTGAACCTTGGAAAGAGCTGCCTCTTTAGGGGCTCGCGCCTGTGCTTCCTTCTGCGCTGTCTTCTGTCGGACAGCCCGTGAGGTGTGATCGAAGACTCCAACTAGCGAGTAGTAGGTTCGGGTCGTCTTCCCTGTAGGCGACAAGGGGGCTTTGACCACTTTCTCGCGTGTCTTCAGAAGCCCGAGGTCGCTGAGCTCCTTGACACCGGTCTGCACAGAGCGGGCCTTCAACCCATACCAGTCGTCCATGCGGTTGTAGGTGAACCAGAAATCCTTCTGATAACTGGTTTCCTTCGCAACGACCAGCAGCACGGCCAGCGCCGGGAGAGAGAGTTTTGCAAAGACCTCCGTGGTCCAGAACTCATCTGGAATGACAAAGTAGGTGTTCCATCGATCGTCTCTGCCTGCTGGGGCCGTGTATGCCTCTGTTCCGTCTTCCCGTCGGGGCACCACCCGAACGAGTCGGTCATCCCGTTCGCGTTTCTCGATCAATCCGAGATCTTCGAGACGTTTCCAGGATCGCGACAACGTGGAGGCTGACCAGGTGATACCACCCTGAGCGGTGAGCGCGCGGATCCAGGTGGCCGCCGCCAGCGGTTCGCGATTCTCGCCCAGCCAGTTCCAGCAGGACACCAATAGCATGTACAGCAGAAGCTCACGGTGGCGACGACCGGTCACCATTCGCGCCAACGTGCTGGCGCGAGACTGATCCTTGTCCGGAAGTTGCACCAGGATGTGTCGGTACTGCGCGTAGCCGCGGCCGGAGAGCTTCATCATATGCTCTCGGGTCTCCGCAGGTGTCGCGGCCTCCGACTTATCAGTTGGTACAGATGGTGTGCTGGTCATGGCCACATTAAATCACATCTCATGCAAATAACCGATTCAGAATATTGTCTTCCGTTTGTCGTTTCGTGCTAGCCATTGTAATATCACCTTGCGACACTCCAGTGCAATGCCAGATGCGACACCATGCGATCCCAGGTTCCAGTTTTAATGACCGACCGTCAGTGGGCGTCCACTTGGCGAACATGCCGGGGTTCGCCGATCAGAACTTCACTGCATTTCTCCATTCAACCTCGACAACGGCGTGTCGGCCGTCATCCCGCTTGTCGTTGGAGCCGAGGGCCTCTCGAACGACGTTCGTCGTACGAGCCGACAGAGACGACTGCAGGGTCCACGCCAGTGGCGCAGACCCTGCAGGATCCTTCGGATCAGATGCTGTGCACTATTCCGTGTCGGGCAGGACCTTCCCGTCGCCGATGGTGGCAGTGCGTGCGCAGTGCTGGGCGAGCTTCCGCCCGAACCACAGCATCCCACCCGTGGTGAGGAGCACCAGGCCGGCAATCAGCCCCGCGAGGGACCAGCCAGCACCAGTCGACGCGAGCACCGACGGTCCCGGCGGCGTGACAGGAGGCGTAACTGTTGGAGTATCGGGCGTCTTGACAACCTTCGTGGTCTCACCGGCCGCGCCGCACTCGCCACGATGTAACACCTCGCCGTCGGGGCTGTAGAACGTTTCGACCCAGCAGTTCGAGACTGCTTCGGGCTGGAACGGAGTCACATGCGTCTCCGCGACCCGACCGAACCAGTCCATGAACGACCCACGAATGTACTTCCCGTTCTCGCCCTGCGCCGCCTTGTCGATGCCCCACACCCACGTGTAGAAACCCGACTCGGTAGCAGTCAGCGACCCGGACGAGGTGTACTCGCCAGTCCCGTTCAGCAGCAGCGTCTCGGTCCCCACGATCGGGGCACCTGTCGGGGCCGTCTCCGCTTCGGCAGGCTGCTCATCGAACGGACCATACAAGGTGCCCGTCGCGGTGAGCTCGACAGGCTGACCGTCGATGACGATCCAGGTACCGCTGCCGACAGTGCCCACGGTGAGCAGATCGGCGAAGCTGTCACCCTCTGCGACATAGGTACTCGCGACCTGGGTGCCGATGGTCGGCTGGAAGTCCAGGCCGATCCACGGCGTCTGCGCCGCATCGGTCACCGCGGACGCTGTCCCGGCAGCAAGGAGCCGCTGCGCCCCAAACATCTCATACAGATTCACCCGCGCACCCAGCCGCGCCGCGCCATACGACGCCGAGGCGCCGACTCGGTACTCCGGAACCCCGCTGCAGGTCACCCCACGATCGGGTACGTGCCGGTGCCGAAGGCCTTCGACGTGGTGCCGTCGGTGAACGTCGCGTCCGTGAGGGCCACGCTCCCCGCCAGCACGGTTGGCGACACGTTCACGCTCAGCGTCCCGTTGAACTGATCGGCCATCACGGTCTCCACATCTACCGAAGGGTTCACCGAGTAGTTCGCGTCTGCGTCGGCACACATCGTTGCGAGGTTCCCGAGCACGGTGGGACGGTTGGTGGTGGGGACACGGCCGATGTACCAAGAATCACCATCCATCCCATACGAGTTGTAGGTGACCGGGTCAGCCACTGACCAGACGTACATCTGCACTGCAGCAGTCACGTCCGGGTCCGAAGAATCGCCCCACTTGGACAGCACGTAGTTGGGCTTCGCCAACGTCTCGGGCGAAAGCTGCTGACCGGTGTGGCTGATGAGGTTGGTGACCGTGGTCGGGCCGGTTGTCACGTCCCACGGAGCAGCAGCCCCAGGGTCCATGCAGTGCACCTGGCATCCATCAGACTCGGCGATGAACGAACCGACCGTGCCGGTCGTCTCCAGATCGCCATGCCCCGGACCCAGCGTCGCAGCAGACGCCGACCCGACACCGATGATGCCGCCCGTGACCAATACCGCGGTCGCAGCGAGCACCGATCCGAGCCGACGGATCCTCTGCCGGAGGCCAGCATACCGTTCGGATGGCTCCGCCGACGCCATTCGGGGAGGGATGATTGAGATCGCATTCCATACCTCTTTCTGCACCACACGCTGGTGGTGGCCTCATCTGAGACGGCAGAAACCCCACAACCGGGGTGCCGCCAGCAGACAGGTGCGAAGGCTCTGTGATCCTCCAACTGCCCCATGCGGATTGCTCTAGCGAGATCTATGAGGAGCGGCGTAAAATTACCCGTGGCAGGACAAACCCCTCGCCGAGCCGGACTCATCCGGCAGAGCTGACCGCCCGAAACATCGGGCACGCAACCACTCAGGACCGGCCACCTTCCGATGAAGCCTGTGTGAAAGCGAGTCCGATCATGCTCCTGACCCGACTATGGAACTCCAGCACCCGCGCTGTTCTGCGCCGGCGGATGCCCACCAACATCCTGCTCGACACCAGACGCGGCCTGGAATGGGGCATCCCCGCGATGCTCCTTGGCGTCATCTACATCTTCGCCGCCGCCTACTGCTCCACCCTCATCGCCCACGGCTGGAGCAAGTAGCTCTACCTCGCCTTCGTGCTCCTGCTGTGGAACGGCCTGAAGTTCCTCTTTCATAGGCCCGATCAGCCTCGCGCTCCTGGTACGCGTCCGAATCCAGGAGGCAGCAGCCCAGCGTCGCGCTCGCCGCAGTCAGTCTGAATCGGTCGACGAGACCGCAGACGCCAGAGTGGGTGCCATCTGATCAGCGCCAGATCGAGGGCAACCTGCGGTTCTTCCAGACTGGAAGGATGCACGTACAGGACCAACTTCATAGCGAACGACTTATAGAGACACCTCAGTCCGAGGCCACCTGGCTGACGATGGGGGTGGCCCGTGGCTAGACCCCGTACCCCCATCGGAACGTTCGGCACGATCTCAACAGCGGACACCACGTCGCACGCACTCGATACCGCGACTGGGATGGCAAGGGTATACACGTCCAAGCCACCGCCGAAACCCGGCCAGCAGCCGAACGCCAGCTGAAGAAGAAGCTCGCAGAACGCTCGCTCTTCCGCCCACTTCCACCCAGGGTTCACCGGGATGAGTGCCGATAGTTCGTTCCCCGCTCTGGTGAGCTACTGGCTCGAGGACATGGACCTCGAAGATCGCCTCTCCCGCACCACCCGGCAGCTCTACGAGCGGAACATGCGAACCCTCGTTCTGCCCTTCTTCAAGGACGTCACACTCCGCGAGATCGGGGTCTCGCGATGCGACTATTTCCTCAAGCAACTCGCCAAACAGAGCTACAACCGCGCCCGCCAAGCCCGCGTCGTCCTCCGCCTCGCCCTCGCCGTCCGACACGAGATCCTGCCGCGCAACCCCATGGACTACGTCTCACGCCTCCGCAGGCCCCATCGCAGCCCGGAAATCTTCAGCTGGGAAGAACTCAAAAGCATCCGCTCAGCCATCCGAAACTGGGAAAACCGTCCCATCCTCGCGGGGCCACGCCCAGACGGTCAACTCGGGGAGATCGTCGAAGTCATGCTCGGAACCTCAGCCCGCATCGGCGAAGTCCTCGCCATCCGACTGGCCGATCTCGATCTGGATGCACCGGTCCCGATAGTCAGGATCTCCGACACAATCGTGAGCCGAAAAGGCGAGCCCACGCATCGCCAAGATCACCCCAAGACAGCGAGCTCGGTGCGGCGCGTCGCCATACCGGACTTCGCGCTCCGTGCGATCCGCGCCCGGATCCGTCGCATCCGCTTCGCCGGTCCCGAGACGCTCCTGTTCTCCACTCGCGTCGGCACGCCGCACACGACCAACAATGTACGTCGTCAACTTCGAGATGTAATGGTTCAAGCGGGCATCGACAACGTCACACCCCACCGGTTTCGCCGCACGGCTGCCACCGCGATCAACGAGATCGGGGGACTGCAGCTCGCCTCAGAGCTCCTGGGGCACAGCGACCCAGCCATCACTCGTGAGCACTACATCCGTCGCAACGAAACGGTGAACCCCATCACCGCAAGCTACTTGGAGCAAGCATTCGGCAGGGCGAGCTGACTATTAAGGAAGCAGCACAATCCGACATCTTTGTGCCTCCTAACTCGCAACAGATGTCATCTATCTGTAGTGAGTTGGCAGGCGCAGCATCGGGGTCGGTGGATGAGTTTCTTGACCCCAATCTTTCATCCTCGCTCGAAGAGGGCGGTAAATTTGATTCAGTGCCCGCGGAAGCGAACGAAGGAGGACGTTGATGAAGCGCAAAGCAATCGATCAAGCCGCTATCAAGCGTGCCGCCCTACGCTCCACGAGTGAATCCGCGTCACTGGAACGGCGTACCATGCCGACAAACTACGTTCGGTCTGCAAAGATCGGGCGCTTCGTCGTGGCTCGCAGCACGCACAAGTGACACTCGATCCGGCGGTACGGTGAAACGCCGTTTCCGTGTAATGAGCTGGGTGGCGTCCTTCTTGTTGGTGGGGTTTCTCAGCACCGTGCGGGTTCAGTTTCTGTGGTTATGCTGCAGTGAGTTCTGGGATCGTGACCTTCTCTTCGGTGATGTCGAGGAGCTTCATGGGGTGCTTGCTGAAGTAGCGTCGGTTGGCGCTGTCTCATTCGTTGTGTTGCTTGATCAGGACGTGTCCGGCGAGGCGCAGTAGCGCGGCGGGGGTGGGGAATGTGCCGACGATGTCGGTGCGGCGCTTTATCTCCTTGTTGACCCGTTCGAGGGGGTTTGTGGACCAGATCTGTCGCCAGTGCGGGTAGGGGAACGCCGCGAACGCGAGTAGGTCGTCGCGGGCGGACTCGAGCATCTCGGCGATCTTCGGGTGGGAGCGGGTGAGGATCTTCACGATCTCGTCGAATTGAGCGTGAACATGCTTCTTGTCGGGTTGCGCGAAGATCGTGCGGGTGATCGATGCGAGCATCGGACCGGCGCTCTTCTGCACGTTCGAGAGCACGTTCCTCATGAAATGGACTCGACATCTCTGCCAGCTGGAGCCGACGAACACGGTCTCGATCGCGGCGATCAGCCCGCTGTGAGCGTGGCGAGATGATGAGCTTCACCCCTATCCAGCCCGCGAGCCTTCAACGACCGCAGGAAGGTGGTCCAGAACGGCTGCGATTCGGTCTCGCCGACCTCGAAGCCGAGGACTTCGCTTCTCCGGTCTGCGGCGACGCCGACCACGGCCGCCTGGGACACCACC
The DNA here is from genome assembly GCA_002529645.1 of Candidatus Lumbricidiphila eiseniae. Taxonomy (GTDB): domain Bacteria; phylum Actinomycetota; class Actinomycetes; order Actinomycetales; family Microbacteriaceae; genus Agromyces; species Agromyces eiseniae. The sequence goes on along the minus strand of NAEP01000035.1, from coordinate 3,856 downwards.
GGGCGGCCGATCCGGGCTTTGCAATAGGTCGCGTCGAGGAACACGTACGGGTAGGTCGCGTCGAGGAACACGTACGGGTAGGTCGCGTCGAGGAACACGTACGGATAGGTCGCATCGTCCAGCGAGCGGTCCCGGAACGCGGCGAGGTCCTCATCGAGGTTCGCGCAGATCCGCGACACCTCCGACGTCGAGATCCCCGTGTCCGCGCCCAGCGCCTTCACCAGATCATCGAGCTTCCGGGTCCAGACGCCGTGCACGTACGCCTCCATCACCACCGCGAACAGCGCCTGATCGACCCGCCGACGCCGTTCCAGCAGCGACGGGAAGAACCTTCCCTGCCGCAGCTTCGGGATCCGCAGCTGGAGATCCCCGACCGTGGTCGTGAGGGTACCCGGCCTGCTCCCGTTGCGTTGCCTCGTCCGAGCGGACGTGCGTTCGAACGGGGCAGCGCCGATGAACACGGCAGCTTCCGCCTCGATCAGCTCCTGATAGAGCGCTTCGGTCGCCGCCCGGATCCGGTCGGCGACCTCGGTAAGTTTCAGCTCCCCGAAAAGCTCCAGGAGAGCAAACTGGTCTAGAACCATCCTGCGTATGTATCTTCCTGCGAGTGACTTTGATCAGTACCCACTGACCATCACACGATGACTCACCACATCAACAACGTGACACCCGAGCCGAAAAACCACACCAACTCCTGGGACGCCACCAAGCTGGAGTGCTTCCACGTCCCGAATAGCCACGTTGAGTGAAAGGGCACCCGGTAGTATGGACTCCACGTGATCGCCGACAGGCAGCGAGCGAGTCGCTGTCTCGTTGGCGTGCCCGCAGCGCGGAGGATAAGCGCGTGGTTCGCCGGAGCGTCGTGGTCGACCGTGTGATCAGCAGCATGGCGATGGAGAACGAGCCGGTTTCGCGCACATGGGTCCAGCAGGCGAAGCAGACGAGAGCCTGACCCGGCGATTCGCCACCACGCAGGGCGAACTGACCTACGCGCAGCTCGCCGACGCGGTCGCGCCGCACCTCGCCGACGCGGTCGCGCCGCACCTCGCCGCTCTGCTCGATCGGATCGTCGATGGCGAGTACGCGGATCAGCCATTCACCGACGAGTTGGTGAGGCATTTCCATCACGAGATCATTGGGGAGCTGCTGCCGGACATCGCAGGCGAGTGGCGGCGAGAGCCAGTCCAGATCGGGTACCACCTCCCGGCTGATTGGTTCCAGGTGCCGATACTCATGCGCGACTATGCCGACAACGTGCAGGCACGGATCGCTGGAGCCGATACCCTCGATCTCCAGATCGAACTGCTGGCCTACACCGAGGGCGAGTTCCTGCACATCCATCCATTCGCGGACTTCAACGGGCGTGCCGTCCGTGCGCTATTGAGCGAACTGCTGATGCGGCTGGACTTCCCTCCGGTCGAAGTCGCGGTCGAGCGCGGTACCCCTCACTTTGCGCAATACACGACCGCCCTAGCGCACTACGACAACGGACGCATAGAGCCTCTCATCGAGTTCTGGGAGGAGCGGCTCGACGAGGGGCTGTAGTGCATCGGCCTACGATGAAAGCATGCCTGTGGATCCTGCCCTCTCCGAGCTTGCTAGACCCATCGAAGATGGCCAGCCGTGGCCTCGCCCCGCTTGCCCCAACTGCCAAACCGGGTACATCGGCTTCTCAGCGCCCACCGAAGACGAAGGCCACGATTCAGTCTCAGTGCGCGACCACCCTGCGTTCGTGCCGGAGTGGATCTCCGGCACGTTCGTCGTTCGCGGGCAGTGTGAGAACCCCGAGTGCCGGCAAGCGGTGCACGGCACCGGGAACTACTGCGTGGACTACTCCCAGAAGTCCAATCGCGACGAGTTCGAGTATCAGTGCATCCCCTACTCGTCGTACTACACCGTCACGCACTTGCACCCGCCCATGTTGATGATGCCGATCCCTAAAGTCAGCTCCCGACGAGGTCCGAGAGGGTGTCCTGCGCGCATCTCGCGTGCTCTTCGCTGATCCGAGCCTAGCCGCAACCGCGCTACGTGCCACGGTGGAAGGGACTGCTGCACGAATAGGTGGCAGGTTGTGGTCATGCCGCTAGTGTGGCTGGTGTGTTCTTGATGGCCTCGAACTCGACGGGTTTCAAGCGGCCGAGAGTTGCCTACCGGCGGCGGCAGTAGGTCTGTTCGGTCCGGGTCATGATCGCGATGGGCAGTTGCTCGCGGGTGGTCCAGGACCGGCGGTCGAGGATGTTCTTCTGGAGCAGGGCGAAGAAGCTTTCCATGGCCGCGTTGTTCCCGCACGAGGCGACTGGGCCCATCGACCCGACCAGGCGGTGACCGGTCAAAGCGCGGAGGAGATTCCGGCTTCGAGATTGAGATCCTCGTATCGCTGTGAACGATACAGCCGGCGACCTCACCGCGCATCACGACGACGTTCTCGAGCGCCCGCACGGCCAGAGTCGACTCCATTCTGGAGTCGATGAAGTATCCGACGATCCGGTTAGCGAACACGTCCTTGATCGCACAGAAATAGAGCCTGCCCTCAGCGCTCCTGTGCTCGGTGATGTCAGTGAGCCACAGCTGGTTTAGCTCGTCAGCGGTGAACTCATACCGGACCCACCCGTCCTCGTCAGTGACGGTGCAGAGCTCCTCATGAACCGGAGCGCCGGGCATGCCGGCTGTTGCGACCCCTGCTTCTTCCCGAACCTGGACCACCAGCCATCGGCCGACCCGATCCGCCATGCCGTCCGCTCCGCCATCACCTCACCCACCTCGACGGCCTCGTCGGCGAGCAATCTGTACCCGAACTCAGGATCATCACGGTGCGCGTCGAACAACGCGTTCACCCGATACACCTCCACCACCCCGCTCAGCAGGATGCAGCCCTGCAGCCACCGGTAGTTAGGACTGGCGTGAGAGCTTCAAGACCCAGCACCTCACCATTACAGGAACCCCCGAAGCAGCGAGCCCACTCACGAGCGGATACATCATTTTCCCGACAGATACGCCTGCGACAAATACGCCACAGCCTTCCACAGGACCTCCTTCCCCTGCTCAAGGAACCGGTCTCGCTTCCGCAGATCACAAACTTCAACGGACTCAATCCGCGCCTGCCCGGACTTCGCGCCCTCGCCGACCACAGCATGGCTCAACCACTTCTACAGCATCATCAGGTGAACGCCGAAGTCTTTCGCGATCTGCTCGACCCTCACTCCGAGCTCACGACCCCTCCCGACACGCACCACATCATCACGGAACTCGATGGAATAGGGGGCCTGGGCACAAAGCCATCCCTCCAGACCACCCTCCCAAGCAAGCCAGATCAGATGCCACCTGCCCGTGCAGCAGTCCCCACCTACAACCTCAGCACAGTATTCACAACCGCCACAACAACACCAAAGTGTGTTGCGCTTCTACTTTGAACGCGGTCCGTATGGGACTGTCGGGAAAATGGTGGATCTGGGGCTGGTTTGACTGAAAGGAAGGGTTATGGGCTAGGTCGTCGAGATGTTCGATCCTGTGGCGGGAGAGATCATTGATCAGTAGCAGATTGCTGAGCGGTTGTTCGCGCGGGTGAAGGAGCTGGGCGTTAGTCTCGTGGGGTTGGGTGGTCTGCTTGGCGGGCTCATGAAGACGGTGTTGGAGACCGCGCTGGAGGCGGAGATGACTGAGCGCCTTGGGTGCGAGAGGCACTAGGTCATCGACAGTGAGAACGCGTGCAACGGCACGTGGTCCAGGACGGTGTTCACTGAGGTCGGTGCGGTTCAGGTTGAGGTTCCGAGGGATCGGGGCGGGTTGTTCCGGCCTAAGATCGTCCGCAAGCGGCAGCGGTGGTTGGAGGGGATCGATGAGATCGTTCTGTTGCTGA
>NAEP01000021.1 GCA_002529645.1 Candidatus Lumbricidiphila eiseniae | reverse complement strand
AATGAGGGTGGCAAGCTCCAAACCGATCATCTTGTCGTAGACCTCAGATAAATTTTGTTTCAGCTCGGTGAAGATCCCCGCAGTGACCGACTCATCACGGCGAGTTCGGGTCCTGATCACCGAGCAGCCGTTATCAGCGATCCTGACGTAGGCGATGCCACACACAAGCACCTGCACAAGCCTGTCAAACACAACACAACACAACCCGACACCCGCAGACAATGACAACCCAACGGATACCCTTCCACCACCAGCGGGATCAGCGCTGGGAATTGTTCCTAGACCGGATCAATAAGCGATGACAAAACGGCGGGCACGATGGCTCCAGTTGACACACGAAATATTCACACATCCGTGGTTAACAGACCTCGTACCCGCCCCACACCAACACCACACTGCCACCTATCCGCACGATCTCTCAGAAGTCTTCGCGGGCATGGACAAGGGGCGAGAGGAGCGATCTTCTAACCCGGCGTCTCCTTCGATCCGCTACCGGGCGACCCAGCGCCGCACACACTCCCCAGACACACCCAGTGATTCCGCAATACGCGCCTACAACCACCCCAACTGAGTGCGGCTCAATGACCAACCGCCCGGCATGAACAGTCAGACGGGCATGACGGCCAGACACAAGAACCTCCGGAAGATTGCGGGATGTAAACACACCACAACCTCCCCAGAGCCCCTCCCTTCCATCAACCCACAACTGCCACCAACCCCATGACCGGGTAGACCTAACCCCCGCGCGGTGCCGGTGCCGCACACGTGTGCGGGAATTCGGCGAGCGGCACCCCGCCCAGTTCCTCGTCAATGCGGATGAGCTCGTTCCACTTCGCGGTACGTTCACCGCGGGTGATCGAGCCGACCTTCACGATGTCGGCACCCCAGCCGACGGCGAGGTGCGCCACCGAGACATCCTCAGTTTCACCTGATCGTGCGGACACAATCGTCGCCCACCCCACCGCGTGCGCTCGCTCGTGGGCCTGCCATGAGCGAGTGACTGTACCGGCCTGGTTGACCTTGATGAGAGCAGTGTTGCACGCACTGTCTGCTGCCGCCTCGGTGATGCGATCGGGATTCGTGACGATGTAGTCGTCGCCCACGATGAGTGCCCGGGCGCCAAAGGCAGCGGTCGCTGCCCGCATGCCGATCGGGTCGTGCTCGCTCGCGGGGTCTTCAATCGCAACGATCGGGTAGTCGCGCATCCAGTTGTGCAGCACCGCGAGCCACTCGTCGCGCGCAAAGTCGCGATCTTCTGCGCTGAGCCGGTACGTGCCATCCTTCTCGAATTCACTCGCGGCAATATCGAGTGAGATTCCCACATCAGTGCCCGCACGAAAACCTGCTCGCTCGATGCCCGTTGTCAGCAGTTCTAACGCCTCTTCGTTTCGTGACACTGCGGGCCAGTGCCCGCCCTCGTCGGCTACCCCGAGCACCGGGCCGCGAGCCGCGAATAACTCACCCACCGTTCGGTACACCTCGGCAACGTGCACAAGAGCATCGGCGATGGATGTTGCCGACAGCGGTATCACCATGAAGTCCTGCAGATCAACCCGTCGCGCCGCGTGCGCACCGCCACCGATGATCTGTATTTCTGGTCGGGGGATGGTTCGCACCTCAGGATTGAGATATCGCCACAACGGTTGCTTGGCCACGGCGGACGCCGTGTGCAGCACGGCAAGGGATGTCGCAACCGTCGCGTTCCCGCCGAGCACCTCTCGGGTCGGGGTGGGGTCGAGCTGATCAAGCACGCTATCGATCGTGCTCTGCGCACAGACATCATGCCCCACGAGTGCCGGGGCAATGACGGTGTGCACGCGGGAAATTGCCGTGAGCACGTCGAGCCCGCCGAGCCGCGAACCGCCGTCGCGCAGGTCACTCGCCTCGGCTGATCCACGGGATGCCCCGGCCGGTGCAATCGCGCGCGCGCGCATCCCGCCCGCGGTGAACACCTCGACCTCGACGGTGGGGCGACCTCGAGAGTCCCAGACGCGGCGACCGCGCACCTCGGCAATGGTGTCGGTCATGACAGGTGATCCTTCCAGGCAGCAAGAATGTCCATCGGGTCGGTTTCCCGGTGGACGGTAAGAGAGGCCGCAACGCGCGGCAGTGCAAAATCGCGGACGGTGGCCCGCTGTGTGACATCCAGGTATTCAACGGGGGAGCGTCCATCGACCCGCGCGAGCAACAGTGCCGGGAGCAGCGTTGCGGTGCGGTCGAGCAGCGCGGCGGGGGATTCCCACGCGGTGTGCTGCTGATAGGCAACCAGGAGCGCACCGAAAGCCGTGCTGAGTTCCTCGTGGTGTTGCGGGAGCACGAGAAATTTGAGCAGCAGGTGGTTGAGGCAAAACGCGAGATCGAAGGCGGGGTCGCCCCACCACGCGCATTCGGCGTCGAGCAGGATCGGCCCATCTGCACCGGTGAGAATGTTTTTGGGGCTCACATCGCCGTGCACGAGGGCGAGTCGGGTGGTGAGAGTGGTCGTCACAATCTGTGCAATGGTCGATGACAGTTCGGGGTGCCGTTGTGCGAGGGTCTCAAAATAGGGATGCATCCGCAGTGCGACGAACAGATCCTCGGTGTCAAACTGTGCCGCGAGGGCGGGGTCGGCGGCGGTGCGCTCGTGAATCAGCCCGAGCCGGTCACCGACTGCTGCGGCAAGCGCAACATTTACTCGCCCCGCGAGCAACTCTGTCTTCCACAGCGTATGTGCTGCCGGGTCGAGGTATTGCATGGCAATGAGGTTTGCGCGCTCGTCGGAGGCAAGCACGGTGGGGCAGGCACCGGGCACGAGTGCGTTGACAGTGCGGAACCAGTGGGCTTCATACTGACTGCGTTCGAGCGGTGCGTGCCAGTTACCGACGGTCAGTTCCGCGAGCGGATGTTTGATCACAAGGCGTCCGCGCGCGGCATCCACCACCCAGATGTCGGAGGAGATACCACCGGTGAGCGGGGTTGCCTCCGGGGTTTCGTGGGTGCCGACGAGCCCCGCCTCCCGAAGAAAACTGAGATATTCAGTGGGAAAGACCCGCCTACCATCACTGTGTGCCTGCGGCACGACCGCACCTATCATGCCGCTGTGATTCCGCCGTCAATAACGAGGTCGGTGCCCGTCATGAACGAGGCAGCATCGCTGGCGAGGTAGAGTGCCGCGGTGGCCACCTCGTTCGGTGTGCCGAGCCGTCCCAGTGGTTGCCGCGCAACCAGCTGTTCGCGGTGGGCTTGGGGATCACTCGCCTCGTTAAGCAGTCGCTCCACCCACGGTGAGTCCACTGTTCCGGGGCTGACACAGTTGCAGCGGATTCCTGCCTTCGCCCACTGCACCGCGATCTGCTTGGTAAGACCAACGACCGCGGCTTTGCTCGCGCAGTAGGCTGCTCGCTCGGGTAAACCGATCTGCCCGGCAACCGAGGCGGTGTTCACGATAACGCCGACCCCGCGTTCGAGCATGCCGGGGATAATCTCGCGGCACACAAGGTAGATGCCGCGAACATTGACCGCGAACACACGATCCCATTCCTCTGGCTCACAGTCGATGAGATTTTTCGTCGAGCCGATTCCTGCGTTGTTGAAGAGTGTGTCGATGGGTCCATAGCCGGATGCCTCCGCGCACGCGCGCGCGACATCCCTCTGGCTGGAAATATCGACCCCCACCCGGTGGGCACCGTCGGGAATATGATCGGTGTTCAGATCAAACCCGATCACCTCGGCACCCCGTGTGAGAAGGCCCCGGGTGATCTCCGCACCGATGCCGGAGGCTGCCCCGGTCACGATGGCGCGGCGACCGCGGAAGTCTTCGGGTGACGAGGACACAACCGGGACGGTGTCAGTGCTCATAGTGTTGCCTCCGCTGGATGTCCGTAGGCGGCCTGTTCCAGGCCGCGAATGTAGCCGAGCGCAAACAGACGCCCGAGGGTCTCGTACCCGGGTTGCTCGTTGGTTTCGCCCGCCATCGTGGGCACGTGGTCAGGTCGCATGGGGCCGGTAAACCCGATTTCGGAGTATGCGCGCATACACTCCGGCAGGTCTGTTTGCCCGGCGTCGTGGAACGTTTCCTGGAAGCGCTGCACAGTGCCTTTGACATCACGGAAGTGCACGAATGGAATCTTCTCGCGACCAAACTCGCGGATGAGCGTCGGCAGGGATGTCTGGTCGCCAATGACCTCCGGCATGAGCGCAAAGTTGCCCTGACAGAAGGTGATGCCGCTGTTTTCCGATGGCACGATGTCGAGCATGCGTCGGAACGCGGTCACCGAGCTCATGATCCGCGGCAGGTTGCGATCCCAGGGGCGGGGCGGGTCATCCGGGTGCAGGCCCAACCGCACCCCGGCCTCTTCGGCGACCGGCACGACGGCCCTGAGGAAGTATTCGAGCGCCGACCACATCTGATCCGGTGTGACTTCGCCGGGTTCAACAAGCGGTGCTTTCTGTTCTGATACGGCCAGGTCGAAGCCCGTCACGAGGGCGTCGCCGCGAGTGGGGATGGCGGTGTCGGTGCGGCCCCAGCTCGACAGGGCCATCCAGTTGTAACAGAGGGTGGGAATGCCCAGCTCACCCATTGCCTTCACCTGGGTGATGACGTTGTCAATTTCCTCATCGCGACCGGGTAAACCGAGTCGGGCTTTGTCCATCGGTGCGGTGTCCTCGGTGCCGACGAGTGCGAAACCGTGGTCGGCAAACAGCTCAACATTGTGAGCGAGTGCTTTCTTGCCCCACGGCGCGTCGCTATCGGTGGAGGCACCGTAGCTCTTCGCACCGACCGACGTAAACATTCGCTGATCCTGTTCGGCACCGTTGAGCAGACCCACGATGGTGTTGACACCGCACTGTTTGATGAGCTTCCAGGATGCCTCCGGCCGCGGCGGGAGCATTTCGCTCAGTTTGATTCGATCCATGGTGACCTTTCGTCTGGTGTGTCCGGTGGAGGCGGGAGGCAGGAACGGGATGCGGGAGGCAGAATCAGGACGTGACTATTTTTCCGGGAGCGGAGCGGCGATACGGCACAGTAGCCCGCCGTCAACTCGAATATCGCCGCCGGTCATAAAGCTTGCACGGCTGCTCGCGAGGAAGGCAACCACCTCGCCGATTTCCCGGGGTTGGGCAATTCGGCCGAGCGCGTGTGAGGTTCCCCAGTTTGCGAGAACCTTCTCGATACCCTCGGGGGTGCCATCCGACCACTCGGCGGCCGATGTGCGAAGCATGGGGGTATCGACGGAACCCGGTAGCACGGCGTTGACCCGCACCCCGTACTGTGCCTCGTCAACCGCCATCGCCCGGCACAGCGCGTTGAGCGCCCCCTTACTGGCAACGTATGCGGCAACCTGGTTTTGATTGGCGACACCCTGCACCGAGGAAATGATGCTCACGGTGCCAGCACCCGATCGGCGAATGTGGGGGAGGGCCGCGTGTGCAGCCAGGTAGACACCCTTGACATTGACATCGAACACCTCGTCCCACTCCGCGGGTGTGGTCGACACAACATCCCCGTAGCGTTGAATACCGGCGGATGTCGCGAGGTGATCGAGTCGCCCGTAGGTGGTCAGGGCGGCCGTCACCGCCGCCTCGCTCGTGGCCAGCTCGTCGATCGGACCGTGGCTGGCCACCGCCCGCCCACCGCCCGCCACAATCTCGGCGACCGTTGCCTCAGCGTAGTCAGCAGTCTGACCGTGGACCACCACCGCCGCACCGGCAGCAGCAAACGCCTGCACGATGCCTCTTCCAATGCCACGGGATCCGCCCGTGACGAGCGCAACGCTGCCGTCAAGATCACCCATGCTTACTCCTTTGTTCCTACGGTTAGTGTGAGGGGAATGGTTATGTGTTCGCCACCGGCCAGCGCCAGTGTTGTGCGTCGAGCTGATCCAGAGGTGTGGCAACTGGCCGGTTCGATGGCAAGCACACGCGCTCGACGGTGCCAGGGGAAGCCGGTGCTGAAATTGAGTTCCTCCCAGACCCAGGCATACGGCAGCTGCGTGGCATCCCACTCGAGGCTAACCTGCAGGTTCGTGCGGGTGTTGCGGATCGTGTATCCGCCGGTGGCAAATCCTTCGAGCCATCCGAACACAAGCTGCCGGACGGGCGGCCCGGGCACCTGTGCGAGGTCGAGGGGGGCACCCTCAACGGTGGTTCCGTGCGGCCAGGTGCTCACCTGTCCGGCGGGTAGCGTTCCGGTTGTCTCGGGGTCAGTTGTGTACCTCGTCGCGGTTGTCTCGATGACACACGGGTCGGCGAGCAGGTCAGCACCAAATGCGGGATGCTGCGAATAGTCAAAGTCGATTCGTTCCTCGCTGAGGTTGTGAATGGTGTCCTGCTGCCTGACACTCGACCCGCTGACCGTCACCGTGCGCACCACGCGGAAGGGCACGGTGAGCAGGTCAAGGTGCAACGAGGCGGTGGTGGATGTCGCGGAGCTGACGGTCCATGCCGACACAGCAACCTCGCCGTGAAACCCGACGCCGGCACCGTGCACAGTGCGTTCCGGGCCCGCATTCGGGCAGAGTGTTTGCCATCCGCCACGGTAGCCCGCGAGAAACCTGTCCTGTGAGTTCAGCCCGATCACCGGGGAACCCGAGACGATCTGTTCTGCCCGTTCCCGCCAGGGTGTGGACCACATGACCTCGGAGTTGCTCACCAGCTCGCGAACGCTGAGAATCTCGGCACCGCGGCGCGGATCCAGCACGAGCTCAATCGTGTCGGTGTGGAGGGTAATAATGGGCGAGGTGGTCATCGGTACGTCTTACCCAGCGAATGCGGCGACCGGGACACCGCGGGTTGAGGTTGACACGGCAAAGACCGAACCCGCGTCGGGTTGTGCCGCGAGATCCTCCTGAGAGAGTCCGGTGGCGGCGCTCGTGATGTACAGGGTTCCGTCGGCTCCGAAGGCGCAGGAGGAGGGTTGTGTGCACGGCATCGGCACGCGCTCGATGATCTCACCAGCCCGGTTTATGCGCAGCACCTGGCTGCCGCCCCACATGGCAACCCAGAGGCATCCCGCAATATCGACAGCAAGCCCATCGGGCAGGCCGTCGCTCTCTGTAAACTCGCGCAGAATGGTCAGCTCACCGATGCGTCCCGCCGTCGCATCAAACGGCGCAACGTAGAGACGCCGCGTTATCGAGTCGGCGAGGTAGAACTCGGTATCGTCGCTGTTCCACCCCAGTCCGTTGGGCAGTGTCAGTCCCTCGTGCACAATTCGGGATGCACCGTGGCCTTCCCACACTCGCAGCGCACCCTCGCCCGGGACGAACTCCATGTGGTTGCTACCGGCCCAGAGCCGCCCGCGCGAGTCGCACTTGGCGTCATTACTGCGGTAGTTTGCCTGCGGAAAATCGGGTGCGGTGAGGGTGAGGGTGCCGTCGATAATAAACCCGTATCCGTCAGAAGCTGCGACGGCAAAACCCGGCTGGGATGCCCGCGGCACGGCCGCGCCGATCATGGTGTCAACGTGGACGGTGTTCTGTGCCCCGGTGGTGAGGTCATTTTCGAACAGATAACCGCCCGTGATATCAACCCAGATGAGTCGGCCGGTGCGGGCATCGAAGGCGGGTCCCTCGCCCACCGCAGCGTGAGCACGAACAACGACGCGGGGCTCGGATGAGTTGGTGACGGTCATTGTCTTCTCCTCCTACAACACACCATAGGTCCGAAATGCCTCGGTCGCACTCATTCCGGATTCAATTGCGGTGCGAACGAGGTTTTCGGTGCTGGCTTTAACTGTTGCTCGTTCAATAGTTTCGTCCTCAACCTCCTGCGGCACAACCAGGACTCCGTCGGTATCGCCGATGATGAGGTCTCCGGGGCGAATCGCGACCCCACCGATCTCGATGGGAACACGAAAGTCCCGGATAACCGTCCGGACGCTCGAATCTTGCGCGTACGCACCCCGGCTGAACACCGGGAAGTCTCGTGTGAGAATGTGGGTGGTGTCACGGTGGTAGCCGTCCATGACCGCGCCGGTTGCGCCGCGGACTATCGCGGTGGTTGTGAGCAGATCGCCCCACATTGCCGCGTCGTGGCGTGTGCCGTGACCGATATACACCTCACCCGGGGTGAGACTGTCGAGTGCCTCTGTCAACAGTCCGAACGGCTTTGCCTGTGGCCCGAATGCATCGGCGGTCAGCACCGGCATTGCGCGCCCCGCGACTCGCATCTGTGGCAGTAGCGGGCGCACCCGAGCGGGCAAAAACTGATGGACGTACCCGAGTTGGTCGAGGACATCGCCAATAACCGCCGTGTAGAGGCTGCTGTTGATGAGATGGAACCGTTCGGCATCCGTCATTGTGGGTGAGGTCATGGGGAGCTTCCGGGTTGAGTGTGTGCGACGGGCTGATGCTGCGCCTGTTAGCTGACGGTAGAACGGCGGGTACGGAACACGTTGACAAGTACCGCGATGAGCACAACTGCCCCGCGCACGACCTGCTGTGCATAGGGGTTGACATTGAGTAAGACCATACCGTTGAGGAGTGCAGCGATGAAGAGTACGCCGAGGACGGTGCCAACGACGGTTCCCTTCCCGCCGGAGAGGGCTGCACCACCAATAATAGTCGCGGCAATTGCGTCGAACTCGAGGCCGTTTGCAATGGTGCTGTTGCCCGACTGCACTTGCGCACTGAAGAGGAGGCCGGTGATAGCTGCTGCCGTCGCGGCCAGTGCCATGACGAGGATCTTGACACGCCGGACGTTGATACCCGAGAGGTTCGCCGCTTTGATGTTTCCACCAACCGCATAGATTGAGCGTCCGAAGACTGTTTTCTTTGCGACGATTGCCACGATGATGAACAGGACGACGAAATATATCGCGGGTACCGGGATATTAAAAACGGAGGTTGGACCCACCGGAATTTGGATCTTGCCTGAACCCCAGTAGAAGAACTGATTCAACGGAATGGGTAGGGGGAAATTATTGGTGAGCAGCTGCGCAAGCCCTCGGAGTGCGAGGTATAACGCGAGGGTGGCGATGAAGGTTGGTACTCCAAAGTAGGCTCGCACGAATCCCGCCAGCGACCCAATCGCAAACGCGACCGCGAGCACAATCACCACCGCGATCGGCATGGGGACCCCGAGTTTGATGACCGCAACCCCGAGCATTGACGATGCCAGAGCCGCCATGGAACCAACCGAAATATCTATTTCACCGGAGATGATCACAAGCGTCATGATGAGCGCAACGATCCCAAAGAACGCGGCATTTTGTAGGATGTTGAGCTGGTTGTCGGCGGTAAGAAATTCTGGCGCCATGACCGAGAGCACGACGTATAACAGGATAAAAACCAGGAGTAGCCCAAAGCCGTCCCATCGCACAAACCGGCGAAAAGCCGCGAGCACGGTGGTGGGCGGTGATGATTCGGGCAGAAGCGGTGGGACGGCGTTCGTGGCTGTGGTTGACATGCTTAGTCTTCTTCCTTCAGGACCAAGGACAGGATTTTGTCGGCGCTGGCCTGCGCACCGACGAGTTCTTCGCGGTTACGACCCGCGCGAATGATAATGACGCGATCACACACCTGTGTGAGCTCTTCCAGTTCTGACGAAACAAAGATGCTGGCGACGCCTCCGAGCGCAAGCTCGCGAATGAGACTGTAGATCTGTGCCTTTGCCTGCACATCAATGCCGCGAGTCGGTTCATCAAGGAGCAGCACTCGCATGTCGGCCGCGAGAGCGCGACCAATGACGCCTTTTTGTTGGTTGCCGCCCGAGAGAGTGCCAATCTCTTGCACGGCCGAGGATGCTCGGATCGACAGTGTGCGCAGAATGTTCTCCTGCAGCACTGATTCGCGCGTAGCGCGGAGCCATCCTTTCGGCAATACCCGGCTTCGGGCCGAGAGCACAATGTTCTCACCGATGCCTAGAAGCGGCACGATCCCCGCGGTTTTTCGGTCCTCAGATGTCATAGCGACCTTGAGGTTCAGCATTTTGCGTGGCGTGCGGTGAACTATTTCTGTGCCCCCGATGCGCACCTCACCTCGTGCGTCCTGTCGGAGACCGAAGATCGCTTCCAGCAGTTCGGTTCGACCAGAGCCCAGAAAACCGGCGATCCCGAGAACTTCACCCTCGTGCAGATCGAACGAGACGTTTTCCACGGTGCCGGGAATGTGCAACTGTGAAACAGAAAGCACGACCGGGGCATCCAATCGGTTGCGAAGTTCGGAAATATTGACGCTCTCGGAGTCGCCCGCAATGAGTGACGCGACGGTTTCGGCGGTTGCCTCCGTGACCGGCATTGTGCGTACCTCGCGGCCGTCCCGCATGACCGTGATCGTATCGGCGACGAGTGGAATTTCCTTCATCCGGTGCGAGACATAGATGATCGCGACGTTCTGGCTCGCGAGTCGGCGAACGAGTGCAATAAGCGTCTCGACCTCGCTTGCGTTGAGAGCGCTGGTTGGTTCATCCAGGATTAAGACCCGTGGTTCGTCAATGAGCGCTTTGGCGATTTCGACGAGTTGTTGCTGCGCGATAGGAAGGTTACCGACCAGTTCCGTTTCCGGGAGATTGACGCCGAGCATATCGATGGCGCGACGTGCACGATCGGCAAGCTCATTGCTCTTGAGAAATCCGCCGACCGAGGGCCAGCGTCCGAGGGTGATATTCTCCGCCACGGTGAGGCCGGGAACAAGGCTGAACTCTTGGTGCACGACCGATATTCCGCCGAGGCGCGCGGCACCGGGACCGCTCCACGCAACGGTGTTACCCGCAAGCTCAATGGTGCCTGAATCAGGAGCCACCGACCCCGACACAATGTTGACGAGGGTTGATTTACCGGCCCCGTTCTTGCCGAGGAGTGCGCGAACCTCACCGGCTTGGAGGGTGAAATCCACACCACTCAACGCTCGGATATTTCCGAAGGTTTTTGTTAGTGCGGTACAGACCAAAATGGGCTGCTCGGGGAGGCTCATTCTCACACCTTTGTGGTCGTTCGAACGGAAGGAGGAGGTGGGGGAGTGGGAGTCTGGATGACCGGACTCCCACTCCCAGATGCTATTTACCCAGGAACTGGTTGATTGTGGCCGGGTTAGAGCGGTCGTACACAATGCCCGGCAACTGCACGTTTGCGGGGTTGTTGGGGATGCCTGCAACCGCATTCTTGCCCATTTGGTACGCACCCTGAGCGGTCTTGATCGGGTCCTGCCCGGTTGTGACCTGCAGCACGTTGTCCGGTGCCTCAAGGAACTGTGCGAGCTGAGCAGAGATATCGGTACCGAACACCGGAATCTTCTTGCCTGCATTGTTCACCGCGAGAGTCGCCCCGGAGCTGCCGCCATCATTTGAAGCCCAGATCATGTCGAGGTCCGAGTTAGCGGTCAGGATGCCTGTGGTCACAGTTGTTGCTTTGTCCGTGAGGTAGGCCTCCTGATCAGTGACGTAGGTGGCGTTGACTCCCGCGTCTGTTAGCGCCTGTTTAAATCCGGCTTTGCGGAGTTTGCAGGCGGAGGCAATGTCGCAGTTGAGGATTGCAATTTTTGCCGTTCCGTTGAGCTTGCTCTTGATGTACGCAGCTGCAGCGGCACCGGTGCCCGTTCCCAGAGCGGTATTGTCAGACTGAATTGAGCCGGAGACGATAGCCGGATCAATCGAGTTTCCCAGGCAGTTGCCGTAGCACACGAGTTTGATTCCCGCGGCTGTAATTGCTTTCATGGCTGGCAGCGATGCATCATCTGCGGCTGGCTGCATGAGGATCATGTCCATCTTTGCCTGGATCATGTTCTGTGCAACCTGAGCTTCGGTGGCGGGGTCGTTGTTGGAGAGCCCGGTCGTCACGGTTCCACCATCGGCCTTGACGGCGGCTTCCAGCCCAGACTGGATGCCCTGGTAGTACGTATCGCCCTGCAGCATGATGACACCGACCTTGAGCGCTTTTGTCGCCGATGTGGTCGATGCTGGCGGTGCGGTTGAGGTGCACGCCGTGGCGAGAAGTGCCGTGGCGGCAATGACGACACCGGCGGTGATTGCGCGCTGACCCCTCCGGTTTTTGCTGTGTGACAGGTGCATGTGGTGTTCCTCCTTGATCACCGGTTCACGGAGGCCCGTGAACGCCGTGGTTCTCGCTCCTGCGAAGACCACCACAAGTAAAATACTTGTATGGCAGATTGTCAAGCGCACCCAACTCTCGGCGTGTTCACAGGGAACGCGGAGAGAATAGCGCAACGAGGACGCGCGCGCTCCGGCCTGCACCGTACCTGAATCGGGCTTGTTTCACTGCGGTCGCGTGCTGCGACGGGGTGGGGAGGGATTGACGACATGCCGAGTGCAAGGTCCGGTTTGTCCGCGGGCGGTGACAACCAGCAGCTGAACTTTTTTCCCTCGCCACGCCCGTCGATACAACACAATCGGATATCAGACTGGGTCGATACGGAACTCTGCGAAGCGATCCGAAGCCTCCAGCTGGTTCCGGGAACTCCTCTCTCAGAACCAAAACTCGCGGCGGCACTGAACGTGAGCCGCGCGCCGGTGCGTGAAGCACTGACGCGACTGGCCGACCAGCGTCTGGTCACAATCGTGCCCCAGGTTGGCACCAGAGTTGCTCCAATTCCGATGAGCGATGTGGTGGAGGCATGCTTCATTCGAACCGCGCTCGAGCGCGGAGCATTCAGCCGAGCCATCCAAGAGAAGTCATTGAACCTCGACTCAATCAGGGAAATCCTTGCTCGCAACACGGAAGCATTTGCCCGGCGCGATGAACACGCCTGGTTTGAGAGTGACGATCTGCTCCACCAGGAGGTGTTTGGGCTGGCCGGAGTTCCCCACGTGTGGAAGGTCATTCGCGGAGTGAAGGTAAACCTTGATCGGCTCCGTCGGCTCGCCTTTCCGTATGTCTTTGACACTCCGGGAATCCTGGCCGAACACACCGAAATTGTGGACGCACTTGCAAGCCGCGACGAAAGCGCGGGTCTCTCGGTTATTAGCCAACATGCGAATCGGATTATCGACGAAAGTGTGCTGTTCCAAGACCGATTCCCCAGCTACTTCACTGACTAAATTGGTTCACCCACCCCGGCAGCTTTCTTCTTGAGTTGAATCCTGTCGGTGGTGAATTCTGATCCTTGTTGAATCTTGATCCTTGTTGAATCTTGATCCTTGTTGAATCTTGATCCTTGTTGAATCTTGATCCTTGTCGAATCTTGATCCTTGTCGAATCCTGATCCTTGTTGAATCCTGACCGTTTCGAATTATCCCTTCTCTCGGAAACCGATTGCACCCGCTTCGCTCGTCCGTCTTGCCCCACCGAATTACCCCGCCCCCACGGAAATCGAGCCCGTGTCGCGATAGTCTCGCTGTAGCGCGCCGCAGGTCGGCCGTCGCGAGTTGCCGTCAATGTACAGCACCCGGAAGGGATATTGTGATGAAACCAGAGCTAGACCGAATTGACAGAGCACTGTTGACCGCGCTCTCGGTGAATGCTCGCGCCTCGGGTGCCACACTTGCCGCGGAGGTGGGGGTGGCTGAGTCGACAGTGTCGTTGCGATTGCGTCGACTGCACAGCCTGGGGATCGTCCGTGGCTACCATCTTGATGTTGAGCTGTCGGCACTCGGGGTTTCGTTGCAAGCGCTTATCGCGGTTCGGCTTGTGAAGCATGATCGGAGTGAGATTGATGCGTTTCGTAGCGCGGTTCCGCATTTGCCGGGGGTGATCGGGGTATTTCACATGGCCGGAGCGGATGATTATCTGTTGCATGTGGCCGCGCACAACTCGGAGGAATTGCGGTTGTTTGTGCTCAACCATTTGACGGGTCATCCCGCGGTGGCACACACCGAGACGAACCTGATTTTCGAACACGCGGCAGGAGACGGCTGGCAGGGACTGGTGGAGTAGCCCGCACGATGTGCGGTAGATACCCGCTGCCGGTTAGAGGTGTCCGCCGAAAAGGAGGCCAAGCAGGTATGTCACAGCCGCCGCCACGAGCCCAATAGCGAGTTGACGGAACGCCCGGCGAAGCGGCGGTGCCCCGGAGAGGATGCCGACCGTCGCTCCCGTGCACAGTAGGGCGGTGCTGACAAGAACCGTGGCAATAATGATCGCCGCTATTCCGGTCATTCCGAAGAGATAGGGCAGCACCGGAACGAGTGCGCCGGAGGCAAAAAACGCGAAACTCGCGAGCGCGGCGGAGTAGGCGGTGCCAATGGTTTCGTGCGATTCATCCTGGGTTAGGAAGGTGTCGCTTAGTGCGGCAGAGTGGCCTGCCGCGCGTATTCGAGTAAGAATTAGCGCGGCATGCTCCTGGGCCGCTTGTTCGCTCATACCGCGGGCACGGTACACGAGTGCGAGCTCGTTGGTGTCGACATCGAGGTCGGCGAGCGCCTCACTCGCGGACGGGTCAGGGGCCGAAGCCTGCAACAACTCCCGCTGCGAACGGACGGAGATGTACTCACCCGCCGCCATGGAGAGCGCACCCGCGAGGAGTCCGGCAAGGCCGGTAAAGAGGACGATGCCGCTGGAGACCCCCGTGGCGCCAATACCGGCGATGAGAGCGAGGTTAGAGAGCAGCCCGTCGTTGGCACCGAAGACTGCCGCCCGAAGGTTTCCCGCGATTCGGCGACGGCCACGCTCGGCGAGTGCACGGACAACTTCGCCGTGAATACGCTCGTCGGCGGCCATGGCCGGTGTGGCATCCGGGTCAGTGGCATACGGCGAGCGTGACTCGGCACGCTGCGCGAGGGCAAGCACCCACACCGAACCAAATCGTCGCGCGAGTTGTGCAAGTGCGCGAGTGCGCAGGTCGGGCCGAGTCGGGCCGGTGGATGTCTCGCCAAGCAGGGTGTGCCAGTGCGCTTCGTGACGTGCTTCGGCCGCTGCCAGCCCGAGCAGGATCTCTCGTTCTTCCCCGGTACGGCGGGCAGCGAGGTCGCGGTACACAGCCCCCTCTACACGTTCGTCGGCGAGGTAGCGACGCCAACGCTGCCTATCGGCGGAGGTTGCTGGGGGGTGGGTCATCACAGGGCTCCCGGGGTGGAGGGGGTCGTGATTCAATGCTACTTGTTGTTTTCACCCGAGTGCACCGCTGTGACCAAAGGTTACGAGCGACTAATAGCCCGAAACATCCCGAAAAATAACCTTTTTTTCGCCCGCGGTGATCGGTGTCCTCAACTGATTATTGGGCGGCGGTAAGGGGCAATTAAAGTGGTCGGAAAAGCCGCACGGTGGCACAAACGCCCGATTGAAGTCCAACACTACCTGCGTGCCCTCAAGCGCAACAAACAGGAACCTTCCAGCACCGTATGTGGCGCTCTCACCTGTTGCGCGATTGGTTGGGTCGCCAAAGGTGAGCAACAGCCTTCCATTGTCATCGAATGCACTGAGCACATACCTTGCACCATCGAGTATCAGTGTGATGTCTCCCGGCACTACCTTTTCACGAGTGAGTCCGTGATCACGCAGGTGTTCAAAGGGAACAGTCCGGTTGTCAGAAACCGGCTCAAACGTTCCTCCAAGCACCCAGTCGGGATTAAACGGGAAGGCGGTCACGGTCTCAAACGCCTGGATAGCGGGGGAGTTCGCATCCCACAACCGGATACCTCGCTCAACCTCTCCCGTCTCAAGGTTCTGGCGGGTCAATTCCGTCGCGGTCACAGAGTCGGGACTCCCCGTCCGTGCTTTTTCCGGCGTTGTTGTGTCACCCGGGGCAAACCATCGTGTTTCAATGAGGCTGAGATTCCCCGTGGGTTCCACAACACTTGCCAGTCGTCGCGCCCGCCAACCGGCATACCCAGCACGAGCCCGCTCCACCGTCTCGACGGTAACGGGCTGGGGGAGTACGACATCTGACATGTGTACGAGTATGCCGCGTGCGAGGGCGAGAGACCAGCCCACAGGTCATGAGGCTTCATGTGAGTGGTGTTCAGATGTTCTTGGCACCGACCCTGCGACCTCAGGGTGCGATGCCCTCCCTCGTCCGGGATACGTCCGGGGTTTTTCACCTCCACATGAACCAGATCCCGCGGATTTTCCTGCTCGTATCGCGGGGGCTTCGTGTTACGTATACACACTCCCGGTGTTCCGATCAACATGTCAGCTGATACCGGGCAAACATCCTGGACACCGTCGGCTGTGGCACATGCAGACGGTACCCGATTCGGTGCGGACCCCAACCTTTTGTGACACGCAACGCGATGATCTGTTGCTCCGACTTCTTGCAAATCTGGGTTGGGCAGCGGTGTAGTCGCCGCGAGCGATCCTGCACACCAGGGACTGCTTTGACCCGGTAGCGGGGTCACCCACTTCGGCACAGTTACCCGATTACCCGATAATCGGGCGGACAATGTTGAGGGTGCTCGAGCGGTCGGTGGTGAGGGGCATGTCTTCACGGATGCCTCTCGGC
>NAEP01000012.1 GCA_002529645.1 Candidatus Lumbricidiphila eiseniae | reverse complement strand
CACCACCATCACAGCCGCCGCCCTCGCCACCCGCCTATTCCTCTGGGACGACCAAGAACACCAATGACAACAACCAACAGCGTGAAGAACAGTGGCACGGATTTCAGGCGGGTCCTCGAACTCGTCTCAGCCCAAGGTGGGCTGATCGAAAATCTTTCAAATGAGGGACTTGATCGTGTTCGTGGGGTAGGTAATGCGGTGGTTCTCGAGGTCGTAGTCCGGGAATTCTGTGCAGTCGGATACTCCCGGGTCGTATTGATCGATTCCGGCAGGCCCGCGGGGTCATCACAGACAGAGGATGCAGAGCTCCTTGGCGCCGCGGTTCTTGGTCTCGGTGAGCGCGCCGAGCCAGAACCTCGCACCCTCACCAGCCCAGATGCCGAGAGTGTCACGTTCCCTGGCGGCGGCGACACCCACAGCGACACGGAACGGCTTGCTGTGAACCTACCCCGTCGCAGACCTTCACAACGATCACGCCAAACCCCGAACCACCACATTCCTGACAGTCCCTGTTGCGCTTCAGGCCTGAACATGACCGTGCTGCATCCTGAGTGGGTTAGGAGTAAAGCCGGGGGTGGTGTCCAGGCTGCTGGCTGACAATGGAGCGTCCTGCTTTTTCTAGGTTGCAGCCGGATCACACGTCCGGATGGTGCGCACGAGGGTGAGGGCCGCTTGCCTCGTACCGGGAGGTCCCCCAAACCAGGGCTCCCCCCGACCATCACAGCACCCGCTTGCCTCGTACCGAGAGGTCCCCACGGATGCACAGTGTCGTACTGGTCATGGACTACGACCCCGACTTCATTGGCGGAGCGCAGACTGCGTTTGTGCAACAGGCACATGCGTTCCTTGATGCCGGTGTCAAGGTCAGCGTTATCATTCCGCCGGGGCGGGAGTGTGCGGAGAACATTCGCGCGCTCGGTGGGAACGTGCGGTTGCTCAGTCCCACCGTCACGATCCCGGGACTTCGGTTCCCGGTGGTACGAAATACGGCGGCGGTGCGGGCCATCCTGCGGGCTGAGTTCGCGGCGGCGGAGTGTGATGCGGTCATTGTGCACTCGGAGTTTGGGTTAGCGGCGGCATCTGCCGCGGTTGCATTGGAGCGGGGCATCCCGCTGCTGCAGGTGGTTCATACGTTCTTTTGGCGGGCACAACCGACCCCGCGATTTGTCGCTGCGGCCGCCGAGCGGGGGTATCACTGGCTGACGGGGGTGCCTATTCCGCAGATTGAGTTGGCGGCAAACCCACTGTCATCGGCACTTCGACGGATGACTCTCGCGCTCGCGCTCGTGGCCGACGGCGTCCTGTCACCGTCGGCGCATCAAGCCGCACTCCTGCGGCGCGCGGGAGCACAACGAGTGCATGTCGTGTCGAACGCGATGCGTCACACGGTTGTCCCGTCCGTGCCCCGTGATTCTACGTTCGGTGCGAGGCCACTTCGGCTTGTGTGGATCGGTCGCTGCTCTCCCGAGAAGCGACTCGAGATTGCCGTGGACGCTGTGCTTGCGCTCACCCGGGAACTGGGGCCCAACCGAGTGATGTTAGACATCGTCGGCAGCGGGCCGACGATCGCGCGTGTTCTTCGTGAGGAATTAGATCGATCAAGCATTCGCGCCCACGGGCATCTCGCATGGCCGGAGGCTCAAGAAGTTCTTTGGCAGGCCGATGCGCTTGTGCTCACGTCCGTGGGATTCGACAATCAGCCGATGGTCGCGCTGGAAGCGTTTCGGTTGGGCAAGCCCATTGTTGTGTCAGACCCGGTAATCGCGGGCGAGTTCGGGCGCGCCGCCATTCTTGCGCCGACCATCGATGCCGTCGGATTGTGTAGCGCACTGCACAAACTGGTGGTTGAGCCAGAGCGGTTGCGCGATGCAGCGGCTGCGAGTGCGTCAGCGGCGGAGGAGGCATCCCCGGCCCGGCACGTAGAGCGTATTAGCGCGATTGTCCGAGCGTTTCGGGCACAGCGGGCTGTGGAGTAGTGTCGAGTAACCGCTATAGCCAGTTACGGTGCTTGAAAGCCAAGTAGAGCCCGCCACCCATAATGGTCATGAGCCCCAGTGCAAACGGGTAACCCAGAGACCATTGCAACTCGGGCATCTCCGCGAAGTTCATACCGTAGATGCTCGCAACGAGGGCCGGTGCGAAAAGGATGGCTGCCCAGCTGGAGATTTTCTTTGTCTGCTCACTCTGTGCAAGGCTCGTTTCGGTGAGTAGTTTCATCTCGTCATTCTGGTGCTGGACGACGAGGGTCGCGTGAACACTGAGTGCGTTCTGCAGCACCTGGCGGAACGTGTCACCGCGCTCGACGATCCGCAACAGGTGATCTTTGACATCTCGCAGGTAGCGCTGCAGCTCAATGTCGACAGCGTACTTCTGAAAGCCCAGTTCCAACATGGAAAGCATCTCTACGAGCGGATGCGTCGCCCGCTGGTAGGCCATGACCTCGCGCGCGAGGTCGTAGATGCGCTTGGTGACTTTTGCGTCACCGGAGAAGAGTTGGTCTTCGATCTCGTCGAGATCGTTTTCCAGACCAAGGTCAACCGGAAGATATTCATCAACGACCTCGTCGAGAATGGCGTAGAGAACAGCCTCCGGGCCCAGCGCAAGCAGTTTCGAGTCCGATTCCAGCCGATGCCGAATCTTCGCGAGATTGGGTGACTCCGCCCGTCGAATTGTGATGACAAAGTCCTGCCCCACGAAAATGTGCAACTCCCCGAATTCGACCTGTTCTACATCGTCCAGATAACGGGCGGGGCGCAGCACGACAAACAGCGTGTCACTGTAGCGCTCGAGCTTCGCCCGCTGGTGCCCCTTGCGGGCATCCTCAATGGCAAGCGGATGAAGGTTGAACTCGGAGGCGAGCATATCCAGTTCTGCGTCGGTGGGGCGGTACATTCCGAGCCAGGCGAACCCGCCGTGTTCCTGTCGCGTTCCGAACGTTTCCGCCAGACTCGTCGGCGTTGCAACGCGAATCCCGTCGCGGTAAATAGCATTATCAATGACCGGCATATGTATAAGTTTAGGCCGTGTGTGCGTACATCTAAGGATCCATCGTCACCGTGGCACGCTTCCCGCCTGCTGCTGAGGCCGTGCGTGCGTAAGAATCCAGGAGTGCATTGCGACGGCCGCCGCCGCGCTCGCGTTGAGCGAGCGGGTCGAGCCGAACTGCGTTATTTCCACCACCGCGTGAGCGATCTGGGTGGCTTCCGGGGAGAGACCCGGGCCCTCCTGGCCGAACAGCAGGACACAGCGCTGAGGCCACGCGAACGTTTCGATGGGCAGGGCGCCGGGGATATTGTCCACGGCAATGATGGGCACACCGGTTGTACGAGCCCAGGCGCCGAAGGCGGCGACATCCTCGTGGTGAACCAGGTGCTGATATCGATCGGTGACCATTGCGCCGCGACGATTCCACCGGCGTCGACCGATGATGTGCACCGTCCCGGCGGCGAAGGCGTTCGCGCTGCGCACGATCGAGCCGATGTTCATGTCGTGCTGCCAGTTTTCGATGGCGACGTCGAAAAGATGCCGGTGGGTATCCACATCCGCGACAATAGCCTCCATCCGCCAGTAGCGATACCGGTCAATGACGTTGCGCGAGTCGCCGTCGCGTAAGAGCTCGGGATCGTACCAGGGTTCCCGCGGCCAGTCGACAGGATCGCTCGGCCACGGGCCGACGCCGTGCGTGATCGTATCGTGAGTGGGGGGTGGTTCGGGTGAGTGGTCTGTCATCACGGAGGGCAAGGCTACTGCACGCGACCGCCATCGTGAGCCAAGATGGTGAGTGTCCCGCACGGATTGTCCGTCACTCGCCCGTTATGCCCGCAAGGATTTATGCCCGTGAACACCGCAACGCACGCACGGTCGATGGCCACCACACCGCGTGCGATCTGGCTTATCGGTCCGGCGCTTGTTGCGGGAATCGCCTATCTTGATCCCGGCAATGTCGGCAGCAACATGACCGCGGGCTCTACCCACGGATTCCTGCTCGTGTGGGTCGTTATCCTCGGCAATGCCATGGCGTGGCTGATTCAATACCTGTCCGCGAAGCTCGGAATTGTGACCGGACAAAGCTTGCCCGAGGTGCTCGGCGGACGGTTGCATCGGCGTCCCTGGCTGCGACGCAGCTACTGGCTACAGGCCGAACTGGTCGCGATGGCGACGGATATCGCGGAGGTCATTGGTGGAGCCGTCGCACTACACCTGCTGTTCGGTATGCCGTTGGTTTGGGGCGGCGTTACTGCCGGAGTGGCGTCGATCCTCTTGCTGTTTGTGCAGAGTCGTTACGGTGCGCGACTGTTTGAGGTCATCATCATCGGGCTCATCGTTATTATCGCGGTTGGATTCACGGTCGGAGTTTTTATCGCACCGCCCTCCCTGGGCTCTGTGCTCGGTGGGTTGGTGCCGCGCGTCACAGATACGAGCTCGGTGCTGCTCGCGGCATCCATTCTGGGTGCGACGATCATGCCGCACGCCATCTATGCGCATTCCGCGCTGAGCCGCGACCGCTTTGCGCCGCCGACGACAGCAAAAGGGGTGGATGCCTCGTCCGGGCTGACCCCGGGTATCGCGCACGAGCCGGGCACCGCGACGATCCTGTCCACGGAGCGTCTTGTGCGAATCACCCGCATCGATGTGGCCGTCGCAATGGCGATTGCCGGATCGGTGAACCTTGCTCTCTTACTGCTGGCCGCGACAACCCTCAGCGCAGTACCGGGCACCGACGAGCTGGAGGGTGCGTATCGGGCCATCGGAGCGGTGCTCGGACCCGTTGTTGCAACGCTCTTCGCGGTCGGGTTATTGGCGTCGGGGCTGGCCTCAACTGCGGTGGGTGCGTACGCGGGTGCCGAGATCATGCAGGGACTTTTGCGAATCCGTGTTCCCCTGTTGCTGCGCCGAACAGTGACACTGCTTCCCGCGCTGGGCATTCTCGGGGTGGGTCTTGACCCCACACAGGCACTCGTGCTCAGTCAGGTCGTGCTGTCGTTCGGTATACCGTTCGCACTCGTGCCGCTGGTCGCACTCACCGCAAATCGGGCGCTGCTGGGTCAATGGCGAAATACCGCGCTCACGACGGCGGCAGGAATTGTCGCCTCGGTGTTCATTACGGGGCTTAACACCGTTCTGTTGTGGCTTGTTTTCACGGGTGGGTAGGATAGCCCAGCGCACGTAGGCTTAGCTCATGGTAAAACGCGACAGTGTGGAGTGCTGGCTCACGGACATGGACGGCGTTCTCGTGCACGAGGATCATCCATTACCCGGAGCTGCCGAGCTGCTTCAGGGCTGGGAGGCATCCGACACACCGTACCTCGTGCTCACGAACAACTCGATGTTTACCGCGCGAGACCTGTCTGCCCGGCTGGAGGCATCGGGCCTTATCGTGCCGGAAGAACGAATCTGGACTTCTGCGCTGGCAACCGCAGACTTTCTTTCCCAGCAACTTCCGGGTGGCCGGGCATTTGTCATCGGCCAGGCCGGAGTTATTACCGCGTTGCACGATGCCGGATTCGTCATGACCGAAACAGACCCGGATTTTGTTGTTGTGGGCGAAACGCGCAGCTACTCGTTTGAGGCGATCACCAAGGCCATTCGGCTTATCGTCAACGGGGCTCGATTCATTGTCACTAATCCGGATGCCACGGGGCCGAGCATTGACGGCCCTTTGCCTGCAACCGGGGCGGTTGCCGCGCTCATTACGAAGGCGACCGGGAAAGCGCCCTACGTGGTGGGTAAGCCGAATCCGATGATGTTCCGATCCGCTCTGAACAAGATCGGGGCACACTCCGAAAACACCGCCATGATTGGTGATCGGATGGACACGGACATTGTTGCGGGAATGGAGGCGGGCTTGCACACCGTGCTTGTTCTCACCGGCATCAGCGACGAGGCGGAAATTCTGAAGTACCCGTTCCGACCGGATGAAGTGCTGGCCGGAGTGCATGAGCTCGTGGGCACAGGGCTCTGAGCGGTCGGCTATCGCCGAGACCGTGTAGTTCGCCGAGATCACCCACCCTGGCCGGTCAGGGATATATCAAGCTGGCTCAGGCGCGAGTCGAGTAACTCACGGAATTGGGTGACATTGACATCGATAGCAACGTCACAGTTTGGCTTGCCGGTGCGGCCGAGGTGGTCAACGACCGTCATTCCGGCGGTCAGGCGACCGATGTTTTCCACATCAACGTGCAGGTGGCTAGTGGTGAGGATGCTTGGGTCCACTACCGCCGCGAGCGCAAGCGAGTCGTGCTGTGCCGACTCGTCGCTCGGCTGGTGGTTTTCGTGATAGCTCGCGATGAGATGAGCAACCATTTTCGCCACCGGTCCGCCGGAGGCCAACAGCCGCGGTAGGTGTGCAGAGCCGACGAGCGCCTGATGCGTCGCATTCAGGCCAACCATCGTGATCGGCACCCCGAAGTTGAACAGACACGCTGCGGCATCCGGGTCGTAGTAGATATTGAACTCCGCAGCGGGCGTGGTATTGCCGAGCACGTCAAGGGTTCCGCCCCCCATGATCACGAATCGCTCCACTTTTCGGGCCGTTTCCGGGTGCTGGTTAATGAGCAGCGCGATGTTCGTGAGTGGGCCAATCGCCACCACTGTGACCGGCTCCGGGCTTGTTTCGATCAGTCGTGCACAAAGCGGGATGCCGGCCTCAAGCGGGCGCGTTGACGTTGGCAGTTGGTAGCCGCCGAGCCCGTTTGTGCCGTGCACCTCTGTCGCTGAGGAGGTATCGCGGCGCCACAACGGCCCCGACGCACCTCGTCCGACCGGGCACGTTAGTCGTAGCAGGTCAGCGAGGGATGCCGCGTTCGCCGCGGTGTGCTCAAGCCCCACATTGCCCGCCACCGCGACGATGCCGAGGATTTTCACCTCGGGACTGGCCGCAGCGAGCATGATAGCGAGGGCATCGTCGATTCCGGGGTCGGTATCAATGATGATGGGTCGGGGCATGGGTGCTCTTCTTTCGTCGGGTGGAGATACGGGGTAGTCGAAGGTTTACCTGTTCACCACTGGTGCTGATAATCGCTCGATCGCGTCAACGACGAGGTCTGCGAATTTGGGCCAGTCGAGGCTCAGTGCGACACTCGTACGGAAATCGGTTTGGCGAAGCGCGACACCGTTCGTGTGATTCATCCCCGGTATGTCACGGAAATTGACCACCGTGGTCCCCTTGGTCCATTCTCCGTGCAGTTCGACGTGGACATCGGCCAGGGCGGTTGTGATGAGATCAGGATCGATGAGAGCGGCAACACAACAGGCGTCGTGGACGGGTGGGACATCGAATCCGTATTGTTTCTGGTAGGTGCTGCCGACGAAGTCCCACACCGCGAGAACAAAGTCACTGATCTGGCCGCCGATTGCGCGCACGCGCTCCTGCAGTTCGTCAGTAGCGAGCGCCTGGTGTGTGAGATCAAGGCCCACCATCGTGACATCCCAGTCGGCACGGAAGACCGCCTCAGCCGCCTCAGGGTCCACGTATATATTGAACTCCGCCCCCGGAGTGACGTTGCCACGCGTGTATGCGCCACCCATCACCACGACTTTCTTCACGCGTTCGACGATGCGGGGCTCGGTGCGCACGGCCAGCGCGATGTTCGTGAACGGCCCGACCGGAACCAGGCTGACCGTTTTTGGTTCGTGGGTCATCACCGTCTCCACGATGAAATCGACAGCGTGTCGCGGGTCGAGTTCATAGGTCGCGGGCAGGAGAATCGGACCGTCGAGTCCGGAGTCACCGTGGATGTACTCGCCAACCATTTGCGGTGTTACCAACGGACACTCGGCACCCCGTGCGACCGGGATACGGATGCCGGCTGCCGCACACACGGACAGTGCGTTGCGTGTGACCTTCTCGATGGTGTGGTTGCCGGCCACCGTAGTGATGCCGAGCAGATCAATGTGCGGGTTACCGGCAGCAAGCAGGATCGCGATCGCATCGTCATGACCGGGATCACAGTCCAGAATTATTTTTTCCACACGAGTATCCTTTCTTTCTCTTATTCGTTGGTTATTCACCGGCCAATTGCAAGGCCTTCTTCGAGCGTGCGTTGAGAGCGGAACGCACCCGCACCGCGGCCAGCACGAGCGCAATGACCGTGATGACGTACGGAGTTGTTAGTGCGAGGGAGGAGTTCACACTCGCGAGGGTGAGCCGGTCGGTGACCGCGTCTGCCGCACCAAAGATGAAGCACGCGACCATCGTGCGGTAGGGGCGGCCGAGCCCGAACGTGAGGGCGGCGACGGCGATGAAACCACGTGATGCGGTCATTCCTGAGGTGAAGGAACCGACCGTCGCCATGGCCAGTTGCGCTCCCGCAATTCCACAGAACGCTCCGGATACGAGGATGGAGACGAATTTGACCCGCACGACATTGATACCCGCGGCGATTGCTGCGGCTTCATCTTCTCCCACCGCGCGCAGGTGCACCCCAAACGGTGTCCGGTATAGCACGTACGCGTAGACCGGCACGAGCAGGAGTGCAAGCCAGACGAGGATCGTTTGGTCATCGATTGTCGGTCCAATGAGTGGGATGCCGCCGACCTGTCCGAGATCAATTTTGGGAAGGATTGCTTTGACGTTGCCCGGCGTGACACCGGCATTGCCGTAGATTACGGTCAGCAGGAGGACAGTGGTACCGATGGCGAGGAGGTTGATGCCGATGCCGACCACAATAAAGTCCGCTTTGAACACCAGGGCGGCGATTGCGAACACGAGTGCCAGCAGTATGGCTGCAGCGAGGCCTCCCAGGATGCCGACGAAGGGGTTGGTGATGGCACCAACCGCGACGGCGGCGAAGGCTCCGGCGAGCATCATCCCCTCAAGGCCAATGTTGAGGATGTTACCCATCTGGGTGAAGGCTCCGCCGAGCGCGGCCAGCAGGAGTGGCGTCGTCTTGGTCAGGATCACCGCAAGGGTTGCGACGCTGAAGACCTGTGCAATGATCTCATTCACTTCGACTTTCCTTACTGACACTGACGGGTTCTGCGGTTCCGAACCGGTTTCTCCGCTTTCGCCGGTTGACGACAAATGTTGCCGTAATCGTGATGATGATGAGTCCCTGCAACACACTGACAAGCGGGAAGGGGACGCCCGAGGCTTGCAGCCCCGTCGCGCCGGACATCATCGTTGCGTAGAAAAGAGCGGCGATGAGGGACGCCCACGGGCTGAGTCTTGCGAGTAGGGCAACGGTGATCGCGAGGAAGCCGAAGCCCGGCGAGAACGCCTGTAGGAATCTTCCACCGTTCGGCCCAATCACGTATAGCGCTCCCGCGAGCCCGGCGGCCGCACCGGATAGCATCATCACCTGAATGGACATCCGTCGCGGGCAGACGCCCGCGAACTCCGCGAAGCGGTTCAGTTCGCCGAGTTCTTTTACCTTCAGTCCCCAGACCGTGCGGTTCAAGACCAGGCCCAGAGCAGCCGCGACGATCAGCGCGATGACCAGGTCAGGGCCGATGCCATAGGTCGAGTTGAACATCGGCAGCATCGCTTCGTCTGCGATCTTGGCGGACGCGGAGTTTCCCGCTGTTCTGTCTTGGAACGGTCCGGTTACGAAGTAACTTGTGGTTAGCAGGGCAACCTGGGACAGCAGCAGCGTCGTGACGACGATATCAACTCGCCAGAGTGCGAACAGCGCACCGGGGACAAAACCCCACAGGGCACCCGATACCGCACCGGCGAGCAAAATAAGGAAGATATGGATGGCCGGTGGTAGCCCAGGGACGGTGAATCCCACGAATGCGCCGAAGAACGCGCCAAAGTAGAGCTGACCCTCAC
Organism: Candidatus Lumbricidiphila eiseniae; assembly: GCA_002529645.1. GTDB lineage: Bacteria > Actinomycetota > Actinomycetes > Actinomycetales > Microbacteriaceae > Agromyces > Agromyces eiseniae. The sequence goes on along the minus strand of NAEP01000012.1, from coordinate 7,173 downwards.
CACCGATGTTGAAGAACCCCGCGCGGAATGACATGATCGTGCCTGCCGACATGATCGCGAGCGGGATGAACATTGCAATGATGTTTGCAATGCCGTAGGGATTGCTCCATCCGGAGGCGAATAGTTGGGCGTAGGCAGACAGTGGATTCTGCCCGATCAGGAGGATCAGGATAGCGCCGAGCACCAGTGCGGCAACGACGGCGAGGATCGGCTGGGTGGCGCTGCTGAACGTCTTGCTGACAAAGTCGGAGAGGACACTCGGGGGCCTGCCTACCCGGTTGAGGCTGGTCGTGTTGGACCGCTGGGTCACTGTCGCCTCGGTGTCGGTGTCGGTGTCGGTGTCCACTGTCGCGGCGGTTTCCGTCACCGTGGCTACGTTTGCCGACACCTCGGTCACCGGTGTTTTGGTCGCCGTGACCTCCGCTGCGTGACGTGCTCGTGTGGCTTCGGCCTCAGCAAGCGCCTCCGGTGTCGGTTCTACGCCAGCCATTGCGAGACCAACGGCGACCTCGCTCATGTTGTCCGATGTGAATTCGGCAACAATGCGTCCGCGATAGATCACGAGGAGGCGGTCGGAGAGGCTTAGCACCTCGTTCAGGTCGGCTGAGACGAGCAGGACGCCCGCTCCATTGTTGCGAGCCCTGTCGATCAAGTTGTGGACAAACTCCATTGCACCGACATCCACCCCGCGCGTGGGCTGGGAAAACATGAGCAGGCTTGGATGGGATGCGAACTCGCGTCCGATAATCACCTTCTGCATGTTTCCACCGGACAGCGTTGAGATCTTCGTATCGGGGGTGGCACCGCGGACATCGAATGTTGAGATAAGCGTCCTCGCACATGTCCGCATGCCAGAGAACGAGAGCCAGCCGAGTCGAGCGATGGGAGGGGCCAGGTGAGTCGCGGCGATATTCTCGGCGACGCTGAGCGAGGGGCCTATCCCCTCGTGGTGTCGATCCTCCGGTATATACGACAGGCCGATGTCGCGGCGATGGGCCACGCTCGCGGTCGTGACATCCTCTCCGGCAATGGTCACTCGACCTCGTGGCACTGTCGTCATCCCGGCGATTGCTGCTGTTAGCTCGGACTGGCCGTTCCCCTCGACACCGGCTATTCCGACAATCTCGCCGCGGCGGACGTGCAGCGAAAGGTTATTGACAGCGATCACACCGCGCTGGTCAATGGCGTACAAACCGTCGACGCGGAGAACCTCGTCGGTGGGGTTCGGTGGGGTGTGTCGGACGCGAAGCAGCACGTCCCGGCCGACCATCATTGAGGCGATGTTGGTCTGCGTGAGTCCCGGTGCGGGGCAGGTTGCGACAACCGTGCCGTCGCGAATGACCGTCACCTCGTCGGCGATTGCGAGCACCTCGTCGAGTTTGTGAGAAATGAACATAACCGCGCAGCCTCGCGCAGCGAGCTGCCGAACAACAAGGAACATCTCATCTGTCTCGGCCGGTGTGAGCACCGCGGTCGGTTCATCGAGGATCAGCAGGCGGGTGTCGTGAGAGAGCGCCTTGATGATCTCCACGCGCTGTCGTTCACCGATCGAGAGATCCCGAATCCTGTCGCGGGGCTCAACCTTGAGACCGAATCTCTGTGACAGCTCCCCGACCCGCTGTTCCATTGCGCGCTGATCGAGCCTGCCACACGTGCCGACGATCTCTCGGCCAAGGAAGATGTTTGCCGCGACCGTGAGGGACGGAACCAGCTTAAAGTGCTGGTGAACCATCCCGATGCCGAGCGTGTTCGCTTTTTTCGGGTTACTGATCACGACCGGTTCACCATCGAACACAATGGTTCCCGAGTCTGGCTGCAGGTTGCCGGAGACCATGTTCATCAGCGTGGTCTTACCCGCGCCGTTCTCGCCGACGATCGCGTGAACTTTACCCGACCGTATTGTCAGGGAGACGTCACTGTTGGCTACCTTTGCGCCGAACGATTTGCTAAGGTGCCGGAGTTCGAGGACGGGGTGATCCATGTGTGTATCCCTCACAGCTCGGAGACGGGGAGGCGGGAGCGTGCGCCCCCATCACCCCATCGAGGATTCAGTGCCCGGAAGTGACAGTCGGTACCTTGATGTCGCCACTGATGACCTTCTTTTTGTACGAGTCAATCTTGTCGATGACCGCCTGTGGAACCAGGTTGCTGTTGTTTTCGAAGTCGAGGCCGACACCGTCGTTTGCGAGGCCGTACTGAATTTCCTCCCCGTACTTCAGCGTGCCCTGTTGAGCGGCCTGCACCGCCAGCACGAGCGAATTACCGATCCGCTTGAGCATCGACGCGAGGACATAGCCTGGCTGCAGCGCGTTCTGGTTGCTGTCGACACCGATCGCGTACTTGTTCGCGTCTTTCGCCGCCTGCAGCACCCCGATTCCAGAGCCACCCGCGACCTGGAAGACGACGTCAGCGCCGTTGCTGAACATCCCCTTAGTCTGGTCATAGCCCTTCGCTGAGTCCGCGAACGATCCGACGTAACTGACAAGGACCTTGATGCCCGGGTCAACAGCGCCCACGCCCGCCTTGAAACCGACCACGAAGTCATTAATGACCGGGACATCCATACCGCCCACGACACCCACAGTTTTACCACCCTTGGACAGGGGGAACGTGCCGGTGTCGGTCGTGGCAAGGCCGGCGAGGACGCCAGCCAGAAACGAGCCTTCATTCTGCTTGTATGTGACCGACGCAACGTTGGGTGCCTTCGCGACGTCATCGAACAAAATATAGTGTTGATCAGAGAATTTCTTCGCCGCTGCGGTGATGATGTCGGTCATCTGCGTGCTGCCAGCGATCACGACATCCCAGCTACCGGTTGAGAGAGACTCGAGGTTGGCCTTCCACTGCGCGGGGTTGGTTGCATCCGACTGCAGGGTTGTGGTCTTGTGCCCGTTTGCCCCGAGCTTCTTGATACCGGATTGGGCATCATCAATGAAACCCTGGTCGCCAAGGGCGCCGTTGACCGAGTAGGCGATGGAAAGCTGTTTCGAGTCGCCCGCTCCCCCGGTGCTCGCGGGAGCGGGCGGGTTGCCACTGCACGCGCTCAACGCGAGTGCAAGCACGGCCGTGGCGGCCAGCGGTCCGTACGTGAAATTCTTCATATCACTCCTTGAGTGTGGTGCTTCGCGGACGTGGTGCCTGTGTGATCGGGAGGGTCGTATTGTTAGGACAGGCTAGGTGTCCGGCTTTCAAATATCTATGTAAAAGGTTCGCGCTAGATATAGCCGAAGGCTATTGATGCCGTCAGGCACCGACGTGCGTGATGGCACGTCCCGCTCCCTGGGAGCCGCGACGCACCGATTCCGCAATGGATTCACCTGCGAGTTGAGCCCCGATGAAGTGAGCGGCGAAGGCATCGCCGGCTCCCGTCGTGTCGATCACGCCCGTGACGGGCGGTACGGGGAAGTGAAAGATGCCCTGATGCGTCACGACGCTGACCGGTTTGGATCCTCGCTTGATCACCACGATCTGATCGCGTGAGGGGTTGTGCGTGGAGATCCCGATGTATTCGGCCTCTGGCTCGTTTGCAAAGATCACGGCCGGTTGAATTCGGTACACGAGGTTCCAGAATCGGTCAATGCCATAGCCACAGAGCAACTCCGTTGAGGAGGTATCCAGGCTGAGTTTCACCCCCCTATCGGAGGCGGCCGCTGCGAACTCAACGACATGTGCTTCAGCCGATGGTATAGCGGCGCTGTACATCGTCAGATGAAGCCACCTGATGCCGTTGAGCGCGGACCGATCTATCTGATCAAGTTCTGCGCTGGCACCACGATCAACGAACATGCTCCGCTCACCGACCGGATCCACCAGTACGACGATGGTGCCGGTTCGTCCGGCAACCTGCATGCGGGTTTCGATCCCCACCTGTTCAAGGCTGTGGACAAGATCTCGTCCTGCTTCATCGTTGCCGACCTTGCCGACAAATCGCACGGGTACCCCACTGCGCGCCGCGTTCACGGCAACGTTGGCGGCACTGCCGCCGCGTGTTTGGGAAATTCGGGCGTCGTTGTCTGTTGCGTGCTTGATATCGCCACGGTGCCGGACGATCACATCCCTGATGAGGTCTCCGACAACCAGCAGCGATGGTGGTTGTCTCACTCTTCGGTCCTCCTCGATCAGATGGGACGTGGCTGGGTTCAGATGGGTGCCTCGACTCGAGTGGGATCACTGGCGAGGCGTCGTGCGATCGACACCAGTCGGCGTACCGACGGGCGCGAATCATCGCGAAGCCACGCCATTGACATCGGTACCGCCGCTCGCCGCGCCAACGGTCGTGCTACGAGGCCGGGCTGCTGCAGCTTGCTGACCGCGGGTCGCGGGATGAGGGCGAAGACTCGATTCTCTGACAGAAGATAGCTTCGCGCACCGATGATGTGCGGACGACCTGTCATTATCAACGGTTCCAGGCCCCGCTCATGACAAATTGCGATCAATGCATCGTAGTAGAGGGGGTGCTGGTCTCGAGCCCACAGCAGGAGTGGAAGGTTCGCCAGGTCCTTGAGATCGATCGCTGCTTCGCGAGCAAGAGGATGCGACGTGCTGAGCACGACGTATACCTCGTCGTCGTAAATGTGCTCAACCTCGTAGCGGTCGGACATCATGATGTAGCGCCCGATGCCGACATCGCACTGATCAGATTCGATCATGTGATCAACGCGACCGGTCTCGACGGCAATTTCCTCGACCGCGCCAGCGGATTGGACGTCGACTTCTTTCAGAAGCTGGGGAACAAAGAAGTCCATGGCGCTTGGGCTTGCGGCCAACCTCACTGGCGTGGACGCAGATTCCGCGAGGTGGCTCGCCACGCGGTTCAGGTAGCGCGAGGCGTCATAGACGGCCTGGGCTGTCGGCAGGAAGGTGGAACCCTGCTCGGTTAGCTGAACCTTTCTTGTTGTCCTCTCGAAGAGGCGCACTCCGATGAGTCGCTCTAGTCGTCGAAGTTCTTGGCTGACGACCGCCTGTGTGATGAACAGTTCCTCCGCTGCTCGCCCGAAGTGTAACTCCTTGGCGAGTACGCAGAATATTTCTACTTGACGCAGGCTCACTCTCATACAAAAAGAGTATCAATGACACCTAGTTTGTCGATATGCCTATCAATCTCTGCTGGATAGGCTGGGGCCTTCGGCACGCGGCATCCCGGGGGCAGTCGGAAGCCTACGACTGTCCCTGTCCACACAAACACAGTAAGGAAGACAGCCAATGGCACCAGTGGTACGGATCTCCGACGAGGTTCAGGCAGCTATCGCGGGCGGGCGACCCGTCGTTGCCCTGGAATCCACCATTTTCACTCACGGTCTTCCCCGACCGCGAAACTTCGAAGTCGCGACCAGGGCGGAAGACATGCTCAGAGCCTCCGGTGTCGTGCCGGCCACGATCGGCGTTCTGGAAGGTGAGGCTGTCATCGGACTTTCGACGAAAGAAATCCAGCACCTGTCGCTGGTTGACACCTCGGTCAAGGTGAGCATCCGTGATCTGCCCACCGTGATTGCCAAAGGGCTCAACGCTGGAACAACGGTCGCCGCAACCGCATATTTGGCGAGCAGGACGGGCATCCGTGTTTTTTCAACCGGGGGTTTGGGGGGCGTGCATAAAAATGCCCAGCACACTTTCGATGAGTCCGCGGATCTGACTACACTCGCGTCACTCGACATGGTTGTGATTAGCGCCGGTGTGAAGTCAATTCTCGACATCAAGCTGACTCTTGAGCGGCTCGAAACGCTCAGCCTCGGCATCGTCGGCTACGGCACGACAAACTACCCGGGCTTCTACCTCACCGATTCAGGGCTCGATATCGATTTTTCCGTTTCCTCGCCGGAAGAGGTGGCGACCATCGTTGCCGTGCGGGATACCCTCGGTATTCGTTCCACCCTTTTGGTCGCCAACCCGCTGCCGCAAGACCAGCAGCTTCCTCCGGAAGTCATTAACGCGGTGATCAAAAAAGCACAGGATGACGCGGAAGCCGCGGGCATTGCCGGGCATGACACCACTCCGTTTCTGTTGGATTCGATCCACAAGGAAACCAACGGCCGCAGCATCGAAGTCAATCTCACCCTCTACTACAACAACGTAAAACTCGGCGGACAGATCGCGACCGTACTGTCGAATTTCGACAAGAAGTAGTTTCTACAGAATGGTCGAGCGTTTCTTGCCAGCGCTCGCGCAGACCAGTCTCGCGGATGCGATCTTCGGGTCCCCAGCACCGGATTGCGGTCAACTGCCGGAAGGCGCTCTTGAACTTGCCCAGTCCGCGCTCGAACGTGGCCGATGGGTTCGCCTGCCACACCGTGAACAATCGCAGCAGTTCCTCGACCGCTCGTGCGTTCGACATCACCAAATAGAGTGAGTGCGTGACCGGCTTATCGGTGCGGCTCTCCTCCTGATCGACCATGTGGAAGTCGTCGTCGGGCTCAGCACGATCCCCCAAGAGCTCCGAGAGGAACTCCAAGCCGTTGATGTGATTGATGGCGTTGCGGAAATCCTTGACGCTGCCGGCAAGGTCGAGCATCACGACCAGCGAGGGATCGACCTCATCAGGAGTGTCAGTGCCCAGCCGTGCCCGCTCGGCGGCGAACGCGTTGACCAGCTTGCGGAACTGAGGTGTCAGCCGCTCCCCCTGCCGCTCCGCCGCGGGCTTTGATAGTCAGGGCATGCCCCGTGACCGCTGCGAGGGCCGTTGCGCGACAGTCGGCGGACCGAAGAACAAGAGTGGTCGAGGCTCCCCGGTCATCCCATCGCCTGGCCGCGACGGTGTTCAAGGCGTTCTTGCACAATTTGCCGCAGATCACCGTCTGGCAATTCCAGCACTGCACGGCGGCGCGCGTCTAGGTGTAGTGCCCAGGCACGTTGGTTGGTGTGTGAGGTCTTGAAATGAGGAAGGCCTCCGGTGGAGGGTGGAGTTGTCTAGTTCCCCAAGTTCTGTCCGGAGGTTTTCGTGTCTCACGCTAATGCTGTTCTTGCTCCTGTTCAAAGGCTGCGCATTGCGTGGTTGATTGTTGATGAGGGGTGGCCGGTTGCTCACGCCGCCCAGTTCTTCCATGTCTCGTGGTCGACGGCGAAGCGGTGGGCTGAGCGGTATGCGGCGATGGGTCGGGACGGTCTTCAGGATCGGTCCTCAAGGCCGCACCGCTCACCGAACCGCACGCGCCCGGAGCTGGTGCGCAAGATTGTGCA
>NAEP01000043.1 GCA_002529645.1 Candidatus Lumbricidiphila eiseniae | reverse complement strand
CTCCGCCTACCGCTCTCACGCCTGGCCAGACGCCTGCGCCGAGCTCGGAATCAAGGCAAAGAAGACCCGCCCTTATCGCCCGCAAACGAACGGGAAGATCGAACGCTTCCACCGCACCCTCGCCGACGGACGGGCCTTCTCACGCCACTACAACAGCGAATCAGCCCGCCGAGCAGCCCTCCCCGCATGGCTCCACGAATACAACCACCACAGACCCCACACCGCCATCGGAGCAAAGCCACCCATCAGCCGGCTAACTAACCTGCCTGGGCAGTACACCTAGTCGAGGGGAGGGCGCCGTCGGTTCCACCGCCGTCTCATCGTGAACCTGATGAAGAAACTTACGACCCCGACGACGGAAACCACCAGGACAGTCTGTAGCAGAGGTCTCGGAACTGCCAGCATGGCAAAGAGAGTGATGCCCGCAGGCGTCACCGCAGCTGCCAAATCGGCGACTAGCACTTTTCGTTCGTGACGTTCCATGCGATGACTCCTCCGATATATGGTGCGTTTAGTTGCGCACAGCGACCCGCTTGAGCGGCAGCGTCTTTGATGGGCTTTTGCCATGTCCACAGCCGAAGATTTATAGCGAAAACACAAGCAACATTCGCTATCGGTACGGGAACGTATAGGCAGAACGCGGTTGCCGCATAAGCTGGTTGAAAGTTGCTGGCCACATCGACTGTTTCGGAGTGTGTGAGTTTTACCGCAACTCCCCACCACTCCCAACTCACTCTCGGGTCGGCCGTAATCGGGTAGCTCAGACTTGTATCGCTGTGATCAACTATTTGTCTTAGAACCGTGCCGACCAGCTCAAAATGAGTCGGCACAGCGACGCCTGCTGCGTCGTAAGCCCAGGCTGGTGCGACGGTTCCGATGGTTGTGCCTGTCGCGCTGGTAATTGCTGCACCTCCGTCCTCCGATAGTGTCACCGTTGCGTCAGAGGGGATGATCAGTGGAAAGTCGTACTGCGTCGGGGCCGCATTGAAACCAATGGAGATCAGGCTCTGACTTCCATTCGCTGTTCCAAATGTTGTTAGCTTTGCGCCATCAAGACTGGTGGTGAGCAGGGGCATTCCAACGCCATTGAAATGCGCGGCTGCCTCCCCCGTGAGCGGGACTGCGGTTGTCTCAACCACCTCGCCAGGTAATCCGACGCCGAGTCCCAAGGTGTGAGACTCGGCGCTGACAACCGTTTTGGCTCTCGTATCAACGCTTTGTGGGAGCGCACCGTTCTGCGCGTTCACCGAGAGGTCGATGCCATTCACCAGAACCGGTTCTGTAGCATGCGCCGGAGCGAGGGCGCCCAGCGAGACAAGAGAAGCTATGGTTATTCCGACACAGACTTGCACGGTTAGTTTCATACAGTTCATGGTTTCCCACTCTTTTCTCAGAAAACATGCACCTCGCCTCAGTGTATCAGTGAAACAACCTCGTGTCCAGCCTTATTTGAACCAATCGCAACTATAATTCTGCTGCATCAGTTTTGTTTGTGGGCAGAATCACGTACAGGCTGTTTTCTCCCATGCTAGTGTTGCGTGTCGTTAGTTGTTAAGTGGTTTGTCGGTGGGGACAATTTGGTTATGGTAAATTTTCCTGCTCTGGCGTTGTGGCTTCGTGTTGGTGATCGGGCTGAGTCGTCATCGTGGGTGCGGTTGAGCGCGATCCCGTGTTCAAGAAGGTGGGTGTCGTTGAACAGGATGAGTCATACCCCCTGTTTCGGGATGTTCGGCTATCCATGAACGCCCGGCACACATCCACGACCGGTCCCTGTCGGGACACCTGGGAGTCAGACTCCATCGTGGGAACAAAAACTGTGGGTGAGGGGATCCGTCCACGAACACAACATCAGAACCCGCGACAACTCTCACCACCAAACCCAACGGACAAGCCACTCACGCTCATCCCCAGAAAAGACCAGACCAGTTCCCCCACACCCAGCCCGTTCCACGTTCCACGTTCCATGTCCAGAACACACATAACAAGCTAACTTTGACACCAACCTCATGGTCGGGTACACCTAGACTGAGGCTCATGAAGGTCCTTGCAGCGATGTCGGGTGGCGTTGATAGCGCCGTCGCGGCCGCGCGCGCGGTGGAAGCGGGGCATGAGGTTGTCGGTGTGCATCTGGCGCTCAGCCGCATGCCGGGCACTCTGCGCACCGGAAGTCGGGGCTGTTGCACGATCGAAGACTCGATGGATGCGCAGCGGGCAGCGAATGTGATTGGCATTCCGTACTACGTGTGGGACTTTTCCGAGCGCTTTAAAGCCGATATCGTTGACGACTTTATTGCCGAGTATTCGGTTGGTCGCACCCCCAACCCGTGCATGCGCTGCAATGAGCGGATTAAGTTCGCAGCGTTGCTTGAGAAGGCACTGGCGCTGGGCTTTGACGCCGTCGCGACCGGCCACTATGCCACGATCGTGACAGATGCCGCAGGTAACCGGGAGCTTCATCGCGCGAGCACGTGGGCGAAAGATCAGAGCTATGTTCTCGGTGTGCTCACCGCCGAGCAGCTTGCACACGCGTACTTTCCGCTCGGTGACACCCCCTCGAAAGATCTCGTCCGCGCGGAGGCAGAGCGCCGCGGGCTCTCGGTTGCACACAAACCCGATTCGCACGATATCTGTTTCATTCCCGATGGTGACACGAAAGGATGGCTCGCCGAGCGTGTCGGTGTCATGCCCGGCGAGGTGATTGACCGATCAGGTGCGGTTGTTGGTTCGCACGAGGGCGCACACGCGTACACGGTGGGGCAGCGTCGGGGGTTACACCTCGGTGTGCCCGCCCCCGACGGGCGGCCCCGGTTCGTGCTCGAAGTGCGCCCACAAGATAACACCGTCGTGGTTGGTCCGAAGGAAGCATTGGCAATCGCTCGGGTCGCTGGTTCACGCTTCAGTTGGGCCGGGATGCCGCCGGTTGATCCGGCGATCCCCTGGGCCTGCGAGGTGCAGATCCGGGCACACGCCGATCCCGTTCCGGCGGTTGCGGTCGTGAACAACGGAGAGCTTGTTCTCACACCGGAGGTCTCGTTCAACGGTGTCGCTCCCGGCCAGACCGCGGTCGTGTACGTCGGCACTCGAGTGGTGGGGCAGTGCACGATCGACCGCACCGAAAGCGCCGCTCCGGCAGAGGATGAGACCACCACACCGAGGGGTGTGGGATACCCGCAAGTGTGAGTTCCGACGCGAGTGCGGGATGTCTCGATGCCCGTTCGTATCGCCCCACACCATGCCCGTGAGTTCCGACGCGAGTGCGGGATGTCTCCGGTTGTGCTCCCTAGACTTAGCGACGTGTCATCCGAACCTGATTTCTTGACCCTCTCCCTGAGTGAGGCTGCAATCGAAGCTGCCCGGCTCACGGAGCAGATCACCGAAGCTCAGGCTGCGTACTACGAGCGCGACACCGTCATCATCGATGATGCCGAGTATGACGCGCTCATGCGACGATTAGAGGCGCTGGAGCAGGCGCATCCTGAACTTCACAGTCAGGACAGCCCAACCCAGCGGATTGGTGGACGGGGAAACAACACCCTGTTCGCCCCGGTCGAGCACACCGAGCGCATGCTCAGCCTTGACAATGTGTTTTCGGTGGACGAGTTTGCCGACTGGGCAGCTCGCGCACAGGTGCTAGCAGGCCGTGAGGTGAGCTGGCTCTGCGAGCTCAAAATCGACGGGCTGGCACTCAGCCTTCGCTACGAGCGCGGTCGACTCGTGTCGGCGGCGACCCGCGGCGATGGTCGGGTAGGGGAGGATGTCACCGAAAACGTGCGTCGGATCGCGTCGATCCCGGCAAAACTCGCGGGGGCGGGGCATCCACCACGGATGGAGGTGCGGGGCGAGGTTTTCTTTCCGAGCGCTCTCTTTGATGAGCTCAACGCTCGGCAGGTTGCGGCGGGTGAGCGTGAGTTTGCGAACGCGCGCAACGCGGCGAGCGGGTCACTGCGGCAAAAGGCCGAACACAAAAACGCGACCCAACTGGCGCTGATGGAAGATCGCCTGTCGCGATTGCGGGTGCTTGTTCACGGAGTGGGGGCGTGGCCAGACCCGCCAGTTTCCACTCAGTCTGAGGTGTACGAACTGCTCGCAGGGTGGGGACTTCCGGTGAGCTCCCACGCTCGCGTGGTTGGATCCGTTGACGCGGTGCGTGATTTTATTGAATTTCACGGCGAACATAGGCACGCGGTTGAGCACGAAATTGACGGCATTGTTGTCAAGATCAATGAGCTCGCGCTGCACGAACAGATGGGTGCAACGAGCCGGGCACCACGGTGGGCAATTGCGTACAAATATCCGCCGGAGCAGGTCAACACCGTCCTCCGTGACATTGTTGTGAACGTTGGTCGCACCGGTCGGGCGACCCCGTTTGCGGTGATGGAACCGGTGCGGGTCGCCGGTTCAGTGGTTCGACAGGCCACGCTGCACAATCAGGATGTCGTGCGAGCAAAGGGTGTGCTCATCGGAGATACGGTTGTGCTGCGAAAGGCGGGTGATGTTATCCCCGAGGTTTTGGGCCCGGTCGCAGAGTTGCGCGACGGGTCTGAGCGTGCGTTCATCATGCCCACCGAATGTCCCGAGTGCGGTACGACCCTGCGGTCGATGAAAGAGGGGGATATCGATCTGCGCTGCCCCAATGCGCGCAGTTGCCCCGCTCAGGTGCGGGGACGGGTCGAACACATCGGATCGCGCGGAGCGCTCGATGTGGAAGCTCTCGGTGAGGTGTCCGCCGCCGCGCTCACGCAGCCGGTTGTGCCCGCAGTGCCCCCGTTGCCGACGGAAGCACGACTGTTTGAGCTCACGGTCGCCGAACTGTTTCCCATCGAGGTTGTCGTTCGCGATGTGGAGACCGGGCTGCCACGACTTGACGAGGATGGCACACCGGTATCACGAGCCCCGTTTCGGCGGTTACGCAAACTCACCGGCGTCGATGCCGACCCCCCCTATGACCCCACCGCGACCGAATTTGCCGGGGACACGATGTGTGTTCCGGCCAAGGCCGCATACGAGCTCATCACCAATCTGCAGGGCGCAAAAACCCGCCCACTGTGGCGGTTGCTCGTCGCGCTTAATATCCGTCACGTTGGGCCGGTCGCAGCTCGCTCGCTCGCCGATCACTTCGGCTCGCTTGATCTCATTCGGCAGGCCAGCGGTGCCGAACTATCGGAGGTCGAGGGCATCGGGCCCACGATCGCCGACTCGCTTCGCGAGTGGTTCACCGTTGACTGGCACGTTGACATTGTTGAGGCGTGGGCGAGTGCAGGCGTGCGCTTCAGCACACCGGGACATCCCGGCCCCGGTGCCTCGACCACGGGGGGCGGTGTTCTCGCGGGAATGAGCGTTGTTGCAACCGGAAGCCTTGACGGATTTACTCGAGAGGGTGCACGAGAAGCGATCATCGCCGCAGGTGGCAAGGCAGCCTCGAGCGTGTCAAAGAACACCGATTTTGTCGCGGCGGGGCCGGGAGCCGGCTCGAAGCGCACCAAAGCAGAAGAACTCGGTGTTCGAATAATCGATGCGGCTCAGTTTGCGGTGCTTGTCAGCGAGGGGCCAGCGGCACTCGGTTTTGACGGGGCAGACGCGCTGCCAACCCGGTAGGGGATGCCTCCGACGGCAAACCCATCATCGAACGCGTTTGCGTTGCGTTTGGTGTTGGGTCCTCCCTCGCCCCTGCTTCCATTCCGACCACCCCGCGCTCCCCGATAGAATCGGGACATCCCCCAACCCATCGGAGCAGGATGTCTGACATTACTGCCGAGCAAGTCGCGCACCTCGCGCACCTCGCTCGGATCGCGCTCACCCCCCACGAGATCGAGCATATGACTCGTGAGCTAGGCCAGATCATGAGCGCAGTTGAGCGCGTCAACGAGGTAGCGACACCGGATGTCCCACCCACGAGTCACCCGATTGCTCTGCACAACGTTTTTCGCGCCGATGTCGTGGGCAACACGCTCACCACCGCAGAAGCGCTCGCCGGTGCACCGGAAGCGGACGGTACTCGGTTTGTTGTGTCCGCGATCCTGGGAGAGGAACAGTGAGCTGCCCCGAGGCCAGCGGAACGCTGGCGGGCAGCGGTGATTCTGGAAGCGGCAACCCCGCGGCATCCGAGCTCATTCGCCTGACCGCCGCTGAACTGAGCGCTCAGCTTGTTGCGGGTGAGGTGTCGGCGGTGGACGTCACACAGGCCCACCTCGACCGCATCAACACCGTTGACGGCACCGTGCACGCCTTTTTGCACATCGCCCACGAACGAGCCCTGACCGCCGCCGCCGACATTGACCGCCGCCGCGCCGCGGGCGAGAAGCTGCACCCACTCGCCGGAGTACCGCTCGCGATCAAGGACGTGCTCACAACCCGCGGCATGCCCACCACCGCGGGGTCCCGCATCCTGGAGGGATGGATTCCGCCCTACGACGCAACGTCAGTGCGTAGGACGCTTGATGCGGGCATGATCCCGCTCGGCAAGACGAACATGGACGAGTTCGCGATGGGCTCTTCCACCGAACACTCCGCCTACGGCCCCACCCGCAACCCGTGGGATCTTGACCGAATTCCCGGAGGTTCGGGCGGCGGGTCGGCTGCAGCCGTTGCCGCGTTTGAGGTGCCGCTCGCGCTCGGCAGCGACACGGGCGGATCGATTCGTCAGCCCGCGCACGTTACCGGCACCGTCGGAATCAAACCCACCTATGGTGCGGTCAGTCGTTACGGTGCCATCGCCCTGGCCAGTTCCCTCGACCAGATCGGCCCGGTCAGTCGCACCGTGCTTGACGCGGCACTTCTGCACGATGTCATCGCCGGTCACGACCCGCACGATTCCACATCACTCCCCGATGCGTGGCCATCCATGGTCGAGGCGGTACGGCGAGCGGATGTCGCAGGACTTCGGATCGGCATCGTGCGCCAGCTTGATTCCAGCAGCGTGCAGTCGGGGGTGAGCACTCGGTTCCACGAGGCACTCGTGCTGCTGGAAAAGAACGGCGCGCAGATCGTCGAGGTGGATGCTCCGCACTTTGAGCACGCGATTGCCGCGTACTATCTCATTCTCCCGGCCGAGGCATCCAGTAATCTTGCCAAGTTTGATTCGGTGCGGTTTGGGTTGCGGGTTACGCCACCGGGCGGAGGCACGGTTGAGCAGGTTATGGCGGCAACCCGGGAAGCCGGGTTTGGGTCCGAGGTCAAGCGTCGAATCATCCTCGGTACCTATGCGCTGTCGTCCGGATACTATGACGCCTACTACGGCAGTGCCCAAAAGGTGCGCACTCTCGTGCAGCGTGATTTCACCGCTGCCTTCGAGAAGGTCGATGTGCTGGCCACCCCGACCGCGCCGACCACCGCGTTCAAGCTGGGGGAAAAACTGGATGACCCGATGTCCATGTACCTCAACGATGTTGCAACCATTCCCGCTAACCTCGCGGGCGTGCCCGGCATCTCGGTGCCTGCCGGGCTCGCGCCGGAGGACGGACTGCCGGTCGGTATTCAGTTTCTTGCGCCCGCTCGCGAAGATGCCCGCCTCTATGGGGTCGGTGCCGCACTCGAACGGGCACTGCACGCGCAGTGGGGTGGCCCACTGCTCGCGCAGGCACCCGATCTCACGAGAATGATCCCCCTCGAAGGAGGTCACCGCTAGTGGCTCGCGCAGAACTCATGAACTTCGACGCCGCGCTCGACCAGTTTGAACCGGTCATCGGGCTGGAAGTGCACGTTGAATTGAACACCCGCACAAAGATGTTTTCCTCGTCACCTAATCCGGCGAATTCGCAGTTCCACAGTGCCGAACCGAACACACTCATCACGCCGGTCTGCCTCGGGTTGCCCGGGTCGCTGCCGGTGGTGAACGAAACAGCGGTGCGGTATTCGATCTCGCTCGGGCTCGCGCTCGGGTGCTCGATCGCGGCATCCAGTCGCTTTGCTCGTAAGAACTACTTTTACCCCGACCTTGCGAAGAACTATCAGATCTCACAGTCTGACGAGCCGATCGCGTTCGACGGCGGGGTTGAGGTTGAGCTCGACGGGGGTCGCACCATCGTCGTGCCGATTGAGCGGGCGCACATGGAGGAAGATGCCGGCAAACTCACGCACGTGGGAGGTGCCACCGGGCGGATCCAGGGTGCGGAGTATTCACTCGTTGACTATAACCGTGCCGGTGTGCCGCTTGTTGAGATCGTGACTCGGCCCATCTTCGGAGCCGAAAAGGATGCTCCCGCGCTCGCGCGCGCCTACGTGGCGACGATCCGCGACATTGTGCTCGCGCTCGGGATTTCCGAGGCGCGGATGGAGCGTGGCAACCTCCGCTGTGACGCGAACGTGTCGCTGCGCCCGCGCGGGGCACAGCAGCTCGGTACTCGAACGGAAACAAAGAACGTCAACTCGCTGCGATCCATTGAGCGGGCGGTACGGTACGAAATCCAACGGCAGGCCGCGATCCTTGCGGGCGGTGGCGCGATTACGCAGGAAACTCGACACTGGCACGAAGATACCGGCACCACGAGTGCCGGTCGGCCGAAGTCTGACGCCGATGATTACCGCTATTTCCCGGAGCCGGACCTGGTGCCGGTGGTGCCGGGCGCTGAGCTCATCGCCGAGTTACGGGCCGCGCTGCCCGAACCACCCGCCGCGCGCCGCGCGCGGTTGAAGGTCGAGTGGGGCTTTACCGATTTAGAGTTTCAGGATGTCGCCAACGGCGGGCTGCTCGCCGAGGTCGCAGCGACGGTGGCGGCCGGGGCATCCCCTGCTGCCGCTCGGAAGTGGTGGACCGGGGAGCTCACCCGGATCGCGAACGCAACCGGCCGGGATGTCACCGAGCTTGCGACACCCGCTCAGGTTGCCGAACTCGCGGCCCTTGTGAACGAGGGCACCCTCACCGATCGGCTCGCCCGGCAGGCGTTGGAGGGTGTTATCGCGGGCGAGGGCTCGCCGCGTGAGATCGTGGATGCGCGCGGACTTGCTGTTGTGTCCGACGATGGGTCGCTCTACGCGGCGATTGACGAGGCGCTCGCCGCGCAACCCGATGTGCTTGCGAAGATTCGTGACGGCAAGGTGGAGGCCGCCGGGGTGATAATCGGTGCCGTCATGAGGGCGACAAAGGGCACCGCGGATGCCGCGCGCGTGCGCGAGCTCGTGCTGGAACGGGCCGCTGCCTCGTAGCCTGTAGAACCTCTAAGCGGCTTCATTATCGCCCGGAAAGTGGGCGCTCTGAGAGGACTCGTGAGACCGACGACTTGCCGACTCCGAGAACCTTCGCGATCTGCACAATGCTGTGGTTGTCGGCGCGCATTCGTAGGGCTTGCTCGATGCGTTCAGGAGTCATCACGGACGGACGGCCGCCCACTCGGCCCTCAGCTCGTGCGTGCGCGAGACCGCGCTTGGTGTTGTCCCGGATCGTGTCGACGCGGAGCTGAGCGAACACGGCGACGATGCCGAACAGGGCGCGACCCATCGGCGTTGTGGTGTCGATATCAGGCTCGGTAAGACTCTTGATGTTGACGCCGCGATCGTGCAGCTCGGCCTCCTGAGCTGCCGGGTTCTGGTCACGCTTTGACACTCGTGCGTAGCCGACGATGTTCGTCATGGGTTCTCTCGATCAGTCTCGCCCGACGTCGGGGCGGTGCCCTGGCGTCTGCGGCACGCGGTTGGTGGGGCCGGCTCTGGTGCCCGGCTTAGTGGCTTCCGTGGCCGGTTTTGGGAACGATGCACGGTAGGGCGAACGGTCCCGGCGTAGCTCCGTCGACGTGCCAGGTGCCGACGTCTGAGGGGCCGGCGACCGCTCAACGGTCATCGCTCGGAACACCGGAACGAGCGACGCCGGCTGCGGCTCGTAACGGCCGCGATCCGGGCCGGAGAGCATCGACGCCTGGTTCCAAATCTCGGGAGTCACCCCGGACACCGCGGGGCTGTAGTCGATGCGGTACGGACTCAGCTCCGAGACCTGCTGCATGAACAGCTTGCCCGTGCGCCCGTTGCCGTCGCGGAACGGGTGCGCCTGATTTACGTAGGCGAAGACCTCGGCCGCCTTGGCGGCGAACTGGTCGCGATCCATCGTCGACCACTGAGCGCTGCGCACGAGCTGGCTCGCGTCGTTGAGGTACTGCGGGACGTCGGCCGGATGCGCAAACGCACTCTGGTTCTTACCGATACTGACTGTGCGGTACTCCCCCCGCCCACTCGTACACGTTGCCGAAGAGCTGCCGGTGAATGGCGCGCAGGTGCTCGGCGTCGTACGTCCTCGGGATGGCGATCGCGCCGCGCTCGATATCGAACTGCTGCGCACTCGTCTCGGAATACTCGCGCTTTGCCAGTGCGGCCCCGTCGCGCTCTCCGTAGAGGTTGCGCAGGACGGGGGCCGCCAGGCTCCCAGAAATACGAATCCCAGGAGGAGAACTGCGACGCCATCAGCTCGCGACGGCGTGTGCCCGGTGGCGCTCGGCTGCGCCTGCTGCGCGACGGTCGTACTCGCCCTTGTCGATTGCGCCGCGCGCGTAGTCGGTCAGGTTCTCGACGTCCTCGCGGTTCGGCACCCAACCCTCGTGCCAGCTCGACGCAAAGGAGTTCACGACGGCCGTTCGGGTCGCTTGGTCGAGGGGCGCGAACAGTTCCGGCCAACGGGCTTCGATGTTGAACTCAGCGGCCACGATGGCCCCCTTTCCTCGGTCCCGATCTATTCTGCCAGCTCGCCCGAAAACGGTCTATAGGTAGTTTCGGGATGAATCGGTTTCGGGCGTGAGTTTCGGGCCGGCCTGTGGAGTTCGACGCTCTGTGGCGGTGTTCTGTTACCGCTATGTGTCGCGACTACCGGGCCGCAGAAGCCGCCGCACGAGCGGCACAGCTCGGACTATGGGGAAGATGTCACCCGTCCAGTCGTTAAGCAGTGGTCAAGATTCTCGGCTGATGACGACGGGGATGATTCCCCACGCGTCACGAGAGCTAACCCGGAACGGATCGAAGAAACAAGAAACGTTCGCGGAGAGCGAGAAGCCCCAGGAGGTAAAAGCGATTCTGATCGAGTCAAGTCAATCTTTTGCCACGGAGATACCCAGCCCTCCCGGAAACCCAGCGACCCCACCTACACCCTGGATTGCGATGAGCCTGTTATGTTGAAAGCCGTGCTGTCCGTCACCTGAATGGAGTGAATTGATGTCTCTGGTCGTATACATTGGCAGCGTTACCGCTCGCCGCAACGCTCGCCTTTGGCGGATCTGGGGCGACGGTGGACGGCTCCACCGAAGCACTTCTTGTCCTCGGGTCATCGGCGCCAGCGGTGGCGAAAGCCAGTCTGGATGCCGTGCCACAGGTTGGCCGCATCGTGCCGATGCATACAAAGAAGCAGTGTGACCGTGAGATGAACGCCGGGGCGAAGGTGTGCTCGCGTCTTAAAGGACGGGCTGCGCCAATCTGTCACGCAGCAAACATGGTGCGTTATGCAGGGTGCCTGGTGGGCGCAAGTGGTTAAGCAGGAGCGTGTGGTCGTCGCCAGCCGAGAGTTCAGCACAAACAGTGGAGACTTGACGCTCAGAATCCTCGCGAGCACCGAAGACTCCCCGTCATTTGAATATCAGTTCCTCGACCAGAACGGAGAAGTGACGGAGTCTCTTGAGACGTACGGAGCAGACTCGCTACAAGCGTTGCTTTTCTGTATCACTGCCGCCGGAGACTATCTCCAAAGGTTTGTCCCCACTGCTTCCTTCGCCGACCTCGGGGTTACCGCCCTGCTCACGACCGACCTATCTGCCTCCGGCGAGTGGAGAGCGCAGGTGTCAATTCCTGCGATCTTGTCAACGTAGCCATCCCGATTCGTATCGGGGTACAGAGCGCGTAGGTACGGATCGTGATCCTGAGCAACGTCACCAGGTTAACGGCATTGGCCATCGAGGGGGAGTGGTTGAGCTTGGGCATGATATTGAGTTAGGAGCAACGATGAACGTTGAGATGCTGACCGCGGCGCTCTAGGAACGCTACTCAAAGCGACTCATCCACACAGACAACTCACGAATCTTGATTCTGGCTGGAACGACGGCATCCCGTACGTTCACCCTGGAAATCGGGGACGACTCAGCGAGGGTATCGGTCGGATGCATCGTCCACGCCGAAGCCATGGACGATGCATCCGACGTTAGACAGACCACCGGACGATCCCGGTCCATGCTCGCCACCCGCCGCAAGGCCGCGGGGTTCCCGACCGGGAAGACGTTCGACACCTGGGACGAGACCGTCTCCTCGATTCCGATCCCAACTCAGCAAGTGCTGCGCACGTTGGAATGGATCGGCAGGAAGGAGAACGTGGTGGTCTGCAGGCCTCCGGCACCGGCAAGACGTTCTTCCTCGAAGCGCTCGGCCAACACGTCGTCGAGGCCTGGCCGCACGCGGGCAGAAACTATTGGCCATTGACAGGCGTGGTGGGCGTCTCGGGAATGTAAAGCTTTCCGAGACACCCCCAACCTGTCTCGAGCTGCGGAACGGACTGCCGGAGTGCCGCGGCCCGATCTGTCTTGAAAACATGTCTTGCCGCAAAGTGTCTTTCCTTCGCCGTGTCTACGGGTTGTTGAGGCAGAATGGCTGGGTGAGGCATCTCGGATATACGCGGGTCAGCACCAGAAGCCAAGACGCGAAATTACAGGTCGATGCCCTGGTCAAGTCGGGTGTGCAGGAGCGGGACATTTTCGCCGACGTCACCTCGGGCAGCCGGACCGCGATCTCTCGCCCGGGGATGAAGAAGCTTCTCGAGTACGCCGAGCCTGGCGACACCGTCGTTGTCTGGCGGGTCGACCGCCTGGGGAGGTCCCTCATTGACGTACTCAATACGGTGAAGCTGCTTCGGGAGTGGGACGTGCAGGTGAAGAGCATCTCGGACGGGATCGATCCGTCAACGACATTGGGCCGCCTGATGTTGAACATGCTCGCCACTCTGGCCGAGTACGAACGCGAGCTGATCGCGGAACGGGTGAACGCCGGGATCACCGCCGCCCGGCAAAGCGGCACCAGGTTCGGCCGGCCCGTCTCCGATCCCGTCGTTGTCGCCGACAAGCTCAAGCTCGTCACGGAAGCGAGGGCGAAGGGCCGGATCGCGGAAGACGCAGCGAAGCTCGTCGGCTGGAGCCGTGCCACCCTCTACCGCCACCAACAGGCGCTCGCGGCGCGCGAGAGCACCAGCGTGTAGGTGACTCGTGGATGCGGCCGAGCGGTGGTATGTTCTTCGGCTGCATGTCGAAGACCAGATCCCGCTCGCCGTTCTCTCCCGTGAAACTGGGATCTCTGCACGGACCCTGCAACGCTGGCAGGGACTCTACCGGGCAGGCGGCATCCGAGCCCTTGACCCTCATTCGCGCACAGACAAGGGCGTTACACCCACCTCACTCAACATCCATCTCCTCTACCCCTCATCCGCGCACAGACAAGGGCGTTCGCCGAACCTCGGCCGAGACGATCGCGTTCATCGAACGGTTGGCGCTCACTCGACCTCGTCCGAGTATCGCCACCTTGCACCGCCTTGCCGCCACCGACGCGCAGGCACGTGAGCTACCGGCGCCGAGCTACGCGACGGTGCGGGAAATCATCCAGGCTCTCGATCCTGCCCTTGTCACCCTGGCTCTGGAAGGGCCGGTGTCCTACCGGGATAAGCACGAGCTCGTCTTCCGCCGCCGCGCCGAACACCCCAACCAGACCTGGCAGTCCGACCACACCGAACTCGACATCCTCATCCTCGGAGCTGATGGGAAGCCTGATCGGCCGTGGCTGACGACATATCTTGCACGTGGACCACGGTTCCGACTTCATCAGCCACCACCTCGAGCGGACCGCGATAGCCCTGCACATCAGGATCATCCACTCGACCGTCGGCCGACCCCAGGGGCGAGGCAAGATCGAGAGGTTCTTCCGCACCATCAACGCCGAACTGCTCAGCACCCTCCCCGGTCATCTCGGACCCGGCAGCCGGACACCAACGCCAGTCCTCGACCTCGCAGCGCTCGATAGAGCGATCGGTGACTTCATCGGCACCTATAACGACAGAGTCCATAGCGAGTTGGGAATCTCGCCGCGTGACGCGTGGGTCGCCGACGGATGGTTGGCCAGGATGCCAGAGAGCATCGAAGAGCTTGACGGGCTACTCCTTACTGTTCCGAAGAACCGAGTCGTGCAACGCGACGGCATCCACTTCCAAGGCCAGCGCTACCTCGCCCCAACTCTGGCGCCGTTCGTCGGACACACCATCACCATCCGGTACGATCCCCGCGACATCTCCGAAATCCGCGTCTACGACCGGGACGCCTTCATCTGCACCGCCATCGACGAAGCCCACCCCAACCTTCGTCTCAGCCTCCGCGACATCGAAACAGCCCGCCGCGCCCGCCGCAAGCAGCTGCGCCGAGCGATCAACGATCGCATCCCGACCGTTGCCACCCGCGAAGAACCTCGCACTCCCGAACCGAGCAAGCAACGCCCGAAGCTGCGCACCTACGAAGAGGACGAGTGATGAACCAAGCATTTATCGTCACCAAAGAACACCGACGCTTCACCGAGTTCGCCAACGCCGTCCGGAAGGAAAAGACCATCGGGATCTGCCACGGCGCCGCCGGCGTAGGGAAAACCAACTCCGCCCGCCGGTGCGCGAACTGGGACGCCCTCGAGGCCTACATCAACGAATGGGGTCCCCGCGGCGACCACGACGCGAAGCACTACGCCCTGGCGAACCGATCCCGCACCGTCTTCTACACACCCGAAGTCCTCTGTCGGCCAAAAAATCTGATGCAGGACATCGAACACTGGCGGATGAAAGTCGGGATCTGCGCAGACGAACACCTCCGGACTCTCAGCCCGGAGGCAGCGACCGCAAAACAAAGGGATGTCACCCGACTCGTTGAACTCCTCATCATCGACGAAGCCAAACGGCTCACCTCCACCGCCCTCGAACTCCTTCGCGACCAACACGACCGCACCCACCTCGCAATGATCCTAATCGGCATGCCCGGCATCGACGAACGCTTCCGTCACTACCCCCAGCTCTACAGCCGACTCGGATTCTCACACCACTACCGGGCCTTGGGCCGCGATGAACTCCTGTTCGTCCTCGACCGCCATTGGAAGCGAGTCGGCAAGATCCTCGACCCTGAGGACTTCACCGACGCGCAAGCCATCGCCGCCATCGAACGCATCACTCGCGGCAACTTCCGCCTCCTCGAACGACTCTTCCCCCAGATCAATCGCGTACTCAAGATCAACGAACTCAAGACCATCACCGACGACGTGATCGAGGCCGCCGCCAGCATCCTCGTCATCGGCAACTAACGACACGAAGCGATCAAAGAACACCGCCAGAGAACGCCAAACTCCACAGGCAGGAGGCGGCGTGTCATCGACGTCGACGACGGTCGCCGGCCCCAGCTCAGAAACGATCATTTTTGAACCGCGGCTACAGCGTCGGCACCATCATCGCACGGCAGGCAGCGGCAAGGGTCGTCTTCATTTCCTGGATACGGTGCGTGGGCAGCGTTGCCCGGGGCACACAGATCGTGATGGCACCGAGCGCCCTTCCCGTCGCGTTCATCACGGGTGCTGCGAGGCATGAAAGATTTGTCGTGGATTCTTCGCTTTCGGTTGCATAGCCGTCCTTGCGAATTTGATCGAGTTCGCGGAGGAACCGGTCGGGGCTGGTGATGGTGTTTTCGGTGAGCGCGGGTAGTCCGGTTCCTATGACCGCCTCAACCTCTCGCTGGGGTGAAAACGCGAGGATAGCTTTGCCCGTAGCGCTCGCGTGAGCGGGGAGGGTGCGCCCGACGTAGCTGACGAGTCGAACCGGTTTGGTGGAGTCGATACATGCCAGGAAGGTCACGTTCGTGTGCGTAAGGACCCCGAATTGCGTTGTTTCGGCTAAGGGCCGGAGGAGAGGACCGGCTTCGTGGAGGAATAGTGCGGCGATGTCCGGGGTGGGCGCAGCGCGGGCATAGTCAGCGAATTTGGTTCCGAGGCTGTAACGCTTGTCTCGATGGTCTCGGCGGACGGCCCCGACAGATTCGAGCGCTCCAAGCACTCGGAAGGTTGTCGATTTCGGCAACTCGAGTCGCTGTACGAGCTGCGTCATGCTCAGTGGGATGCCGGAGGACGCGAGTTCATCCAAGATTCTGAACGCTGTAGCAATGCTAGGAGCGCCCGTTAGAGCGTCGCCAGTTGCTTTTCCGACCTTCATCAGCGTTGTCACCACTATCTCTCTCGATTGCCTGGTCGCAGCTTAAGGCAATTTGCTCGCCCTGTCTTGACACGCACCCACGGTGAGTGCCAAGCTCTCATGAATAAGATGGAACTAAGTTCCTTATATGGAACTTAGCGCTCCGCAGCCAACGATGTCAAGGGAGTCCCACCTCATGGAAATAACCGCCGCCTACCTCTCCGGAGCGAACCAGCCGTTTGAAGTGACGATGTTGCATCTGGATCCGCCTAAGGCGTCCGAGGTGTTGGTGCGGATTGCGGCAACGGGCATCTGCGCCTCGGACGCGCACACCCGATCGGGTCGGATTCCGTCGCCGTTGCCGTGTGTCCTCGGCCATGAGGGTGCCGGTGTCGTCGAGGCTGTCGGCGAGAATGTGACTCACGTGGCTGTGGGCGATCATGTGGCGCTGTCCTGGATGCCCAATTGCGGTCAGTGCCGTCACTGCGTTAGCGGGCGCCCAGTATTGTGCACCGCAGCCGCCCCCTACCTCCTGGCAGGCACGCTGCTGGATGGCACAACGCGGCTTCATCACGACAGTGAAGACGTTTTTCACTACTCATTCCTGTCAACCTTCGCGAACTACACCGTGGTTCCTGGAGCCAGTGCCATCAAGATCGATCCCGGGGTGTCCTTGAGTGTGGCCGCTTTGGTGGGCTGCGCGATCATGACGGGGTACGGCGCAGCAGTGAATCGCGCCCAGGTTCGGCCGGGCAGTTCCGTGCTTGTCTATGGTGCCGGTGGGGTTGGGTTGAGCGCCGTGATGGGTGCACGCCTGTCAGGGGCGGGAAAGATCATCGTCATCGACCCCGTTGAGAGCAAGCGAATCGAAGCCCTCGATTTCGGTGCCACTCACATCTTTGCCCCCGGTGATGACATCGTCGATCGGGTCAAGGAACTCACCGATGGCTTTGGTGTCGATTACGCCATCGATGCTGTCGGAGTGCCCGCCGTGGTCGGCCAAGCGTTCGATGCGACGGTTGCAGGCGGCACCCTTGTCTGCGTTGGCGTTCCTGCGCCAGAGGCTCGACCGTCGTTCCCAGGCCCGAACCTCGTTCGAGACGAAAAGATCGTCACAGGTTCGCTCTACGGATCCTCTCGCCCCTCCACCGACATCCCGAAAATCCTCGATCTCTACAGGGCCGGGCTGTTGCCGTTGGACAAGATGATTTCTGCCACTTACCCACTCAACGATATCAACAAGGCCTTCGACGACATGGCAGCCGGGCGTCTGACCCGCGGTGTGCTGGTTCTCGATGAAGCCCTCGCATCCTGACCTCTCAACACGAAAGTCCGAGTTTCATAACTATGACAACACTCACTCAGGAAGCGACCGTGGTCGGCATCACCGTTCCGACCGGTCTGTTCATCGCTGGACAGTGGCGCGACAGCCAGGGACAGTCCCGATTCGATGTCCATGACCCCGCCACCGGCGCCGTCATCGCACACATCGCTGACGCAACCACCCACGACGCCCTCGACGCGCTGGATGCCGCCGCCGCCGCGCAGAACTCCTGGGGCAGCACGAGCCCCCGCACCCGGGCCGAAATTCTGCGAATGGCCTACGACCTGATCATCTCGCACCGTGAGGACATCGCGGCGATCACGACCGCCGAGATGGGCAGACCCCTGGACCAGTCTCTGGGCGAGGTGAGATACGGAGCCGAGTTCTTCCGGTGGTTCGCTGAACAAACGGCTCATCTCCACGGCAATTTCGGGTCTTCTCCCAACGGTGATTTCGACATCATCACCACGAAGGTGCCTGTCGGCCCAAGCCTTCTCATCACACCGTGGAACTTTCCTCTTGCGATGGGTACTCGAAAGATCGGAGCAGCCCTCGCCGCCGGATGCACCACGATCATCAAACCCGCAGCGCAGACGCCACTCACCATGGCGTTCCTGGTCCGACTGCTCGCCGAGGCTGGTGTCCCTGATGGGGTGGTGAATTTCGTACCGACCTCCTCTGCAGCCACCCAGTCCGAAACTCTCATGAACGACTCCCGGTTGCGAAAGGTCAGTTTCACCGGGTCCACCGGTGTGGGAGTGCGACTGCTGCAGCAGGCCGCGCCGAATATCATGCGCTCTTCCATGGAACTCGGCGGCAACGGCCCGTTCGTGATCCTCGAAGATGCTGACATCGACGCCGCCGTTGACGGCGCGATGGTGGCAAAATTCCGCAATGGTGGCCAGTCCTGCGTGGCCGCTAATCGAATAATTGTCCACCGCGCGATCGCTCAGGAGTTCCTCGATAAGTTCGTGCAACGAACCAAAGACCTACACGTCGCCTCGGGAACAACCCCCGGTGCTGACATCGGCCCCCTCATCGATCAGCGACAGCGTGACCGCGTTCAGCGCTTGGTCAACGACGCCGTCCAAGACGGCGCGACCATACTTGCCGGAGGTCACCCCATCTCCGGCAACGGCTATTTCTATGCCCCTACCGTCGTGACTGACGTGCCCGAGTCATCGGCGATCGCTACCGAAGAGATCTTCGGCCCTGTCGCCGTAGTGATCACGGCTGACAGCGACGACGAGGCCATTCGCATCGCCAACGACACTCCCTTCGGATTGGTTGCTTTTGTGTATGCCACCGACGTGACCCGCGCCTTCGATGCCGCAAAGCAGATCGAGGCCGGGATGGTCGGCGTGAACCGAGGCCTCGTATCCGAGCCAGGTGCCCCGTTCGGTGGCATGAAGGCGTCCGGTCTTGGACGCGAAGGCGGGCACATCGGCATCGACGAATACCTCGAAACCAAATACATCGCCCTCGGACGAACCCGTCCGTAACACCCCACCCGCACCAACGAAACGAGAAGGTCAACGATGACTCAACAGATCGCTGTATCCCCCACGATAGGACTCGAACCCCAGCGCGCATTCCTCCGCCGACTCACCGCCGCAACCGGCGGCGGCATGTTCCTCGACGGGTTCGTGTTCGCTACCATCGCCGCCGTGATCGCAGGAACTGCGTTCACAAAAGAACTCGGCCTGACCCCCGTCACCCTGGGGCTGATCTCCTCAGCGACGCTGGTCGGAACGATGATCGGCGGTCCCCTGATTGGCTATCTAACCGACATCGTGGGCCGGAAGCCGATGTTCATCGTCGACTTGTGCATCTTCCTGGGCGCTTCCCTGGCCATGTTTCTTGTCACCGAGCCATGGCAGATCATCGCCCTCGGCGTAATTCTTGGAATGGCCATCGGCGGCGACTACGCGATCGGCTCCCCTCTCCTCGGAGAATTCGCACCCGCGCGGAACAGAGGACGCTACCTGAGCGTGCTCGAAATTTTGTGGAACGTTGGCTACGTCACGGCTTTCTTCCTCGGGCTCGTCGTTCTCACCCTCGCTCCCGAAGCTTGGCGCTTCGTCCTTGCCAGCTCTGCAATTCCTGCCGGCCTCATCCTCATGCTCCGTCACGGGCTACCTGAATCCCCCCGATGGCTGATCGGAAAAGGCCGACGCGCGGAAGCGGATAAGGTGTTTGCGGAACTCGGCATGGACCCCGCCCGTGCCGGTTACCTCGATGAGCCCGAAGCCAAGACCCGCTGGCGCACCCTGTTCAGCCGTGCCTACATCGGTCGCACCGCGTTCACCTCACTGTTCTGGGTGTGCATCGTTATCCCCTACTTCGCACTGACCTTCTTTCAGTCCGAAATCCTCGACACCCTCGGCATTGAAAACCCGATCGTCGCTGCCCTCCTGGGAACCATGATTGCTCTCATCGGCGCCGCCACAGGCTGGTACCTGATCGATAAGGTCGGCCGTCGTCCGCTGCTGATCATCCCCATGTTCGTCTGCGGCACCGCGCTCACGGTTGTGGCGCTCGGTGATCTGCTCGCTTTCCCTGTCTTGATCAACGTGGTGTGCTTCTTCGCTTATCTGTTCTTCTACGGAATCATGGGCATCCTCTGCGGCGTCTACCCGCTCGAGGTGTTCCCCACCTCGGTCCGCACATCCGGCTTGGGCCTGGCATCCGGCTTCTCCCGGGTGGGCGCAGCGATCGCCACATTCCTGGTCCCGATCGGCTTCGCTACCTTCGGCCTAGTCCCGGTGCTCCTGATCCTCGCGGGGGTCTCCGTTTTCGGCGGCGTCATCTCCCTGATCCTTGCCCCCGAGACAGCCCGAAAGAACCTCACTGATACCGGTGCGGTCTCAGTGGTAGACGCAAAGCGGATGGGAAAGATAGCATGACACGAGAGGAATCTCAGTTGGCTTGTCAAGTTGTGGTTGGTGCTGGGGTGGGTGGGCTCTGATGGAGTTTTGTTCGGTCGCGCGGGAGCGCCCAGATTATGTTGATGCGTCGTCTGGTGAGGGCGAGGGCGGCTTGTTTGTGGTTCTTTCCTTCGCGGCGTTTCCGGTCGTAGTGGGCGCGGGACTCGGGATGGTGATGGGCGGTCGCTTCGGCCGAGAGGTAGCAGGTGCGCAGCAGTCGGTGGCTGTAGTGCTTGGGGCGGTGCGGGTTCTCGCTGATGCGTCCGGGGTCTTTGGGGACGGGTGCGATGCCTGCGATGTCGGGGAGCCGGTCGGCGGATTCGAGCACA
>NAEP01000040.1 GCA_002529645.1 Candidatus Lumbricidiphila eiseniae | reverse complement strand
AGCGAGCCGCCGACCGGGCGAAGGAACGCGGCCTACACCGCGGCTCGAAACGCAAAACCGAGGGCCGCCTGGTCGAAAGGCAAGTCGTCACGAACTAGATCAAAGCCCTCGAACAACTCTCACTCGTCCACCCCGAACGCATCAACCGCTACCTCTAACCCCCGAGACACCACCCGCTTACACACACAACTTGACAAGCTCTCGCTTGGCGCACTGCGAGCTCAAGACCGCGCCAACCTGAGAAGCCAACGCCCACGCGCTCCGGCAACTCATCCGCAAACCTCGGACACGGGCGAAGCTCGCCAACTGCCGATACCCGAACCTCACATCATCAACACGCCCGTCCAACAACACACTCATACGGCGAGCCCGCAACCAGGCAACGTCAGCGACCGA
Source organism: Candidatus Lumbricidiphila eiseniae (assembly GCA_002529645.1). Lineage (GTDB taxonomy): Bacteria > Actinomycetota > Actinomycetes > Actinomycetales > Microbacteriaceae > Agromyces > Agromyces eiseniae. The sequence goes on along the minus strand of NAEP01000040.1, from coordinate 20,350 downwards.
GTTGAGTTTCCACCGATAACACAGCTAACAAGCAAGCCTCAGAACCCAACACAACACCGCGACAAGAACCCCGCCACTAGCGAACTCACCCACGAGCGAGTAGACCATTTTGAGAAGCCACCAAGCCTCAGGTTCGCTTGCAACAGACACACCACCGCCTTCCTAAAGAGATCGTTCTCCTGCCCCAGCAGCCAGTCCCGGCGCCGCAACTCACACACCCGGACAACCTCGTCAGGGCCTGACCAGGACAACTGCCCGCCTCAATACCAACCTGCCCCAACCAATTCCCCAGCAACACCTCAACGATCCCAAAACCCTCAACAACACCCCAACTCACACCAGCAAGCAACCACACCACCACCACCACAAAACTCACACAGACACTCCCTAGACACAGCCCCCCCCCCAAAAAAAAAAACCAACCCCAAAGATCAATTGCTACCAGAACCTGCATCAGACCCCCTCAGAACAGACCCCACACCGACATCAGAGACAAAACACCCACCCAACACACCCACAACCTCCGTGGGAATAACGTCTAGGTGTACTCGGTCAGAGCGTTGGTGACAGGGGAGTGGGGGGAAGGTCTTCATTCTGGGTGGTGTCTAACGTCACCTAAAGGAAGGCCTTCTTTTGGTCCACCGTAACGCGAGGCTGGCTGAGGCCGGTCGCTTGATCCTTGTCCAGCGGGTTCTTTCGGGGCGCCCGGTGTCTCACCTCGCCAAGGAGCTCGGGGTGTCTGGGCAGTGCGCTCACCGTTGGGTGAGGCGATTCCAGCTACTCGGGATCGCGGGGTTACGAGATCGGCCCTCGCGCGCCCGCACGCATCCGCGGTCGATGCCCGCGGCGGTCGCGGCACGGTTGTTGCAGTTGCGGCGGACCCAACGGCTGGGTCAGGACGAGCTGGCGCGTCGTGTCGGGATCAGCCCGTCGACGGCGTCGCGGATCATCGCCCGCACCGGCCTGCCGACACTGCACGAGCTCGATCCCGTGACCGGTATCCGGATCCGTGCATCCCGCCGCACGCAGCTGCGCTATGAACGCCAACAGCCCGGGGATCTGGTCCACATCGATGTGAAGAAACTCGGCCACATCCCCGACGGTGGCAGCTGGCGGCTCGACAGGCCAGACACAATCGACCACAACCGCGGCCGGACCCGGGTTGACCAAGCTTGGCATGGACTACCTCCACGTCGCCGTCGACGACCATTCCCGGCTCGGGTTCGCCCGCGTCCTGCCGGATGAGAAGGGCCCGACCTGCGCCGCGTTCCTCGCCGAGGCCGCCGAGTTCTTCACCAGCCACCGCATCCGCCAGGTCATGACCGACAACGCGCTGAACTACCCTCGCTCCCGCGACTTCCAGACCACACTCGCCGCACTCCAGACAACACACATCCTGACCCGACCACACCCGCCCTGACAGAACAGCAAAGCCAAACACTTCAACCACACCCCGCAAGAAGAACGGGCCTACCGGCGGCCCTCCACCTCGAACCAAGAACGCAGCAACCCCCTCACACCCCGGCTCAACCACTACAACCACACCCAAGGCCACACCACCACCGCAGACCAACCCCCAATCACCCAACTGTCACCAACAAAATGACCAAGTACACCTAGACCTCACCGATCTCGTCGTCGATGGGTGCATCCTGAAAGCGCCTGCGGCGGTAAGCAGCAGGAGTTTCCCCCGGTAGATCGCGGGAAAAGCAGCACGAAACGCCCCCTCACTAACGGGACAGGAATCTCCCTCACAGTCGTGGTCACAGCCGCGAACCGGAACGACTCCCCCTCTGTTGCTGCGACCCACATTGGAGTGTTTGCGCCGGTTCGATGAGTTCCCCGACCGCACTAGCGTTCATCTGGATGCCGACTACGACTCCAGCAAAACAAGGAACCTGTTAACACCACCGGGTCAACAGCCACAAAGGCACTCCGCTCCAAGCTGACACCCGATGAGTCATGGAACGCACCAAATTCCTGACACAACTACGGGTTCAAGAAATTCGCCGTCTACACCAAGGTTCACACCCGCATCGCCAACACGATCATCATCGTCTGCAGACTCACCTGAGAAGCCTGGACACGACACCGCCGGGAACCAACAACACAAAAACCCTAACCTATCCGCAGAACCCCTTAGAGCCCCGCACCGAGGTCAGCGGCCTCAGCAAGTGTTGACCAAACATCTTTTGCAGTCCAGTTCCCGCTGAGATAGGCAAGATCTGCGATGGTAAACCTGTTCCGCATGAGGTGACAGTTCTGGAGCGCCCAGACAATGTCCTCTGGGTCGCTGGGGTTATCCAATTCACTGAAGCGGGTCGGTGCGCCTGCGTCACGCAACGCGGCAATGATGTTCTCCGGTGTTTCCAGTAATCCGGAGAGCACACTGTCGTGGTCCGACCAGGAGGCCATAATCTGTTTGACCAGCGATGGCGCGTTCACACTGTGAAGATGTGTGAGTTTCTGTGAATAGTCGGCCCAACATTCGGTGCTTGTTGCACCATCGGCATCCATCCAGTTGAATGCGGATCGAACACGATTCTCAGCCACATTTTCACTCGGCAATACCACCTCATCCAGACATCCCTCGGCTAGGTGTCTGCGCATTTTCTGCCACAAAATTGCAGCAATAACCGTCGACACACCAACCTGAGCACCATGGTAAGCATTACCCCTGCGTCGTGAACCATGTGCCATATCGATCAGGTGACTTACCGTGTGTTCCATTCCAGAAGAAGGTGAAGTCTGTCCGGCAACGCCCATCGATATGCCACTCAGCGTGAGAAATTCAGCGAGGGTCGATAGGGCAGCAGGGTCGGATGCTCCCACTCCCGGTGCAATGCGCCGAAGCTCCTCTCCGTATCGACGCGTCATCATTGCCGCCTCCGCGTTCCATCCGCGAGCCATATTGACCAGGGATGAGAGATACCAGTCTGCGGGAGCGGTGAACATTGAGACCATGTCACCCAAACCTGACCGGTTCATTGACAGTGGTGCACCCTGCAGAATATCGGCGTCCACAATAAGCGCGGTGGGCCATCCAGAATGAGTGGTGCGTTTGGCGCCGTTGATGAGAAGAACCGATTGGTCGTCCGCAAAGCCGTTCACTGACGCAGCCGTCTGAACAACGACGTGCGGTCGGTCACCAGCCGCAACTTTTCCAATATCGCACAGTGTCCCCGACCCAACAGTGACAACGACATCCGCGCCGCTACAGCCTTCCACTGCAACGGACACAGTTCTCTCGTCGGCATGAACGTCCCCGTCTAGTAAAACAAGTTGGAGCGCGCCAAGCGAGCGGAGCGTTTTAACAACGTCCGACTTGATGTCTGTTCCCGAAGCTCCCACATAGTCAACACTGTCAGCAAGAATCGCAATCGTGGTTCGCTGAGGAAGAGTCTCAATAATCCCCTTCAAAGCTGCGAGAGTATTATTCCCGATATCAATTCGGGCGATACTAACAAGGGGATGCGCCCGATACCGTTCGAGATCAGATGAAAGTGTCATTAAACCGGCTCCTTTTTCTCAATTGACTCTAAGGCATCGAAAAGAGAACGGTATTCTCGGTAGGCCTCCTCATACACCTCGCCGTTGATGTCATCGGGGTCAACGGTCACGGGATCCAGTTCAACAACCGAATCGACACCCTGCTCGAGACTACTGAAGATACCTGCCGCCACCGACGCAAGCAGTGCGCCACCAACAGCACTCGTCTCGTCGGTGGTGACGCGACTTATTGAGGTGCCACAGAGGGTTGCCTTCACAGTAAGCCAGAGTTCGCTGCGAGCTCCACCCCCGACAACACGAACCGACTCAGCCAGGCCAAGAGCTGCAAGCCGATCATATATGTCGCGGAAGGCAAAACTGTTTGCTTCGATAATTGCTCGGGCAAGATCCGAGGAATCATGATTCATTGATAATCCCGCGAAGGTGCCTCGCATAGAATCATTCCACCGTGGTGCCATCGATCCAGTGAGTGCGGGAATAAACCGCACTCCGTGCGCTCCAGGCACAGACCTGGCCGCCAGATCAAAGAACTCTTTCTGGCTGACACCAAGGATATTTTGGGAAAACCACAGGGTGTTACCACCCGAAACAAATCCTGGATTTTCAATCAGATAGGAATCATTAACAGCGTGAGCGTGCGTTTCGAGAAGTCGAGTTTCGTCAAAAATCGGAACACTACTTGTCACGCCAACGGGTTCGGCGGTGCCAAGGATATCAATGACAATGCCCGGTCTCACCCCGCCAGCGCCGAGGCATGCGGCATGATCGTCTCCGGTGCCGACAACAACACTGCAGTTGGGAAGCCCTAGCATGTCTGCAGCTTCAGCGGTGAGAGCGCCCACTGTATCTGTTGCACGCCCGATTTCAGGAAGTTTGGATCGGTCAAGTCCCGCAGCATCGATCAGTTCGTCGCTCCAGTCCCTCTTGACAATATCGTAGAGCAAACTAGAGGAGGAGTTAGCGTGATCCTGAATAGATCGGCCCGTCATCCATGCGACAGCGTACCCACCCACTGAAGGTAGAGACATGGCCTGTCGGTATATCTCAGGCTGGTTATCGGCGAGCCACATTATCTTTGGAGCAGTGTGGGATGCGTCAAGGTTTAGTCCAGTGCAGCTGAAGATGCGATCCGGGTTCACAGATTTTGCAAGCCTTGCGGTCTGTGCGGTTGCACGACGATCAAGCCAGATAATCGCAAACCCAAGCGGACGCATCCGTGAGTCAATCGGTACAACCCCGTCGACCTGACTTGAAAGGCCAATATGGGTTACATCGTTCGCATTGACCCCTGTTTTCGCGAGCAGTGCGCGAACGCTGGTAGCTAGCCCGTGGCGATAGACCGCTGGGTCCTGTTCAGCCCATCCGCTGTGTGGGTGTTGCATGGAGTAGGGAGCATTGGCAGTCCCAACCAGCTCACCCTCCGGCGACATGAGTGCAGCTTTTGCGCTCTGTGACCCGAGGTCACAGCCAATTATGTATCCCAAAATACTCCCTCGTACCTCGGTTCTACCGCCGGTCAGCGAGACCTCAGTGATGTCAGACGTCTGATGACATCATACTCTGGGAGCGACGATTCAACCACATCTCGAACACATCGCTGGTGTGCCATTCAAACGACGCCATCACCGGGATCCCTTCACTATCGAAATCTACTTCGTCAAAATAAAGGAGAGGAGCTCCCTTTGTGACATTGAGCAGATCCCGTTCACGAGGCCCAGCTAGCACCGGAAGGAGACGTGTCCGACCGACTTTTGGAGCACGGTTTACCTCTTTCAACATGTCGAAAAGCGAAGGACCAAGATTGCCACGAACCTCCTGTGGTATGATCTCCAAGGGAATCCGGTCGATGCTGTAAACAACCGGTCGATCATCAGCCAAGCGCACCCGTTCAACCACGACGATTTTATCGCCGTGCTCGAGACGCAATTTTGCTCGGTCATCGTCACCAACAACCTCAACTCGTTGAGAAATCACCCTAATACTTGACTTGAAACCAGCTGCCCGGATCATGGCCGTATAGCTAAGGTTCAAATCAAGCGCATGCCGCTGCGGCACCCGAGTAATAAAAGTTCCTGTACCGTGACGTCGCGACAAGTACCCAGCGTCGATTAGTGCACGGTATGCCTCGCGCACCGTCGCACGACTCACAGCAAACCGGTCCGACATTTCTTGTTCGTTGGGTAAGCGATCACCAACCTCATAGCTGCCGTTGCTTATAAGTTCCGTGAGCTCCTCGCGCACTCGGTCCACCAGCGTCGGCCGACGACCAGCCATAAACCCTCCCTCAACAGTGGGTTAAGTGTATGGCGCGCCGATGATCGCTGACGTCCAGACCTCTGAACAAACGCGAGCACGGACCGCTCCAGACCGGGTCAGCAACGACAGGGTACACTGCCGCCCGAACAAACGCGAGTGCGGACCGCTCCCGCCGAACTCGTTCACCTGACCGGCTAGACCCCCTGAGCAAACGCGAGCGCGGTGCGCACCTGCGAGACAACATCCTTCGCTCCGGGAAGCACACCATCAAAAATCGCACTGCCGATCGTGAAGCCCCAGGCTCCTGCTTCCGCAAGCCCTCTTATCTGCGCCTCGGTCACAACCGAACCAGCCGCAATCACCGGTCCGTCTGAGGAACGAACAACAGCAGCTGTCAACTCGAGCGGATCAACCGAGACATGACGGTATGCGAGAAGATCAACACCACTCACCCCGGTCATGCGCGTGAGCTCGGCGGCATGGGCCGCAATCTCCTCGATACTACCCTCGAGTTCACTCGGATGGCCGACAACCTGTCCAGGAAACGGGGCAAACTTGATGCCCGTTCCGGCAAGCTTCACCACCGACTCAGCGGCGAACTTGCCACCCACTATCCAGTCAACTCCGGCCGCAATCGCGGCGTCAATCGAAGCCATCTCATCTGCTTTGTCGACCGACACGACCTCTAGATAGACAACAAGCCCAGCCGCGTGCGCGGCCTGTGTGAGCTCGCGCTGCTTCTGCGGGGTCGCCCCGACGTCTTTGAATCCGATGTGACGAAGACCCGTTGACCTAACCTGCTCTAGCACCTCACGCGCGTTGTCAACAGTACGGTCATGATGGGTGAGCATGAAAATAAATTCGGACAATGTGGTTCCCTTTTCTGTTCGATGTACGAATGGATGTAGCTATGGCGAATGGATGAGTCCGCGAACACTCGCGAGAACGTAGGTGGGAGAGACATTCGAGTCCGCAAGAACCTGGGCGGTAGTGGCCCCCGACATGACAAGTATCGACGCCATGCCAGCTTCGAGCCCCATAGCCACATCAGTGAGCAGCCGATCACCAACCATTACGGCTTTGCTGGCAGGCACTCCCAGCCGATCGAGAAAAGCTCTCGCCATGTAGATGCTCGGTTTCCCCACAATCGCCTCAGCCTGAGTGCCGGTACATGCTTCGATGGCAGCGAGCATCGCGGCACAATCGGGCAGGCCCCCGTCGGGGGTGGGGCAGTAGGGATCCGGATTTGTTGCGACAATGACAGCACCTGCCCCAACGGCCCGGTACGCACGGGTGAGCTTGCCGTAGTCAAAGGTTCGATCGAAGGAAACGACCACGACATCTGTGACCGTGGGATCCTCCGTGACCTCAAACCCGGCGCGACGAAGCTCCGCGACAAGAACCGGTTCGGACACCGCCAAGATTCGCCCCCGGGGGTGGTGTTCAGTCAGGTAGAGCACCAACGCATCGATCGCAGAAATAACGTCGGCCGGTACCGTTGGAATACCAAGCTTGCTCAACTTTGTTGCGTATTCCGCCGAGGTTTCGAGCGGCTTGTTCGTCACAAAGACCACCCGCGCGCCGTTCGACCGTAGGGTCTCAATCACACCGCCTGCGCCGTCGATTAACTCCTCGCCGAGGTAGATCGTGCCGTCTAGGTCAAACGCGTACCCGCTGTATGGGGGCACACCGTTCTCGTGTGACTGCTGCTGTTGCTGGGTGGGCGCGTACCCACTGTATGGAGGCACACCAGACGGCGACATCCCAACAGCCGGGACTGATGCGCTGCTCAGTGCTCCCGCCACGGTGGCACCATCCTTCTCTCCCTCTAACGGTCACCCTGTTGACCCGTCGTGCTCTATAAGTCTAACGTCAGTCGTCTGACAACTGAATACCTGAATTTCCCGCTCACTCATCCAGGTCACCCACGACGCTCCCCCTCAATCGCGAAAACACAGCTTCATCTACTGAGGTCACTGAACGCATAACCCCCACGGCTGAAACACCATCGACAGTGCCATGGCCGCTGCGGCTCATGGCTGATTGCGAACTGCCACCTCTCGCGCTAGCGCCACCAGTTGTCGAACGGCGAGACGGGTGCTGCTCGTTTGTGGCGAGTTTGCGCAAAACGCTGCTCGATCTGATGGGCCACCGAGTCGTCCACCTCATGGCCTTCCAGATAGGCATCAATGTCCTCGTAGCGCAGCCCCAGGTTTGCTTCGTCGGACTGACCCGGGTTGGTGTCAAGCAGATCGGCGGTGGGCACTTTGGTGTACACCGCTGGCGGAGCATCCAGGCTGATCAAGAGCTCGCGCCCTTGCCGTTTACTCAATCCGGTGAGCGGCAGGATGTCTGCGCCTCCGTCGCCGAACTTTGTGAAAAATCCCATAACCGCCTCGGCCGCGTGATCGGTGCCGACCACAAGCAGCCGGTGTTCCCCCGCGAGTGCATACTGCGCAATCATCCGCATCCGTGCCTTCACATTTCCCTTGGCAAAATCGCTGATCGCGACCCGGGTGGCATCGTGGTAGTCCTGCGCAAGCCCGTCCACAGAGTGTTTGATATTGAAGATCACGGTTTCCTGTGGCTGGATGAAGGCAAGTGCGCGCTGTGCGTCGGCTTCATCGCGTTGTGTTCCGTAGGGTAGTCGGACGGCAACAAACCGCGCAGGATAACCGGCGCTGACCAACTCAGTCACCGCCATCCGGCACAGACAACCGGCGAGTGTTGAGTCCTGTCCTCCGCTGATTCCGAGCACAAAACCACCGCTGCCGCACGCAACGGCATATTCCTTGAGGAAGTCAACCCGTCGCCGGATTTCGACCGCCGGATCGACGGTGGGGCAGACGTTCAGTTCCGCAATAATATGGGCCTGTTGCGCGCGCATGGTTCGACCTTACCCCGACAACAATCCCGGTCTAGAATCTTGCTAGTCTAAGTGCACCCCCCGTAGCTCAGTGGACAGAGCAGGTGGTTTCTACCCACTTGGCCGGGAGTTCGAATCTCTCCGGGGGGGCCGGGTGTTCGGAGTCTCCTGGACTCGCGTCATGTCTTCTTCTGATCGGCTTGTTTGGGTTGACCGTGAGGTGACTCGCAAAACTGATGACTTCAACCCCAAACTGGTGTAACCTTAGCGAGTCGTAATCACTTCGGTGATCACCGCACGGTGGGTATAGCTCAGTCGGCAGAGCGCCTGGTTGTGATCCAGGAGGCCGCGGGTTCAAACCCCGTTACTCACCCCAAAAACCCTCACCGCCGCAAAAATAGATGAGTGAGCCCCGGTTGCTGCTGCCCATGAAGAGTCCGACCGTGGCACTCCTTGCACCCGGAGAGAGACGCGTTCCGGGTTGAGTTTTGCGACGACACGCTTGCGGCACTGCCTGCACCCGGAGAGAGACGATTTCCGGCGCCGACGTTCGTGGCTCGCCGATAGACTCGCGGCATGTCTTTTTCTTCTGATCGGCTTGTTTGGGTTGACTGTGAGATGACCGGTCTCGATGTCGAACGCGATGACCTCATCGAGATCGCGGTTATTGTCACCGACTACGACCTCACCCCGCTCGACGCTGGAATTGACCTCATCATTCGACCCCGCGCCGAGGCACTCGCCGCGATGGGCGATTTCGTGCGTGACATGCACACAACATCGGGACTCATCGACGAACTCACCGGAGGGATCTCTCTCGCTGATGCTGAACACCGTGTGCTTGAGTATGTCCGATCACACGTGCCAGAAGCCCGCAAAGCACCTCTTGCGGGCAACTCCATCGGAACCGACCGCGCTTTCCTCACCCGGTATATGCCCGCACTCGACGCACATCTGCACTACCGCAACGTGGATGTCTCCTCAATCAAAGAACTCGCAAAACGGTGGTACCCGCGCGCCTACTTTGCCTCACCGAGCAAAAACAGCGGACACCGAGCACTCGCCGACATCCTCGAGTCCATCCTTGAACTCCGCTTCTACCGTCGCGCCGTGTTTGTACCCGGAACAGGCCCCTCAAGCGCCGATCTGAAAACACTCGCCACCACCGTCACCGATGAGTTCAACCCCAAACTGGTGTAACCTCAATGAGTCGTAATCACTTCGGTGATCACCACACGGTGGGTATAGCTCAGTCCGGTAGAGCGCCTGGTTGTGGTCCAGGAGGCCGCGGGTTCGAACCCCGTTACTCACCCCAAAAACCCTCACCACCGCAGAGCATTCCACTCGCGGCATCGCATGACATGATGCCATCGTGAAACTCGACGCCGACGCATTCGAAGCACTCGTCAGCGACGAGCTTGACCTGCTGCCCGAGGAGATGGTCACTCAACTCGACAATGTCATTTTTGTCGTGGAAGACCGGGCCGCAGATGGCTCGCTCGATACCCTCGGCCTCTACGACGGATGGGCGCTCACCGACCGCGACCGCTACGGTTTCGGCGAAGTGCCAGACCGAATCATCCTGTATCGCGAAGCACTGCTGGCCATCGTCGAAGATGAAAGAGAACTGCGCGACCAGATTCACATCACACTCGTCCACGAAATCGGTCACTACTACGGGATGGATGACACACAACTCCACGAACTGGGATGGGCGTAGGCAGTCCATCGGCTAGCGTGATGATATGACCGTCAGGGTAAAACGAGTAATCAGCATCACACTCGGAACCATCGGCATTCTCGGCATCAGCGTATATGTGCCCGCCATGCTCCTCGCACCATTGCCACCGGTCACACTGCAGGTGAACCCAGCCGATAATGCGAGTTCCGCCGCGGGCCATCCCGAGCTTGTGCTACCCGGTACCGGTGCGAACGCCATGAACCTCCTCGACCGCACTGCCACCACCCCGATCGCTACCAGCGGCGATCAGAAGCCCGTCGTCATTGGCGGTGCCGCAAAGTTCGTCACGGCTCTGGTGGTGCTCGAGACAAAACCACTCGATGGAACACCCCGCCTCCTCACGATCAGTGCCGACGACCACAACAGCTACCTGCAGTATCAGGCCGCCGGGGCACGAGTTCTCCCCGTCTTACTCGGTGAAACCTGGAGCGAGCAGGACGCCCTGACCGCCCTGCTTCTCGGGTCGAGCAACAATCACGCCGATGCGCTCGCCCGGTGGGCCTTTGGCAGCGTAGAAACCTATGTGGCAAAGGCCAATGAGTGGCTTGCCGCGCACCAGTTCAACCTTCGCGTAGATGATGCGACGGGATTGTCGCCGAAAAACACGGGCACCGCGTGGGAGGTGACACAGCTCGCAGGCCGACTGCTCGCGAATCCGAGCGTCGCCGCCATGTACGCGCCGACGGGCAGGCAGGTTGCGGGGGCGCGGGCCATCCCGGATGTTATTGCTCACCTTGCCGACGCGGGAGTTCGTACCCTCGCCCGCAGTTTCACCGACCAGGGCGGCCTTGGCCTCGTCTTCACCTATCCGATCCCCGCAACCGCGGCGGCACCGGCCCGCACCTTCATCGGAACAATGCTCATGATGCCCGACTACGCGACGCTTGATGCCGCAGTGCTCGCTCTCGTCGGATCCATACCGGCTGCATCCCAACCGGCTCAGGTCATTCGTCAGGGCGAGGTGTACGGCACCGTCACCTCGGTGTGGGGACAACACGCGACCCTCGTCGCGCAGGCAACACGGACCAGCTCACAGTGGGGCCCGGCCGCACACACACGCTCCATCACCCTCGATACTTTCAGCACCGCCGATACCGGAAAAGTTGTCGGCAAGATCACCGTAAAAACCGATACGGATGTCTCGTCGACACTCGAGCTCGGCTCTGCTATTACCGACCCGGGGCCACTCTGGCGGCTGACGCATCCGGTCGAACTCTTCAGTCTCATGATTCGGCAGGTGATCGGATGAAGTCGGTCTGATCAGGTCGAGCGGCTACGGGCCCGCTCGATTGCTGTTGGCCGCACACGATGACAGTCAGATCAGCGCGTTTCGAGGCTCGTGTGCGGGCAAGATAGCGTTGCCACTGTTGCTGCCACGTATCCCAGTATGGATCGAACGCACCACCGTCACGCGCGAGCGCACGCCGCTGTCGATCAGCCGGGCCCGCCTCCACCCAGACTCGCAGCTGGGCCGCGGACGCCACACCCGCAACCGCCGCGAAAGCCCCACAGCCCTCCACGATCAGGGCTCCGCCGGGTCGCACCATCTGCTGCGCACCCGCACGATCCTCCCGCCAGTCCCACCGCCGCCAGTGGCCGGTCATACCGCGCAGGCGGGGCCGGATCGCCCGCCGATTGATCTCCAAAACTCCGGCATCCAGTCCGTGCCATCCCGGATACGCGTCGTCGAGTCTCAGTAGTGTGATCGGATATCCCGTCCATCGGTCCACAAGCAGATCCGCGAACGTGCTCTTGCCCGCCCCGCTCGGACCATCAATGGCGATAACAAACCCCGAACGTCCCGAAATGCCCGCCACCCACGACCGCACGATCGACAGTGCCCCGGCAACACTCATCCGGGTCACAACCACACCACCCGAAACGAACCCGTCAGAATTGAGACCACAATCGCAGAGACAGCGATGGCCAACGCGACACCGATCAGCGCGGCATCCCACCACCCCACCGGTGATGGTCGCGCCCATGTGCGTGCCGTGTTCGTTCCGAACCCACGAGCTTCCATCGCTGTGGCAAGCTTGCTGCCGCGACGAATTGAGAGCACGAGTAGCCCAAACGCCATGCTGACAAACCGACGCACCGGTGCTACATCGCTCAATCCACGCGCCCGGCGTGACAGGGCCATATTCTGCCAGTCGTTGACGACAAGAGTGGTGAGCCGAACGGCCGCGAGCGCGGCGATGACAAATCGGGCGGGTGCGTGCAATCGTTGTGCGAGCCCATCAGCGAGAGCAGTGGGATCAATCGTGCTGAACAGCACAATAGCTGGCAGCCCGAGCGCAATAACGCGAACCGCCACAGCCAACGCCAACCCGATCGAACCATCCGTCATATGGATGGCTCCGAACTGCCAGTATTCCTGACCGTGCGGGACACCATAGAAGAGCATGCTCACCGCCACTAGCGGTGCCACCACCAGCAACGGTGCAACCCGGCGGGCGATCATACCGACACCCATCCCGGCCAGCGGCAACAGTGCGATACCACCCGCGACCACAACGACCGCCGATATCACATCCAGGGTGGTGATGAGTGGGACGCTGATAATAACGGCCGCGAGCACTCTCGTCACGGGGTTGGTGCGCGAAATCACGACACACCTGACGCTTCGGTCGCACCCGGCGACCCGGCTAGGCTCGGCAGCCCAACTACACCCGACGCCTTAGCCGCACTCGGCGACCCGGCGAGGCTCGGCAGCCCAGTCGCGTCCGATATCCCCGCCAAGCCCGACGCCGTAAGTTCCAGTCGCACCTCACCCAACAACTCAACATAGGCGTCATCGTGACTCACCGAGATAAGCGTGATTCCCTCGGCAACAAGCTCGCGGAGCATCCCCACCAACTCACACCAGGCGTGACGGTCTTGCCCAAAGGTAGGCTCGTCAAGAATCATGACCCTCGGTTTTGCAACCAGCACGGACGCCACTGTCAGTCGCCGCTGTTCCCCGCCGGAAAGCGTGTAGGGATTGGCCGCAGCTAGGTGGTCAAGCCGCAAACGCTCCAATAGTGCGGAGACCCGCTTCTCAATAACCGGTGGTGACAACCTGAGTGCTCGCAGGGATGTTTCGACCTCACGCTGCACCGTCGAGGCCACAAACTGGTGTTCCGGCTCTTGGAACACCGTTCCGATCCTCGTCAGCAGATCACGGGAACGCCACCGATGTGGCTCGCCGGGCAGGCCAGCACGCAGCGCAGCGCTGAGATTCACACGCCCGGCAACCGGGGCTAACAACCCGCCGAGGGTGAGGGCAAGGGTCGATTTTCCGAGGCCGTTGGGCCCGGTAATGACCGTTGTGCGTGCGGTCGGGATGACAAAATTGAGAGCACGATGCAGCGGCGGATGCCGGGGAAAACCGATTGCGAGGCCGCTGGCCTCCAGAGCCGGAGCCGCGGCCGGGACATCCCTTGCCGGGACATCCCTTGCCGGGCACGGGGGCGCTTCATCGGCGCCGAGGCCGGGCACCCACACCCCTGCGGCGGCAAGATCACCCGCCTGTTCGGTCAGAATCGTCTTAACATCGCCGTCGGCAATCACCCGGCCGCGACGATCAAGTGCAACCACCCGGGTGACAAGGTGCTGCCACACCGCCACCCGATGTTCCACCACAACAAGAGTCGTGCCCGTTCGATCACAAGCCCGACCGACCGCATCCCGCACCTCGACCACTCCCGCCGGATCAAGATTTGCCGTCGGTTCGTCGAGCAACAGCAATCCCGGTTGCATGGCGAGCGCGGTGGCAAGCGCAAGGCGCTGCTTGTGTCCACCCGACAGCGAATGGGTGGGATGCTCCATCGGGACGCGGAGTCCGACATCCGACAGCGCCCGCCCCACCCGTCGCCATATGCCATCTCGTGGCACCCCGAGGTTCTCGCACCCGAATGCAACCTCATCGCCAACGCGACCCATCACAATCTGTGAATCGGGATCTTGCAGAACCAGCGCCGAGCGACCGCGAGACTCACGGGTCGGGCGCCCGTCTACAAGCAGTTCACCCACGGTGTCGCCCTCGTCGGCACCCCCCAGCACCCCGGCAAGTCCACGCAGTAGCGTGGACTTGCCGGAACCGGATGGCCCGAGCAGCAGCACCCGCTCACCCGGCTCGAGGACAAGGTTCACCTCCGACACCGCGAACCGCTGTCGGCCCGCGTGCCGCCACCCCCAGCCGCGGGCAGTCACCGCAGCCGGGCGAATGCGATTCTCCACTAGATTCGAGCCGAGACACTCCGCCCGACGGCAAATCGAGCGAGCACACCGGTGGACGCGAGGGCGCGAACCAGGAACCATCCGAGCCATCCAGCCAAAACTGTCCCCGATATGGACAGGGTGACAAGATACGTCATGAGAAAGTCAGCCGACTTTGGCCAGTTCGGCGTGAGAAACAGTTCTCCCACCCACGCTGATGCTCCCGCTGCCGCCCCGGCGAGCAAACCCACGATAAGTCCACATCGACGATAACCGAAAAGAAGAAAGACAAGTTCTGCCCCTAGGCCCTGGGTGAGTCCAGACGCGAGCGTCGCCACCCCCCATTGGTTTCCCACCGCAGTAGAAACCAGCGCGGCGAGAAATTCGACATAGAGCGCGGCACCGGGTTTGCGAATAATAAGACCGCCGACAACTCCCCCAATCAACCAAATTCCTGTTGCCAGCCCGCCATAACCGGGAGTTACCGCATCGAGTGCGGCGAACCATCCGTAGCCAACCCCGTTCCAGAAAACAAAGAGCAGGCCGATCGCAACTCCGAGAACACTGGCAACGATGATGTCCACGACCCGCCAGCGATGAGCGATTGCTTGATAGCGGGTAGCGGTTTGATCACCGACGTTCACCTGTCCACCAACAGTTACTTGGACACCGACATCCGGTTGATCACCGGTAGTTGTGTGATGCATTGTGCGTGCCTTCCGTCTGCGAAGAGGCACGGGATTCGTGAGAAACTGCCTCCCTGCGCTGGCATGATCCAGATCAGGTTTGACGGTCGAAGGTACATACCTTCCTCTCAGCCCGGTTCACCGGACTCCCGTGTTCAACCCCCTAGCCTAGACCCCGCACACTCGGCTTGTCCCCGAATTGCCCGAGTGAGAGATTCCAACCACGGGCCTAGACCCCGCACACTCGGCTTGTCCCCCATGCTTTGGCGTGTGCGGGGGCCGCCCCGCGAGTGACACGGTAATGAGCTTCGCGGTCCCCATGCTTTGGCGTGTGCGGGAGCCGCACTGATCGGCAGGTCGCACAGTGGCGCTCCGCCGGAGGTGTTGTGACAGTGTGTGGACCCCTTGATGGCCGGGGCACGACCGATACCTGGGGCTGAACCTCCTTGGATGTCTGTTGACCCCTTGAGGGCCAGGGCACGGGAACGAGCCGCGGGAAGCTAATTAGTTCCGGCGGAACTGGGTCATGAGCGGGCAATCAAACGGGTCACGCGCAGCGAGGCCGACCTGATTGAGGTAGCGGATGACGATGCCGTAGGACTGAAAGAGCGTAGCCTCGGTGTAGTGAACATCAAGGCTGGCACAGTAGTCGCGCACAATCTCTCGGGCCCTCGCAAGGTGTGGGCGGGGCATATTTGGGAACAGGTGGTGCTCGATCTGGTAATTGAGCCCCCCGAGAAGAAAGCTCACCCACAGTCCACCCGATACGTTACGAGAAGTCAGCACCTGCTTCGAAAAGAAGTCGAGCTTTGTGCCTGCTGGAATGAGAGGCATCCCCTTGTGATTTGGGGCGAAAGAGGCTCCCATGTACACACCAAACACGGCGAGTTGCACACCGATAAATGCGAATGCCATACCGACTGGTAACACCCAAAAAATCACTCCGAGATACACACTAAACCGGGTTGCAATGAGGCTCAGTTCGATCCAGCGCCCTTTCACTGGGCGGCGCTCAAAAAGGGTGCGCACCGAGCGATAGTGCAGGTTCACACCTTCGAGCGTAAGAAGCAGGAAAAACAGGTATCCCTGTCGGCGGGTGATGAAGGCGAGAAACCCGCGCTGCGTTGCGGCATCCGTCTCTGTGAACGAAATCACATCGACTTCAATATCGGGATCTTTACCGATCTGGTTGGGGTTTGCGTGATGGCGGGTGTGTTTGGTCATCCACCACGCGTAGCTGATGCCAACGACTGCTGCCGCAAGGATGCGTCCAGCGCGATCATTGGCCCGGCCCGATTCAAGCACCTGTCGGTGGGATGCCTCGTGCGCGAGAAACGCGAACTGTGTGAGGATGACCCCGAGTGCGCCGGCCATGAGGAGTTGGAACCAAGAGTCACCGAGCAGGATGAATCCGGTGATGACACCGCCGAGGGCAAGCATGAGGAAGCCGATCAGGAGGAGGTAGAACCATCCCGTGCGGCTCAGCAGGCCAGATTCACGAACCACCTGCGACAGTGCCGTGTAGCTGTGGGTGATGTCCCGGGATTCGGTGCGAGGTCGAGTCGCCCTGACCGGGCCGAGAGTGTTGGTGTGTGTGATCTTGTATCCCAGCCAGTCGTCGACTTCCCAGCCGGGGATCACGAGTGACTACTCGCTGCAGATACTTTGACTCTACGGGATAACGGCGCCGACTGTCGGCATATCTGAGGGAGCGGACCATACTCTTATCCGATTCTTCCTCCATTGTTGCGAACCCTCACTCCCATCCACCAGGCCCGCGCACCCTGTCGCCGGATCGCAGAAGTGCCGCGGGACGCAAAGCACCTCGACCAAACTTTGCGGCAATACTGTCGACGGTTCGTTCGGTGTCGCGCCATTCCTCATCCGGGTCCCAGAGGGGTGCACCCGTTCCCGCCGGTTGCAGTTGTTCGGCCCGCACACCGAGCAGTCGTACTCGTTCTCCTGACCCGATGAGCCCCGCCAGCACTCCCGTTGCTTCGTCGTACAGCCGTCGCCCGACATCCGTCGGTTCGGCAAGTGTGCGTGATCGGGTGAGAGTGCGAAAGTCGTTGTATCGGATCTTGAGGGCAACGGTGCGGGCGAGCACTCCGTGTTCTCGAAGCCGTACCGCAACGGCATCGGCGAGGCCGAGCACCGCACGCCGTAGCTCCACCGGGTCGTGCTCATCGTGCTCGAATGTGCGCTCGTGGCTGATGCTTTTCTCCACGCGGCCCGTCTCGACCTCACGCGGGTCGATCCCGTGCGCGAGGCGGATGAGTCGCTCCGCGAGCGCCACACCGAGTGCGCGAACCAGCGCATCGGGAGGCACCTCTCGCACATCACCAACGGTACGAAGCCCCAGTTTCGACAGAGTTTCACCGGTAACCCTGCCAACACCCCAGAGGTGCGACACCGGCAACGGGCGAAGAAAGTCTGCCGTCTCGCTCGCCGGGACAACCAGTAACCCGTTGGGCTTTGAGAGGGTGGATGCCACTTTTGCCACGTATTTCGTTGCTGCGACGCCGATCGAACAGCTCAGACCCGTCTCCTGGTGCACCCGCTCACGGATTTTCTGTGCGATCTGAAACGGACTCCCATGCACCCGCCGCGCACCCGACACATCAAGAAACGCCTCGTCGATCGAGAGTTGTTCAACCAGCGGCGTGTGCGCCTCCAAAATCGACATGACGCGATGGGAGTAACGACTGTATTCGCGGTAGTTGCCCGATAACACAATCACCTGCGGACAGCGTTGCAGTGCTGTTGTCATCGGCATCGCCGAGTTAACCCCGTACCGGCGGGCCTCATAGCTTGCAGCGGCCACGACCCCGCGCCCCGCCTGCCCTCCCACCACCACTGGCTTGCCGCGCAACTCGGGTCGCGATAGCAACTCAACCGACACGAAGAACGCGTCCATATCGACGTGCAGGATGGGCGTGCCGGAGTCATCCACCAACCCCTCGGTGGTGCGGCGGGACGAGCCATCCTGCTTACTCACGCTGTGACTCTATCGGCAACCACTGACACAGGGATAGTCGCGCTGTCACCCCGCGCAGCAACACCGCGGTCTGAGTTGTTATGTGGCTCGACGCCACAAACCCAGGAGGCGGATGCATTCGTCTACATTCCAAACCGGATGTGGATTCATGAGCATCCGACAGGGTAAACAATCAGAGCGAGCGTGAACATGGAGACGGAGTTCAACTAAACCCGGGAACAGAATTGAGGATCGCTGGGTAGCTGGCGTAATAGAGAATTCCGACGTACCACACGAAGCCGCTAGTGGGGTAGCCTGCGTCATCGTATGTGCCCGGACCGTCAATGAAACCGGGGATTCTGGGCGGCACCGTGACTCACCCCGGCATCACGTGTTGCGGTCAGTAACACCACTATCACTCGATAGACGGGATGCCTACCATGCCGAACTTGGTAGATAGCAGCAGCTCTTGGCGTGGACCTTCGATCTGAAACGATCGATTCCGGACTGCGCTCGCTGCAATGGTGCTGTCATTGTATACATAGTTACGTCTTGTTTGCCGCCGGTCACGCGCCTCCCCGAGAGCATCTCGTGCTGCTGCGCCGCAGCCTCCGCCAGGGCGACGTAATACCAGCGGGGCAGTTACGGTGTTCATGCCGGCAGCTTCCCACAATCGATCGTTTACGGCCGCGGTGAGTAGTCGTGGCGACAGCGAGTGGCGGCTCTCGGCGCGAGGGAGAAAGCACCGATGTTCATGCTGATCACCAAGATCAGGGGCATGGTTGAGACGGCTAGTGCGAGGTCGCGCACGATGAGGGCATAGGTCAGCCAGGTGAGTAAGCAGGTGAGGTACAACAGAAGGCTGGTGATGGAGAGCCCCGGTGGGCGGCCTGATCGGCGGATGCGGACAAGCTGCATGATCCAGCCGATTGTGCTTGGGACTACCGTGATTATCCCAAAAAGTATGGGGATCGGTAGCGTCAGTAGCATGCCGAGCCCAGCAGCGACAGGGATTCCAATGCTCACTGTGAGGTTACGGGGCTTGTCACGGGCGAGCTTGCCGATGACGATGACCGCGACAATAACGGCGACTGTGTAAGAGACCAATAGTGGCGGCTGGGCGGTGATGAGCGAATAGACCGACCAAGCCAGATTTGCGGCAAGGAGCGCTTGCCAGGGCAGGAGTGTCATTCCGCTTGAGGGGGCTCCTCTCAGGAGGCGGAGTGCTTGTGGGATAGCGAAAGCTGCTGAGAGTGCGCAGCCGATCCATCCGCACCATAGCGCGATGTTAGTCCAGGTCATGCGGGGCTCCGGGGACAGACACGGCGATGGGCGCACCGTCGGGTGCGCCCATCACGGGATCAGGCGGGGATGATTAGTCACCGTTGTAGAAGGGGTGCCGGAGTGTATCGCGGTCGTTGACGAGAGCTTGGCGGGCTTCTGCTGGTCGACCAAGGACCGCTTCTCGGACGGCGGCCGAGGTGGCCGCGCGGGCGGCGTCCTTCACAGCGGTTTCGTTTTCGGCTGCCGGGTCGATCCACAGCGAGACAAACACGATGCTTTCCTGATCAGCCACCAGTAGGTCTTCCGCGACGGCGTCGAGAACTCCTTGAGAGATACCCACTCCGGCGGCTCCGAATGTCACAGTCTCGTGGATGCCTTTGGTGGCTTCAGTTTTGGACAGAATCACGGTCGGTGGGTTGACGGTGACGTAGGAGGGTTGGTCCGCGCCGATGGACGCGAGTACCGGTGTGAACCCGGGGCGCGGGGAGGTGAACGCGGTTGTGATGGACGCTGCGGTGCGGGTGCCTCGGCGCGCAAGCAGCACGTTGACGTGTACCCCGTTGGGGGCCAGGCCGCCCCAACCCTGGGCGAATCGTCCGTCGATGTCGGTGTGTTCGTTCAATGTGGTGTCCTTACTGTGTTGGTGTGTGGTTTCGGGAGTGTCGTAGGCTTCTGACCGCCCCGGAGGCACTGGGTATGGCTTTCATGTGGTTGCCGTTTTGACGGCTTGAAAGGATTGGCCGCGCTGTGTCTTGCAACGGCTCGACCGCTGATTGAGAGACGCGATTTGATCGCTGTGTAAGGACGAGACGGCGTGGTCGTTCGCTGGG
>NAEP01000009.1 GCA_002529645.1 Candidatus Lumbricidiphila eiseniae | reverse complement strand
ACCTTGTACTACACCGATCCCACAGGGCGTACCCACGACGTCCAAACCGGCACCTGCGGTGCGGCCGGGGAAACCACTACCGTTACACCACCCGGGGTGACCACCACCGCGCAACCCGACGTGATCCTCGGACAACCCGCCCGCGACACCGCACACGTTACGGGACCTATCACAATAGACACTGGGTATAGCTGGCAGGTCGAATTCAGGGCATTCAAACAGGAGGTAGACACCAGTGGGAACCTGGTCAGTGTGCCAGCGTGCGAGGCCACGAATCTGGTATTCACCTCCACGGCAAAACAAGTCCGCAGTGCAGGTGATGTGGATTCGGATACCGTCGTGTTCACCACACCAGGAAAGTATTTCTGGGTTGCGACCTTGTGGATGATTGGCCCAGAGGGAACACGTCACCTCGCCACGAAAGGCACCTGCGGTGCGGACGGGGAGACAACAACCGTCACAGCACAACTGGTAATACCGCCGGTGCTACCCCCCACCGGAACTGCCCCGGCCCCGACGTTGGTGATCGGCGGACTGCTAACCCTGCTTGGCGTACTCAGCTTTCTGCTGAGACGCCGTAAATCTGCGTCTCCGTTGGGGTAGTAGTCCCTTGTCCCCACACGGACCAGCGACGCAGAAGAAAGGGGTCGGGAACCTAATGGTTCCCGACCCCTTTCTTATTCCCCGACCTACCACCCATCGTCGGGGTCACACACCCACAAATCGCGGCGACTGTGGTCTGTGACTACGACCTTTTTGTGGGTGGTTAGGTGAGAGTGATTCCGGTGTCTGGTGTGGGTGTGTTGGGTTGTGGGAGGCCGGTTCCTGTCGTTGTGTGGCGGGAACTGGTTCTGGGCGGGGCGACCGGGTCAGTGTGGAGGCTGAGTGGGGGTGATTCCGGTATCTGGTGTGGGGTAGGGTACTTGGTGGGTTGAGTGAGGATCCGAACAGGGAACGAAGGAGTTGGTTGTGGTATACGAGAAGTTACCTATTGTCGAAGTGAACCTTGAGGAGCTGCTCCTTGATTTGGAGAACTATCGCATCCCTGCTCACCCTAAAGATGAAGCTGCTGCGCTGTCTTACCTTTTCGAGTCAGAGGATGTTCTTGGTGCTGCTGAGCTGATTATTCGAAATGGTTATTTTGATAATGAAGTTCCGATCGTCATCGCGGCTTCCTCTCAAACGGGTGATTCGCGGTATATCGTATTGGAGGGCAATCGTCGTGTGAGTGCTTTGAAGGCGCTGCGTGATCCTATGTTGGTGCCTGGCCATGAGAAAAAGGTTCGTGGCTTGCTCAAACGGTACGAATTTGAAGCCTCGAACCTTCCTCAGCGGATTCGTGTCCTCGTTACGCCGGATCGGGCGGTGGCCGCGCCTCATATCGCACGGTTGCATACGGGTCTATCCAAGAAGCGTTGGAGTCGGGATCAGCAGGCAAATTTTTACTACTCGTTGCTCAATGATTCGACAACTGTTGATGACGTTAGAGCCCAGTATCCGAGTGTGAAGGTTGTCCAGTTCATAAAAATGGCGGTGATGCGTCGCTTCCTCGCCGCTGTCCCGTTCGTGGATGTTAGTCTGCGCCAGTATGCAGCGAGCGATGGTCTGCGTATGTCAGTTTTCGAGTATGCCTATCTTGACAAAGAAATCGCGTTCGCGATTGGCGTGGAGTTCGACAAAGACGGTCAGCTCCTGCCCCGATCCTCTACCCCTGAGCAGATTGCATCAAAACTTTCAGGGATGAAGCTTGAGGCAGTAGAGTACCTCACTAATGAGTTCCGAGAGAACCGGTTAAACACCCGCTCGCCGGAGTTCAAAAAGAAAAAGGATAGCTCCGAGCCTCACACGCGACTTGTGAACTTGCTGAATGGCAATTTGTTGATATCTCAATCAGCGGTTTTGCCAGTGCGATCACCTGGTCCAGGGCGTGGTGTTCCCGTATCTGGTGCTGGCACTGGGTCTCCGACCCCACTCTTACCGTCAAGTTCGCCGGGTAGTCGTGGACCGAATAGCCCTAATACCAAGGACACTCTTGACCTGTCAGGTATTGACTATGAGAGCGCTCCCGTGAATCTGAAGTTTCGCTACATTGAACTCCGCGGGACCAACCTCACAAAGCTGCCTATTTCTGCGGCAATTCTGATGCGCTCTGTCCTGGAATCAACTATCAAGATTCATTTCGAATCGTCCTCAGCACCTGTGACCGGTCAGTTGGCGAGTGTCTTCAAACAGGTCTCAGCCTATTATGGACATAATAAGGCACTGAATTCACCAATCGGTACCATCAGTTCTGGTGATGTCAATAAGCAGGGTTCTATTGCATGGTTCAACATGATTGCCCATAGCGCGGATGCGATAGTTACTGGTGATGATGTGCGGATGGCGTGGCGGGTTGTGAATCCTGTTCTTAGGCGGTTGCTTCTCCCTGTAGAGAGTGCCCCGGCAGGGTTGTGATTGTGTTGGCGACTGATTGTGAGGCGATGAGTAGTTCTTCTGCTTGTCCTGGATGTTCTGCTGAGTAGGTTAGTTCGAGGCGGCATTGGAATTGATCGCGGTACAGATTTTCGATCACTGGTGCTGTGTCGTATGTCATGAGCCAGTGCGCTTCTTTGGCGTCATTGACCATAGCTGCGAGAGCGATATGGTCGCGTCCGTCGAACGCGTTCAGGTAGAGTCGCGATCCGGCTTGAACGTAGGGTGGATCGATGTACATGAACGCGTGCTCGTCCTGCGCGTAGTGTTGGATCACACTGCGTCCGTCACGGTCTGTGACAGTGATGCGCTCGGCTAGCTCACCGATCTGGGTCAGCCGCTCGATCAGGTTTTCCCGGTTGTAGCGGGCATCTATCTTGTATGTGCCCTCTTGGTGTTGCCCACCGATGACTCCCGCGTTGAGGATCCCAGATCGGTTGGTCCTGTTCAAGAAAAAAAACGCAAAACCCAATCGCAGCAGGTCACTTTCGTCTCGGGTTCGGTAGATGTCTCGTTGCTTTTGCCATTCATCGATGGTCACTGGTGTTGATCTGACTAGCTCCACGAGCTTGGTGTTCTCTTCAACAACTGACCGCCAAAATGCGTGAACGGCGGGGTCGATGTCATTCACGACTAGGTGGTCAACGATGCCGTGACGAAGCAGCGCAACACCGGCACCGACACCGCCTGCGTACGGTTCGATGTATCGCGGGTGGGTGATCTGCATTGCGTGGATGATGTCTCCGAAAAATCCCGCGAGGGCAGCTTTCCCACCGGGGTATCGTAAAGGAGATAGCGTTCCATAGCGTCGGGTTGGTCGAACTCGGATCCGGCTATTCGTCACCGCGCTGCTACTCCCCTCCAACGAGCGTTGAGGTACCTCGCGTGAGCGGGACATGTGTGACTCTTTCCTTGTTCTTGGTTATGACATTACGGGGGTTAGAGGCTGATGCTGGGCGTGTCTGTGGTGATGTCAGGTTGCGGGGTGTCGTCTGGGTCAGGGTTGATGACTCGGACACGTCGGACTTGCTCGGCGAGCAGTCGTCTGCCCGTGATAATGTCCGCTTGGTAGTTACGCACCGCCGGTTTCTGTCCGTCCATGGCATCGGTTGCGGGATTGTCCGTGGTGGGGTTGGTGGCGGTATCTGTGTCTGTGGTGATGTGGTGGTGCCATTCGGTGTGGTGGTGGGTGAAGTGCTGATCGGCACGTTCTCGTTCGGTGGGGGTGAGTGCCGTGATTTGAGCGGCACGTAGAGCATTGGTAGCGGCCACAGCATTAGTGTCGGTGGCGGATTCAGCGAGTGTAGTGTCGGTGGTTGTGACGCGTTCGCCAACCTTCATGAGTTCGCGGTGCAGGTTCGCGGCGAGCTGCTTCGGGGTGATTTCTTCCTGGGATTGCAAGATTTGATCGGTGAGGCTGGCG
The DNA here is from genome assembly GCA_002529645.1 of Candidatus Lumbricidiphila eiseniae. Lineage (GTDB taxonomy): Bacteria > Actinomycetota > Actinomycetes > Actinomycetales > Microbacteriaceae > Agromyces > Agromyces eiseniae. The sequence goes on along the minus strand of NAEP01000009.1, from coordinate 19,916 downwards.
ATCGCGGTTTTCCGGTCGCGGGCGATGATGATCGCGGTGTTGTGCTTCTCTCCCCTGGTCATGGGGACGTAGAGAGCAACTCCGGTGTCAGCGTACCCGTGGTGCTCGGTCGCGCCTTGCAAACCGTGCGCGGTCGCAGCGTAGGCCAGGTGAGCGTGAGCGGTGAGGTACTCAGCGGGGATGTTTCGTGTTGGTTGGTTGGTGGTTGTGGCGTACTCTCCCACTAGTTGCGCGGTCACGGATCCGTCTTCATGGACAGCCCGGATAAGGTACTCCTCCCGGTTGGTGAAGGTGCGGGTGTTGTGGCGGACCTGGATACGATCACCTGTGTAGATCGTTTGCCCGTGCTGACAGGTTGTGTGGTGGCGGGTGTCCAGCTCGCCACGGTCAATGCGTCCTTGTTGAATGAGGGTGTTAATCTCCTGCGCTCGTTCGTTCGTCGCGCAGGAGATCGCAGCAGAGGCTCTGTGGGTGCGTCCGTTACGAGTCACGGTGTTATTGAGCCAACTCTCCACGAGGAATTGCTTCGCGGCGGTGTCGTTGTCGAAAATTCGCACATGCTCGGTATCCAGCAACAGATTAGCGACGTGTTCGGCTTGTGGGCGGGTGGTCGCGGTCCGCATCTGGAGGGTCAGGGCCGCGTATGCGTGGTCGGGTTCCCCGGTCGGGGTTCGGAACCGGTGGATGGTATCTAGTTCGAGGGTGTGGTTGGCGTGTTTGGTAGCAAGTTGCATCGCTCCTGAGTGTCCCACGGGCAGGAGTTGATACGGGTCACCGACGTACGCTAGCCCGGTTTTGGTTTCTAGCGCGATGCGGGCGAGCGCGAGCGCGGTGGTTTGGTCCATCATTCCGGCCTCATCGACCACGATTCGGTCACCAGGCTCGAGCCGGTATTGATCGGGTGGGCCGGTGTACACCATCCCGGTCGCAGGATCGGTGCTGCCGGGGGTAAGGCGGGACCAGTTGGTGGTTTTGGCACCACCGAGGTATTTTTCCTGCCATCGGTACCCATACGCGTACAGCAGTGAATGTAGCGAGTTTGTTCCGGTATGAGCACCGGTTTTTTCGCCAGCGATAAGAGCTGCTTTTTTGGAGGGTGCCACGATCACCATCCGGCGTCCTTGCTCGTGTAAGGCCTGGTTGGCTACTTTCATCATTGTGGTTTTCCCCGACCCGGCAGGGCCGATGATGGTCACGAGTGGGGCGTTGCTAGCGATAGCGACCGCGGCGGCGGCTTGTTGGGCACTGAGTCGGTGGCTGTTTACGGCGTGATCGATCTGGGTGATCCGGTCTGCGAGGTGTGGGTGTCGGGTTATAAACGCGGCCGTGTCTTGGTTCGCGCGTGCAGTATCGATAGCGGTGAGCCGCTCAAGGTACGGGTTGGGAGGTCCGGTACTGGTGAGAGTGACATGAGTGACAGTGTCCGGACCTCTCGTGGTGGGGGGTGTAGTCGCTAGCACCTGTAGCGCTTGGTCCAGCCGGGCGCGTTCCAGGACGGTGCTGGTTGCTCGGTATGCTTTCACTGTTGGATTGGGGACCGGGGTGATCTGCTTGGCGAGGTTAGTGACGTGTTTTTGTAACGCCACCTGTACTGCCGCGTGGACGATGGCCGCGTTTTCGGTTTGAGTGCCGACCGCGTGGGTGGCCGCGACCGCGTACATTGCCCCGGCTCGTAGTTGCAGCAGCGAAAACCTGGACCGGGTGCCCATGCTGCGGGCGTCAGCCCATAACACGGCGTTTTCGGCGATCTGTGCCACGTCAAGATCGGTTACTTTCGGGAACTGGAGCGGGGTGTCCGGGACCATGTCCGCGAGTTGTCCGGCAAGGTTGACCCGATCAAACACCTCAGCGTCCAATGCCCTGATCTCGGCCTGGACTTCTTGCACCCAGTCCGCTTCGGATTCCAGCACGGGCTTGTTGGGCCGGCCCATGTTCCAGGCGAGGTTATCAAGCCGTTGCATCACCTGATACGAGGGATCTGCACCGGGATGCTCCGCTTCCCACTCAGCCAGTAGCCGTGCCCGGTTCGCTTCGATCTGCCGATGTCGTTTCGACATCGCGGGCACCAGATGCGCTAGCTCCGCGATCTCGCCACGGCTATCCAGGCTCAACCCAAACCGGGCAAGGGTTCCACGCCACGCGATATCGGTGGTTTGGGCGAGTTCACCAATACCGTTCACGGTCGAGATCGCCGCGAACAGTGTGTTCGAGTCCAACGATGACCACTTGCCGTCTATGCCCTGCACACGGGCGTTAATCCACAAATGGCGGTGCTCGTGCGGGTCCATCGCACGGGAGCGTTTATGTCTGACTTCCCCGACCTCAAGTTGGGCCAGTCCGATCTGGAATTTTCCGCCCTGACCCCGGCGGGCGTTCAGATCATGCTGCAGATTGGTGAGGATCGTGTTCCGGGTTCGGTCCTGTAGACGCTCCAGCGCAACAGCTAGTTCCGGGTGCATCATCCCCGCCAACGAGTACGTTTTCGGGAAATTGATCGTCATGTCATGCATCATCGCCGAATCCGGGTCCACCAACCGTTGACCACGCTGTTGCCCAGTTATCGGATCAACCCCGTCAAGCCACGACACGACCTGGTCCGCGTCCAACAAATCAGCAGCGATCCCCCCGTCGGTCACCGTGAACCGCTCCATCGCAAGATCCCCGTACACCTCCGCCAACCCGTACTCAGCAGCTTGCTCCGCACCCGAAGCCTGCACCACCAGGGAATGTGAAACATGAAGATTGCTCACACTCGCGTCACAGTTGCCCTTGAACAGGTACTCCAACGCAGCCCGCGCGCCAGACCCACCTGTGCCTATCTTCCACACTCGGACACCGCCACGCATGGCCCCTACTGTAGCACCCCACGGGAAGTGCATACGTGCATTTTCTCTCTGAATTTTCTCTCTGATCTTGTACTCCTCTGATCTTCTTTGTCTGTTGTCTGTCTCATTGTGCTCTCTAGTTCTGTCGTCTCTTCCTTATGTCTCTCCTCTTGTTGTTCTTTGTCGTTGTCTTTGTCTCGTCTCCCTGTCGTTGTTTCCTGCTTGCTGCTCGTCTCCTTCCTGACCCTCATCTCGCTCGCCACATAGCCCAAGGTAGCTACCACGAGGCCATGTAGGCAGACAAGTGCATCCTGGGGTAGGTATCTGGGGTAGGTATCTGGGGTAGGTATCTGGGGTAGGTATCTGGGGTAGGTATCTGGGGTAGGTATCTGGGGTAGGTATCTGGGGTAGGTATCTGGGGTAGGTATCTGGGGTAGGTATCTGGGGTAGGTATCTGGGGTAGGTATCTGGGGTAGGTATCTGGGGTAGGTATCTGGGGTAGGTATCTGGGGTAGGTATCTGGGTTCGTCGGGCTGGTCCGGTGGCTCAGGGCGAGGGAGGGTACGTTGGAGCCGTACAGAAAAATAGGTGTACACGTTTTAGGGGGTTAGCAGCGTCTTGCTTGTAGCGCCATTCACATCGGGTGAGTGACCCTGACTGAGAGAGAAGATTCAATGATGGATGCTATTCGTGGGAACCTGGCCGCTGCTTTGCGGGTGAATAAGTACACAAGGCCTGATGGTAGTGAGTTCACCGTGGCTCGTGGGAAGTTGCTTGAGAATCGGTTCAAACTGGACAACCAGCACAAGGTGATGAGGGACGAGTTTGGGGATCCGATTTACGCACCGCCGCTTGAACACAGGTTCGAGGTGCTCGGGAAGTTCGCGGACAATCTGGTAGAATCGGCCCGGATAGGCGACGCACTGGTCTTGGTTGGTGAGACTGAACCTGGCGGTGTCGAATTCACAAAAGAGGGTCAGACATACCATACGACTCCGTTCCTGAAGGCCTCTGATGGTGGCGTCTCGGTGAAGTACTACCCCGCGCACTCGGAGCGGAAGGTCAAACCGATTGCTAACATGGACGGGGTCGGGCCTGTGTTGTCACCGGCGGATGCTTCTCCCGCCGCCTCTACTAGGAGTGAGAATGTAGACTTGGACTAGCGTCACTCCGCTGAGACCGGGGCGGTACGGGCTGGGTAGTGAGACACCCGCCCGTGCCGCCCCACCCTTTTGAGTCCCGCTGAAGGCTGCTACTCGGGTGCGGGTGCGGGGTGTCCAACTTGGGTGTAGTAGATGGTGTAGATGATGATCTGGAAGATTGTGGTGCTCCCGAAGTAGGTAGCGGCGAGCACGGCACTGACGCACACGAGTGTTAGTAGTGCTTTTAACGGTTGTGGGACAGGTCGTTTTGCTCGGGTGGTAATTTTGTCCGAGATGCTACGCCCGGCGCGGAAAATTAGTCGGAAGACAGTGATCAGTAGCCAGAAGATCAGCTTGAAAATGAGCATTATAAGATCCTTTTGATGAGTGTAGTGATACGGTCTGGCTGGAACCCAGCGAAGGCTGGTTGGCCATCGATTTCGATGATCGGTACGGTCTTGAAACCAGCATTACTGAGGCGTGTGACATCCTCGGGATGCACACTCAAGTCGATGCTTGTGTATGCAACACTGCGGCGGTCAAGTAACCGCTTGGTCATGTCGCATTGGACACAGCCGGGTTTGGTGTAGACGGTGATGCTCATGGGATGTGTCCTTCCTCGTTCTGGGTGCAGGTTGTGGCCCGTCTTGGACACGTCTCGGTGAAGCAGTCAACTCTCGACGGGCGAGCGCGTGTAACGCGCCAGGTGTGCGGGCCACCCGACGGGTGGTATAGTACGCCGCGCGCGGCGAGAGTTGACTGCTTCACCGAGACGTGTCAGGGTCACAAACAACCTGCATTCAGAACGAGGAAGGACACCCATCAAGGACCACCTGCAACCGCCGCTGTTGTAAACCACAACGGGATCAAGATGCTATCGGATGAAAATTTCGAATCCAAATTCGCGGGCGCGACCCGTGATTGAGGCGAGGTCACGGAGAAATGTGGCGTGGCTGTTGGGATCGGGTTGTTGCTGTGGCGGGAGTCCAGCGATGTGCCGAGCGTAGTGTGTGTTTCCGAGTGAGGCGGCCTGGGCAATATCGGCAACTTCTTCCTCGCTGACATTGACATAAATTTGAGTAGTTGCGACGGAAGCATGCCCGAGAAATTGTTGAACGGCGAAGACGTTTTTGTTGGCTCGGTATCCGGCAGTCGCGGCACGGCGTCGGCAGGCATGCAGAGTCCACTGGTCTCCGAGATGTTGTTTGACCCATTTGTAGACAGTGGCGGAGTGAACATGTCCACCGAATCGTCCGGGGAAATAATAGCTGTCACTGCCTTGCTCGCGTTCAAGTTTTTTCAGTACGTCGAGGGTGAGAGTGTCGAGGGTGAGTTCGCGGGTCTTGTCATTTTTACCAAGGACGCGTAGCTTGTTACCGGTGCGGGCTGTAGGGTGCAGGGTAGCGATTTCGGTGCGGCGTAATCCCATTGTGGCGGCGAGTAGCAATATCGCACGTTCGCGGAGGGTGCCCGCGTGGAACGCGCTGAGGACGACGTTCTCGGGTGTTGCGTTGAGTGGCGGCCGAGATGGTACTTTCACGGCTGGCAGGTCATGAGCGGGATCATGGTCGATCTGTTCCGTGGTGTGTGCCCAGCGGTAAAACTGGCGTATTGAGGTAGTGGTGTTTTTCCGATAGGCGGGTGCCCATACCGGATTTGCGAGATACCGGCGCAGTTCCACAGTAGTGATGCCGAGTAGGTCATTATGGGTTCGGGCAAGGCGAGTGATGTCACCGATGCGTTGCCGGATGGTTGCGGGATTTCTCCCGGCATCAGTCAACGTGTGGCGAAACTGGGTAATTAGTGCGTCATTGCTCATAGTCTAATATGCCTCCCTCTGTAGCTGTTGTTCCCACGGAAATTTTGTATGCGTTGGGTAGGGTTTTCTCTGATGCCGGTGTGGGGTCTGTGGTTATTGTAGGTGTGGTTCCAGGTTTGGTAGGTGTTGGTTCGGTTGGTGTCTGAGTTGTGGTGGCGTGTGTAGGCTCATTCCTTGGTGAGAGTGTGGTGAAAGTGCTCGATATGTGTTGTTGGTTTGTGGTCGGTGGGGGTGGGTGAATATGTGGGTGATACCACCGAGGGTGTTGTGGAAGAGTCGGGATCGGTAGTAGGCACTGTTATCGGTCATGATCTCGGTCGCGGTGATGCCCAGGCTGGTGTAGAACATCTTGGTGCGTTTCTAGAATCTGGTTCTGCGGTTTCCTTCTTCTCGTCAGTGAGGATCCCCGGGAGTACACGAGCCGGGAGTGGTCATCAATCACGGAGTGCAGATACGCGTCACCGACTCCTGACTTGTTCTTCCCACCGATGCGTTGGCCCAGGGGGCGATGTCCTCCCCACTCCTGGGGGCACGGGCCGAGTTTCTTCACATCCACATGAACCAGATTCCCCGGACTGGTTTGCTCGTATCGCACAAGCTTTATCTTAGGTATCCGCACCCGTGGTGATTCGGTCAACATACCCTCAAAACGGTATTCGATACCTACCAAACACTACTTGGAGACCGTTGACCGTGACACATGCACGTGACACCCAGTTCGGTAGGCACCCCAACACCCTCGTGACACGCAACACGATAATCCACCGCTCCATCCTCTTACGAGTCTGGTGTGGGCAACGATGCGTCCGTGATGAGCGATCCTGCAAACTCAGGGTTCCATTGACCCGGTAGCGGATCATCCACTTCGACACCGCGTCACCCCTGACCGACCTGAAAACGTTCCACGACACGAGCGTGCGCCCACCCCCTGACCAACAACCAACTGAACCAGCTTTAGCCAACCCACCGGATTCAACCCACCACGAACATGAACAACCCAGAACACCAGGGCCTCCCGACATCGAACGAGTAGTTCTGCCCCATTCTGACAAGTCACTCCGGCCCCACATGTCCTACAGCGGTAAACATCTGACCGATCAAGTAAAACTACCTAACGCCCCGACCATGTGGCGACATGGCTAATGCGCGAACCCGGCACATCCGGTGACCCACTACGCAACCCACACCCACAACGACACCGGGCAACCGAAGCGCCCAGGGCGCGTAGGGCGGCAGCCACCGATGCACGCGAATGGTTCCGCAACCGTGCGCCGATGATGGCACTGGTAACCAACGGTGTAGGGGTCTCAACCATCGAGACAGCTTTGCAACTTGTGGCGTGGCCGAGTTTACAATCGGGTCGGTCTCGTGCATGATGAACTCATGTCTCACACCATGGTCGGAGCGGGATCCCCGTACCGTGCTCGTGTCGTGCGGATCGCCGGACACTCGTCGCGAGCCCCAAAGTTGCAGGGCAAACTCATAACCCAGAGGCCGCAGGTTCAAATCCTGCCCCCGCAACCACAGAGGAATCTCGGACACAGTGTCGGCTGTGCCCGAGATTCCTGCGTTAACCCGCCGCACGACGTCGGTCTCACCGACAGGGTGCGCAACGCTCATGCCAGAAACGCGGGCACAGACCAAGCTCCGTGTAGTCGTGCAGATGGAGGTGTATCAGAAAAATCTCGGGGACCAGGCATGTCTCTGCAGGGTGCGCTTGGGCAGGTTTGAGTGAGGGCAACGCATGGTGTTGGTCAGAATAAGCGTTTGTGTGGTGGAGATGCGCAGATGTCTTTGTGTCGCGGAGGTGCGCAGATGTCTTTGTGTGGTGGAGGTGCGCAGGTGTCGTGGTGTGAAGAGGTCAGACACGGATGACATACCTTTCGTGGGGAAGGTCGCGGCGAGTGGCGAGTGTCGCCGCCCCGTCCAACGGCGTTCCGGCGGGGCGGTGCGGCCTCAGGCGGTGGCGGTGGAGTTCGTTGAGCAGTCGCCGTAGGAATTCGTGGTCGTCGGCCAGGCCACCGACCACGCTCACGGGAGTGCCGGGCACGGTGATCGCTGCGGTTGTCGCGACGAGGTGGGCGATGGCATCATCGACGATGCTCGATGCGACCCCGTCACCCTCGGCCGCGCGCCGGAAGACGGTCGGAGCAAAGGAGGCGAGTGAGCGAGCAACATCAGACCCGCCGGTGAGGGCGCGAGGGAGGGCACTCAGGTCAGCGCTCAGGTCAGCACCCAGGCCGCGGGCATCCTGTTCGAGCGCCGTCGCCGGTCCCCGTCCGTCAGCCGCGCGCAGCGCACAGACCAGTCCGATCTGTCCGGCCCAACGGCCGCTGCCCTCGTCGCCGAGCCAGGGACCCCATCCGTCGGAGCGCCGGGCCTCTCCGCCGTGAATGCTGTAGGCTACCGCTCCGGTTCCGGCGATGAGCACCGTGCCCGTTTCGCCGGCAAAGGCACCGAGATGGGCTGTGAGCACATCGGAGGCAATGGCGATCTCGGCATCCCAGTGCTCGCGGAGGCGAAGGGCAAACGCGCGGGCGCTTACGGGATCGGAGTCGACGCCGGCCGCCCCGACGCCAATCGTGACGAGCCCGGCGAGACGGTCGGTGCCGAGTGCCGCAACCAGGGGAATGATCGCGGCGAGGGCGAGCTCGACGCTGTCTTCGACGGGGAAACCGGGGAAGCCGGGACCCTGCCGTTCGACCCGACCGTTCGCGTCATCAAGGCGGATCCGACTGTTTGTCTTGCCGAGATCGACCGAGAGCAAGCTCGGCTCAACGGGTGTGCTCACGAGATTCTCACCCTTCTGTATAAAGATAATTTACAGGATGCCTGTAATCAAAGTAAATAATTGACAGGAAGTCATTCCACTGGATAACGTGGCACGCTAGCCAGCGAAAACGGGCGGACGGGAGCGGAGCGGTGGACGGTGTCGTTAGTGTCGTCCCTGTGAGCATTCAAACCAACATCCAGGCCCATGTGGACTCCTTCCCTCCCACGATGCGCCGTGTCGCCGACGCCATCCTCGAGCGTCCGCAGATCGTCGTCGAGAATACGATCACTGAACTCGCGCGGGCCTGCACCACCTCGGAGGCATCGATCGTGCGATTCTGCCGAGCGCTCGGGCTGACCGGCTACCCGCAGCTGAAGCTGCAGATGGCCGCCGAACTCGGCAAGGAGTCGGTGCAGTCCGGTGCCAACGGATCCGGCACCTACGGGGCAGACATCAGCCCCTCCGACACGCTCGCCGAGATGGTGTCGAAGATTGCCAACAGCGAGATCCTCGGCATCCGGGAGACCGCGGAGAGCATCGATATCGAGGTGCTGCAGCGCGTGGTGCGCAAACTCGGACGCGCGAAGCGCGTTGTTCTCTTCGGTGTGGGTGCCAGCAACGCGGGAGCCCAGGACCTGGCGCAGAAGCTGTTGCGGATCGGGCACGTGGCCCTCGCGTTCCACGACGCCCACGATGCGCTCGTCTCCGCGGCGCTGATTGACATCGGTGATGTCGCCATCGGCTTCTCCCACAACGGGAAGACAAAAGAGACCAGTGCGTTCCTGCGCGGGGCCCAGGAGGGCGGCGCGTTCACGGTCGCCATCACGAATGTGCCCGATTCATCCCTGACCGATCACGCGGACGCCGTGTTGCGCACGGCCGTGCGGGAGACAACCTTCCGCTCGGGCGCAATGGCCAGTCGGATTGCCCAGTTGACCATCGTCGACTACCTGTTCGTCGGTGTCGCCCGCGATCGCTACGACCGAACGGTGCAGGCCCTCAAAAGCACATACGAAATCGTCAGGGAACTCCGAGACGACCACTGAGTGCTGATCCATCTGACTGCGCCCCGCCCCGGGTGCAATGGCGCACACGGGGAAAAGTACCCACAGGAAGAGAAACAACCGTGATTCCGGTGCGATGGCGCACACAGGGAAGGAAGAATATGGCACAGCAGCGCACCCAGACCGGCGCCGACATTGTGATCGAGGCCCCACAGATTCTCGGCGGAGGCAAGATCGGGCTGCTCACGAATTTCACGGGAACAACACCGGATCTCGGCCGCACGATTGATGCTCTGCTCGGTGCCGGAGTTCCGATCACCACGCTCTTCGGGCCCGAGCACGGCCTCAATGGCTCGGTTCAGGCTGGAGAGACAGAGACGAGTCGGCACGACAGCCGCTCCAAGCTGCCGATCGTGGAGACGTATCTGAAGAGCGGAATCGCCCTCGACGAGCTACTGGATGCCTCGGGCGTCAACACGATCGTCTTCGACATGCAGGATCTCGGCGTGCGGTTCTTCACCTACATCTGGTCGCTCTACGACTGCCTGGAGAGCGCGGCCCGCACGGGCATCCGCGTCGTTGTGCTTGATCGTCCGAACCCGCTCGGCGGCACCGTCGTCTCAGGGCCCGGGCTCGACACCAACGGCTTCGCCAGCTTCGTCGGGCGCAGCGACGTGCACCAGCGTCACGGCCTGACCGCCGGGGAACTCGCACGCCTGTTCGCCGCAAGGGATCTGCCGACTCGGGGACTAACGGTTGACCTTGAGGTCGTGGCGATGCGCGACTGGGATGCCGGGCGCGACTTCGACGCGACCGGCCTGCCCTGGGTGCCACCGTCGCCGAACATGCCCACCCTCGACACCGCGTTCGCATTCGCGGGCACCGGTCTGTTCGAGGGCACCAGTGTGAGCGAGGGGCGCGGCACCACCCGCCCCTTCGAGATGCTGGGGGCGCCGTACATTGACGGGAGACTGGCGGCGACCGTGCGTGACCGGGGTGTTTCCGGTGTCCTCTTCCGCGAGATCTGGTTCGCACCGACGTTCCACAAGTACGCCGGTCAGACACTGCGAGGGGTGCAGCTTCACATCACCGATCGAGCGGCGTTCGACCCGGTCGGTGTGGGGCTCCTGTTGCTCGAGACGATCGCCGACCTGTACCCCGATCAGTTCCGGTTCCTCGAGCCGGGTGAACGAGGGGATGTCGGCGAGTGCGGCTATGGCGTTGACCGTCTCTGGGGCTCAGCTTCGCTGCGCGAGTCTCTCGCCTCGGGAACACCTCTGTCGTCGTTGAATCCGGGCGTGCGAGCCGTCTCTGAGATCTACGGCGACGACGTTCTGCTCTATCCGCGTGTTTCGTGCCTGTGACGAACACGTAAATTATTGCCATCAAACTACCACTTGATAAAAATACTTGACATAGTTCTATCGACGCGGGTAATTTCGGTGCCAGGCCAGGATGCGCCGACACACCGAAGTGAGAAGGCACGAGGAGATTTCGATGCAGCAGTCCACACCCATCGCGACGATCAGACCGTTTGGATCCGGAGACGGGCCCGCAATCGCCGAAGCCTGGGCCGCCGCCGCGCCGGCCGACGCAATCACCTACACGCGCTTCCGCGACATGTTTCTGCTCGACCGCAACTTCGATAAAAACGGACTCCTCATCGCCGAACAAAACGGAACGATTGTGGGAACCAGCTACGCCGTCCGGCGACGTATCGCCGCTGCAGGCGCCGACCTCGAACCCGGATCGGGCTGGATTCCGTTCTTTTTCGTGGTGCCCGGGGCACGCCGACAGGGCCTGGGCACCGCCCTCGTGCGCGGCGCCATGGACTGGCTCGCCGACAAAGGGGCGACAACGGTGTATTTCTCGTCGTACACCCCCAACTACTTCCTGCCCGGTCTCGACGCAAACCGGTACCCGGAGGCCGCCCGACTGCTGGCATCGCTCGGTTTCACCACGCAGTACGAGTCGGTCGCCATGGATCGCAGTCTGAACGACTACGTGTTCCCCGAGCGTATCCGAGAACGCGTCGCCACCCTGCGCGCCGACGGCTGGACTTTTGGTTCACCCACGGGTGACGACCTCGTGGATCTGATCGATATCGCCGGAAACCGGTTTAACCCCGACTGGGCCCGCGGTATCCGCGAGGGCGTGCTCGGCGGACAGTCACTCGAACGCATTGTCTGCGTGCGCAACCCCGACGGCGTCATGCTCGGCTGGGCGATGCACGGAACCTACGAGAACGTGCTCGAGCGTTTCGGCCCGTTCGGTGTGCTGCCGGAGAGTCGCGGCACCGGTCTGGGCGAGATCCTGCTGCACCTCACCCTGCAGCGGATGCGAGCCCTCGGCGCCCACAGCGCCTGGTTCCTCTGGACAGAAGAAACCTCGGCCGCCGGCTACCTCTACGCGAAGACCGGCTTCACCATCACTGGCACCTTCACGATCCTGCACGCACCGCTCGCTGTGTAAAACACAGCGCCCCACCACCGAGAGGAACACCATGAGAACATTCCCGTTCGGCCGTCACAATCGACTCACCACGGTCGCGCTCGTCGCGAGCGCGGCAGCGCTCACTCTGTCCGCCTGCAGTGTGTCCGGCGGATCAGGAAGCACTGGCGGCAAGGTCACGCTCACCTTCCTGAGCCACTACGGGCAGGAACCCCTCAAGAGCGGCCTGACCAAGCTGATCGACCAGTGGAACTCCACCCACCCCGACATCCAGGTCAAGCAGCAAACCGTCAGCTTTGACGATCTTCTCACCACCCTGAACGTGCGGCAGACCGGCGGCAAGGGTGCCGACATCCTCAGTTCGTACGCGCTCTGGGGTGGTCAGCTCGCGGCCACCGGAGTGCTCGACAAACCGTCAGTGGATGTCGCCAGTGACATCAAAAACAACTACAGCCAGGCTGCGGCCGACGCCGTCACCGGTGACACCGGGCAGGTGTTTGGCTATCCGACCGAGTTCAACACCTACGTGCTCTACTACAACAAAAAGATCCTCGCCGACGCCGGTTACAACAAGCCGCCGACCAACTGGGCGCAGCTAAAAGAGATCGCTGAGAAGACGACGGCGAAAGACTCCTCGGGCAACTACCAGATCGAAGGACTCTCTCTCATTCAGGATGGTGATAACCAGACCGCGCATCCGTTCCTGTCACTATTGGATGCCGCGGGCGGCAAGCTCCTCGACGCCAAGGGCAATTCGGCGCTTGACGCCAAAGCGATGTCGGTCATGCAGCTCGAGTCTGAGCTGGCAAAGTCGGGTGTGACCACCACGTCGATCATGCCGACCAAGACCTTCCCCAGCAACCGCGTTGCCATGGCCATCCAGGCGAGCTGGTGGATCGGCAGCCTAAAGGAGCAGATGAAGGAGGATTACGCGAACGTCGGAACAGCACCGGTTCCCGGCCCCGAGGCGGGCGAGAAGGGATCCCTGGCCTACGCGTTCTTCACCGGCGTGAATTCCGGCAGCAAGCACAAAAAGGAGGGGTGGGAGTTCCTGACCTGGCTGAACTCGGCCAAAAACAAGGAGGGTGTCACCGAGATGGGTGACTTCCTGGCCGGAAACGGCCTCATTCCACCGCGCAAGGCTGATGCCGCCATCCTCGGCCCGAAGCTGCAGGCCAAGGACGCGAACCTCACGCCGATCTACGACGCGGCGAGCTACGCGATGGCCGAATCAAACGCGGCCAACGCCTACAAGGCAAAGACATCGCTGCACAATTCGCTCAACGAAATCCTCGTGAACAAGGCTCCGGTCGACCAGATCTTCAAGAGCTTGGCCTCCGAGATCAACCGCAAGTAGTGCCATCGAAGCAGGACGGGAGCGGGGTGGTGTCGAACTGCCCCGCCCCACGTCCGAACCGAGCCCGACCAAGCGGAGGTGACAGATGACAGGACTGTACGCGAACACGATTCGCGAGACCGCGAGCCAACTGGATGCCGTGATGGGGCTCTCGGCTCCGTCGAGAGCCCCATCACAGCGGTTCAGACGGGAAGGGCGCGCCGGCTACCTCTTCCTTGCGCCCTCGCTGCTGTTCTTCACGGTCTTTTTGATCCTCCCGTCGTTCTTCGCGATCTTCCTCTCGCTCTCGCAGTGGGGCGGCTACGATCTCACCCAGATCACGTTCATCGGAGTGAAGAACTACTCCGACATCCTTAGTTTCGACGGCACCTTCGTATCGCCGATCCTCGTCAACACCCTGGTGTTCGCGGCGCTCTCGGTGGTGCTCGCCGTCGCAGGCTCTCTGCTTGTCGCACAGTGCATCGAACGCCTGCGCTTCCAGGGGTTCTGGCGCTTCCTGTACTTCCTGCCCGTCGTCGCGACCGTCGTCGCGATCGGCAACGTGTGGAAGATGATGTACCAACCATCGGGCCTCATCAACGGGTTGCTGAATGCTCTCCACATTAACTCGGTTGGTTTTCTCTCCGACCCGAAGATCGCGCTGCCCTCGGTGGCCGTCGTGCAGGCGTGGGCCTCGATCGGCGCGGCGGTGCTCATCCTCACCGCCGGCATCAAGGCGATCGACCGCACGGTCTACGAGGCCGCCGAGATTGACGGCGCGAACAGCTGGCAGAGCTTCTGGGGCATCACGCTGCCGCTCCTGCGGCCCTCCCTGCTCTTTGTCTTTATCACGCAGTGCATCGCGGGCCTGCAGTCGTTCGCCCTCATCATTGTCATGACCAAAGACGGCGGGCCGGTGAATTCGACGAACGTGGCGGCGTTCGAGATGTACCAGCAGGCGTTCAAATTCGGTGCTTGGGGCACGGCCAGTGCGATGGCGATGGCGCTCTTCGTGATCATTTTCATCATCACCCTGGTCCAGCTCTGGGTCAGCCGACGGGCAGGAGACGACGACTGATGGCTGTGCGCAACAAGCGGGTCCGCACCCCGTGGCTCTCGTACACACTGGTCGCCGTCGGTGGCATCCTGATGGCCCTACCGTTCTTCGACATGCTGTTCAGCTCGTTCAAGGGGCCGGGCGAGTACGGCATCCTGCCCTACCATTTCCTTCCGCAGAACTTCACCTGGAGCAACTACAGCGCCGCATTCGACCAACTACAGCTCGGGCAGCTGTTCATGAACAGTGTGCTGGTGACCCTCGTCGTCACGACGTCGGTGCTGATCACCTCGGCCATGGCCGGATACGCACTCGCCAAGCTGCACTTCCGCGGTCGCGACGTCATCTTCCGCTTCATCCTGGCGACAATGATGCTGCCGCCGTTCCTGCTGCTCATCCCCGACTTCCTCATCATGCTGAACTGGCCACTCGTTGGAGGCAACAACATCCTCGGCCAGGGTGGCGACGGCGGCATGACCACCAACATCATGTCGCTGATGCTCCCGTTCCTGGTCAGTGGCTTTGGCATCTTCCTCATGCGGCAGTTCATGGTGGGGATTCCGAACGAGATGCTGGAGGCCGCCCGGATCGACGGCGCGGGCGAGTGGCTGCTGTTCTACCGCATCGTGCTTCCACAGGCAAAGCCGGTGGCAATCACCCTGGGCCTGATCACCTTCGTCGGACAGTGGAACGAGTACATCTGGACGTCGCTGATGGCCTCGACAAACCCCGACCTGATGACTCTCCCGGTGGGCATCCAGTTGCTGCAGAGCTTCATTGACCCGAACCGCACGATGCCGATTGTCATGGCGGGAATCGTGATCAGTACCGTTCCGGTGCTGCTGATCTTCCTCTTCTTCCAGAAGTACTACGTGCGCGGCGTCGTACTCAGTGGCATGAAATGACCCGGCACTGGCAACTCGCAAAAGAAAACGGAGCAGAACATGAGCAGAACCGTCCTCGCCATCGGCGGGCACATCGGAGACATGGATCTGACAGCGGGGCCAACCCTCGCTAAAATGATCCTCGACGGTGACAGAGCCATCATCCTGGCCTGCACCTACGGCGAGCGGGGCCACCCTCGACTCAGTCCGGACGAGTACCGGGTGCAGAAAGTCCGAGAGGGCGAACAGTTCGCCGCCGATATCGGCGCGGAGTTCCGGGTTCTCGACTACTCCGACGGTTTCCTACCCAACAGCGAGGAAGCAGCCGACCAGATCGCCGACATCATCCGGGCACAGAAGCCCGACATCCTCATCACGCACTGGACCAAGAGCATCCACCGCGATCATGAGCGCGCAGCGATCCTCGCCGAGCGCGCCCGTTTTCTAGCGTCTCTGCCGGTGGACAGCCCGCTGGGTCGACACAGTGTCGACCAGTTTCTCCACGCCGACAACTGGGAGGACGCCGAAGGCTTCGTGCCCGACCTCTACGTTCCGATCCCCGAGGAAGCGTTCGAACGCTGGCGAGCCGCCATCCAGAACCAAGCATTTGCCCGCGGCGAGACCTACGGTTTTCGCTACATCGACTACTACACCGCGATGATGGCGGCCAAGGGATGCCTCGTCGGCACCGGCCGCGCCTGCGGCTTCGTCGTCGGGGGCAGCTCGAAATTCAAACTCGCCGGACCGTGACCCGAACCCGGCTTTCCGGCGGTGTGATCCACGGACACGGACCGGTGTGCAAGCAGATGAGGATGGTCGCCCGGCGTGGCAAGTTTGCGGTGCGCGCACGGACCCGGTGCAGGCGGATGAGGAGCGATCGTTCCTGGCTACCGGGGCCCACTGGTTACTCGGTGCGCTTGTGATTATTGGATGTTGATCGTTCCTGGCTACCGGGGCCCACTCTGGGTAACGATTTACTTGCCGACAACCGTAATCTCAAAGGAATACAGATCTGGCCGGTAGCAGTGGTGCCCATACTCGACTGCCTCGCCGGATGTGTCGTACGCCGTGCGATCCATCGTCAGTAGCGCAGCGTGGTGCTCGATTCCGAGCAGTTCCGACTCCCCCGCCGTTGCATTCCGGGAACCGATCCGCTGCTTTGCCACCCGCAGGTTGACCCCACGAGTACGCAACGTTTCGTAGAGACCCTGCGTTGCCAAATCATCGGACGTGAAACACGCACGGCCAGACGGCAGATAGTTCTCCAGGATAGCGACAGCAACACCGTCCGTGTACCGAACGCGGTGAATGTACGTGACCCCAGCTCCTGGCGTGAGGGCAAGCGCCTCGGCAATGCGCGGGTCCGCGGGTACCTCTGCGATCTGCAACACTCGTGTGCTCGGTTTCTGGCCGTCCCGTTTGAGGTCATCGTAGAGACTGGTCAGCTCAACCCGTCGCTGAAGTCTGCCGTGTACGACCTGCGTGCCAATACCACGGCGCCGCACAAGCATCCCCTTGTCAACGAGTTCCTGGAGGGCCCGGCGCACTGTTGGTCGCGACAGTGACAGGTGCTGCGCGAGCGATATTTCATTGTCGAGTTTTGCACCGGGGCGCAGCGCACCGGTTTCGATCGCCTCCTCAATCCGCTTTGCGAGCTGATAGTAAAGCGGAATCGGACCGTTCCGGTCGAGATCGGCGAGAATCTTTACACCGCCGCTCGAAGCCGCGTGACCGTCTTCTGTCATGTCATTACCCTCTGGTTCCCGATTATGCTAATCCCCGAACAGTGCTGAGCTCCAACCTATCCTGTTGCACAACGTCATGACTCCCACATGAGAACACCATATTCAAATAGAAATCATTGCACCACCACCGACTGGTGATAGCTAAACCGCCACACAGTCAAGCGACCTCCACGGTGCGGCCTCCCCTCCGGTGCAACCTCTCCCTCGGCTCAACTCTCACCATCGGGGTATGAACATCCGTCAGTACCCGGACACAAGGACAGAAAACACCCGATCCTTCTGCCACTCTGGATGACTCTCAGCGCCGTTGCTCCTGCGCTTGTGAGCTGTGGCGTGGGCCTTGGAACAACCCTCGTGGTGTTCCAACCTGTTCAACGACACAGCACCGTCGGTGGCGAACTAATGAAGCGGCATTCCCGGCCAGGGAAGCGGTGGTTTCCAGCAGCAGGGGTGGGGTCACATCCAGCAGGAACGAAACCACATTCCCGGCGGTAGCCGAGGGCAGCAGTTCCAACACGAACCGCCACACCCTCCCGTCAACTGAAGAACCCACGACCAGTTTTGACGACCAGGATCACCCGGGTTGATCCTCCCGCCACCTGGGAACAAATCGGCTCAGTAGCTCCCCTAAGATTACAGTTCTGCACCCCTCGAACTGCAGTTCTGACTGCAACTCGCATCGACAACATGCTTTGAACATAGGCTTTTCAGAAGTTATACCCCGATACTTGCCTCAGGCCTTGTTCCGCCAGCCAAAGAACACAAAGGAATGCAGACATGACGACCAACAGCAACGACAACTCAGACACCACCGCCTCGACGGGAATACCAGCCACACCAGAGGGCACTTTCACCCCGGAGAGTCCGGTCACCCCGGGAGCCCCAACCACCCCGGGAGCTCCAACCACCCCGACAGGCACCCTCGTTCCAGCGGACACCGAATCAATATTCCCTGCCGCGGACACCACGTCCCCGACGACGGCGAACACGGCGTCTACAACGGCACCACCGGAAACTCCAGAAACACCCTCGCCACAGACCACCGCTCCAACATGGAACACCTGGGGCGCCGCTGCCCCCTCACCCCAGAACCACGCTGAACACGCTGTGTTCCTTGCTCCGGGCCAGACCACCCCCACTCCAAACCAGACCACCCCCACTCCAAACCAGACCACCCCCACTCCGTTCGTGCCCCCCCGTTACGACACACCCAACCGCTACCCCACCCCCGACCAGAACCAGCCCGGTCGAGCGGCTGCGTTTGGCGCTGAACCGCTAACTCCCGGCGCATCTGGCACAGGGTACCCGCAACGGATGCCTACCCCCGGCCAGTATTTCGGCCGACCGGTGGCTAATCCCCTGCCGGAGCGGCCCGCTGCTTTCCCCCCCAGCACACCCGCGTTCGCACCAGCGCCAGCAACGGCGTCCGAACCCTCAACCTCCGATGGCTCGATCCGCCATAACCCCAACCGGCCGGGAAGCACCGCATACGGAGCATCCACCACCACCCCACTCACACCCGTGTCTTACAGCCCGTACGCCCCTGCCAGCACACGAAGAAAGACTCGGTCATCTCGCAGCGGGCGCTTGATTGCCCTGGGAGTGGGAGTGCTGCTGGTCGGAGCCTTCATCGGCGGAGCATCCGCAGCCGGAATCACCGCGCTCCTCAACAACGGCCAGAAATCAGGTATCACCACATCCGGGGGCACAACAAGCAATATCGTCGTCAACCGGCCTGAATCGGCAAATCAGACCACGGCGGTCGCGGCCAAAGCCAGCCCGAGTGTTGTCACCCTCAGCGTGACCGGTTCTTCGGGAACTGGAACCGGGTCTGGGATCGTGTTGTCAGCGGACGGCTATGTACTCACAAATACCCATGTTGTCACTCTCGACGGTGCCGAATCCCGTGTGAAGATCGAGGTTACAACCAATAACGGGCATCTGTACTCGGCTACCATTGTCGGCACCGATCCACTGGCCGACCTCGCGGTCGTGAAACTGGATGGTGCCAACAACCTAACGCCCATGGACTTCGCCGATTCCAACAAGCTCAACGTCGGCGACCAGACCGTCGCAATTGGCGCTCCCCTCGGACTCTCCGGAACCGTGACAACCGGAATCGTGAGCGCCCTCAACCGATCCATCAATGTCGCCTCCTCCGCCGCACCGACCTCGCCCGACAGTTCACAGCAATCGCCACAGGACAACGGCCCCTACGACTTCTACTTCGGCTCACCCAATAACAATCGCCAGCAGCCTCAGGCACAGAACACGGTGACACTCCCGGTCATCCAGACGGATGCCGCGATCAATCCGGGCAATTCAGGCGGCCCGCTCCTCAACGATCAAGGCCAGCTCATCGGCGTCAACGTGGCGATTCAATCGACCGGCGGCTCCGGAAGCTCCCAGGCCGGAAACATCGGCGTTGGCTTCGCACTCCCCTCGAACCTCGCCCAGCGCATTTCCAAGGAACTCATCACATCGGGTAAAGCCTCGCACGGCCTCCTCGGCGCATCCATCAAATCTGCTACGGCATCGAAGTCAAACGTTGTCGGCGCACTTATTCAATCGGTGACCTCGGGCGGTGCCGCTGAGAAGGCAGGGCTCAAGGTTGGCGACATCGTCACACAGTTCAACGGCTACCCGATCACCGGCCCCACCGATCTGACGGCTCAGGTTCGTGCGCTCGCCGGTGGCGCAACCGCGACCGTGGCATACGTTCGCGACGGTGCTACCGCCACCACAGAGGTCACCGTGAGTAACTTCACCGGATAGTGACACGAGAAAGTGGTGGAATCGCGGAGGCGATTCCACCACTTTCTCGCCAACCACCCCGACAACAACATATGGGAATCCCCCCCCCCCCCCCCCCCCCCCCCC
>NAEP01000073.1 GCA_002529645.1 Candidatus Lumbricidiphila eiseniae | reverse complement strand
GGGGGGGGGGGGGGGGGGGGGGGAACCTCTTGTATTCGCCGCCCAGCGCCTGATCACGCAACTTCACTGTGTTCGCTACATTAGTCATATTTGCCATATCAACAAGCAGTGTACTGCCAGTGGCACTCAAATTGAAAGCCCCGGAACCATCTTGACGGGAAACGGCAGCCACACAGTAGCTGTCCCAGGTGTGTGGCATCAGCTGTCCCAGGTGTGTGGCATCAGCTGTCCCAGGTGTGTGGCATCCTTTGCGGTTGGCCGCGTGGCACACTGCCCCAACGCCACCCCTATAAGGTTAGGGGCGCCACCTCCGCACACTCGCCCGATCGGGGTGACGGTGAGACCAGTCCTATGGGGTGGAGGCGCCACCGCAGATCTGATCAACAAGGAAGGGGCTGAGACCCAACTCTATGACGACAACGACAAACATGGTCGCGGCATCGCGGGCCGCGGCGACCGCAAATACGGGGTTACTAAATCCGTGTAGACCCCAGAGTCCGTGCCGACTTCTGAGATCCAACACGGGAGCGAGGTTGCCGGCGTTCACGCAACTCCCGACCGCAGAGACGGTGAGAACCGACGGCAACGCGGAGCTACCTGTGTCGGCAACGACAGGCACTCCCGGGGTGAGCGAGATCCGATGGCAATGCGGGGGCGCACTCGACGCGCCGAAACAGCAACCGCATACGCGCGACCCTACCCGCCGACACCAACAGTGCGCCCAGCCCCACCACGCGCAGCGCGCATCTCTACAGTGAGTTCACATCCAGCGGGATACCCGGGCCAAACGTCGTCGACACCGCACCCTTCTGAATGTATCGTCCCTTCGAACTCGACGGCTTCAACCGTGCGACCTCGTCAAGCGCAGCCTTGAGGTTTTCTCCCAACTGGTCGGGCGAAAACGAAACCTTACCAACCACGAAGTGCACATTGGCGTGCTTGTCAACACGAAACTCAATCTTTCCGCCTTTGATGTCGGCCACAGCTTTCGCGACATCCGGGGTAACAGTTCCTGTCTTCGGGTTCGGCATGAGCCCACGCGGTCCCAACACCTTACCCAGACGACCAACCTGACCCATGAGCTCCGGCGTCGACACAGCCGAGTCGAATGCGGTGTATCCACCAGCAACCTTTTCAATGAGCTCAGCTCCGCCAACTTCATCGGCACCCGCTGCAATCGCCGCCTCGGCAGCCGGACCGGTCGCGAACACGATAACGCGCGCGGTTTTACCCGTGCCGTGCGGCAAGATGACCGTGCCGCGAACCATCTGATCGGCTTTCCGCGGGTCAACCCCGAGCTTCAGCGCGACCTCGACGGTCGAGTCACACTTTGCCGAACCGGTCTGTTTTGCGAGCGCGACCGCGTCGGTCGGAGTGTAAAACTTGCCTGCCTCGATCTTCTCGGCGGCGGCGCGATATGCCTTCGATTTTGTAGCCATTGTGTTCTCTCCCTCCGCCTTATTCGACCGTGATGCCCATGGAACGCGCGGTACCGGCGATGATTTTTGTCGCGGCATCCACATCGTTCGCGTTGAGGTCGGACATCTTCTGTTCGGCGATCGAACGAACCTGGTCCTGAGTCAACTTGCCGACCTTCGTGGTGTGCGGAACGCCCGACCCCTTCGCAACACCGGCTGCCTTCTTGATGAGTTCAGCCGCGGGTGGGGTTTTCAGGATGAAGGTAAATGAGCGGTCCTCGTAGACCGTAATCTCTACCGGAATGACGCTACCGCGCTGCGTTTCAGTCGCCGCGTTGTAGGCCTTGCAGAACTCCATGATGTTGACGCCGTGTTGACCGAGCGCTGGACCAATCGGCGGGGCAGGGTTGGCGGCGCCAGCATTGATCTGAAGTTTGATCAGACCAGTGACCTTCTTTTTCGGTGCCATTGTGTCTCTCTTTCGTGTCGAACGCCCCGGCACGGGGCCCTCTCCCGCTCAGCCGACGGTTCTCGACAGGCGGTGGTACGCAGCACCGCGGGGCAAATCCGCACGGCACAATCTTCCCAGTCTAGCGGAGACCGCGACTGTTTGCTACAGCTTGGTGACCTGGTCGAAGCTGAGCTCAACCGGCGTCTCCCGCTCAAACAGCGAAACGAGCACGATGAGCTTGCCGCTCTCCGGTTTGATCTCGTTGATTGTTCCGGGAAGGCCGGCGAACGAGCCATCCTTGATCGTGATGGTCTCACCGACCTCGAAGTCGATTTCAGCGGGGATGGCCCGGGCTGACCCCGCACCCGATGCACCCCTGCCGCGCGCAGCCGGGGCAGCCTCCCTGATCTCCACAAGAGCCTTCAGCATGCCGAACGCTTCCTCGAATCGCAGCGGCGTCGGGTTGTGGGCGTTGCCGACAAACCCGGTCACGCCGGGGGTGTGGCGGATAACCGACCAGCTGTCCTCGTTGAGGTCCATCCGCACCAGCACGTAGCCGGGAATACGCACCCGGGTTACCATCTTGCGCTGCCCGTTCTTGATCTCAACAACATCTTCCATCGGCACTTCAACCTGGTAGATGAAGTCCGACATCGCCATCGACTCGCGACGCTGCTCAATATTTGCCTTCACGCGTCGCTCAAACCCGGCGTACGAGTGAATGACGTACCACTTGCCCGGCAGAAACCGCAGCTCGGCGCGGAAGGCGGCATACGGATCCACCTCGTCGTCTGACTCGGTGATCTCGCCAGTCTCACCCACTGTGGCTTCTGCCGCCGCCTCAGCTTCTTCCGATGAATCGATGTCGAGAGCGTCATCCACGACGGCGTCAGCCTCTGGATCATTCGCGACCGCCATCGCGTCCAGCACCGCCTTTAGGTCAACCTCGGTGTCATCCACAAGGTGAACCGCGCGCTGTTCGGCGGGCACCACAGAATCCTCATCGTGGCTGAGCATGTTGCCGGTTTGGCTCTCGTCATCCTCTGATGACTGTTCAGCCGCGGTTGCCCAATCGACATCGTCGCGTTCAGTACCTGACATTCGTTCCTCATCCTTCATCCTGTGCACGACCCCGCATCAAGCAGGGCGTGAGCGGAGGCTTCCTGCTCTATTCGGGAGTTCCGAAAACGTAGATGATCGCCCAGCCAAATCCCTTATCGAGCACCCAGACAATCCCCATCATGATCAAAACAAACACAAGAACAACACCCGTGTACCTGAGCAGCTCTTGCCGGGTGGGGGTGACAACCTTCCGCAGTTCCCCGACAACCTGACGCAGGAAGAGCACGATCCGGGCAAACGGGTTCCGGCGCTCTGATTTTTCGCGTCGCGCGGTCTCGACGAGGTCCTCGCTTGGTTCGTCGTGTTCGTTGCGTGCCACCTGGTATACCTTCCGTCACATGCGTGAGCGCTGTTCGCAGGGCGGACAGGACTCGAACCTGCAACCTGCGGTTTTGGAGACCGCTGCTCTACCAATTGAGCCACCGCCCTATAGCTCTCGGGCTTCGCGCAAGGCGGGTCCGAAAGGCCGGGTACTTCCGCGCCCTGCGGAACCCACGAAAATGGGCACAACAAAGCTTGGTCAGAAATCAACCCCCCTGAGTGTATTCGAGGATGGGACCGGAACCAAACACACCGCCGGAATGAGCCTCTGGTGGATGCCCCGGGACGGGCAACCTCCGCATCCTCCATCGCAGACTGCCAGGGAGCCTCCCGGTGAATGCCCCGGGACGGGGCTGAGCGTCTCCCGCCCAACCGCGGGAATGGGCCCCTTTGGGTGGCGTGCATAAAGTGCCCAGCACACCCAACCACCCCAACCGCGGGAATAGGCCTGCGGATAGGCTGACACGGTGAGCCCAACCACACGACTGTCCACCCGAATCTCTGCGATCGCCGAATCCGCAACCCTCCGGGTTGACGCAAAGGCCAAAGCCATGCAGAGCGAAGGCCGCCCGGTCATTTCCTACGCTGCTGGCGAACCCGATTTCGCCACTCCGCCTCACATTGTTGACGCGGCCCGCGCGGCGGTGAACGAGCCACGGAACTACCGGTACACACCCGCTGCCGGACTGCCAGAACTGCGTGAGGCAATCGCCCACAAAACACGGCAAGATTCGGGATGGCCCGTGCCCCCGAGCCAGGTCGTCGTCACTAATGGCGGCAAGCAGGCTGTGTACCAGGCGTTTCAGGTGTTGCTCGATCCGGGCGATGAGGTGCTTGTGCCCACCCCGTACTGGACAACGTATCCCGAGGCGATCAAGCTCGCCGGAGGCATCCAGGTTGATGTTTTTGCGGGCGGTGACCAGGGATATCGCGTAACCGTCGAGCAACTCGAACGTGCCCGCACTCCCCGCACCAAAGTGCTGTTGTTTGTCTCCCCCTCCAACCCAACCGGGGCGGTGTATTCGACCGAGCAGGTGCACGCCATTGGCGAGTGGGCGCTGGAGCACGGCATCTGGGTTATCTCCGATGAGATCTACCAAAACCTCACGTATGCCCACGACCCGGACGGCGTTCCGCCGCGGGCACTGTCGATCGTGGAGGCTGTTCCTGGCCTGACCGAACAGACCGTTCTCGTCAACGGTGTTGCAAAGACATATGCGATGACCGGGTGGCGGGTGGGGTGGATGGTCGGCCCCGCCGACATCATGACCGGTGCCGCGAACCTTCAGTCACACCTCAGCTCGAATGTCTCGAACATTATGCAGCGGGCTGCGCTCGCGGCGCTGACAGGACCGCAGGATTCGGTCGAGCACATGCGGCGCGCCTTTGACCGGCGACGACGGACTATCGTGGCCGAACTCTCCAAGATCGAGGGCGTGCACGTTCCGGTGCCACAGGGTGCGTTTTATGTGTACCCGGATGTCACAGGACTGCTCCATCGCGAGTGGGGCGGGACCACCCCGACCACCTCGCTTGCGCTCGCAGACCTGATTCTCGATCAGACTGAGGTTGCGACGGTGCCGGGCGAGGCATTCGGCCCCAGCGGATACCTACGGTTCAGCTACGCACTGGGGGATGCTCCGCTGTTGGAGGGGATGCAGCGGTTGCATGCGCTCTTTGGCTGAACCCGGGCATGACCCCGCGCAAAACTTCCTTCGCGCAGATACTAGGATTTCTATCGATGACCCCGGAGGTGCCGATGCCCACGACTTTGACCAACCCTGACGCCGATACGGCGGTGCGAGTTCGAGGACTCGTCAAGACATACGGCAACACCACCGTTGTGAACGGGATCGATATCGATATTGCTCGAGGAGAAACGTTTGCGTTGCTCGGCCCCAACGGAGCGGGCAAGTCGACAACCGTGGAAATTCTTGAAGGATTCCGCCACCGCACGGCCGGTGAGGTGAGTGTGCTCGGCACCGATCCGGTGCACGGCGGACTCGATTGGAAAGCCCGCCTTGGCATTGTTCTGCAGTCAAGCAATGAAATAGCAAGCCACACCGTGCGCGAACAACTGCGGTATACGGCGCAGTTATACCCCAACCCCCGCAGGGTCGAAGATGTCATCGCTGCGGTCGGATTGCAGTCGAAGGCGACATCCCGGGTCGCAAAACTCTCCGGCGGGCAGCGGCGGCGGGTGGATGTCGCACTGAGCATCATTGGTCGGCCAGAGCTCCTCTTTCTCGATGAACCAACAACCGGCTTCGATCCCGAGGCACGGCAAGAATTCTGGCAACTCATCCGGGATCTCAAGGATGAAGGAACAACGATCCTGCTCACAACTCACTACCTTGACGAGGCCGCCCAGCTTGGCGACCGCGCCGCGATTATCCTCGATGGGCGCATTATCGATGCGGGAAAAATAACTGAACTCGGCGGACCGGAGGCACGAACCCCGGTTGTTCGATGGATAGACCCCGATGGCGTTGAGCGCGAGCAGCGCACACTCCAACCTGCAGCGCTCGTAGCGTCGCTTGTTGCTGAGGGTGGGGGCGCTGAGCCCAACCGGCTCGAGGTTATTCAGCCGAGCCTGGAAGACATTTACCTCGCACTCGTGCGACAGACAAAGGGAGATCTCAATGACAACGCCTGAAGTGATACGGGGGTCGAGAGCGGCGGCACGGAGAGTCCCCCCTGCCCGCCGCCGCAGCATCATTGCGGTGGGTTTCTCGCGGATCATCTACGAGATACTCGGGTACTTTCGTTCGCCCGACACGGTGTTTTTCACCTTCCTTTTCCCCATCATCATGCTGGGGGTATTGACGGCCGCGTTTAGTTCCGCGGGCAATGTCAACCCGGTCCCGGGTGGGCCGTCCGTGTCAGTGGGAGCAACATACCTGCCCGGCATGGTCGCGGCGGGCATGTTGCTTTCGGGCATGCAGGGTCTGGCTATCGAGATTGCCATGGAAAAGAGCGGCGGCACACTGAAGCGGCTCGGCGGATCGCCGCTGTCACCGGTCTCGTACTTTATTGGCAAGTTCGGTTGTGTGTTTGTCACGGGGCTTATTCAGCTCACCGCACTGCTTCTTTTTGCCTGGGCGGTACTCCGCATTGACCTGCCCACCTCGCCGGAAGCCTGGCTCACAATAGCCTGGATGTTCCCGCTGGGCATCGCGTGTGCAGCGTTTCTGGGGATCGCGCTCTCCTCGGTCCCGCGGTCGGGAAAGAGTGCGACCGCGGTGGTTATCCCGGTCATGCTGCTGCTGCAGTTCTTTTCCGGCGTGTACCTACAGTTTCACGTCTTGCCAACATGGATGCAGAATGTTTCCAGCATTTTCCCGCTGAAATGGATGGCCCAGGGCATGCGTGCCGCGTTCCTGCCCGATGGTTTCAAGGTTATGGAACAGGGCGAAGTGTGGAACCTGGGTTGGGTTGCCGTGTGGCTGGCGGTGTGGTTAGTCGGGGGGATCATCCTCAGCCGACTGACCTTCCGGTGGCTCCGTCGGGACACGTAACGAGCCTGAGCAGGACGCTAAAGCTCTACTCCCAGCAGTGTCGGTTCTGGAATGAGCTCAAACCCAAACTCCGCGTGCACACGGGTCCGCACATACCGGGCGAGTTGTGCGATTTCTTCCGCGGTCGCGCCGCCCCGGTTGGTGAGCGCGAGCGTGTGCTTCGAGGAGATCGCGGCCCGCGAACCGGGCAGCCGAAACCCCCGGTGGATGCCCGAGTGTTCGATGAGCCATGCAGCAGAGAGCTTAGTGCGGGATGTCGCGGACGGAGCATCCCGCATCGCAGCCTCGGTGACCACGCTCGCCCGATGGGCGTGGAACGCATCGAGCGGTGACTCGGGAGGGGTCAGCGGAACGACCTCAGATACGGGCTCCGGATCAAGACACCAGCGCGGGGCATCCGGCGGCAGAGAGCGCGCAACGTGCTCGTTCACGATGGGGTTGGTGAAAAACGATCCCGCGCTCGCGGTGTCGGGGTCGGACGGATCAAGCAGCATTCCCTTCGCGGCGCGGAGCGCGCGCACCGTGTTACGCACCCGGGCAAGCGAAACTCGCTCCCCCAGCGGGACATCCAGTGCCCGCGCAAGCTGCTCAAAGGCAACTGACTCGCTCAGGGTCGCGGTCGGGGAGTCGGTGGGCGGCACAAGGTCCAGTTCGATGGCGCTTATGATCCCGCGCAGCCACCCCTGCTTAAAAAGCGAGTCACGGTATCCGAGGCCAAGCTCGCTCGCGAGGATGCGTCGGGGCTGGACCGATCCCTCGTCGAGAAAATCTACCGACGACAGGACCGTGGAAAGCTCCTGCCCGTAGGCACCAATATTTTGTACGGGGGCCGCGCCAACCAACCCCGGGATGCCCGACAGCGCCTCAATGCCGACGTACCCGTGCGCGACCGTCCACGCAACGAGGTCATCCCACCTCTCACCGGCTCGCACGTGAATCCGCTGGTAACCGGGCGCGGCACCGGGCACCAGCTCAATGCCGCGCGTGGCAAGACGCAAGACCGTGCCGTCGAACCCCTCGTCACTGGCGAGAACATTTGAGCCACCGCCAAGCACAAACCACGGCTCATCCGACTGCCAGATCTGAGCGAGGTGCTGCGTCAGCTCGCGCTCATCACGCACGGTGAGAAGCCGAGCCATGGGACCACCGACCCGCAGCGTCGTCGACTCGGAGAAACACTGAGACATTAGTCGAGTATCACCCGCAGTTGCGCTTTCCCGAGCACCCTCTCACCGGCAACGGTGACGGTGAGATCGATTCGGGCGGTGTGTGCGTCAGCATCAAGCTCAGCAACCTGTGCGCTGATGGCAACCGTGACACCGGCATCCGGCGGCACGACAATCGGCCGCGTGAAACGCACCTGATAGTCACTCACCCGCCCCGGATCACCGAGCCAGTCGATGACCGGCTGCGCGGCAAGACCCATCGTGAGCATGCCGTGCGCGAGCACCCCCGGCAGTCCCACTTCGCGCGCAATATCATCGCGATAGTGAATGGGGTTGAAGTCCCCGGATGCCCCGGCGTACCGCACGAGCGAATCGCGCGTTACCGTCACCGACCGCTCGGCAATGAGGCTCCCCACCGCCAGGGCCGCTACCCGTGGAATGACACTCACAATCCCTCCCCCCGCACCACGAGCGTAGAAATCGCGGACACGACGTGGGCACCAGACTCATCAACGATCGCAGATGTCGCCGTCACCATTGAGTGCGCGCCGAGGTTCTTCACGCTCGACACCGTAAGCTGCGCGGTGAGCAGATCACCCGCGACAATCGGCCGGGAATACGTGAACCGCTGATCGCCGTGCACAACGCGCGAAAAGTCGATCCCCGCATCGGGGTCTGCGAGTAATTGGGCGAGTGTGTGCTCCTGTACGACGACCGGGAAAGTTGTCGGTGCGACGACGTCCTGGTAGCCCGCCGCGCGGGCGGCATCCACACTGAGATGAATGGGATGGCTCGCGAGCACCGCGCGGGCGAACTCACGCACCTTTTCGCGGGCAACAAGATACGGCTCGGCTGGCGGGTACACCCGGCCCTGCAGTTCGGAATTGACTGGCACCTGGCCAGTCTAAGACCCCCGCGAGAGCGGGTGGCTGGGGATGCCCGTCGACGATTGGAACGCCGTCATACTAAGACCCCCGCGAGAGCGGGTGGCTGGCAGCCGTTCTCCCCTTGCGCAATCGGTTCCCTGTCCAGACTCCGAAAGCAGGTGTGGGGAGGCAGTGCGCCGACGAGCCTAGCAACGACGGTCGTCGTGGTGCGGATGCCAACCGTGGGGGCCACGATCGTACTCGTAGCGCGGACCTTCTTTCAACAGACGCGCGAGAGCATCGACGAGTCGGTCGATGTCATCGAGGGTGGAACCGGCACCGAGGCTCGCCCGGAGGCCATTGCGACGAGTGGCAAGTCGCGCGACAAGCGGGTGCGCACAGAACCTGCCCGCACGCACGGATACGCCGTGTTCGGCGCTGAGCGCGGCGGCGAGCAAGCCCACAGAGCCCTCTGATACTTCCCACGCAGCGAGGCCGAGGCGGTCCGGGGCATCCGGAAACCCCTGCAGGATGCGAACCCCGTTTATCTGGCCGAGCTCTGCGTGCAAATAGTCACGGAGCGCACTCTCGTGCTCGCACAGCGCGTCCCACCCAATCTCGGTGAGATCGGCCAGCGCGGTGGCAATCGAAATATTGCCAAAAATATTGGGAGAGCCCGCCTCGTGCCGGTCAACACCAGATTTCCACTCCACCTCGGTGAGGGTGACATTGCCGACAGCGCCACCGCCGGCGAGGTAGGGGGGCGCTGCATCAAGCCAATCGGCACGACCGATGAGCACACCGGCACCAAAGGGTGCGTACAGCTTGTGTCCCGAGAATGCGAGATAGTCGACACCGGCTGCGAGCATGTCGATGCGACGGTGTGGCACCAGCTGCGCGCCATCCACCGCTAGGCGTGCCCCGTGCGCATGAGCGATATCTGCGAACTGCACGAGTGGCAGCAGTTCACCCGTGACGTTCGACGCGCCCGTGACGGAGAGGAGTGCGGCCGGTCGGCTGGCAAGTTCGGCGCGAACAACGGCGAGGGTTTCAGCCAGGGTCGCACGACTTTCCACGACGCGACGAGAACGCCACGGCAATAGATTTGCATGGTGTTCGATATCGAGCACCACGGTGTCGCCCGGGACGGCGGTCGCGAGCAGGTTCAGTGCATCGGTCGTGTTGCGAGTGAAAATGACGAGGTCATCGGGGCGAGCATTGGCGTGGGCGGCGATGTTCGCGCGGGCGTCCTCCACGAGTCCTGTACATTTCTCAGACAGGTAGCCGCTCCCGCGTTGCACACTCGAGTAGTAGGGCTGGAGATCCTGAATCCGCTGCGCCACCGACACCAATGACGGAGTTGACGCGGAAAGGTCCAGGTTCACGTGTCGAACCAGTCCGCCTCCGAGCACCGGCACCTGGATGTCCTGGTCGACGAGGTTGGCCGCAGGGAGGGTCGGATCAATGTGACGACCGGGTTGATCGGGCAGAGGGCCGTGCGTGGTCACCGTGAGGTTCGCGAGTGGGGTCCCCGCGGGCGGAGTGCCCACGGGGGTACTTCTTGCGGTCACGATCACCCTCCTCCGACAAATGTCACCACTCGAGGCTACGAGTGAACGGCCCAACTCACAAATACGAGCTGCTGCACTCGACACACCCCGTCACGCAGGCACGGACCAAAGACGGCCGCCGCGTATCAGCAGGGCGAGCCGACACACCCCGTCACGCAGGCACGGACACCTCGCGAAGCTCATCGGGTGCGATCGGGGGTTGTTCCACCCCGTCACGCAGGCACGGACACCTCGACCTGTTCGACCACGTCGTTGAGCGTACTCCCTAAATTTCTCTGTGGGCACGGATACCTCAGCTCTTCACCGCTAACAAGGCGACCGACTAGGGTCGAATCATGACCGAGAATCTGCCCGAACCAGAGGCACGAGGCGAACGGGATGTCGCGATGAGCCAGTTACTCGGCATCCGCACAAGCATCGACAATATTGATGCGGCGCTTATTTTCTTGCTGGCCGAGCGGTTCAAATTCACCCAGCAGGTGGGGCAGCTCAAGGCAAGTCATGGTCTTCCGCCCACCGATCCGGAGCGAGAAAAGACACAGATCGCCCGACTTCGCAGCCTCGCTGTGTCAGCGAACCTCGATCCCGCCTTTGCAGAAAAGTGGTTCAATTTCGTGGTCGCTGAGGTGATCCAACACCACACCCAAACAGCGAGCAAAATGTCTACCGAGCAAGGTTTGCAACCGAACTGAAAAGGGCTTTACCCGGTTGAGGCTGCGGTTCTACCGATTGAAATTGCGGCCCTGTTTGGTTGAGATTGTCGTCGTACCCAACCGCAACCGAATCTTTCTGTTATGTCTGAACAGGACAGATAAAAGGGGTGGCTCCGCAAAAGCGAAGCCACCCCAGGATTTGAGGAAACTCTACCGTGGGGCGGCACCACGACGATGCTGGTTAGCGCGGATTGTCTGGCTGTTCAGCGTGAAAATATCTACGATCACGCCGATGCCGAATAAACCTAGGGTGAAGAAATACACGATACCCCAGACGATACTGCCGAGGTAAAACTTGTGAACACCCAGTAGGCCTAAGAAAATCAGGAGGATGTAGGCGATGTGAACCTTGCGGTCATCGAGGAGTGGAGCGGGTACCAATCGGCCGCCTGCCAACGCCTCAAGTTCAGCGGGCGTATATCCGGTCACCAGTGGGACGGCGGGCGCAATGGGCAGCCCTCCGGATGTTGGGTAGGTGGGTTCCCGGGAGGGGATTGGAGGTTCGGTGTTAGTCATGGACGGTACTGTACTGCACTGTTCCTGATAGAGGCAAGGGGTAGAGACATGACCGCCACGTCAGTGTTCTGAACAGTGCCCAACATCATGGGGGCGAATCTTGCAGGCTACGGTTCCGGGTGGGCGGAACGTGAACCTGTGGCTAATGGGAAAGTGGTCCGTTACCCCTGTGGCACATATTGGCGCTGATCCTGAATCCGCGGCTGATGGTACATCGAAATCACGTCGGACGGTCATGGAATGACGCTGGCCTTGAATCTGCGACCGGTGGACAACAAAACCCCTGGCCGAGGCGGCCCGGACTAACCGATAACCTCGCCGAACGCGGCAAGCGCGATGCGACTGGTGGTTCGCAGCTCCGAGATGGGAACGGTCACGATATCCTGAATGCTCAACTCCTGGGATGTCGCGTCGGTCACTCCAATCCGGCGCACCGGGTAATTGCGTCCCGCGCACAGACCGAGAAACCGCACCTCATCATCGCGCGGAACGCTTACGATAACCCGGCCTGCCGACTCGGAGAATAGTAGGGTCGCGGCATCGAGGCCGGTATCGGCGGCCAGTTCCGCCAGCACGATGCGAGCACCGACCCCGAATCGCAATACGGCCTCGGCCAGCGCAATCGCTAGTCCGCCGTCACTCAGGTCATGGGCGGAATCGATGAGGCTCTCTGTCGCTGCCGCCGCGAGAAGCTCCGCGAGCCGCTTCTCGGCGGTCAGGTCAACTCGGGGTGGCATGCCGCCGAGGTGTCCGTGCACGATACCCGCCCACGCCGAACCGTCCAGTTCGGCGTGCGTCTCGCCGAGCAGGTAGATATTACGGCCATCATCCTGCCAGCCCGATGGAATCCGGCGGGCAACATCATCAATGACCCCGAGCACGGCGACGACGGGGGTGGGGTGGATGGGGAGCTCCCCGGTCTGATTGTAGAAGGACACATTGCCGCCGGTGACGGGGATGCCGAGTTCGAGGCATCCCGCAGACAAACCGTCGATCGTTTCCGCGAATTGCCACATCACCTCGGGGTTTTCGGGTGAGCCGAAGTTGAGGCAGTCGGAGACACCGATCGGGACGGCACCGGTGACCGCAACATTGCGGTACGCCTCGGCAAGCGCAAGCTTCGCGCCCTCCCGCGGGTTGAGCTGGCAGTAGCGGCTGTTCGCGTCGGTGGCAACCGCAACTCCGAGTCCGGATATCTCATCAACCCGAATCATTCCGGCGTCATCGGGGCTGCTCAGAGCCGTGTTGCCGAGCACGTAGCGGTCGTACTGGTTCGTGATCCACGCGGCATCCGCCTGGTTTGCCGAGCCGACGAGCGCAAGAAACTGTGCCCGCAGGTCATCACTCGAACTCGGCCGGGCAAGCCGGGATGCTCCGTCTGCCTGCAGCTTGTCTAGCCACGCGGGCCGACGCACCGGACGCTCATACACGGGCCCGTCCACCGCAACCGTGCGCGGGTCAACGTTGACGATCTCTTCGCCACGCCACGTGATCGACAGCCGACCAGACTCGGTGACCTCACCCAGCACACTCGCTTCGACGTCCCATTTCTGTACGATCCCGAGAAAATCGGCGAGCTTGTCGGGGTGCACGATCGCCATCATTCGTTCCTGGCTCTCCGACATGAGGATTTCCTCGGGTGTGAGCGAAGAGTCGCGCAGCAGCACCTCATCAAGGGTGATAACCATGCCACCATCGCCATTCGATGCAAGCTCGCTGGTTGCACAGGAGATTCCGGCCGCGCCAAGGTCTTGAATGCCCTCAACAAGGTCACCGGCAAACAGTTCAAGGCAGCACTCGATAAGCACCTTCTCGGCAAACGGGTCACCCACCTGCACCGCGGGGCGTTTGGTCGGCCCCCCTTCGGCGAAGGTATCCGAGGCCAAAATGGATGCTCCGCCAATGCCGTCTCCGCCCGTGCGGGCACCGAACAGCACGACCCTATTGCCCACTCCCTTCGCACTGGCTAGGTGCACGTCTTCGTGGCGGAGCACCCCCACCGCGAGTGCGTTCACGAGCGGATTTGCCTGGTACACCGGGTCAAACCATGTTTCGCCGCCGATGTTCGGTAGCCCCAGGCAGTTGCTGTAGAAACTGATCCCCGCGACGACCCCGTGTACAACGCGGGCCGTATCGGGGTGATCAACGGCACCAAAGCGGAGTGCATCCATCACCGCCACAGGTCGTGCGCCCATTGATATGATGTCCCGCACGATCCCACCAATGCCGGTGGCCGCACCCTGAAAGGGCTCAATGAACGAGGGGTGGTTGTGCGATTCAATCTTGAAGGTGACCGCCCAGCCCTCACCGATGTCGAGCACACCCGCGTTCTCTCCGATACCCACCATGAGGTTTTTGGTCATCTCGGGTGTGACCCGCTCACCAAAGGTGCGCAGATAGATTTTCGACGACTTATAGGAGCAGTGCTCTGACCACATGACCGAATACATTGCCAGTTCAGCACTCGTGGGTCGTCGACCCAGGATGTCTCTGATCCGCTGATATTCGTCTGCCTTCAGCCCGAGCGCTGCATACGGTTGCTCTTTGCTCGGTGTGGCCGCAGCCACCGTGACACTGTCGAGCATCGGCACCGGACTCTGAGCCGGGGATAGTTCGGAAACTGGGTCCAGTTTGGAAGCTGGGCCATCGTTCGGGGCGGTGTAAGTCACGTGAGGCGAACTCCAAGGGTGGCGGTTCGAGGATGCGGTTCAGTGGCACGCGGGGATGAGGAACCAGGTTCCGCAAGTCTATCCGCGGGTACCGACATTCGATCACCCCGATGCGGTGACCATCCCCACCAAGACAACAGCCCGAATGGGTCTCGCGCACCACCGGCAGCCACTACCCCCGCGTTCAAGTCTGAAGTGGGTGTGGATGCTGGGTGGTCTGGGCGGATCACCCACTACCCCCGCGTTCAAGTCTGAAGTGCAACACTGTGGTGGTGTGATTGTGTGTGGTGTGGGTAGGTTTCTGCTGGTATCGTGTTGTAGCTGAGCCACATTCGCGGATCCTCTGGAAACTCAATCCGAGACCTGCCTGCGATCATCCGGGGGTGTCCGAAGGGGCCTCGATAAGCCCACGTGTTGCACTTCCACCTTGCATCACGGGACACACTGCTCAGACCGAGAGCACTGTGATCATGTCGGAAGAGATCACTGCAAACCCAACCGTGTACTGCTCGGGCCAGACACGACGGATGCTGAAGACACCGACATCCTCGGGTTAATCGAGCTGGGGCTCGGGCCAGACACGACGGGCGCTGGGGCTCGGGCCAGACACGACGGGCGCTGAAGCTCTCGACGACCCGAGGCCCGCTAGCATGCAAGAACACGATGAAGGAGACGTCCGTGATTACTGCAGCCGCTGATGGATCAGCGCTTGGCAACCCCGGCGCAGCCGGGTGGGCCTGGTATATCGACGACAAGCGCTGGGCTGCAGGCGGGTGGGCACACGCGACGAACAATCAGGGCGAGCTGCAGGCCGTGCTCGAACTCTTTCGCGCAACTGCACACGTAAACGACAGCCTGCTCGTGCTCTGTGACAGCCTCTACGTCATCAATTCCCTCACAAAGTGGATGCCCGGTTGGAAACGAAAGGGATGGCGCAAGGCTGACGGACAGCCGGTTCTCAACGTCGAGCTCATGCGGGAACTTGACGCGGCCCTCGTCGGGCGACGCTTCCGCTTTGAGTGGATCAAGGGGCACGCCGGACATCCCCTCAATGAGGCAGCCGACGAAAGAGCCCGGGCCGCCGCCACTGCCTATCGGGATGGCACGACCGTATCAACCGGCCCGGGCTGGGTTGACAGCCCAGCCAGCACCACCAGTTCAGCCCGCCACGACACAGTACGACCAAGCGAAATACCTGATATCACCAGTTCCTGGCCGGTAGCACCGCGCACCGCGGAACACGACGATGCAGACCGTGACACCGCAGAACCTGACACCGCCGACCGCGATACCGCCACGTTTGATGAAGCGCTCTTCACACTCGATGCGGATGCCACCGCCTGGCACACCATCACCCTCGAATTGTCACAGGATGAAATCCACCGATTAGGCACGCTCGCACGCGCGGCAGGCCATTCCCCCGAAGACTATCTGCGAAGCCTCTTCTAGACCCAACGAGATCTCCGGTAAAACCGGCGAGCACCCCGCTCCGGCGCGCGTATGCACTGTTATCGGCGCCCCAGTGCCCGCGCGACGGCCCCGGCCCCGCTCCGGCGCGCGTATGCACCGTTCCCTCGAAGGTATACGGTGCATAAGAATCCTGACCGTCCTGCTCCGACGCGTGTACGCGCGCTGCTTTCTGGGTACGCGGTGCCCAGCACCCTCGCCGTCCTACTCCGGCGCGTGTACGCGCTGTTGCGCGGCACCTAATCCGTCTGTCACGATGAGTTCCGCCGCGTCCGCCGCGTCGGCAATGAGGACACCGAGGCTCTCGCGCTCGGGTCCGGAGAAATCACGAAGGACGAAGTCCGCGGCATCCTGTCGGCCCGGTGGTCGTCCGATGCCAACACGCACCCGCAGGTAATCCTGGCCGAGTGCCTTGGAAATGTCGCGGAGACCATTGTGTCCGCCGTGTCCGCCGCCCAGTTTGAGTCGCACTCGATCAAACGGGAGGTCGAGGTCGTCATGGATGACGATGAGCCGCGCGGGTGCGAGCCCATAAAACTTCACCAGTGCCGACACCGGACCACCGGACACATTCATGAAGCAGGTGAGCTTTGCGAGCACAAGCTTCGGCCCACCCGGCCGGAGAAAACCCTCGGCAACCCGAGCCGGTGTCTTGTGTGTGGTGAATCGCACGCCCAGCCGGGTGGCGAGTTCGTCGCACACCATCTGGCCGACACTGTGCCGATTGCGGGCGTACTGGTCACCGGGGTTTCCCAACCCGACAACCAGCCACGTCTCCACTGAGCTAACCATTCTTCTAGATCACACCCACCGAGCAGATCACGCTGCTCACAACCACACCGAGCGGCACAGGGATGTCCCCATCCCCGCCGATTACCAACACCTGCCGCTCGGCCAAGCGATCAGAGTCACTCCGCTGCGGCTGCAAGTTCGATCAGGCTGTACGGTCTCTCGTTGTGTGTGAGGAAGTCACTCCGCCGCGGTCGCAGGCTCGACCGGTTCAGCCTTCTGGGGCGCGTGCACAACGGCAACAAGCACATCAGCATCGGTGATGAGTATGGCACCGGTCGGGAGCACAACATCTTTCGCGTGGATCTGTGTTCCTTCGGACAGACCCTCAACGCTCACAACCACAAACTCGGGAATATGAGTCGCCTCCACCTCGAGGTTGAGGGTGTGCGACTCGAGTTCAGTGATCGTGCCGGGGAACGATTCACCCTCAAGGTGCACCGGAACCTCAACCTGCACCCTTTCCCCCTTCGTCACGACAATGAGATCAAGGTGTTCGATGATCTGGCGCACCGGATCCTTCTGCACATCCTTCACGAGCGCCAGATGGCTCTTGCCCGCAATGTCGAGGTCAAGCACCGCGTTTGCCTTGCGAATAAGCAGACCAACCTGGTGCGCGGGCAGTGCAAGGTGTTGCGGCTGGGTGCCGTGCCCGTAGAGGACGGCGGGAATCTGGCCGATCGCGCGCAGCCTGCGGGCAGCGCCCTTGCCGAACGACTCACGGACAGCGGCCTTGACGATGTTCTCGTCGGTCATGATGTTCTCCTTGCGGGCTCTGTGCCCTGATCGGGTTTCTCTTTCGACTCGAACGCGCGCACCGGGTGCGCTCTGCGTGAGGAAAAGCTGTAGAGCCTTGACCTACCGCGTCGATCACGGATGCCTCGCGGCGGGCTGTGGCCCGCACGAGGTGCCCCTCGCCGAAGTGTCAGCCATGTTGACCAAAGCCACCGATGACCGAGGATCTACTCTACCAGCCACCGAACAGGCTTTGGAGCGGCCCGCTACGCTGGAATGACACCCGCCGCAAGGAGAAGCCGTCGTGCCCGCAACCGCAACCGCAAACATCGGAGTCGTTGGACTCGCCGTCATGGGATCCAACCTGGCTCGCAATCTGGCCAGTCGTGCGGGCAATACCGTCGCCGTGTTCAATCGGTCACCCGAGCGCACTCGCACGCTCGTGGCGGAGCATCCCGAAGCTGGGTTTGTGGCCTCGGAAACCTACGACGCTTTTGTTGCCTCGCTCTCAAAGCCGCGCACCGCGATCATCATGGTGCAGGCCGGGGCGGGCACCGACGCGGTGATCGGTGAACTCGTGTCGCGGTTCGAACCGGGCGACATCATCATGGATGGCGGCAACGCGAACTTCCACGACACGATCACCCGCGAAGCGACCGTGCGAGCGAAGGGCATTCACTTCGTCGGCGCGGGCATCTCGGGCGGTGAGGAGGGCGCACTGCACGGGCCATCCATCATGCCCGGCGGCACCGCCGAGTCGTATCAGACGCTCGGCCCTATCCTCGCGTCAATCGCAGCGGTTGCCGAGAATGAGCGGTGTGTCACTCACGTCGGCACCGACGGTGCCGGCCACTTCGTGAAGATGGTGCACAACGGCATCGAATACGCCGATATGCAGCTCATCGCCGAGGCGTACGATCTCATCCGCCAGGGAACCGGGAAGAGTCCCACCGAAATCGCCGATATATTCTCAAAATGGAATACGACTGAGCTTGAGAGTTACCTCATTGAGATCACCGCGGAGGTACTGCGCCAAACGGATGCCTCGACAGGCATGCCACTGGTTGATGCCATCCTCGACCAGGCCGGAGCTAAAGGCACCGGCGCCTGGACCGTGCAGAACGCACTCGACCTGGGTGTGCCCGTGCCCGGCATCGCGGAGGCCGTCTTCGCCCGCAGCCTCTCCTCCCGCCCCGATCAGCGCACTGCAGCTGCGAGCTTGCCCGGCCCGGGAACGACCCTCCACGTTGATGACACCGATGCCTTCGTTGAGGACGTCCGACGCGCGCTCTACGCGTCCAAGATCATCGCCTACTCGCAAGGGTTCGACGAGATCATTGCGGGTGCCGCCCTCTACAAGTGGAACATTAAGAAGGGTGATATCGCGAAAATCTGGCGGGGTGGATGCATCATCCGCGCGCAGTTCCTCAACCGCATTGCCGAGGCGTACGCTGCCGACCCTGACCTGGTCATGCTCGTTGTCGCCCCGTATTTCCGCGAGGCAATCGCCGGAGCCCAAGCAAGCTGGCGCCGAATCGTTGGGACTGCCGCAACCGCCGGAATCCCCACCCCCGCGTTCTCCTCTTCGCTGGCCTACTACGACGGCATTCGTGCCCCCCGTCTACCCGCTGCCCTCGTGCAGGGACAGCGAGACTTTTTCGGTGCTCACACCTACCGGCGGGTTGATAAGCCGGGCGCGTTCCACACTCTCTGGTCGGGTGATCGCTCAGAGATCGCAACAACACCGTCCACGCACTAATACTCGGTGCAGGGCACAATACTCCGGAGGAGTACGACTGTGGGACGGGAGAGGTACGACTGTGAAACGGCTGCGACTACGCGGCCCCGTCGAACATGCTCGTGACCGAGCCATCCTCAAAAACCTCGTGGATGGCTCGTGCCAACAGCGGCGCAATCGGCAGAATCGTCAGTCGCTCCCACCGTTTCCGCTCCGGAATCGGAAGCGTGTCGGTCACGACAACTTCGTCAATGAACTCAGACTGCAGGATCTGAACCGCAGGGTCGGAGAAAACCGCGTGAGTGGCCGCGACAACAACGCCCACCGCCCCCTGCTTTTTTAGTGCCTCGGCCGCCTTCACAATCGTGCGCCCAGTGTCAATGAGATCGTCCACGAGCAGGCACACCCGGCCCTCGACTGATCCAACGATCTCGTGCACGGAAACCTGATTGGGCACCAGTGGGTCGCGTCGCTTGTGAATGATCGCGAGCGGCGCACCAAGCTTATCGCTCCAAATATCGGCGACCCGCACCCGGCCCATATCGGGTGAGACAACCGTCAGCGCTGCGGGATTAAGCCGTGACCGAAAGTGTTCAAGAAGCACCGGCATCGCGAAGAGGTGATCGAGCGGTCCGTCAAAAAAACCCTGGATCTGCGCGGCGTGCAAATCCACAGACATGATGCGATTCGCACCGGCGGCCTTATAGAGGTCGGCAACGAGGCGGGCCGAAATTGGCTCCCGGCCGCGGCCCTTCTTGTCCTGCCGCGCATAGGGGTAGAACGGCGAGACGACGGTGATGCGTTTTGCAGAGGCACGCTTGAGCGCGTCCACCATGATGAGCTGCTCCATGAGCCATTCGTTGATCGGTGTCGAGTGGGATTGTATGACGAACGCATCCGCGCCACGCACGCTTTCACCATACCGAGCATAAATCTCACCGTTCGCAAAGGTACGGGAGTCGGTGGGCACCAAATCCGACCCGAGCTCCGCGGCGATCTGCTCGGCGAGAGCAGGGTGCGCGCGCCCAGACACGAGCACGAGACGCTTTGACCCACTGGTTCTGATACCCGACATCTCGTTCCTCTCCAGCCGCCATAGCCGGGTCGTTGTCAGTTGGTTCCGGATGTCTCGGCTGCCGCCGCGGCAGCAGCCGCTGCGTCGGTGCCAGCTCGAAACTTCCCAACCCAACCCTCGATATTGCGCTGTGGAGCGATGTTCACCGCAAGAGCACCCGCCGGCACGTCCTGACGGACGACCGTTCCTGCACCGGTGTACACCCCGTCCGCAATTCTAACGGGTGCCACAAAAACACCGTGCGAACCCGTGCGCACGTGTGACCCAACGAAGCTGTGGTGCTTGTTGACACCGTCGTAGTTGGCAAAGACTGAGCCCGCACCAATGTTGGAGTGTTCGCCGATCGTGGCGTCTCCCACATAGCTGAGGTGCGGCACCTTCGAGCCTGCACCAATGGTCGTGTTTTTTGTC
Organism: Candidatus Lumbricidiphila eiseniae; assembly: GCA_002529645.1. Lineage (GTDB taxonomy): Bacteria > Actinomycetota > Actinomycetes > Actinomycetales > Microbacteriaceae > Agromyces > Agromyces eiseniae. The sequence continues at coordinate 5,588 of NAEP01000073.1, read as the reverse complement.
TCAACAAACGCGCCGATTTTGCCGTCCGCTCCGAGCACGGTGCCCGGTCGCAGGAACGAGAATGGCCCGACCGTTGCCTCGGCCGCAACGATCGCGAGGGTTGCATCACTGCGACGCACCCGTGCGTTGGCACCAATCTCACAGTCAACAAGGGTTGTATCAGGGCCAATCTCCGCCCCGCGAGCAATGACGGTGGCACCTTTCAGCTGGGTACCGGGGTGAATCGTAACATCCGGTTCGATTGTCACCGCGAGATCAATCCAGGTTGTTGCCGGGTCGTCGATCGTGACACCGTTGAGCTGCCAACCTCGCACGATAAGCGCGTTGAGACGAGCCGCTGTGTCAGAAAGCTGAGCTCGGTCGTTGATCCCCGCAACAAGCCACGACTCGGCGACGGGGACAGCCGCGACCTCGGAACCCCGCGCCCGAAGCAGCCCGATGATGTCGGTGAGGTACTTCTCGCCCTGGTCGTTGTTGGCCGTGAGGTTAGCGAGTTGGTCACGAAGCTCCCCCACTCCGAACGCGTAGATTCCGGCGTTGATCTCGGAGATGCGCAGCTCGTCAGCCGAAGCATCCCGGCACTCGACAATGCGTTGAAAGGCACCGGTCTCGTTCCGCACCACACGACCGTACCCGGTCGGGTCGTCGTAGACGGCAGAGAGAATGGATGCCGCGGTCTGCTGCTCTCGGTGCGCCGCAAGAAACCCACGGATGGTGTCAGCATCCAACAGCGGAACATCGCCATTAAGCACGAGCACATCGCCGACGAAATCATCGGGGAGTGCTGCAAGCGCCTGTTCGACGGCCCGCCCCGTGCCGGGGATCTCGTCCTGGTCAACGAGCAACACCCCGGGGAGCACGCCCTCAATGACCGGCGCAAGCTGATCACGGCCATGCCGGACGACCGCGATGACGTGCGCAGCATCCAGTTCGCGGGCCGTTGCCAACACGTGCCCGACCAGTGGCACACCCGCCAAGGGGTGTAGGAGTTTCGGTGTTGCGGACTTCATCCGGGTGCCCTGCCCGGCTGCGAGCACGACGATGGCAAGCTTCATATCCACGCTCCGCCACCAGGATTCGAACCTAGTCCTAACAGCTCCAAAGGCTGCCGTGCTACCGTTACACTATGGCGGATCGCGTCAGCGGGTTGCGCGGCGCTTGTTCAAGTCTGCCAGACGTCAGTGGGTTTGCGTGCCGCCGTGTGTTCAGGTTTGACGTGCAGCACTCGATGATGTTGCGATTGTAGGCGGTGTTGGTAGATTTCTGCTGGGGCCGTGTTCAAGGTAGAAGCGTAGCCCTTGGCTCGGTGAGCATGCACATCACCGGGTGTTGTGCTTGCGCCTTGAACACGGAACTTACGCAATACCCGCTGGCTTGACTCAACTGGCGGAGGAGGAAGATTTCGCTGCTTGTGCTCACGAACGTGCCAGTTATCCTGACCACTACCCGTTACCGGCAGGTTTCAGGGTTGAGCCCGTATTTGGCAGAATGTGGGACGACATCGTCGTGACTGTTTTCCTTGCAACCCCCACCATCACAGACCAAAGGTGATAACACATGTCAGTTCTAGGTGATTTTCGATCCGTAATGAAGTGCGCAGAGCACGCAGCGCGGTCTGCACAAACGGAAGTAGGCCCAGAGCATGTTACCTATGCTTTCGCCCAGACTGTGGGGGTTTCAGATCTGGAGGCAAGGGCCGTTCTGGAGTATGGGCAGAGTCGGAGCTGGGAGCGCTCCGGTGTGAACAAGCGTCGGGGTCTTTTCGGGCCGAAAAGACCGGGCTGCGGCGTGAGCCTTCGACGCGCGATTCAGAATGAGACCGCGGCTGGAAGGGTAACGATTGCTTCGGTTTTGCTTCTGCTTCACAGTCAGGGTGAACTCCGTGACCTCGACCATGCCGTAACTGAGGTAGGTGGCAACCTTGAAAAGTGGTTGAGACAACATGCTGATTAATGAACCGGCCCTGTGATCCTGCAGGCACGTTCACTCTCCAAGAGAGTGGACGCGTTAACGATCCTGACTGACGTGTCTTTCGATGTTTTCTCGGGTGAAGTCGTGGGTCTAGTGGGCCCCAATGGTGCCGGGAAAACGACACTGATGCGAGTTCTCGCAGGACTGTAGGAGGCCTCAGCCGACTCTGCCGAGGTACTGGGAGCCGCGCTCGGTACCTCCTCCGCGAGAAGAGCGCTGAGGGAAATCCACGGTAACTGACCGAGTCCGACCGTGTACCTCCTCCGCGAGAAGAGCGCTGAGCCTTATGCCAGAGAGTCCGGATCTCTACCCAGGACTCAGTGTCATTGAGCACATTCGCCTGCTGGAGCGGCTCAATATGGTGGAACGCGCTGATGAACACCTGCACGATGTGATCGCGCGCTTCGGTTTGGCCGATAAGCTCGACGCACTGCCGCACGAGTTATCTCAAGGCATGAAGCGGAAACTAACGCTGATTCTCGCCCTTCGCAAAGGGGCCAGATTGTTCCTGTTCGACGAGCCGTTTAACGGCCTTGATCCTGTAGCAACACGCGAACTGCGCCTGGAGCTGCGTCGCCTTGCCGACGAGGGAAACGGTGTGCTCTTGTCCATGCATGGCCTTGGAGAACTTCAGAAGATTGCGGATCGCGTGCTGTGTCTGATTGGAGGTCGCGTGGTGCGGTCAATCAACATGCGTGAAACCTCAGGTGAGGCCGATGATGCTCTTGAGGACATCTACCTGAGTGTTGTTGGCGGGGGCAGTGAAGACAGGTAGGAATATGCCTACCGTCGTTAGCCACGGCCTTATCGGACTGGCCGGGGCGTACCTGCGAATGCGAGTTCGCTCGCTTTCAATGCTCCTGCTCAATCCGCTTGCCCTGGTTTTGCTTGCATCGCTGGCTTGCGCCTATGTCTGGGTGCTTGTGGTCGAGGGTTCCAACCTGCGAACCCAAAGTATGCCTGGATCATGGACTGAGATAGCGGCGTTTACCTACGGCATACTGCTAATCGTTGTTGCTCTCACAGCTCAACGCGGGTCACCTCTCCGACTACATCTTGCGGATGTCTCGTGGGCCTTGCAAAGCCCGGAAGGCCCACGGGTGAGCGCGCTTTTGCACGGCGCGATGTCTGCTGTTCTCGCTTTGATAGGATCATCGTCGGCCTCGGCGATCGCTCTGACTATGCGGGGAGAAAATCCCATCTACGGCGTAGTGTCGGGCGTTTCTATCGCCAGTCTCATGCTCCTTCTGCGCGGTGTATCGTTGTCCTTGCACCTCATAGGTCTCGTAGCACCCCGGCTGGTACGGATGCTGCTACCGTTCGTGCTTATCGCCGCCGCCGTCCTCATTCTGGGCGGCATCACTCGGGAGCCGACTCCTGGGTATAGGCGCTGTGACGGCAGACGGCCGTGGGCCGCTCGCAGCCTTCCGCGATCCTATCGATAGCATCTTGACACCTGAGCGCGGACTGTCGCCCTATTGCGTTGTGATTGTGGTCATCTCGATTCTTGCGCTTGGCATGGTCACGGCGAATGCTCAACGCCTCGTTGAGCCCGCTGTTCATGAGAGCATCATTGCACATCAACTATCGCAGGCTCTAGCCGGAAACAACGCGATGCGTGCAATGCAAAGCCGTGGATTTAAAACCGGGATTGTGTCCTGGAAAAGATGGCCCAATTCGCCAGTCGGTGCTCTTTTAGTGAGCCACCTTGCTCAGACAAGGCGTCGATTCTGGCCCTGCATTAGGAGCGCCTTTGCCTTCTTATTAATAGTTGCACTCTCCGCAATATTGAGAGATATCATACCGATGCCAACAGGAATTCTTCTTGTTCTTCTACTACTGACTGTGGCATCGCCTTCTCAGCCGACCGCCACCGACCTAGAACATCAGCATCTATTACTCTCTGACGTCTCATTGTCACGAGCGGGATTTCTCGGAATCGGGCTAAATGGAGCGCTCGAGTTTCTTATTGCACTGCCCGCGGTGCTCCACACCGCTTTTGGGCGCAGTTTCCGCCCTCGCCGCGCACGGAGACGCCTACGATGTAATTCGAGCATTTCTCACGTTTTCCGGCACCATTGTTGTGACTGGCTCTATTTACGCAGGCATCGCCCACGCTGTCTTCTCCGGGTTGAGAGTCAAGGGCTCGGATCGCTGAACAGAATCTGAGCTGCAGATGGCAACAACACCCTCGAGGTAGACAGGCGCGAACCGGACGGACACAACAGGCACAACAGGCACAACAGGCACAACAGGCACAACAGGCACAACAGGCACAACAGGCACAACAGGCACAACAGGCACAACAGGCACAACAGGCACAACACTAATAGCTCTTACAGGTAAAACGCACACGATCCCGAAACATCCGCCTGGATATCACGTTGCAACTCAGTTGGACCTCACATTCGCCTACTGGATGGGTCGGCCCTCAACCCGGACCGGACAACCTGGGGACCGTCCCTCGGCGGCGGCCCTCAATCCGGACTGGTCAACCTGCATCGGTGCTCAGCACCCGCATCACCAGGTCAGTCCTCGACTCTGGCTGGACAACCCACGCCGATACAAGACAAGGTGCGGAACACTTACCCCGCCGGGCGAGGGTGCCGATGGATCAGCGGTTGCCAGCGTCACGGGCAGCAGCACTTACCCCGCCGGACAATCTACGCCGACACGAGACAGAGTCCACCCTCCAGAGGGCCGAAGACCCACGTCCTCTAGGTGTACTCGGTCAGAGTGTTGGTGAGAGGGGAGTAGGGAGAAGGCTTTCATTCTGGGTGGTGTCTAACGTCATCTAAAGGGAGGCCTTCTTTTGGTCCACCGTAACGTGAGGCTGGCTGAGGCTGGTCGCTTGGTCCTTGTCCAGCGGGTTCTTTCGGGGCGCCCGGTGTCTCACCTCGCCAAGGAGCTCGGGGGGTCTCGGCAGTGCGCTCACCGTTGGGTGAGGCGATTCCAGCTACTCAGGGTCACGGGGTTACGAGATCGGCCCTCGCGCGCCCGCACGCATCCGCGGTCGAGGCCCGCGGCGGTCGCGGCACGGTTGTTGCAGTTGCGGCGGACCCAACGGCTGGGTCAGGACAAGCCGGCGCGTCATGTCGGGCTCAGCCCGTCGACGGCATCGCGGATCATCACCCGCGCCGCTCTGCCAGCGCTGCACAAGCTCGATCCCGTGACCGGTATCCGGAATCCGTGCATCCCACCGCACGCAGCTGCACTACGAACGCCAACAGCCCGGGGCCCTGGTCCACATCGATGTGAAGAAACTCGGCCGCATCCCCGACAATGGCCGCTGGCGGCCCGACGGGCCGGACACAATCGACCACAACCGCAGCCAGACCCAGTCAGCCAAGCTTGGCATGAACTACATCCACATCACCGTCGAGGACCACACCCGGCTCGCGTCCGCCCACGTCCTGCCGGATGAGAAGGGCCCAACCTGCGCCGCGTTCCTCGCCAAGGCCGCCGAGTTCTTCGCCAGCCACCGCATCCGCATCCACCAGGTCATGACCAACAACGCGCTGAACTACCCTCACTCCCACGACTTCCAGACCATGCTCGCCGCACTCCAGACAACACACATCCTGACCCGACCACACCCGCCCCGACAAAACAGCAAA
>NAEP01000033.1 GCA_002529645.1 Candidatus Lumbricidiphila eiseniae | reverse complement strand
GGGGGGGGGGGGGGGGGGGGGTCGCGGTTGCGGCGGCGGTGTTGGCAACGATCGGAGTGGTGCCTGCGGATGCAAATGGAGCCACGCCGCGTTATCAACTGTCGCAGGTTTTGTCGGCACCGACTCCTGCGATTGCCGATGGGGTGGATGGTTACACACTCACGGTTAGGGTGAATCTTGCGCAAACGGCTGTTGTGGATAATGACAGTTTGCAGGGGCCGGTGACATTCACTGAGGATTTGTCAGGTTTTCCTTCTGGTGCGGCGTTACAGTCGTGTTCGATCACACAGAACGGTGTATCAGACAATGTGGCGTCGTGTCACCAGTCTGGGCCGGGTGCAAATATTTTTGTCTCCCTTCCGGTTACCGGTGCGCCATTCAATGGCAGCTATATCACTGAGGGAACGATCACGCTGTTTGTGCCGAAGTGGTCGCTTTCTACCTTTGGTGGCATGTTTGTTAGTAGGTTTAGGGATTTCGCTCCGGTATCTCCATCGGGTGTGGCGAATGTGGCACCGACAGAAGCATCACAGTCGTGTGGTGCGGTTGCGAGCGTGAATCGTAATCCCGGGTGTGGGTACGTTACTTTTCCGTTCACTGATCTCAGTTTCGGCCCCCCTGCGGTTCCGCAGTACACGTTGACAACGATTATGGGCTTGCCGACTCCAGCGACGGTGGATGGTGTGGCTGGGTACACGGTGATGATGTCTCCGCGGATCGCGTCGCTGTATGGTGAGCCGCTTTTGCAGGGGCCGGTGACGTTCACTGCTGATCTGTCGGGTTTTCCCACTGGCACGGTGTTACGGCCGGGTTGTCAGGTGGGCCAACTCGCTACTGGCGGCGGAGACACGTACGCGGGGGCAATGGGAACGTGTACTCAGTCTGCGCCGGGCAGGAATGTAACTGTGTTGATCCCCATAGATACCGAGATTTCACCCAGGGTGAGTGGCGGGTCGTTTTTTCTGGTGAACGGTAACGGGGCTACGTCTCTGAACGGTAACTCGTTTCTCACACTGTTTGTGCCAGGGTCATCGGTTCCCGCCGGTGGAGGTACGTACGTGGGTAGGTTCACGGGTTTCTCCCCGGTGGCTAGGACGGGCGAGGGAAATGTACCCTCGGCTTCCTCGACGCTACCGTGTGGTGCGACCGCATCGGTAAATCAGAATCCCCAGTGCGGGTACGCCACTTTCCCCGCCGTTGGTACTACCCCTCCGCGGTTTACTTTAAAAAACTCACTGTGGGGAATTAGTTCGGCAACGAAAGGTGGCGTGGCCGGATACACGGTAACAATGTCTTTTCAGATCATTTCGCCACTGCGTGGGTTATTACAGGGGCCATCCCTGAGCTTCACTGCTGATCTCTCCAGTTTCCCTTCTAGAACAGAATTGCAAAACTGTTCGATTAATTTTACAGGGGCAGAGTGTACTCAGTCCGCACCGGGTGCGAATGTGAGTATCAAGGTTCCAATTGGTGCTCAGCCCGAGCTCAGCGAGGCGACGTATTTTTACGGGGGTATTGCTGGTACCTGGGCTCAGGTTTTGACGCTGTTCGTGCCGGGTTCATCAATTCCTGCTAGTGGTGGTACGTATGTCACCAGGCTCAAAGACTTTGCTCCGTTATCCACGGACGGTGTGCCGAATATACAGGCGGATTCATCAGCACAACCGTGCGGTACGGTTCCGATCCTTAACCAGAATCTGGCGTGCTCATACGCGGCGTTCCCGGTCGATCTTACCCGTCCGCAGTTTACGCTGAGAAAGGCAGTGAGCACGCCGGTTGTGACAACGGTGAATGGTGTGGTTGGGTACACGGTCAATGTGTCGCCGCAGATCATTTCGCAGTACGGATCATTATCGTTGCAGGGACCATTGACCTTTACTGATGACCTGTCGGGTTTCCCCACCGGAACGGTGTTGCAAAGCTGTACGGTGGCTCAGTATGGCACCACCACCGCGGGCGCGGGGACGTGCACACAGTCCACACCGGGCGGGAACGTGAGTGTCTCAATCCCAATTACCGGTGCATCCGCACAGAACGGTGGAGTCGGAGCCTATTTCTACGCCTACGGTGACACAACCACAACCGGAGGCTCGTATTTCACGCTGTTCGTGCCGATGTCATCGCTTCCTGCCGGCGGAGGCACGTACATCAGCAGATTCGCGGACTTTGCCCCGGTATCCCTGGGAGGTGTGCTGAACGTGCCATCGGCCTCAACAGCGCTACCCTGTGGCACAACCGCGAGCGTCAACCAGAACCCACAGTGCGCATACGTCACCTTCCCTAATGCCATGTCTTCGGCTGCGAACGCGTCGGCGTCGGCGTCGGCGGGGGCGGATTCTCGTGCGAACGCGGCTGCGGTGGGGGCTGCGAACGGGGATCGTACCTCGGCGGGGTCGGTGGCTGCGAACGCGTCGGCGGTCGCGGCGTCGCAGGCTGCGGCTGTTACCACGGCGTCTTCGAGTGCGTCTGCGTCTTCTACGACCGCGGCGAATGCTTCGGCTGTGGCTGCTGCGGTGGGGGCTGCGAACGGGGATCGTTCCTCGAACACGAGCGCAGCAAGCACCGCGGTGGGTACCACGACCGCGGCCTCAGCGTCGCAGGCTGCTGCGGTTACGACGGCGTCAACGACGGCGTCTTCGTCTTCGGCTGCGAACGCGTCGGCGTCGGCGTCGGCGGGGGCGGATTCTCGTGCGAACGCGGCTGCGGTGGGGGCTGCGAACGGGGATCGTACCTCGGCGGGGTCGGTGGCTGCGAACGCGTCGGCGGTCGCGGCGTCGCAGGCTGCGGCTGTTACCACGGCGTCTTCGAGTGCGTCTGCGTCTTCTACGACCGCGGCGAATGCTTCGGCTGTGGCTGCTGCGGTGGGGGCTGCGAACGGGGATCGTTCCTCGAACACGAGCGCAGCAAGCACCGCGGTGGGTACCACGACCGCGGCCTCAGCGTCGCAGGCTGCTGCGGTTACGACGGCGTCAACGACGGCGTCTTCGTCTTCGGCTGCGAACGCGTCGGCGTCGGCGTCAGCGGTGCCTGCTGCGGTAAACACCGCATCGAACGGCAATCCCGCACCTGCGGCATACGAGCTTGCAGGTACTGGTGTCACTCCGATCATTCCGCTCGGAGCTGTGACAGTATTCCTGCTAGCGGGACTGGCGCTGCTACTGCACCGCCGTCAAACCCAATGCGAGGCTGAACCTGTTCGAGTGGACACCCTGAATTAGATGGTGATGAGTGCCCAGCTGTCATGTCCAGGGACGTTTGTTAACGCCGACGTAGATTAGACCCTGTAGCGCTGAGTTGGGATGGATCCCTCTGGTTCAGGTTCGGGGGTGATTTCAGTGGAATAGGTGGGCAGAGATTCGTTGGTTGCATTGGTCGGGGCGTGTTCTGATTAAGCAGATCGTGCAAGATCTTGATATCGGTCGAAATGCTGAGCGAGCGAGCCAGCGGAAGGTTCGCGCGATCGCAGCCCGGCCGATGGAACTCACGGTGCTCGACCGGGGTGTAAGACGGGCACGAGGTCTGTTAACCACGGATGTGTGAATATTTGGTGTGCCAACTGGAGCCATTGGCCTGTCGTTCCGTCATTGCTTATTGATCCGGTCTGGGAACAGTTCCCGGCGTTGATTGCGCTGGTGGTGGAAGGGTATCCGTTGGGTTGTCATTGTCAGCGGGTGTCGGATCATGTTGTGTTCGACAGGCTTGTGCAGGTGCTTGTGTGTGGCATCGCCTACGTCAGGATCGCTGACAACGGCTGCTGGGCGATCACGATCCGAACTCGCCCTGACGAGTGGATCACGGGAAACAGGGCAGGAAACGCTCACTACTGGTGGATGGCAACGGCATCCCACTGGGCTGTGTTATGGCACCAGCGAGCTACAACAACCTGCCGCTGCTGGCTCCCACCCTGGGAACGCTGATCCGGTTCGGATTCGATCTGCCCGAGTAGATCACCGTGCACCTGGACACCGGCTACGACAGCGACAAGATCCGAGATCTGTCGGGCACCCTCGGCTGCGACGGTGTCATCAACGTACGAGGCATCCCGCTACAGGTCGGAGCCAGGTGGGTCATTGAACGCATCGACTCCTGACACAACCGCGAACTCAAGAAACTCGCGATCTGCACCGAAGTCCGCAGCCACGTGATCAACGCATTCACCGCCCTCGCTAACACGATCATCATCATCATTCGACACCCCGTAACCGAAACCTGGACCAGCCGCCGTTGGAAGGGACACTCAACCCACTGACCATGACCTACCCGCGCGATCTCTCAGAGTAAGCGTTCCAGGATCGGGTATGACTATGTTCACTCCTGGTCGATGACCAGCCACGGTCGGCGTACTCAGAGGTGCTCCCTGACGAGAAAGGAGCAACCTGCGCCGGGTTCCTTTCCCGTTCTGCAGCGTTTTTGTCGCGTCTGGGATTCCTCGAATCGAGCAGGTTATGACTGATAACGCCTGGGCTTACAGACACAGCCTCACAACCATGGTCGCAAAACTCGGTGCAACGCAGATATTCATCAAGCCACACTGTCCCTGGCAGAACGGGAAGATCGAACGCTTCACCCAAACTTTCCAAACTGAGTGGGCTTACCGACATCCCTTCACCAACAACACCGAACGCCAGGCAGCCCTTGCCCCCTGGCTGAATACCCACGACAACGAACGACGCCACACCGCACTCGGAGGCAAACCACTCGCCAGCCGACTGGCACCAACGTCATGGCTGGGTACACCTAGAAACTAACAGCACGCAACACTAGATCCGTCACCTCATGCGGAAGACACTCCGAATACCTCCTCGAATACCAGGCATCGAGTCGGCACTTCACCACACGTAGAAGGCGTGGTCAGTACGTCGTCGGTGGACAATGCCATGTGCAGCACTTTCATCTCAGGTGGAAGGCATCGCGGCACAGATCGGGTCGGGTTCTTCGCTTCTAGCACTTTCCTCTCACGTGGAAGGCGTCGAGACCTCATCATGGGGGATCCGGCGGGTTGGAGCACTTTCCTCTCACGTGGAAGGCGTGCCACCGCAGACCCTGCCTATCGCAGCGGGAATCGGAGGGCAGGGGACATCGGGCCGGTACCTGCTGGGTCTGCTGTTTCCTGCTGGGTCTGCTGTTCCCCGCCGGGACTGCTGACCTCGGCACGGGAGTCCAACCCGCTGTCGAGGTTCGATCGTAATTCGGCTTACTCCTTCGTCACCATTGACAGACGTCTAACGTCTGACGTATTATTCCTCTGTCCCAACGAGGCCTGACCCGAAGGAGAGCGGCGTAGCTCATGTCAAAGACTGAAACTTCATCTGATGTTGTAAAAAGTTCCGTGCCCGGGCTCCGTCGAAATTCGGTTGGCTTGGGCGGCACGGTAATCATGTCGGCGGCCATTATGGGGCCAGCGGTGTCAACGTTCTTCAATCCGCAATTTTCGACCCCGTTTTCCGGGTATGCAACACCATTCGTCTACCTCGCAACGCTGGTCGTGACGCTCATTGTTGCTAACGGTGTCATGGAGATGGCCCGGGTAGCCCCGAGCTCTGGCTCCTTCTACACGTATATTACGCGCGCGCTGGGACCGCGGGCTGGTTTCACAACGGGTGGGCTCATGTTCGTGGCATACGCGCTGCTCGGACCGGCGGAGGTAGGGCTGATCGGCTCATACCTGCAGGTAACCTTCCAGCAGGAATTTGGGATCGATATTCCGTGGATCTGGATTGGACTTGTGCCCTGGGTGTTCATGACGATTCTTGCCTTTGAAGGAATCCGCAGCTCGCTAAAGGCTGCAACAGCTCTGTTTTTTGCTGAGATTGTGGTGGTGATCATACTGTCGGTGATCATCGTCAGTCACGGTGGTGCACACGGACTCTCCGCTGAACCGTTTTCTCCCACCGCCTCTCCTCAGGGGATGGGAGGCCTGGTGACGGGCTTTGTCTTTGCCGCTCTGAGTTTCGTCGGGTTCGAGGGAGCCACGGCGCTCGGTGACGAAGCGAAGAGCCCCCACCGAACAATTCCCAGAGGAATTCTTCTTTCAACTCTGCTTGTCGGTGCCATTTACCTGTTTGGAACCTGGGCTCTCGCAGTTGGTCTCGGCCGTGATGGGATGAACAATCTTGTCGGTACTGATACCCCCTGGAATGATCTGGCTGCCACATATGCGCCATGGATGAAGTGGTTACTAATTCTTGCTGCAGTATCGAGTATGTTTGCCGTGATGATCAACTCGAACAACGGTATCGTGCGCATAGTGCACACCATGGGACGGGAGGAATTGCTTCCCCGTGCGCTCGGCAAAATCAACGCAAAGCGCCAGACACCGGGTGTGGCGGTCATCTGGCAGGCACTTTTTGTTCTTGTTGCCGCACTCATCATCGGAACCCTGTCAGGTGGTTTGGCGGACCCGCTTGGTGGCAGCAACCTATACGGTTATCTCGGATTTGCGCTGACGTGTGCGATACTTCCTATTTATGCGCTTGCGAACTGGGCGACTATTGTTTACTTTCGCAAGCGTCCTGATTTCAATTGGTTCCGGCACATGGTGTTACCGATGTGTGGCGGGCTCCTGATGATCGCGCTTCTGGTTGGTCAGATTATCGTGAATCAGTCACCACCCTTCAACTGGATGCCCTGGGTGATTCTTGCTTGGCTGACCATCGTGATACTCGGTGCAGTGTGGCTGAGGCACAACAGGCCAGAGGCACTGACCCGAGCTGGTTCAATCATGGCGACCGGGGAAGTTGAGGAGTAGGGAGCTCTGCGGGACGTGTTGTGATGAGTGAGGTCAGTCGTCTGCCCCGCGCGCGATGAGCGCCTCTCCCAGTTCCTCCGCGGTTTGCAGCGATCGTATGACAACGGGCACCACGAGGGCCCGCACCGAGCGTTCCGCACCGCGCGCTCTGCGTGCCTCAAGCACATCGCGCACGATGTCCGCGATGACGGGGATGCATCGAATGGTGAGCGCGAGCAGCAGTCCGATGCGGTCGGCGTTCACCCATCGCCGCAGCGGCCACAGCAGCGTGCGCGTGGCATCCAATAGAGCCGAAACCTGCGTCGTCATCGTAAAAAGAGCGGCACAGGCAACGGATGTCACAAGCTTGCCGCCCATCATGAGAGCGGGTAGCCACCCGGTGAAGATGATTTGCAGTGGCACGGCGAGAACGAGAATCCAGAGTACGGGCAGGATCTGCCGTAGCGCTGTGGGCAACGGCACCCGAGCTACCAGAATTCCGACCACTACCAGAACGGCTGCACCAAACAGGAACCACGGGGTGTCGACCACACCGATGAGGATGAGCAGGCCAGACAGACCCACGAGTTTCACAATGACCGGCAGCCGATGGATGACGGAGGTGCCCGGTGAGTAGAGACCGATCATGGGGTGATCCGGTTAGCTAAGCAGCGAGCGATAGGTACGCAGTGCGGCTTTGGGGGCATCGTCGGCGACGAGGCATCCCTCATTTATCACGATGATCCGGTCAAACCCGACAAGCAGGTCGAGTTGGTGCGTCACGACGACGATCTGCTGGTCAAGTCCGGTAAGCACCTCGGCAATCTGTTGAGCATTGCGTGCGTCGAGCAGGGTGGTCGGCTCGTCGGCGACGAGAATCTGTGGCTCTGCGACGAGAATTGCGGCAAGCGCGAGCAACTGTTTTTGCCCGCCGGAGAGCAGATGGGCGGGATGCTCGGCATACTCGGTGAGTCCGAACCGGTCGAGGGTTGCCGCCACGCGGGTTGCCGCCACCGCGGGTGTCAGTTTGTGTCGACGAAGGGTGAACGCAATATCCTCTCGCACGGTGGGCATGACGATCTGACTGTCGGGATTGGTGAAGACGAACCCGACCTGTCGCCGCACCTCGCGCCCCCGGGTCGCCACGTCGAGTCCAGCGACGGTGACGCTTCCCTCGTCGGGGGTGACGAGTCCGTTGATCATGCGGGCGAGGGTCGATTTGCCGGAGCCGTTCGCTCCGACGATGCCGATACGGCGTTCCGTCAGAGTGAGATGGATGTCCCGCAGCACCGTGCGTTCGCCGAACCGGTGGGTGACGTGGGTGAACTCGATGGTGCTCATCCGACACGTTCCACGAGAATCGCAATGCCCTGGCCCCCACCGATAGAGCACGCGGCGAGGCCGAGGGTGCGGGATCGGTATTGCTTAAGACCGCTGCGCTCGGACGGTTGGGTGTGCGCGGTGTTGTCGGGGTGGGGAGTGGTGGGGTGCGTGGTGCTACCGGGGTAGGTGGCGGTGTCAGAGCCGGAGAGGGGGCTGAGTGTTCCCATCCGGGCGGCAAGTCGAACGAGCAAGATCGCCCCGGATGCCCCCCACGGATGCCCGAGCGCGATCGCTCCGCCCTGACTCGACACGGTGTCCTCGTCAATCCCAACAACATCGGTCACGGCGAGTACCTGAGCTGCGAATGCCTCGGTGATCTCGACGTGAGCGATCTCGCCGGGAACCACTCCGGCACGCTGACATACTCCTTGGATGGCTGTGGCTGCGCCGATCCCGGGCAAAGCTGAGTCACCGGCCGTGACAGCGGTGGCGATCACCCGCAGCCCGGGCACTCCAAGTCGCTGACGAACAGTTTCCGTGGTGACGGCAAGAGCGGCCGCGCCATCCGATATTCCACACGAGTTGCCCGCTGTCACCGTGCCCCCCGGTGTAAAGGCGGCGGGAAAGCGGGCGAGCGTGGTTATTGTCAGAGCGGCACGGGGGCGGTCATCGGTCGCGATGGTGGTGTTGACGCCCGGTGTTCCGAGTGTGCCCGCTGTTTCGGGCGTGCCCGGTGTTCCGAGTGTGCCCGCTGTTCCGAGCGTGCCCGGCACTCCTACCGGCACGATCTCGGCGACAAAACCGCCGCTTGCCTGCGTGCGAGTAGCACGGTGGTGGGAGCGGGCTGCCCAGGCATCCTGTCGTTCTCGGCTGATTGAGTAGTGCGCGGCCAGCGCATCAGCGGCGGGACCCATCTCGGGGTCGGACATGCCCACCGGTGCAAACGGTGCTCGCTCGTAGCGATGGCGGGGGACATCCGTGCCCGGTTCCGGTGGCCAGTAGCGCCAGGGGGCAGTGGAGGCCGATTCTGCCCCACCCGCGAGCACGAGTTGCGCGTGTCCGGCCGCGACCCGCGCAACGGCCTGCAGCACGGCGTCGAGGCCCGACCCGCACTGCCGATCAACTGTTACAGCCGGGACATTCAGCCCCAGACCCGCGCGCAGCGCCGACACCCGCGCGATGTTTCCGCCGGGACCGAGGCAATTGCCAAGCAAGAGGTCATCAATCGGGATGCCCGCTCCCGCCACCGCTTGCGCGACGGCTGCGAGCACCGGGGCGGCGAGTGCGTCCACCGTGTGCGTGGCAAAGCCACGACCGATACTGCCCACCGCGGTGCGGAAGGGCGTCAGGAGCACCGGAGCATCAGCCGTTGTCATGGTCACGCGGCGTGTAGGGAAACGGTCATGGGCGATCAATTCTTTCTAGCGTAAGGGGGTGGCCGTTGAGCCGGGGCGCTTCGCAGATGGGGATCAGCATCTGCGTGCGTGGGACGAGGGCTGGGTCTTCCCCGGGCGCTTCGCAGAGGGGGATCAGCCCGGGCGGTGTCGTTGTTGGCTGGCCCTTGGGCGCGGGGTCTTCCGTATTGACGGTCTCGATGCGGGTCTTGGCTGCCGGTAAGTTCGTGGAGCCGCTACCGTGGAGGGCATCGATAACCTGGCCTCGGGCTATCTTGCCAGACGCGGTCCGGGGGAGTTTCTCGATCAGATACCACGCGCGCGGGCGCGCGGGCGCGCCCAGCCTGGCGTGCGCCTGCTCGACCCAGGCCGTCGCGAGCGTGGCAGTGTGCCCGGGGTCGGGTCGGTGCACACACTCCACAACCGCCACCGGAACATCGCCGTGAACCGGGTCAGCGACGGCGACAACGGCAGCAGCATAGACGCCCGGAAACTCGGCGATGACCCGCTCAACATCCTCCGCGATGACCGTCGTGCCGGATACCGTTATCGACGCATCACCCCGTCCGAGAATGCGATAACGCCCGTCCGGGGTGATCTCTGCACGATCACCGACGGTGGCGAACCCGCTGTCATCACAGCGGAACGGACCCGTCGTCGATGTTGCCCCGGAGTCGGCACCGCGGATGAATCGGGCCGCGGCCTGCGGTGAAGGTGACCCCTCGTGATCCGGCACGAGGTATCCGAGCGACAGATACGGCGAGGCTGCCCACAACTCGCCGTTGCGCACTTCGATTGTGACTCCCGGAAACGGGTCGAGGGCCGGAGTGCGCGGAGGTGGGGGAGCAGTAAATTCCGAGGATTCCTCCGTGGCGCGGTGCTTGCCCGCCTGCCCTGCCCGGTGAGTGCGCGCAGCCACGAACGACAGCTCAGCCGCGCCGTAGTATTCGGTGACGGTGATTCCCGCGGCACGTGCGCGATCAAGCACCGCGCCGGGCATACTCGCGCCCGCCACGACAACATGCTGCGGTCGATGCCCGTGGGCCAGTAGCCGTGCAATGGTCGTCGGTGTCGCGTGCACGAGGGATGCTCCCTCCACCGCATCCGTCACGGTCGCGCCCAGCCACAACCCGTGCAGTGCCGCAAACAGGTGCATCGACACGTGCAGCGGCCCGGTGAGACCGACAACAGTGTCACACCCGGGTGCTGGTGCCATTCCCTGACCCACCGTGTCGAGAAAGAGGGATGCTTCGTCACACCCGGGTGCTGGTGCCATCCCCAATACCGTTGATAGGGCGGGGAACGAAAGAGTCCACGAGCGCCAGGTCCGTGCAACACATCGTGGTGTCCCCGATGAACCGCTCGTCAGGAGGACAAGATCGACGCCCGGGGGCAAGTCCGGCAGAGCCAGTGCCGCCCCGGAGGAGGAGGTTGCGGAGAGTATTGCCGGGGAAGCTGAGGATACTGCGGGGGAGGCCACGATAACCGGTTGGCCGCTCTGCCCTCCGGCAAGGATCAGGACAAGCGCGGTGACAGGATCCGTGTCGGCCGCCACGATAATCGGGCCACCCTCCGGCAGCGTGGCGACCGTGGCATCCACTCGCTCTCGCACCGCTTGCTCGCCAAGCACCTGCCCACCGAGGTGTAGTGCAGCACCTGTGCCAATAAGTTCTGTGGTCACGATCGTTGGGCTGAGCGCCGATGGATAAGCCCCGGCCAGGCTCGGTGCACCGGTGTGGCGACAAGAACGGTGGTGATCACCTTGGCGATGTCGCCGGGGAGGTAGAGGGCTGCGCCCACGATCGCGGCCCACAGGCTGCCCGTTGTGATTGCGGTCCACCCGATGCCGGGGGTGTAGATCACAATGATGCCTCCCAGTGCGGTGACAGCGAGCGCGGGGAGCGCCGGATACTTCGGCAGCAAGCGCACCGTCAGGGTGCCGATCACGATGACGCCCGCGAGCCATCCAATAAGGTACCCCGCGGACGGTCCGGCAAACACGGCAATACCACCGCGACCACCAGAGAGCAGTGGCAACCCCATTGCGACGAGCACCTCACACAGGAGTACCGCCGCACATCCGTTGCGTGCGCCGATGATCGCTCCCGTGAGCATGACGCCAAGGGTCTGTAGTGTAATCGGCACCGCCGGGCCGAGATACATCCCGGGTGCAAGACCCAGCGCGGCGATGAGGGCGGCAAACACGGCGATCTGTGCAAGATCACGGGATGTCACGCGGGTGCCGCCGCGTGCACGAACCGAAGGGGTGTCAGGTGGTGAGCTCACCACTCCACGCTAAGGAACCGAGTGGGTCGGGGCACGCACTATCGCCACAACGATCAGCGTGATTTTTTGGATGCTCCGCGCTGCGTGGCATCCGTCGGTGGCACTCTCACCGCATCCGCCTTGTTGCGCACCGCGATCACAGCGACCCCCATCGTCGCTGCCCAGGCGAGCCATTCGAAAATGGTGAGTATATTGCGCGGCCCTTTCAGGGTTGACCGGACCACGCCGATCCCGCTGATGAGTGCACCGAGTACGGCACCAGAGAAAAGGTACTTCCGCATACCGCTACGTTACCCTGTTGTGCGGCAGGGTAACGTAAGCAGTTCGGTGCATTCGACAAGGCTCAACACCGGGTCTATGAAAATGTTGCGTTTTAACAGTGCTCTGCGGCACGAGCAATTCTGCGGTCGTTGCGAGTCTTACCTCGGTGGAAGTCATAGAATGCTCCGATGCCATTTCCAATAAGCGCAAAGCCAACAAGGATGTTCCACCATAGCGGAGTTCTTCCGATATCACCGAGGTAAACAAAGGCCGTTCCCATAACAAAAAGAACTAAGAAAATCGGAATTTTGTTCTTAAGACGGCGGAAATCATAGAAAGTTCCGATGCCAGTTCCAACAAGCCAAATACCAGCAACGATCTGCCACCACTGTGGCCCTTTTCTAATATCACCGAAGTAAACAAAGAACACTATCATGGCGAAAAAAACCAGGGAAGTTGGAATTATGCTTTTATTTTTAGGAGTCAAAACATGCTGCCTTAATCGTGCCGACCCCTATAATTTCTCCGGCAAGACCCAAGCTGGCCTTAGAGATAGCTTCCATTTTTCTGTCCCAGCTGGAAGCTGAGTTCCATGCGCGGAAAAGATTTTCGAAGACCCTCTGAATGCTTCCAAATCTGGCAACTAGCCTTGCGACCTTAGCAGCAACGATTGCATTAGCCGCAATTTCTCCTGTCACGATCGCTACGCAGTGGAGCCAGCCCCAAAAGTCGTGGGGGTCGGCGGTCACAGGGAAAGCGGTGTTCTCATCAAAGTCAATTGGCATAACTGCTCACCACAGCGCTGTTGATTCTAGTACTCAAAACCGGTTCTCCCCGCCCGACAAAGAGACCCGTAGGAACATTTTCCGGCTTTGCGACAGCCTCAGGTGTCACCGTACCCGGTAAAGTGATACCCACCGACTCAGTGCCTGCATCAGTGATGACCGTGTTCGTTCCAGGAACCGCAACTGTGCCGACCTCATGAGGCGAATCAGCACTGGAATTCTTCTCTGCAGGCAACGCCTGAGCAATACTTGCAGACGAAACCGTCACCCCGCCAACAACGAGACCAACCAGCAGAACCTTGATGACTGAACCTAACTTTGACCTAACTGACACAGATAACCTCCAACAGATAACGGCCAGGGAGAGACCTTGCAACACCCTGGCAGCGATTAAGAGGGAGAATCCCTTCTTGTGTCTTTGATGCTACATCACCCCTAAGCTCACAGCCGAGACTCTCAGGACATTCCTAGCTCCTCGTCCACCGATCCAGGTATATACGCCTAGCTGTGGTGTTCGGAAAGATTGTTTCGTGGAATATGCGTGGCTCACCCTTACCTCGTCGATTTCCCGACCTCTTCCAGAAAAGATCCTGTGTTCAAGATAGAAGCGCATCACTTGGTGTTATTCATCTTCACTGAGTCAAGGGTTGCGAGACTCGTATCTATGCCGGAGTTCGATCCCAAGCCCCGTAGCCGCACCGTCACCGACGGCATCGAAGCCATCACCAGCCGGGGTATGCTCCGTGCGGTGGGAATGGGCGATGCCGCATACCGCTACGTTACCCTGTTGCGCGGCGGGGTAGCGTAAGCAGTTCGGTGCATTCGACAAGGCTCAACACCGGGCCTGTGAAAATGTTGCGTTTTAACAGTGCTCTGCGGCACGAGCAATTCTGCGGTCATTGCGAGTCTTGCCTCGGTGGAAGTCAGAGAATGCTCCGATACCATTTCCAATAAGCACAAAGCCAGCAAGGATGTTCCACCATAGCGGCCTTCTCCCGATATCACCGAGGTAAACAAGGGCCGTTCCTAGCACAAAAAAACCTAAGAAAACTGGAATTTTGTTCTTAAGACGGCGGAAATCATAGAATGCTCCGATGCCAGTTCCAACAAGCCAAATACCAGCAAGGATGTTCCACCATAGCGGCCTTTTTCCGCCCTCGACACAGAAAACAAAGACCGATCCCATGGCGAAAGAAAACAGGTAAGTTGGAATTCTGTTTTTACTTTTAGGAGTCAAAGCACGCCGCCTTAATTGCAATGACCCCTATAATCTCGAGAGCAAGGCTGCCGCCAGCGTTAGTAAGAGCTTCCATTTTTCTGTCCCAGCTGGAAGCTGAGTTCCATGCGCGGAAAAGATTTTCGAAAGTCCTCTGAATACTTCCAAATCTAGTAACTAGCCTTGCGATCTTACCGGCGAGGTTCACACTATTCGCAATTTCTGCTGTCACGATCGCTACGCAGTGGAGCCAGCCCCAAAAGTCGTGGGGGTCGGCGGTCACAGGGAAAGCGGTGTTCTCATCAAAGTCAATCGACTGCACGAGAATCTGTCCGTCAATGGAAAATTTCGTTGCCACGGCACGACCGAGTGCGTCGTAGGCCCACGGTATCCTGTATCCGCCGATGATCTCACCTTCAGCAGTGCGGACTGCGACCGAGCCATCGGTCTCTACTGTTGCCTGTGACCCCGCGGGCAGAGACAACGGGAACCGAAATTCATGATCTGCAGAGCTTGATGCAACACTGATCAGCGTCTGAGTCCCTTTGCCCGTGGCATAACTGCTCACCACAGCGCCGTTGATTCTAGTACTCAAAACCGGTTCTCCCCGCCCGAGAAAGAGACCCGTAGGAACATTTTCCGGCTTTGCGACAGTCTCAGGTGTCACCGTACCCGGTAAAGTGATACCCATCGACTCAGTGCCTGCATCAGTGATGACCGTGTTCGTTCCAGGAACCGCAACCGTGTCGACTTCATGAGGCGAATCAGCGTTGGAATTTTTGTCTGCAGGCAACGCCTGAGCAATACTTGCAGACGAAACCGTCACCCCGCCAACAACGAGACCGACCAGCAGAACCTTGACGACTGAACTTAACTTTGACCTAACTGACACAGATAACCTCCAACAGATAACGGCCAGGGAGAGACCTTGCAACACCCTGGCAGAGATTAAGAGGGAGAACCCCTTCTTGTGTCTTTGATGCTACATCACCCCTAAGCTCACAGCCGAGACTCTCAGGACATTCCTAGCTCCTCGTCCACCGATCCAGGTATATATGCCTAGCTGTGGTGTTCGGAAAGATTGTTTCGTGGAATGTGCGTGGCTTACCCTTGCCTCGTCGACTTCCCGATCTCTTCCAGAAAAGATCCTGTGTTCAAGATAGAAGCGCATCACTCGGTGTTGTTCATGTTCACTGAGTCAAGGGTTGCGTTTCTATGGGTATGCATGATGGTCATGTGTCGTGAGGTTGAGCGGGTTCAGATTGAGAAGGCTGTGAACGCTGGGTGGTCTGTTCGGCAGATCGCTGTGGTGTTGGGTGGACCTACCACCCGGGACCTGCACCACCGTCAGTTGTGGCAGCACCTACCCTGTGCACACCGACAACACGGCCTCACCACTTTCCGCATCGGAGGCGACGCCCTGCCTCCTCACGCGTGGTTTGTTTGCCTCATTAACACCCGCGAACTCTCGAATGAACTGTCCTGCCTCCTCACGCGCGGCACCCTGTGACCATGGACGACGGTATTCAAGATGCACAGAAACCCACCAACACCACACACAACCACACCACCACACTGCTGCACCTCAGACTTGAACACAATGAGTACAAGTGGCGGAGCCGTAGACTCGTATCTATGTCGGAGTTCGATCCCAAGCCCCGTAGCCGCACCGTCACCGACGGCATCGAAGCCACCACCAGCCGGGGTATGCTCCGTGCGGTGGGAATGGGCGATGCCGACTGGGACAAGCCGCAAATCGGTATCGCCAGTTCCTGGAATGAGATCACCCCGTGCAATCTGTCGCTCGATCGACTCGCGCAGGCCGCAAAAGAGGGTGTCCACGCGGGTAACGGGTACCCACTGCAGTTTGGGACTATCTCGGTTTCTGACGGCATTTCAATGGGGCACGAGGGGATGCACTTCTCCCTCGTCTCGCGTGAGGTCATCGCCGATTCGGTGGAAACGGTTATGCAAGCCGAACGCCTTGACGGCTCTGTGCTGCTTGCGGGTTGCGACAAGTCGATCCCCGGCATGCTCATGGCGGCGGCACGACTCGACCTCGCTTCGGTGTTCCTGTACGCCGGATCAATCGCACCCGGCTGGGTGCGATTGTCTGATGGCACCGACAGAGACATCACGATCATCGACTCGTTTGAGGCGGTCGGTGCCGTGAAAGCCGGCACGATGAGCGAGGCTGACGCCAAGCGGATCGAGTGCGCCTTCGCTCCGGGTGAGGGCGCGTGTGGCGGCATGTACACGGCAAACACCATGGCCTCGGTCGGGGAAGCGCTCGGGCTGTCACTGCCGGGGTCGGCGTCACCGGCATCCGCTGATCGACGTCGCGACTATTTCGCGCACCAGTCGGGCGAAGCCGTCGTGAACCTGCTTCGGCACGGCATTACCGCACGCCAGATCCTCACCAAGCAGGCATTCGAGAATGCCATCGCTGTCGGGATGGCCCTGGGCGGGTCCACAAACATCGTTCTGCACCTGCTCGCCATCGCGCACGAGGCGGAGGTTGAGCTCACGCTAGATGATTTCACACGGATCGGCTCGAAGGTGCCGCACATTGGCGATCTCAAGCCCTTCGGAAAATACGTCATGAATGACGTCGATCGTCGAGGGGGTCTGCCGGTGCTCATGAAGGCGCTGCTCGAGGCGGGGCTTATGCACGGTGACGTTCTCACAGTGACGGGCAAAACCCTCGCAGAAAACCTCGCCGCGAAACAGATCGAGCCGCTCGACGGAACCGTGCTGCGCACCCTTGACAATCCCATTCACGCCACCGGCGGACTCACCATCCTGAGCGGCTCGCTTGCCCCGGATGGCGCGGTCGTGAAGACCGCCGGCTTTGACGCTGCCACTTTTGAAGGGCCGGCGCGGGTGTTTGAACGCGAGCGCGCAGCGATGGACGCGCTCACCGCGGGACAGATCAGCCACGGTGATGTTGTTGTTATCCGGTACGAGGGCCCCAGGGGCGGGCCGGGAATGCGCGAGATGCTCGCGATTACCGCGGCAATCAAGGGCGCGGGACTCGGCAAAGATGTACTACTCTTAACCGACGGTCGATTTTCAGGCGGCACAACCGGACTGTGCGTCGGCCACCTAGCACCCGAAGCAGTAGACGCTGGTCCTATTGCGTTCGTGCGCGATGGGGATCTCATTCGGGTCGATATCGCAGCTCGCTCGATTGACCTACTGGTTGATGAGGCTGAGCTAGTCTCCCGCCGTCAAGGGTGGGAACCACTTCCCCCGCGCTATACCCGTGGCGTCCTCGCAAAATACTCCAGGCTCGTGCGCTCCGCTGCGGTTGGTGCAACCACCGGATGATGACAGCCTGTGATGTCCGGTTCCGTGCCAGATTGCACCACCGGACCGTCACCCGCTCAGAAGTCGAAGATCAAGGATTCACATGAACGTAGAATCATCGCTCGCGCCACCGCCGCGCGACAAGAACACATCACCCCCGTCTGTCTCGCAGGTCGTGCCACCGACCACCATGACCGGGGCGCAGGCGGTGGTTCGCTCACTGGAGATGCTCGGTATCACCGACGTGTTCGGTTTACCCGGCGGTGCCATCCTGCCGGTGTACGATCCGTTGCTGGACAGCACGAAGCTGCGGCACATTCTCGTGCGCCACGAGCAGGGCGCAGGGCACGCGGCACAGGGGTACGCGGCATCCACCGGACAACTCGGCGTGGCAATCGTGACGTCGGGACCGGGGGCGACCAACCTTGTCACCGCGATCGCCGATGCCCACATGGATTCGGTGCCGCTGCTCGCGATCACCGGGCAGGTGTTTTCCACCCTCATGGGCACCGATGCGTTTCAGGAAGCAGACATTGTTGGCATTACCATGCCGATCACGAAACACTCGTTCCTTGTACGTCGCGCTGAAGACATTCCGGGCACGATCGCTGCTGCCGCGCACATTGCGAACACCGGCCGACCTGGCCCCGTGCTCGTTGATATTACGAAGGATGCCCAGCAGGACACTTTCTCGTTCAGCTGGCCACCGAAGATTGATCTGCCCGGCTACCGTCCGATCACGAAAGCTCACGGCAAACAGGTCACCGCGGCGGCGCAGCTTATCGCCGAGGCAAAGCGACCGGTGTTGTATGTCGGCGGTGGAATCATCCGTGCCGGAGCATCCGCGGAACTACGCGCGTTTGCCACCGCGACCGGGGCTCCTGTTGTGACGACACTCATGGCGCGCGGTGCCTTCCCCGACTCCCACCCCCAACACCTCGGGATGCCCGGAATGCACGGCACCGTACCGGCCGTTCTCGCCCTGCAAGAGGCCGACCTGCTCATCGTGCTGGGTGCCCGATTCGATGATCGAGTCACGGGCAAAGCATCCCTTTTCGCGCCCTTTGCGAAGGTGATACACGTCGATATCGATCCCGCCGAGATCGGAAAAATTCGGGCGGCCGACGTGCCCATCGTGGGCGACGCGAAGGAAGTATTGCCCGAGTTGCTGAGCGAGTACACACTCGCCGCAAAAACCACTCCCCGCGACACAACCGCGTGGTGGGAGCGGCTCAACGAACTGCGCTCAGAGTACCCGCTCGGCTACTCCCCAACGACCGACGGGCTGCTCGCACCACAGTATGTCATCAGCCGGATCGGAGAACTAACCGGCCCAGAAGGAGTCTACGTCGCCGGAGTTGGACAGCACCAAATGTGGGCGGCCCAGTTCATCACCTACGAACGACCCAACTCATGGCTCAGTTCGGGCGGGGCCGGAACCATGGGTTACGCGGTGCCCGCCGCGATGGGAGTCAAGGTCGCCGAGCCGAACCGCACGGTCTGGGCGATTGACGGTGACGGCTGCTTCCAGATGACCAACCAGGAACTCGCGACCTGCTCACTCAACCACATCCCCATCAAGGTTGCGATTATCAATAACTCGTCCCTCGGGATGGTACGCCAGTGGCAGGCACTGTTCTACGACGGTCGCTACTCAAATACCGACCTCAACACCGGCTATGACACGGTGCGCATCCCCGATTTCGTAAAGCTCGCCGAGGCATACGGTTGCCTCGGTATCCGTGTCACAACAGAGGACGAGGTGGATGCCGCGATCAAACTCGCCCTGGAAACCAACGACAAACCCGTTGTCATCGACTTCGTCGTGTCTGCTGACGCAATGGTGTGGCCAATGGTTCCACAGGGTGTGTCGAACAATTACGTGCAGTACGCGAGAGATCATGCACCCGCATTCAGTGAGGAGGACTGACGATGACTGCCCGCGTTCTTTCACTGCTCGTCGAAGACAAACCGGGCCTGCTCACCCGAGTTGCCGGGCTGTTTGCCCGTCGCGGATTCAACATTGAGTCACTCGCCGTGGGACACACCGAGATCGAGGGCCTCTCTCGTATCACCGTCGTGGTGGATGTCGACGAACTCCCGTTGGAGCAGGTGACAAAGCAGCTCAACAAGCTCATTAATGTCATCAAGATCGTCGAGCTCGATTCGGCCCAGGCCGTACAGCGTGAGCACATGCTCATCAAGGTGAGGGTTGATAATTCGACGCGCTCGCACGTTTTGGAGGCAGTTTCACTCTTCCGAGCACGGGTGGTGGATGTCTCGACCGATGCGCTTGTCATTGAAGTGACGGGGGACTCCGGTAAGGTGACGGCATTCTTGAGGGTGCTCGAACCGTACGGAATCCGCGAGATCGCCCAGTCGGGGTTGCTCGCGATTGGTCGTGGACCAAAATCCATCACCGAGCGAGTGTTTAGGAACTAGCGGTGGCCGGGCCATCCCGATTAACCTGTGTGCCATCGCACGATGTCACACACCACATTTCGTCACACAACATAAGGAGCACAGCACATGACTGATATCTACTATGACAAGGACGCGGACCTTGCTCTTATTCAGGGCAAGAAGGTTGCCGTCATAGGCTACGGTTCGCAGGGCCATGCTCACGCCCAGAACCTCCGTGACTCCGGGGTGACTGTCACCGTGGGGTTGAAAGAGGGCTCGACATCGCGCGCTAAGGCACAGGAGGCTGGCTTTGTCGTGAAGACGGCGGCCGAGGCATCCGAGTGGGCCGATGTCATTGTCATTCTTGCGCCTGACCAGGTGCAGCGGCACCTCTACGCCACCGATATTTTCCCGCACCTGGGCACGGGCAAGACCCTTGTGTTCGGCCACGGTTTCAATATCCGGTTTGGGTATATCAAGGCACCGGAGGGAGTGGACGTCATTATGGTCGCACCGAAAGGTCCGGGCCACACTGTGCGTCGTGAGTTTGAGGCGGGCCGGGGTGTTCCGGTTATTGTCGCGGTTGAAGAGGATGCCTCCGGCCAGGCCTGGCCGCTCACTCTCTCCTACGCGAAAGCGATCGGCGGGCTCCGCGCCGGTGGCATTAAAACGACCTTCACAGAAGAGACCGAAACCGACCTGTTCGGTGAGCAAGCGGTGCTCTGCGGCGGTGTTTCGCAGCTCATTCAGTACGGGTTTGAGACGCTGACCGAGGCGGGATACCAGCCCCAGGTTGCGTACTTCGAGGTGCTACACGAACTCAAGCTCATTGTTGACCTTATGTGGGAGGGAGGGATCGCCAAGCAGCGCTGGTCGGTCTCTGACACCGCGGAGTACGGTGACTACGTCTCGGGTCCACGTGTTATCGACCCGCGCGTGAAAGAAAACATGAAGGCAGTATTGGCGGATGTTCAGAACGGTGCGTTCGCCGCGCGCTTTATTAACGACCAGGACAGTGGTGCAACGGAGTTTCTCGCACTGCGGGCCAAGGGTGAGGTGCACCCGATCGAGGCTACCGGTCGTGAACTGCGCAAACTCTTCGCGTGGAACGCGTCAACCGATGACGACTACGTTGACGGCGAGGTTGCTCGCTAGAGCCTCACGACAGTTCGGGGGCTGAGCCTGTCGGGATACCACAGGCTCAGCCCCCGCTGCTGCTGCGCACCTGATCGATGTACGCCTTGAACTGGGTGACGCTATTGAGTGGCCCGGTGTACTGTTTCCCGTTGACGATGATGGTAGGAGTTCCCCGTAGCCGCGGAATATTGCTATTGGGCAGCGGGCCGTTGATCGCCCGCTGCGTGGCATCCACCACCCAGCGCGCAAAGCGGTGACTTGTGATGCAGTCCGCGACATTCTCGGCGCCGCTCTCGGCAGCGAGGTCGGTCAGTTGTGCGTCGGTCAAGCCCGTTGAATACTCTGAGGGTTGCTGCGCGAACAGGGCGGTGCTGAATGCAAAAAAGCGATCAGGGGCAGCCTCGGCCACGCACCCGGCGGCGCTTGCCGCGCGCTGTGAGTAGTTCGTGCCGGAAGATGCCTGATCGAGGATCGCGATCGGGTGTATCTCGAGCGTTGCGGCACCGGATGACACGAGACTCTGTAGGAGATCGCTGTTGGTCTTATCAAATTGCCCGCAGTATGCGCACAGGTAGTCGACATACGTGACGATCTGAGCTGTTGTGCTGCTCGTGTTCCGTGCGGTCGCGGTCGGCGCTCCGCCGGTCGGGATTGCATCGGTGCGGGTTGCGACGATCGTGCCGCTGTTTCCCGTCAGCACGATGCCGTCGCTGGCCATGTTCTTGGGTCCGGCGGCGTTCGGGGATGCTGCGTTCTTTGGCTCGGCGGTGCCTGGGGATGTTGTGTTCTTTGGCTCGGCGGTGTCCGGGGATGTCGTGGGCGTGCTCGCGCACCCTGCGAGCACGGCAACAAGGAGTCCGAGCGATGCAATTCGCGCGGTTTTTGCGCGCGCCGACAGTGCGAGGTCTGTAAAGAAAGGCATACTCCATCCTTACGCATGGTTTGAGAGGCGCTGACCCGAGGCATCCTGATGCTGAAGGTCAGGCATGTCGCGGCATCCGTATGGGAGACGCTCGCCCGATCATGAGCGCTCCCACGCCGATACCGGCGCCGGATTCGATGAAGACGGTGTTGGATGACCCGCTTCCCGAGAGAGTCTGGTGAACGTGCCCATCGCGTCAAAGAAGTTCGTGAACACGAGTGTAAACACAAGCATGAGCGCCGCGAGCGCCCCAATTCGCTCAAACGCGCCGAATGAAAACTGGCCAACCAGCGAGAGGTCAGGTTCGGCGAGGATCTGCTTCGGCAGTGCGGGCACACTGAGACCCCAGCCGCCCGGGTTTGCGATCTTGCCGTCGGTTCCACCCCTGGGGCCGAGTTGTGCGATGGTCTCCACGATGATGGCGACCGCGGTTTCCGCGAGCAGGCCGTGTTCAAGTCTGAGGTGCAGCACTGTGGTGGTGTGTTTTTGGGGTTGGTTGTTGATTTCGGGGATGATTTCCTGTGGTTCCTTGTTGGTCGCGGTTTGAAGGTTGGTGCGTGTGGGTGGGTAGTGTCGGTTCCGGTCGTCGGACCGTGGGAAGAGGCAGGGCACAGACCTGGAGCGGGTGCAGTGGAACCGTTCACGGGAGAGCGGTTCACCAGATATGATCTGCCGCCCTTCCCGTGAGATACGACCTGCCGTGCTCTCCGCGGGTGGTTCGCACGCAAGGGGTTTCAGAGCCGTGGTGGTTATATCCGTTCAGGGTGAGGCATGAGGGCTTCCCGATTGTGTGGTCTGGTTGGATAGTTCCATTGCACAGGAGGTTTTTGCCTGTTAGTGAGTCGAGGCTCGGTTCCCGGCACATTGTTTCTGGATGTGAGGACTGGGCACTTATTACTGTCTAGTTGGGGGTGTTAGCTGAGCAGGTTTAGCTTCGCATTGGGTGTGACGGCGGTGCAGTAGCAGTGTCAGTCCTGCGAGCAGGAATACTGTTGCAGTTCCGAGCGGAGTGATCGGAGTGACACCACTGCCCGCAAGCTCGTGTACCGCGGGTGCGGGGTTACCGTTCGTTGGGGTGTTCACTGCAGCAGGTACTGCGGAGCCCGCTGCTGCACTCTCGTTCGAGGTCGTGGACGCGGTCGAGGGTACTGAGATAGTAGCTGCTGCCTGTGAGGTCACAGTCGCGTTGGCGTGAGAGTCCGCGGCGGCGGCGGACGATGTGTTGGTGTTGGTGTTGGTGGACGCGGTTGTGGATGCTGTGGTGATCGCGGCTGCTTGCGAGGCGGTGGTTGTGTTTGTGGTGGCTGCTGCGGTGGCTGCGGCGTTGGTGGCGGGGGTACGGTCCCCGTTTGCGGCGGCTTGGGCTGCTGCGGTGGCTGCGGCGTTGGTGGTTGTGGTGGAGGTGGTGGACGCGGTTGTGGATGCTGTGGTGGTGGCTGCTGTTTGTGAGGCTGCGACCGCGGTTGCTGTTGCTGCGGCTGATGCGGCCGAGGTACGGTCCGCGTTTGCTGCGGCGACTGCGGCTGTGTTGGCGTGAGAGTCCGCGGCGGCGGAGGATGATGCGTTGGTGTTGGTATTGGTGTTGGTGTTGGTGTTGGTGTTGGTGGACGCGGTTGTGGATGCTGTGGTGGTGGCTGCTGTTTGTGAGGCTGCGACCGCGGTTGCTGTTGCTGCGGCTGATGCGGCCGAGGTACGGTCCGCGTTTGCTGCGGCGACTGCGGCTGTGTTGGCGTGAGAGTCCGCGGCGGCGGAGGATGATGCGTTGGTGTTGGTATTGGTGTTGGTGTTGGTGTTGGTGTTGGTGGACGCGGTTGTGGATGCTGTGGTGGTGGCTGCTGTTTGTGAGGCTGCGACCGCGGTTGCTGTTGCTGCGGCTGATGCGGCCGAGGTACGGTCCGCGTTTGCTGCGGCGACTGCGGCTGTGTTGGCGTGAGAGTCCGCGGCGGCGGAGGATGATGCGTTCGTGTTCGTGGTGGTGGACGCGGTTGTGGATGCTGTGGTGATCGCGGCTGCCTGCGAGGGAGTTGGAGCCGGAGGTGGGGTCGGTCGCGATGTCCCAATTACCGACACCGAATTCGACCCCCAGTTGGTGACGTATACGGTGTTCCCGTCGGGTGTGACCGCCACCCCGTACGGGGTGGCGCCGACGGTGATGGTTTGGGTGACTGTTCCGGTGGCTGTGTCAATCCTCGACACCGAATTCGGCCCGGTATTGGCGACGTATGCGCTGTTCCCGTCCGGTGTAATCGCCACCTCGTACGGGAGCCTATCGAGGGTAATGGTTTGGGTGACTGTTCCGGTGGCTGTGTCAATCCTCGACACCGAATTCGGCCCGGCAGTGGCGACGTATGCGCTGTTCCCGTCCGGTGTAATCGCCACCTCGTACGGGAACCTATCGAGGGTAATGGTTTTGGTGACTGTTCCGGTGCCCGTATCAATCACTGATACCAAACGCGGCCACTGGTTGGTGACGTATACGGTGCTCCCGTCCGGTGTAATCGCCACCCCGAACGGGGCCGGTTCGAGGGTAATGGTTTTGGTGACTGTTCCGGTGGCCGTGTCAATCCTCGACACCGAACCCGACTCGTAGTTGGCGACGTATACGGTGCTCCCGTCCGGTGTAACCGCCACCCCGAACGGCCGCAAACCGACGGTGATGGTTTTGGTGACTGTTCCGGTGGCCGTGTCAATCCTCGACACCGAATTCGACATGTCGTTGGTGACGTATACGGTGCTCCCGTCCGGTGTAACCGCCACCCCGAACGGCCGCAAACCGACGGTGATGGTTTTGGTGACTGTTCCGGTGGCCGTGTCAATCCTCGACACCGAACCCGACCCGGTGTTGGTGACGTATACGGTGCTTCCGTCCGGTGTAACCGCCACCCCGGCCGGGTTCGTGCCAACGGTAATGGTGTTGGTGACGGTGTCGTTATCGCCGAGACGCGAGGATAGAGCCCCCGGCACGCTCATACTGTTCTGGCCGGCAGCAGCAGCGGTCGTATGTGCGTTCATCGGCACGACCTCGATCGTTGTCGACACTGCCGTCGCAATCGTGAGGATAACCGTTCCAAACATCCCCATACGACGACGATGATTCCTTGCCGGTGCCCTCATGAGCACACACTCCCGTCTCTGTACACACCCAGCCTGCAAAAATTCTTGGACGCACCGGGCTGTCTCACTCTCTTTCTCACTCCTGTCAACACACATCTCATGGTGGGTGTGGTACCGCACGACTTCTCAGTACCCCACCCCACCTGAGTTCTCGTTCCCATCTGAATCGTTGTCTGCATGAAATCACTGACCGTTGTGTGTTCATCCGTGGAAAACACCGTGATCAACAACAGCTCCGAACTGTCCCCTGGATTTTTCACCACACCAGAGAAGCGCCACCCAGACAGAGTCCTCTCGCACCCGTCACGCAACACTTGTTCGCGCGAGCCCACCACAACAGGAGACACCAACATAGGTCTCACAACACCACTCCCTCACATCACACAACATAGATACGGATAATAGATGCAAATAATCCATATACAGGAGTATTCTACCTCAAAAAGGTATAATATCCCTGTGGAGAGGGCGCAAGATCGTGCCTCCCTCCTCTTAGGGCTCCCTGGGGGCGAGGGGTCACAGGGATGGCTCTGAGTTCGAGTTTCCTGACCACTCGACGCTTCCCGAAGGGAAAACATCCCCTGAGCTGCAGCGACCGCACACGTCAGGGGGCTGTTCGTTTAGCGGTGTGTGGGGTTTGGTGGTTCCATTGGTGGGTGGTTTTTGAACCGGTTCGTGAAGGTGGTCGTGAACGTGTTTAACGGGATTTCTATCTGATTACTCAGCGTGTCCTGTCGTTGCTGGTTGGGTTAGGTATTGTTCCCACGGAGGTTGTGTGCGGTGTGGTGTGGGTGATGGGGTGAGGTGCTCCGGTATCGATACGGGGTAGAACTACTCATTAAGATTCCAGGAGGTTCTCGTGTCCTACGTTGCTCATGCTCATGCTGGGTTGAATTCGGTGGGTTGGCTAAAGCTGGTTCAGTTGGTTGTTGATCAGGGGTGGATGCACGCTCGTGTCGCCCAGCGTTTTCAGGTCAATCGGGGGTGAGGGTGTCGAAGTGGGTGACCCGCTACCGGGTCGACGGGGTTGTAGGTGTGCGGGATCGCCCATCACGGCCGCAGTGTTTGCCTGGTATCGGGTGCCGTTGTGGGGCATGTTGACCGAACCACCAAGGGGTGTGGATGCGTAAGGCAAAGCCCGTGCGATACGAGCGGAGCTTGTCAAGTTGTGTGTGTAAGCGGGTGGCGTCTCGGGGGTTAGAGGTAGCGGTTGATGCGTTCGGGGTGGACGAGTGAGAGTTGTTCGAGGGCTTTGATCTAGTTCGTGACGACTTGCC
>NAEP01000068.1 GCA_002529645.1 Candidatus Lumbricidiphila eiseniae | reverse complement strand
GACTGACCCCACCAGCCAGGGCCAGACACCCTGGGTGACCAGATCGAAACCCGCACCCAACACCTTCACGACCACCTTCGAAAGCCAAATCAACCGAAATGCACCAGACCAAATCCACCGTTAATCTGACACACCCTCACCCTGACTGACCTGGAAACGTTGGGCAATACGAGTGTGCGTCCACCCCTGATTAATAACCAGTTGAACCAGTTTTAGCCGACCCACCGGGTTCAACCCAGCACGAGCATGAATAACGTAGGAGACGAGAACCCCCTGACATCGAATGAGTAGCTCTACCCCATATCGATACCGAAGCACCTCACACCTCACCCCTCACGATCTCCGTGGGAGCAACAATTAGGAATCACTCATCTGATCCCTCTCCGGTCACCGCTTGCTCCGAGCGCCGTTGGCGATGAACCTGATCAGAGGCTCGCTGTCCTCTGCAAGGGCATCGAGAATCTCGATCGGTGCGTCCGGATTTATCATCACCAAGAATGCGAGGTCGATGCTGCGGCCAGCGAGATCGGCGAGGAGGCTCGCTGGTGTTGCACCATTAAACGCGACAGCGTGACGGATTTTGTCGTCTTTGTCATCAGCGAGCGACCGCAGAACCTCAGGTGGGGCCTTGGGGTTCGCGGCGACGGCGCGTCTCACCCGGACGCTTCTGCGTTCACCTCCGAGCAGTCTGAGAATATCGGGGGTCGACTCGGGGTCGAGAGCGACCCTCTCCCGCTCCTCGGCCCGCGTGCTCGCGGCCATCTCCACTAGATCATCGTGGGTGAGGCGTGGAGCGTCTGCGAGTGCGGCCTCCGCCTGACGAGCCAGCTCAGGTGATATCGACGGGTTCTCGGATGCGGCGTATCGCACGTGAGGATTGTCATCGCGAAGTAGCTTGCTCAGCGCCCCCTCCGAGAGCTTCGGATTTTTTGCCGCCTGCTTTCGGACCAACCATTCCTCACTGCGAGCCAGCATCGCGAGCACCGACACTTCCGACTCACTATTGCCGGCGACCGCCGCGCGAACGCCAGAATCAGCATCATTCGCGAGTATCCCCAGTACCGCCGCGGGAGTGTGCGCATTCTGGGCAACGGCGCGGCGGACACAACCGTCTGCGCTCTTGGACAGACGTGTGAGGGTGTCCGATCCGGCACGCTTGTCCATTGCGGCGATCACGCGCAGGTCCGGATCACGCACTCGGCTCTTTGACAGTCGATCAAGCGCGGCTTGGATCCTGCCTCGCGGCAGCTGGAGATCATCCCGCTTGTCCGATGCCTGTAGAACCTCGTACAGCAAGCTATCACCGGTTTCCATGAGCAGGGATGTGGCAAGAGAAGAAGCGAGATCAGCTGGCGTACTGGGATTCTCAAGTACTGCCAGGCGCACCGACCGGTCTGAGTCCTCGGAGAGGAGCGAGAAGGCCTGCGCGGACGCTGCTTGATTTTTCGCGAGTGCTGTGCGCACTTCGACGTTCTGATCCAGTGCCATCTCTTCTGATACAGCGGCAGGGATCGCACTCGACGCTGCGAGTTCTTCACGAGTGGCGACGGATTTGCTGGATTGCATCCTGCTGACGAGAGAGTCACGGTCGTTCGCGTCGAGGGAGGGGTTCTCAATCAGATACACCAAGAGATCCGAGGACTTGCTCGCCATCAACGATCGGAGTGCCTCATACGGCGTCGAAGGGTGAGTCGCGACGAGTTGCAGCGTCTGCTTGTTGTATTCGGAAGGGGTGACCCAGCTCGAGCCGTCGTTCCCCGTCGTTCGAAAGCGAAGACGTGCGGGTTCCGAGGCTGCAAGCTCGCCGAGCAGTTCGCCGATGCTGTCGTCAGGGTGGCCAGTTGAGCATTTGAGCGAGGACCAGCGGATCTCCGGATCGGGGTCGTTGAGGAGCACGTGTCGCACGGCAGGGTCCGACATCGGCAGGAGGGAGGCGACAAACTGCCGGATCTGTGCCGGCCGTCCGGTCCGCATCAGGTCAGCCTTGACTTCATCCGGCAGCCCGGAACTTAGCCATTCGGGCACGTCGAGCCGTTGCTGTGACCGGGAGCTCCAGGTGGAGTGGCTGGCCTCTGGGATCAGCAGACGGAAGGACGACCAGCCCCCATTCTGCACCACATGCAGAAGACATAAGAACCGTCCCGTGTCCAGCACCGACTCGTCACGGTCCTGACTGATCTGCACACGATTCTCCGCCACGACAGCTCGGGCAGCCGACTCCAGAGCATCGGAGTCTCCCGCGAGCATGACGTGGTCATTCACGCAAGCCGCCTGCTGGAGGTCACGGTCGAGATCTGAAGTGAGGGCTTTCGGGAGCGATTGTGGGGCACCGGGATTCGCGGCGACCGCGCGCCGGACCTTGATGCTCGAGTCTTGCGCGAGCGCCTCGAGCACATCGCCGGGTGCCCGCTCGTTCATCGCGACGCCTTCACGCACTCGTGCATACGGATCCCCGGCGAGAGTCCGCACCGTGACCTCGGGAGTTACCGCGTTTCGTCCGACGCGGTGACGAATGTCCTTGTCGTCGCTGCGCGCCAAGTCGGACAGCATCTCATACGGGGTGTGACGATTGTCGGCTAGAACCTGATGTTTGTGACGCTCCGATATCGGAGTGGGAACGGAGAGCTGCTGCCCTCTTGCAGCCCGCACGAACCCTTCGCGCAACGACGGTAGGAGCTCTTCCGGGTCGCCGCCGAGGAGGCGCGTGAGACTCCACGTCGGCGTCAGCCTCTGTCTGGGGAGCCAAACACCAACCCGGCGGATTCCGAGCGCATCATCCAGATCGAGCATGACGTAGCCGAGCAGTTGGCGGAGGAAGTCGCGGAGCTTTGGGATGGTCAACGATCTGTACACCTTGCAGTCGATGAGCGTCTCCCCGACAAACCAGTCGCCGTCTGCATCTCCCACGAGCGTCGACCCCGAGAACGACGGATTGGGTTCGAAGCGCTCGCCCGAGGCGATGCTTTCGCGCCAGAACTCGATCTGCTCGCTGTTTACTTCCATCAATGACCGGATGTCAGCCAGAGCCAGCGGATCGAGCTCCTCTGCGAACATCTGTCCGTCCACGGACTGATCGCATGCGTCGCCGACGGAGCCTCTCAGCGCCGCCCTGCCGCCGCGGAAGACCTGCTCGCACGGAGCGAGCAGGAATGCTGCACGATCCAGGTCGGTTTCGCTCGACGGTCCGTCGAGCAGCGCCACCGCAGCATCAAACGCTTCCTTGAGGATCTTCGCTCGGTGCACACCGTTGTCGACATCCTGTGCGAGCATCGGGAGCAAAGCGACGCCGTGCGCGGCCGACGAGGATCGCACGTCGAAGCCGTCCATCGCGACTCGTGCGCGGATGTCAACGGCAGTTCCCACACGCACCGCATCCACACTCTCGAACGGACCCACGACCAGCGGGCTGTCGACGATCTCCACCAGTCCGAGCGCATCAGCCACAGCGTGCGCACCGGCAGATCCGCCGCGCACAGCAGACAGGGGCGGCGAGATCCCGTCGAGGTACGCGCGTACAGGTGAGCCTGGGTCATCTAAATGTCCTGTGAGCGTCACGCACTACCTTCCCTGAGACGAGAACCGCTTGGAGGTCGCCACGCACTCATCATATCGTCGAGCACGTTCACACCCCCGTGTTCCGTATTCAAGGTAGAAGCGCAACCCTCGACTCAGTGAACATGAACATCACCGCGTGTTGCGCTTCTACCTTGAACACGGGACTTCGCTGACCCCTACGCGGCATGGCAACACAGAAACCAATGAGCACCACAACGCTCGGATCCGACGCTGCCTACCCACACGCACCGACTTCCGAACCATAACCGACAAAGAGCTGCAGGAGATCATCACCGGAATTAACAACCAACCCCGAAAAAACCTCGACCGGGCAGCACCAGCAGAAAACTACCACCACCACATAGAATCACACCACCACAGTGTTGCACTTCAGACTTGAACCCGGGAACGCCAGCGTTCCAGGGTTACGTTGATATATGCGCGTCAGGAGCCTTGAAGTTAGCTTTTCGCCGACTTCGCCCGCTCGAATCATCTCAGGCTGATCCGATTCGCTGATCTGCTCCCAAAATGGGACGCGAATGCGCTTTAGGTTCTGTGCTTGGAAGCGGAGGTAGCCGCCGCCGATCTTGACGGAGTAGGCAGCAATGAACAGGTGGGCAATCCCGCTGCGAAGCAGGGCCTGCAACGCCCAAAGGTTCCAACTCGTCGAGGTGATGAAGTACAAATTGTGGTGAGGATACAACGTGCCCGGGTCATAGGTGACGGAATCGCCGTTTCCCTTAATGTCAGGGATGAGCAGCTTCGGCTGTGTCGTGAGTGACGGCGTGATCCGGTCAATGGTCTTGTGCCACTTCCGCGCTACGTCGCCCTTCGCGGTGTGACGCTTCTCTGGCAAATCGCGGTGCCGCTCTAGGTGGGCTCCGAGCCTTGGATAGTCATCCAGGTCGACGAGTCCGCCCTCGTCGCGCCAAGGGTTGACGACGCCCGTGCCAGACCATACGAGTTGACCGCCCGGGACATCCTTGTTTGTCGCAAGAGGCACCTTGCGATCTTCTTCGACCTCAAGCGAATCGAAGCGACCGATGAAAGCCTTGTCTGCTCCAGTTGCGATGCCAATCCCAATCCCAATCCGGCATCCGGCATCCCCGATTGTTGGAAAGCTCAATTCAAGCGCATGGATCACGGTGAGCGTGGCACTCATGGACAAGAACCAAGGATTCATGCCACGAACCGCATCAAGCACAACCACATCTGCTCGGTCCGTACGCCCAGAGGTCAGGCTGACTGCGAGGCCGTTCAGATAGCGCGCGTCGAGCGAAGTGGCATGCGCTACTTCAACAGACCGGGACTCGGATCGCTCGATCACCGTAATAGATGGATACGTTCCGACCTGTACTTCGAAGGCGTCGAGGCCGTACATATCGATGTAGTACGCGAGGTGAAACTCAGACGCGATCTTGCCGCGGATGCCGCGACCATACTCGTTCTTTACCCACGCATCAGCGCAGATGAAACTCAGCCGTCCCGACTCGGAGAGTAGATCAAGAGATCGCTCCATGAAGGCGATGTAGAGGTCTGCGCGACCGACCATCGTTGGAAACTTTCTGCGGTACAGGCGAAGGAATTCATCAGGAATCAGCTCCTGATGAACGTATGGAGGATTACCGATCACAAAGTCGAACTCAGATCCCGGGTCCGTAAGCAAGGAGTCTTCGTTCTGGAGCCAAGCCGCGACCAGTATGTCGGCAGCGCTTTCCGGAATGTCCCGCTTCATTATGTGCGCGTGCAGCCGGTGCCGGAACGACTCGAATGTCGGCGCATCCAGTTCGACCGCACGGGTTGCATCTACGAGTTCGGTTGCGTCTCGGCCACCCGCCGTGCGCCAAGAAGTCGGGAGACGATCGACTGCGGAGAGAACAAATCGTCCTCCCCCGAATGATGGTTCCAAGAGCCGCATGGAGCACAGGTCTCGAACCGTAGTGTACCCAACGAGATCGAGCATAAAGTCGACAACTGACTGCCTCGTGAAGATGGCCCCTCGGGCCTTCTCTTCGAGCTCATAGAACACCTCCGGGGCAGTCAGAAGATCTGATCGAGCGGGTGTTTTTGATGCAAGGGTCATGAGACCCTCAGAGTATCGACCGCCGCCGACAGTGCCCCTGTGCCGCACCGAGGCCGTCTCGAACACGCCGCCCGCATCGTTGCCCACACCAAACCCGCAAAACGAACCTCAGACGCAGGACACTAGTGCGGACGGTACTGGTCCGGGGCCAGCTCCCACGGCTCGCGGCCGAGGAACTCGGCGGCGGCGCGAAGTACGCAGCCTTCAACGAACGAGCGTGCCTCAAACTCACTGCCGTTGTGATTGTGCAGGAAAAGCATCATCGGCAATCGGAAAAATACGATCTGTCGCGGGCCGGGGTACACCTTCCATCGGTCAATATGGTCGTCGTGGATGGCTTCAGCCGGTGCCTGTGCGATCAGCACGGTGACCCCCTCCAACGGTGGCCAGATCTGCCGAAGGAACGTGAAGGCTACCACGACCGTGATATTGAACTGTTCGACCCGTGAGTGGAGCATAGGCAGGTATGGTCCGGTGACCGGGGATCTGTCGAGGCGACCGTGCCGTTCCCGCCTGGGTCGCCGACTGGCAATGCGCAGGGGTCGGGGCATACCCACCATCGTAGTGTCGGTGTGGGTAGGAATGTGAGGCCCGCTGTTATCACCGGTCGCGTTCGCCGACTCGGTAGTGTCGGTGTGGGCCAGGTGTGAGGCACCGGCACAGTCATGGCACGACGAAATGTCGCTAGCTGCCGTTACGCTGGTGGGGCCATGAGACTTTGCATACGATCCGGTTGCGGCACTGAAGCGGTCGCAACCCTTACCTACGACTACGCCGACTCGATGGTTGTCGTCGGGCCGCTTGCTGACGCGCGCGACCCACACGGTTATGATCTGTGCGCGCGACACGCTGCCCGCACATCGGCACCGGTTGGGTGGCAGGTTGTGCGCCATCCCGCTGTGACGAGGTTGGGTGTTGCGTCGTGACTGTCGCTGATGAAACGGCGGCTGATAACGTTGTGACGGTGGCTGAGAGAACCGAGATAGACGGGCGGCTACGCGCGCTCGTGAAAGCGTACGATGTCCGAGGAATCGTGGGGCAGACCCTGACCGACGAGGTTGTCGCAGCTCTTGCGGCGGGGTTCGTTGACGAGGTCGGTGCGGGTGGCGGCCGGGTCATCGTTGGGCACGATATGCGTGATTCCTCACCCGGCTTTGCTGCGGCGTTCGCGCGCGGAGCAACGGCCCGTGGCGCCGACGTGGTGTCGATTGGGCTTTGTTCCACCGACGAGAGTTATTTTGCTTCCGGCTCAATGGCCTCCCCTGCCGCCATGTTCACCGCGAGCCACAACCCTGCGGCCTACAACGGCATCAAGTTCTCCCGCGCGGGCGCGCAGGGCATCTCGCTCGACACCGGGCTGGCCGCGATTCGAGACCGTGCCGTCACCTATCTTGTCGACGGTATCCCCAGCGTTGCCAAGCCGGGTGGCCTGACCGCGGTTGACGTGCTGGCCGAGTACGCGGCATATCTGCGTTCGCTCGTTGATCTCAGTTCGATTCGCCCGCTCACGGTCGTGGTAGACGCGGGCAACGGCATGGGCGGGTTGACGGTGCCCGCGGTACTGGGAGAAGCCTCCGGGCTCCCGGCGCTGCCGTTGCAGATCGTGCCGCTCTATTTTGAGCTCGACGGCAGTTTTCCCAATCACGAGGCGAACCCGCTGGAAGCAGCAAACATTGTCGACCTGCAGCGCGCGGTGCTCGCGCACCGGGCTGATCTGGGACTCGCCTTCGACGGTGACGCGGATCGGTGTTTTGTCGTCGATGAGCAGGGGCAGGCAGTCACCCCCTCGGCGGTTGCCGCGATTGTGGCTCGCCGCGAGATATCTCGGGTGCGGGCCCTCGGAGAACAGCAGGTTCGAGTCATCCACAACCTCATTACCTCACTCGTGGTGCCCGAAACCATTCGTGATGCCGGCGCCGAGCCGGTGCGCACCCGGGTTGGGCACTCGCTCATCAAAGACCAGATGCGCGCGACGGGCGCGGTTTTTGGAGGGGAACACTCGGCACACTACTATTTCCGCGACTTCTGGGGGGCCGACAACGGCATGCTTGCCGCCATGCACGTCCTTGCAGAGCGCGGTGGGCAAGACGCCCCACTGTCGCATCTTGCTGCTCGGTACACGCCGTATGCGCTCTCCGGCGAGATCAACTCCACGGTTGCGGATGTATCCGCCGCACGAGCCCGAATTATCGCCGCTTTTGCAGAGCGCGCGGAGCTGGAAGAACTCGACGGACTCACAGTAACCGGTCGCACCGCACCGGGAGCGCCGTTCTGGTGGTTCAACGTGCGCTCCTCCAACACCGAACCGCTGCTGCGCCTCAACGTGGAAGCCGCCACCGCGGAGGTGATGGTCGATATCCGTGATGAGGTGCTTGACCTGATCCGTGGGGTGTAGCTGCTCGGGCTGCACGAGGTGTAGCGGGTGAACTCACGGAGTGTCGTTGTCTCGTCACATATCGCCGCTCCGGCGGTAAACAAGTACGCTGGTGACATCCCGCCACGCACCGAGGCGGACTACGAGCGAGGTGATCGGATGGCTCCGCGGATACTGGTTGTCGACGATGACACAGCACTCGCCGAGATGATCGGCATTGTGTTGCGGGCTGAGGGCTTCGAGCCGACGTTCTGCGGAGACGGGGTGCGCGCGATCGAGGAGTTTCGCGCGAGCCAGCCCGACCTCGTGCTGCTTGACCTCATGCTCCCGGGGTTGGACGGCATTGCCGTGTGCGATGCGATCAGGGCAGACTCTGGCACACCCATTATCATGCTCACCGCCAAGAATGACGCCACTGACATCGTGAAGGGCCTAGAGTCCGGCGCCGATGACTACATTGTGAAACCCTTCAATCCACGGGAGCTCGTGGCGCGAATCCGCGCACGGCTGCGACCGGTCGCGCCATCTGCTGCCGAATCGCTCAAGATCGGTGACCTCGTTGTTGACACCGTGGCGCACGAGGTGCGACGCGGTAAGAAAGTCATCCCCGTGACGCCGCTCGAGTTCGACGTGCTCTACACGCTCGCCGCCAACCCGCAGCAGGCATTTTCGCGGGAACAGTTGCTCGAGCAAGTGTGGGGGTATCAGACGCCCAGCACCAGCGCCGGGAACAGGGTGAAGCCGGACACTCGCCTCGTCAACGTGCACGTGCAGCGCCTCCGGGCGAAAGTCGAAAAAGACGCGGACAGCCCGCGAATTATTGTGACGGTGCGTGGTGTTGGCTACCGTGCCGGAGCAACCCGATAGGTGACTGGATGTCGCAGACGTGGGTACGCCCGCTGCTGGCGGGCAACACGTGGCGCGAGGTTCCGCGTCGTGCCGTGACACTCTGGCGGCGCTCGCTGCAGGTGCGTACCGTCGTCATGACGTTTCTGCTGTCGGGGCTTGCCATTCTGGTCATTGGCATTTCCATCTCCCTGAGTATCTCGGCGAACCTGTTCCAGTCACTGCTTGATCGGGTATTGATCGATTCCAACAATGCGACAACCGCCGCGCAGCGCATCCTCGATTCGTCGGACGCAGCGGATCGGGCAGCGTTGCAGAGCCTGATGGGATCGACCGTGAGCACCGTGCAGGTGATCTCCGGGAGCAACTCGATCGCGTATTTTCGTGAATCTAGCTCTGTCGGATCCGCGATAGCACCACCCGATCAGGTGTCACCGGTGCTCGCGAGTGTTATTACCGGTGAGCTTCGGCACAGAGTGCAACAGAGTTCGGGCAAACAGTTTTGGCAATCGGTAAGCCTCACGAGTGTGGACGGTGTCACCAATCCGGGGGTCGTCGTCGGGAGCGACATCCGGGTGCCCGGTGCCGGCACCTACGAACTGTATATCGGTTATAACTTTGCCGAGGGTGAGCAGACGCTCTCGTTCATGCAGTCAACGGGGGTCATTGGTGCGGTTGGGTTGCTTGTTCTGCTGACGGTGATAATTTTCCTCGTTGTTCGGTGGGTTATTGAGCCTGTGCAGAGGGTGGCGGCAATAAGTCGCCAGCTTGCGCAGGGCGAGCTGGGTGTGCGGCTGCCGATCAAGGGTGATGACGAGTTGGCAAGCCTCGCGGCATCCTTCAATGGGATGGCCGATAGCCTGCAGGCTCGGATCGGTGAGCTCGCTGACCTGTCGATCGTGCAGCAGCGGTTCGTGTCGGATGTCTCGCACGAACTGC
The DNA here is from genome assembly GCA_002529645.1 of Candidatus Lumbricidiphila eiseniae. Taxonomy (GTDB): domain Bacteria; phylum Actinomycetota; class Actinomycetes; order Actinomycetales; family Microbacteriaceae; genus Agromyces; species Agromyces eiseniae. Next base: position 18,811 of record NAEP01000068.1, on the reverse strand, counting down.
GTACCCCGCTCACAACGATCCGGCTTGCCAGCGACGTGCTGTACGAACAGCGTCGCGACTTTGTCGGCCCCACCTCTCGCACCGTTGAGCTGCTGCACACGCAGACGGTGCGATTTGAGAGTCTTCTCGTTGATCTGCTTGAGATCAGCCGATACGACGCGGGGTCGGTGCAGTTAGAGCGGCAATCAGCCAATATTGTGCGGATCGCAGCAGACGCCATTGAGTCGGTCACAGGTCTCGCCGCTGGCGTCGGCAGCGAGATTCTGCTGAGGGCACCGGGCGGATGGCTCGACACCGATGTTGATCCGCGTCGAATCCGCCGGATCGTGCTCAACCTGTTGGGGAATGCGATTGAGCACGGTGAGGGCCATCCCATTGTTGTCTCGGTTGACAGTAACGAGAAAAGCGTCGCACTGACGGTGCGGGACTACGGACTGGGTATGTCCGAGGAGCAGATGGGTCGTGTGTTTGACCGGTTCTGGCGTGCTGATCCGAGTCGCACTCGGACAATCGGGGGAGCCGGTCTCGGTCTTGCGATTTCGAAGGAGGATGCGCTCGCACACGGGGGCGGGCTAGACCTGTGGTCCGAGCTCGGTGTAGGAACCGTGTTCCGGCTGACCCTGCCGCGCACGGCAGATGCCACTCCGGCCGACTCGCCACTGCCGCTCGTGCCGAGCGACCCGGAGGCAACCGGCCCGGGGAGGTTTTCGGTGTTGACGGCGAGGCACGCCGACGGAAAGCGAGCTGCTGATGCGTAGGAGCGCTGTGCGGGCAGTTGCCGCCCTCATTCTCGTGGCGATAACCCTGACCGGATGCATCGGAATCCCGCGCTCCGGCCCCGTCAACAACGGTCGGCCGTTCGCAGCCGAGGATTCGTTGGAGTTGGACATCATCGTGCCCGGTCCCATGAAGGATGCCACCCAACAGCAGATTCTTGACGGGTTCATCGAAGCGGCGCAGAGCCCCCGAAACAACTATCAGGTTGCTCGGGAGTTTCTCACACCAACATTCTCCGGCCAGTGGGAGGCAGACCGGGGAGCGACCGTGGACGTTCGCGCTCTGCGAACGAGGCAACAGGTGGATGAGACATCCACCCGGGTGCTTGCGACGCCGGTTGCGGCACTCACCGTGAGTGGGCAGTACGAGAACCCGTCATCGAGTGCTGTCATCCCGCTGGCCTACCACTTCGAAAAGGTGCAGGGTCAGTGGCGGATTGCCGAGGCACCGCCGGGCATCCTCATTGATGAGATCAGTTTCTATGAAGTTTTTCGTCCGTACCCGCTCTATTTTTTTGATCCGAGCTATCGCTATTTGGTACCGGATCTGCGCTGGTTTGCCGGACGAGATTCCGTGCAGACCAACATAGTTATGGCGCTACTGGCGGGGCCATCGGAGTGGCTTGCGCCGGGAGTGATATCAGCGTTTTCGGAGGGGGTTCGGCTTATACCAATGTCGGTGCCGGTGGCTGGCCGGGTGGCGAGCGTCAACCTCGTCGGTGAGTCGGCTGACGACGCTATAACCGTGCAGCGAATGCGTGCTCAGATCACGGCGAGTCTGGCCGCGGTGCGACGAGTCGACGGTGTGTCACTGAAGATCGCCGGTGTGACCCAGGATGTCCCGGACCCGCCAACCCCACCGGCTACCGCCCCGCCAGCGGAGTCCCGACCGCTTGTCGGCAGGGGTGATGTCTTCGGGTACCTTGCCACGACCGGCAATCAGGTTACGCCGCTGCCCGAGGTATCCTCGCAGGTCATGAAGCTTGCCCCCACCAGCGTTGCCGTGGGAACAAATGCTCAGGCGTTCGCTGTTCAGTCACCGATCGGAGTGTCGCTTGTGCGGGTTGGGGCGGCACCGGTGTTGCTGGATTCCCGACCACACCTTGTGGCACCCGTGCTTGACAATCAGCACATCGTCTGGTCGGTGCCCGAGAATGCGCCAACCGACCTGCTGTGGTACTCGCGTGAGGGAAAATCCACGGCGATCACGGTGCCGTGGACGGGCACTCGAATCGTGGCAATACAGATGTCGTCTGACGGCACCCGCCTTGCGGCGCTGGTTAGCGACGGTTTGGCAACACAGCTGGTGGTTGTGGCCGTTGCGCGGTCCGCGACTGGAGAGCCAATCAAACTGGGCCAGACCCTCCAACGGTTCCCGACAATTGCGAACAATCCTGTGAGCCTGGCTTGGCTCGACGCAAACACCGTCGCGGTGCTTTCCACGACACCGTCCGGCAGCACTAAAATCACAACACAGGTGCTGGGTGGGGTGGCAACCGTACGATCCGGTCCGGATGGCGGAGTGGTCGTGCTTGTGGGAAACGGGATGCAGGGCGTGCGAGTTCTCACAACCACGGGTGATCTCGATGCTCCGAGTGGGGTGGGGTGGCAGGTGGTGGCAAGTGGTATCCGGTTTGCCTCAACGCAACCGGGGTCGTAGGGAACTCGGCACGCGGTCGCCGCGTATGCAAGCACCTCCTCAACACAACCGGGGTCGTAGAGATCTCGGACCAACTGCGGCGGTCTGGCCACCGGCGTTGAGATCGCGACCGGGTTTGCAGGGAGGGCGGGGTTGCTGCGCGCGAGTTGTTCTCCCCGCGCGGGGGACGAGGCGGGGCAATCTCCGGTAACCTGAACCCGCCCGGAGTTGTTCTCCCCAGGCAGGGGGGCGAGCACGGTATCCACACTGAGCGGGTGCGTACCCAGTCCGCACCGCCGTACCGCCGATACTGACACGGTGACACACTCTTCGTTTTCCCTGCCTTCTCTCTCGCTCTTCGGTGGCCACCGGGTAACCGAGCCTCGATCCCGCTCCACCACGGCTCACACTGTCATCGCAGCGGCACTGCGGCAGGCCTCTGCCGTGCTTGCCCCCGTCCTGTGCGCGGGGTGTAGTGAACCCGATGTCAGTGTCTGCCGGGTGTGCGAAGCGTCTCTGGCACCAGTGCCTCGGCTCGTTGATCGGGACGGGCTTTGCTGCTGGACGGCGTGTGACTACCGTGGCCCGGTGGCGGCCGTGCTGCGTGCCTTCAAAGACGAAGGACGCACAGATGTTGCCGCCTCTCTTGCTCGAACGCTGCGCGTCGTGCTCGCAACCGCCGTGGCCAGCACCCCGGGCTCGTACGAGGTGTGTACGATCCCGTCGACGCCCGCTGCGTACCGTGCGCGCGGGTATCGTCCGGTTCCCTATCTTTTGCATCGGTGTGGTGTGCGTCCCACCCCGGTGCTGCAGTTTGTGCGCGAGCGTGCCGACCAGGTCGGACTCACAGCTGCGCAGCGGCGGAAAAATCTCGAGGGGTCCTTGGCATCCAGATGCTCGCTTGTGGGGCGTCGTTTCGTACTTGTTGACGACATCACCACTACCGGGTCAACCCTCCACGACGCACGCCGGGCACTGTGCGCAGCGGGCGCAATCGAGCCACTCATTGTTGTCATCGCACAGACTCCCCGTCGTTATTGCACAGACAAGCCGCCGTTCCCGGAGCAGTCCGTGACTTAAGCCGCGAACCCCGATACGGTGGCTGAAACGGCGTGATTGACTCACCCGTCATCGGGGGTGACGCGTCGGCTGGCTGGAGGTCGCAATGGAACTCAATATCGTTGGACGACACGTCGGGATTACCGACAGGTTTCGCGCCTACGCGACGGAGAAATCAGAGAAGGTCGCGCACCTCGCTGATCGGGCGATTGTGCTGGAAGTCAAACTGAGTCGCCACGAACGCCCGGGTAATCGCGAGCGGTCGGGCCATCCTGGTTCAGACCGGGTGGAACTCACCCTCATTGGCAAGGGTCCGGTCATTCGTGCCGAGGCGGCGGGGTCTGACAAGTATGCGGCGTTCGATGTCGCGCTCGGTCGATTGCTCGAACGGGTGCGCCGTGCGAAGGATCGCCGCAAGGTGCACCGTGGGGGCGGGCGCCGTCCCACATCGCTACGCGAGGCTGCCGAGGGTGGTTTTGCGGATGTCGCGGTGCGCCCCGCCGCCCCGGATGTACTCGATCCACGGGTTCGGAACGTGACGGTGGGGTCCGCGGCATCCCACTCGGAGCCTCTCCCCGGGGCGGAGGTGGGTGCTGAGCACCGGGATGACCAGGACAGCGAGTTGGAGTACAGCCCGGTCGTGATTCGTGAGAAAGTGTTTGCCGCCGAGGCCATGTCGGTTGACGAAGCGCTGTATTTCATGGAGTTGGTCGGCCACGACTTCTACCTCTTCCGGGATTCTGAATCTGGGCGTGCGAGTGTTGTGTATCGCCGTAAGGGGTGGAACTACGGGCTCATTGGGCTTGATGAGCACGGTGGGCCCGACGCGCCGAGGTCGGGAACTGACTGAAGCGCCCCCGCGTTGAGTAGGTAGCTGCAAAGTACGCACGAGCGGTTGCGCCCGCGTGTGAAGCACCCCCGCGTTGAGTAGGTAGCTACCCCGTCCCGGTTGCCATCTTGCCCGTGCAGAGCGCCTCCGCGTTGAGCGAGTAGCTATCCGCCCGCGCTTGCGGTGCAGTGCCTCAAGATTCCCGCGGCGGCGGACCTGTCTGTATCCGCCCGCGCTTGCGGTGCAGTGCCTCAAGATTCCCGCGGCGGCGGACCTGTCTGTATCCGCCCGCGCTTGCGGTGCAGTGCCTCAAGATTCCCGCGGCGGCGGACCTGTCTGTATCCGCCCGCGCTTGCGGTGCAGTGCCTCAAGATTCCCGCGGCGGCGGACCTGTCTGTATCCGCCCGCGCTTGCGGTGCAGTGCCTCAAGATTCCCGCGGCGGCGGACCTGTCTGTATCCGCCCGCGCTTGCGGTGCAGTGCCTCAAGATTCCCGCGGCGGCGGACCTGTCTGTATCCGCCCGCGCTTGCGGTGCAGTGCCTCAAGATTCCCGCGGCGGCGGACCTGTCTGTATCCGCCCGCGCTTGCGGTGCAGTGCCTCAAGATTCCCGCGGCGGCGGACCTGTCTGTATCCGCCCGCGCTTGCGGTGCAGTGCCTCAAGATTCCCGCGGCGGCGGACCTGTCTGTATCCGCCCGCGCTTGCGGTGCAGTGCCCGCAGCCTTAAACGAGGCTGACTCACAACGCTTTATTCGCCCGCGCTTGCGGGTGCAGCACCTCGCTCTGTGTGCGGGAACTGTCGTTCACTGCATTCTCTCAGCTGAGTGTCATACGCTGGGCATCACACGGACATCGATTCGTGACTCGCAGTGTCAGTGATTCCCCCCAATCCGGCACTGCCGAGGCGGCACCTGTTCCCCCCAATGGGTGCCGCCTCCTTACATTTAACGGGTTGTATCACGTTCTCCACACGGGCCTGAGGTGCGGATGTCTCCCCACCTGGCGGGGCGAGACGGGGTGCCCTCCGTGCGAACTCCTACGCTCGGGGCATGGTCATTCCGTTTGTCGCGACTCCGTCGTGGAGTGTGGTGCCGTCACAGCCGACAGAGCCTGACGGGTCAGGTCTCTCCAGACAAGAGTCTGTGCTGGGAGAAGAGCCTGTTCTGCCACAACAGTTGTCACGGGCGACACCGGCACCCCTGTCGCGAGAGAACATCAGCTCGGGAACAAGCGGAGCCCGGTCAAGCACTCTGACATCCCTGTCGCGGGAGGACATCAATCTATTGGGACCACTCGCCCCGTTTGCGCTCGCCGGGGCGGTGACCGATCTCTTCGTCAATGGTGCGGAAGGGTTGTGGATCGATCGGGGTCGCGGTGCAGAGCGGGTTCCCGCCTGGTCTGCCGATGAGGGCAGTGTGCGGGCGCTCGCGACACAGCTCATTGCGCGCGGGGGTCGGCACATTGACGAGGCAACCCCCACGGTCGATGTGAGGCTGGGAGGAGGCATTCGGGTGCACGCCGTCCTGCCTCCGGTATCGTCGCGTGGCACGGCGGTCTCGATTCGGGTTCCCCGCACAGACGGATTCACGCTCCGGGCGCTCGTAGAGAGCGGCATGCTCAGCGACGACCAACGAGCCTTCCTGACACGCAGTGTGCGAGAGCGCAAGAATTTTCTCATTACCGGAGCCGCAGGAAGTGGCAAGACAACACTGCTTGCGGCGCTACTCGGCGAGGCCGCGATCACCGAGCGTATCGTCATTATTGAGGATGTCGCCGAACTGAGGGTCATGCACCCGCACGTCGTAAGCCTTGAAGCGCGGCAACCCAACCTGGAGGGCACGGGCCGAGTCGGACTCGACGCCCTGCTACGTGAAGCACTGCGGATGAGACCAGACCGGCTCGTCGTTGGCGAATGTCGCGGGGTCGAATTACGCGAGCTGCTTTCGGCGCTGAACACTGGACACGATGGCGGTGCCGGAACCCTGCACGCTAATTCGCTCGCGGATGTTCCCGCGAGGCTTGAGGCGCTCGGCTCTGCGGCCGAGATGTCAGCCGCAGCCATTGCACGCCAGACGGTGAGCGCGTTCCATGTTGTGTTGCACGTTGAGCGTCGGGATGGTCGGCGGCAGTTAACCCAGGTTGGCCGGTTTATCGAGTGTGGCGATCGGCTCGCGGTGGAGGTGCAGTGACGATGTACCGGCTACGAGTGCGACGGGCAAGCGATTCGGGTGCAGCTTATGATGCTGTTGCGGAGTGCGCCGAACGTTTGAGTTCGCTACTGTCGGCGGGGGTGTCCCCTGCGGCGGCGTGGAGTTACTTGGCTGAGAGCAAGCGAATTCCGGAGAATTCAGATCGGGTCGCCCGCGGACAACCCGATCGGGTGGCACAACGGTGGCAGTCCGACCTGTACGAGGAGGCGGCAGCAGCGGCTGCGGTGGGGGCATCGGTAGCTGATGCGGTGGTCGAGGCATCCGACCGCGGCGACTTGTTCGCGCGCACCTCGTGGCGGGTGCTCGCTGCTGCCTGGGCGGTGGCGGAAGAATCGGGTGCCCCACTCGCGGGCTGCCTACGAGAGCTTGCCGTCGCGGCGCGCGATAACGCGCTGCTGGTTCGCGAGGTTCGAGTTGCGCTCGCGGGCCCACTCGCCAGCGCACGGCTGGTCACTGCGCTGCCGCTGGTTGCGGTCATGTTTGGGCTCACGCTGGGTTTCGACACGCTTGGCGTGCTGACATCCAACCCGCTCGGTATCGGATGTCTGGGTGCGGGTGTTCTTCTGCTGTGGCTTGGCTATCGTTGGAACCATGCGCTTGCGCGACGAGCAAGTCGTGACGACGGGAATCCGGCCCTTGAGCACGATCTGCTCGCCATTGCCCTGAGCAGTGGTGTGTCTATTGCGCGGGCTCAACAACTCGTGCACCGTACCGCGAGCCGACTCGGTCTCACGATCGTGTCGGACGCCTCAATTGGGCAGGTTCTTTCGTTGGCGGCGGGAGCGGGTGCCCCGGTGGCTGACCTGCTCCGATCCGAGTCGGCTCGACTGCGCCGCGCCGCTCGGATCGCCGGACAGGAGCGCGCAGCGAAGCTTGGGGTCGGCCTGATGGCACCGCTGGGACTGTGCGTCTTGCCAGCATTCATTGTGCTCGGTATCGCACCACTGCTCATGTCGGTGGTTACAAGCACGCTGCGAGGATCCTGATGGCCGGGCGGATCGTGAGAGATGAGCAGCATCGGGCGGCGGGTGAGGTGTGCGCAGCAGGGTGCATATGTCCCGCCGTGCCCCCACAAAGACTCGTGCCGTCGGTGCCGGGGTTACTCGGCGTGTCGAGAGAGGAATGACACTGTGACAGATACACCTCGCTTGGCTGTGAGCGGAAAAAAACGGCTTGGAGCCACTCGAGTACGTGCAAAATTCTCCCCGGGGTATCTACCACCCGGGCTGCAGGAGTTTGTTCGTCGATTCAGTGATGATCGAGCCGCAGCAACAGCGGAATACGCGGTGGCAACAATGGCAGCCGTTGGGTTTGCCGGATTGCTCGTTGTCATTCTCCGGGGCGACGAGGTGCGGGGAATCCTGACCGACCTGGTGCGCAATGCGCTCAAGGTGGGTTGATTCCGAACGCGGTAGCGTGACGGCAGAACTCGCCGTCACGCTACCCGCGGTTGCGCTTGTTCTCGCGGCGTGTCTGACGGGGGTGCGGCTGGTTGGGGACAACGTCCGATTGGTGGATGCGGCAGCTGATGCGGCTCGCGCGCTCGGGCGGGGCGAATCCGAGGAAACCGCCAGCGCGATCGTAGCGCGGGTGTACGGGTCGGCGGCACTCGCGGTGACGAGTGTTGATTCGTACGTCTGCGTTACGCTGACCGCGACCGGCAGCGGTATCCTGCCCGGAATACAGCTGAGCGCTCAGTCGTGCGCGCTCACGGGAGGCCTCTGATGCGATGGTGTGGCGCGTGGGAGATGTGTGGAAGTGGGTGCGGACGGGGTATCCGGTTTCCCCTCGTGACCGACGAGCGCGGCGCAGGGTCGCTCCTCTCACTCGCCACGGTCGGCGCGATTGCCGCGCTGGCGGTTGCGATGACGTGGGGTGCCATGGGGTGGGTCGGTTCACAGTACGCCGCGAACGCCGCCGACGCGGCGGCTCTCGCGGCGGCAGACACCCTGGCAGGAGCCGTTGCCGGAGTGCCGTGTGAGGTTGCAGCGGAGACGGCACAGCGCAATGGGGCCACTCTTCAGGCCTGTGAATTGCTCGCGCTCGTGGCTACGGTGCGGGTGTCAGTGTCACGATTTAGCATTGTGAGTGAGGCAGCGGCACGTGCGGGGCCTCCGCATTACAGTGTCGCCAATCGTGGACGCGGCTCTTAAGGCAGCGGCACGTGCGGGGCCTCCGCCTGAGAAATACCCCAGAAACTAGCCCGACGCGCCACTGATAACGTGGAAATAGGGGGAGGTGGCGCTGAGGTGTGTATGGTGTCGCTGTCTGTAGTTTGTTAAATAGGGAGTCTGGTGTCAGGCGTAAAGAAACTGGTCATCGTTGAATCACCGACCAAAGTGAAGTCCATCGCTCAGTATCTTGGTGAGGGATTTGCGGTGATGTCATCGGTCGGTCACATCCGTGATCTCATCGAGCCGAAAAACCTTCCGGCAGAGTTGAAAAAGGGCACGCTCGGGAAGTTCTCGGTCGATGTGGAGAACGGTTTTGAACCGTACTACGTCGTGTCGGACTCCAAAAAGAAAACTGTCGCAGAGCTCAAGCGGGCGTTGAAAGATGCCGATGAACTCATCCTCGCCACAGATGAAGACCGCGAGGGTGAGGCCATTGCCTGGCACCTGCTGCAGGAGCTTAAACCCAAGGTTCCCGTGCGCCGTATGGTTTTCCACGAGATCACCAGGGAAGCCATCCAGCGCGCAAAAGAGAACACCCGCGACCTTGATACCGCCCTCGTTGATGCCCAAGAGACCCGCCGCATTCTCGACCGACTGTACGGCTATGAGATCTCGCCGGTACTGTGGCGCAAGATTGGGCCGGGTTTATCCGCCGGACGTGTGCAGTCGGCCGCGACAAGACTCGTCGTTGATCGGGAACGCGAACGGCTGGCGTTCGTGCCCGCCGAATACTGGAACCTTGTAGCGCAGTTTGCCACCGGAAGCACGACAACCGGGCTCGGTGAACCGGGTCGGGCGCAGGATGCATTCGAGGCAAAGCTTGTGCGGTTGGGCGGCGAGCGAATCGCCACCGGGCGTGACTTTGATGACCGGGGCATCCTGAAGGGGCGGGCTGTCGTTCTCAACGAGGCAACCACGAAGGCGCTGCGCGACGCGCTGCTTGTGCCATCGGTGCCATCCACTGTGTCGAAAGTGGAGTCCAAGCCCTACTCGCGCAAGCCTGCCGCACCGTTCACAACGTCCACGCTGCAGCAGGAAGCGAGCCGCAAACTGCGACTGTCGGCACGCGACACCATGCGCGTCGCCCAGTCACTCTACGAGAACGGTCACATTACCTATATGCGAACCGACTCGGTTTCTCTCTCGTCGCAGGCCGTTGCCGCTGCGCGAGCACAGGCAACCAAGCTGTACGGTGCTGATTCCATTCCGGCCGCCCCGCGCGTCTACGTCGGCAAGTCCAAGAACGCACAAGAGGCCCACGAAGCAATTCGTCCCTCCGGAGAGGTGTTTCGTACCCCGACAGAACTCGCGACCGTGCTGCGCGGCAGCGAGCTCAAGGTGTACGAGCTGATTTGGAAGCGCACCGTTGCCTCGCAAATGGCCGATGCCAAGGGGCACACCGCAACCGTCACAATCGCGGTCGGTCCCACCGCACCGGACACCCCGGTTCCCGCCGCTGCAACGAGCATCATTGCGGGCACCACCGCGGAATTCACCGCGAGTGGCACCGTCATCACCTTCCGTGGATTCCTCGCTGCCTACGAGGAGAGCAACGATGAAGAGCGCAATGTCGATGACACTGCCACCGAGGCCCGACTTCCGACTCTCACGGAGGGGCAGTCCGTCGCAATCAACGAACTCGAGGCGAAGGGTCACGAAACCTCGCCGCTGCCGCGATACACCGAGGCAAGCCTCGTCAAGCGGCTGGAAGAACTGGGCATCGGTCGGCCCTCGACTTTCGCGTCGATCATTTCCACCATTTTCGATCGTGGCTATGTCACGCTCCGCGGCCAAGCTCTCATTCCCACCTGGATCGCGTTCTCTGTTGTCCGATTGCTGGAGGAGCACTTCGGTGAGCTCGTCGAATATGATTTCACCGCCGAGATGGAATCTGACCTCGACCAAATCGCGGCGGGCACCGCCGACAGGGTGGACTGGCTGACTGGATTCTATTTCGGCTCGGGTGAGCACCGCGGGTTACGCCAGGTTGTTGATAACCTCGGCGATATCGATGCTCGCGAGATCAACTCGATCACCATTGCTCCCGACATCACCCTCCGCATTGGCAAGTACGGCCCCTACCTTGAGGTGTCCACAGACACCAGCACGGATACCCCGCCCCGTCGGGTCAACCTCCCGGCCGATATCGCCCCCGACGAACTAACCGAACCAAAGGCGCGGGAACTCATTGATGCGCCCGCACACGAAGATCGAATGCTCGGGCTTGACCCGATAACGAGCACGCGAATCATCGTGAAAGACGGTCGATTTGGGCCGTATGTGACCGAGTTGCTTGATGAGCCAGCGGCGGCCGAGGCATCCGTTGATCTGGAGACCGGTGAGGTCATCACCGCCAAATCCAAACCCAAGCGTGCAGCAAAGGTTGCGGTTGTCAAACCCCGCACCGCCTCACTGTTCGCGGGAATGAGCACCGCCGACATCGATCTGGACACCGCGCTCAAGCTGCTTAGCCTGCCACGCACTGTCGGTGTTGACCCCGAGAACGGCGAGGAGATCACCGCGCAAAACGGTCGGTACGGCCCCTACCTCAAGCGCGGCCAGGACACCCGCACGCTGCCGACCGAAGGTGCAATTTTTGAGATTGACCTGGGTGGCGCGCTGGAGTTGTTTGCGCAGCCCAAATACGCTGCGCGACGCACATCCAGTGCTCTGAAGGAATTCGAGAATGATCCGGTCAGCGGCAAGCCGATCAAACTGAAGGATGGCCGGTTCGGGCCCTACGTCACCGATGGTGTCACGAACGCGACGATTCCGCGCACCGAATCGGTCGAAGAAATGACGTTTGACCGGGCGGTTGAGCTGCTGCAAATCAAGCGTGACAAAGGACCGGCGGCTCCACGTGCGAAGCGGACATCGGCCAAAACAACCACCCGGAAGACGACGACAAAGAAGTGACACAAAAGTGACATATCCGGGTTTTTTCATCACGCTCGAGGGCGGTGACGGCTCGGGGAAGTCAACACAGGCAGCCCTCTTGGCCGAGGCATTGCACACCGCGGGACGAACCGTTGTCTGTACCCGGGAACCCGGTGGCACCGCGGTCGGTGTCGAGATTCGCAACATTGTGTTGCACCATCGAGGGGATATCTCACCCCGGGCCGAGGCCCTGCTCTACGCTGCTGACCGTGCACACCACGTGGAAACCGTTGTTCGTCCCGCGCTAGAACGGGGAGAGGTGGTTATCCAAGACCGCTATATCGACTCATCGCTGGCATACCAGGGTGCTGGGCGGGTGCTTGAGGTGGAACATGTGCGCGCGGTGTCAGAGTGGGCCACCGACGGCCTGCTGCCGGATGCGACGGTGCTGCTCGATCTCGATCCCACTGCCGCGCGTCGGCGGCTCACCCGCGCGCGCGCCGAGTATGACCGACTGGAGGCCGAGGCCACCGCTTTTCACGATCGGGTGCGTTCGGCCTACCTTGCACTCGCGGCGACCGAACCAACTCGGTTTATCGTGGTTGACGCAACTCTGCCCGTTAGTGCCATCGCCAGCGAGATTCGGCGGCGGGTAACCGCACTGTTAGCAGAGCGCGCATGACAACCGATTCGTTCTTGTGGCAGCGGTGCACAGTTCGGTTACCGACTACGTGCGGTCGAAGAGCCGCACCGATACCGCAGGAGCGCGGTTTCGGTAGGGCTCGCTCCTGCGGTCGTCGGTGAGTGCGGCTAGGGTTGCTCATGTGAATGTCTGGGCGGAACTCACCGGGCAAGATGCCGCGGTTGCTGTGCTGCGTCGTGCTGTTGCGGCGTCAATGTCCGGTTTCACCGCGGTCGCCTCTGGTGCGACTGTGCCCGGTGAGGGAGCATCTGTGTCCGGTGCATCCGCGACCGCGCCCAGTGCCGGAGCAACTGTGTCTGGTGCGCCCGCGCCCGATACGGCAACAACCACACCCGATGCGGCAACGGCGACGCACGACATGACGCACTCCTGGCTCATCACCGGGCCACCGGGATCGGGGCGATCAAACCTCGCATACGCCTTTGCCAGCGCGCTGCTGGCGGGACATCCCGACGGCGATGCTGCCACCCACGCACAGGTCGTTGCGCGCAGTCATCCCGATCTGCACGTTCTAGCCACCGAGGGTGTCATCATTAAGCGCGATGATGTGCGTGACACTGTGCGACGTTCGCACTACTCACCGTCGGTGGGGCGGCACCGGGTCATTGTCGTGGAAGACGCCGATCGCATGACCGAACAGACATCCAACGTGCTACTCAAGGAACTAGAAGAGCCAGCGCTGCGCACGGTGTGGATTCTCTGCGCACCAAGTGATGCTGACCTCATTCCAACCATCCGTTCTCGAGTGCGCACTCTGCGGGCGGCAATGCCCACGGTCGCGGATGTCGCGTCGCTTCTTGTGCATCGCGACGGTATCGATCCGGTCCTCGCGGAGCGCGCTGCTCGCGAGGCACAGTGCCACATCGGGATGGCACACCGGCTTGCGACAAACGAGGACTCCCGTCATCGCCGCGCGGAAACCCTGCGCCTGGTGCTGTCTGTGCCTCGCACATCAGCCGCGGTCGCGGTCGCGGCGCGATTGCTTGATATCGCCGGTGACGATGCGAAAGCGCTCACCGCACAGCGCGATGAACTCGAGCGAGAGCACGCGCTGCGTTCGCTCGGGGTAGAGCCGGGCCAGACCATTCCCCCGGCGTTGCGCTCGGTGCTCAAGGCGCTGGAGGACGACCAGAAACGGCGAGCGACGCGGAGTCTGCGCGACGGCATCGATCGGATCCTCATCGACCTTGCCTCCCTGTTTCGGGATATTCTCATGGTGCAACTGGGTGCCGCCACTGACCTCATCAACGCAGACTGGATGCCTCAGATCGCCGCGGCGGCTACCGCGGGGCATCCCGAACAGACTCTTGTGACCCTCGACGCCATCCAAGAGGCGCGGGAGCGGATTGAGGCAAACGTGCAACCGACCTTGGCGCTGGAGGCCATGCTTGTGACGGCTATTCGACGATCAAGCGGTGCGGTACGGACGGGAGGAAGGAAAGAGTGAGGACGATGAGAGACAGTTATAAAGACAACAGGACGATGAGGGATCGTTGATGAAAGTATCGCGGGCGACATTCGGGGTTGCGGTGGGAATCATTGTGGTGACCGTGTTCAGCGGGTGCGTGCCATGGCCGTTCTCCGCCCTCACTGATCGAGCGGGAGTGTCTGAGACATCGACAGCGGCACCATCGGCGGCGCCGGTTGGGCCAGGATTATCCCCCTTCTATGCGCAGCGGGTGGCGTGGTCTGCGTGCAGTGACGGTTTTGAGTGCGCGACGGTGACCGCTCCGCTGAACTGGCAGCGCCCGGCACAGGGTGCCATTGAGTTGGCATTGATTCGGAAGCGTGCAACCGGAGCCAAGCTTGGCTCGCTCCTGGTTAACCCGGGTGGCCCCGGCGCATCCGGTTACGACATTGTTCGCAGTTCTCTCGATCATGTGGTCAGGAAGCCGCTGCAACGGCAGTTCGATATCGTGGGGTTCGACCCGCGTGGGGTTGGTCGTTCATCGAGTGTGTCCTGCGTCTCGGACGCCAAGAAAGACGCGTACCTTTTTGACCTTGTTGCCGCACCCCGCGGCAGTGATAAGTGGATTGCGGATGTGCGGGCATCGACCAAGAATTTTGGCCAGGCCTGCCTTGCCGAGACCGGTGATCTCTTGACGTACATCGATACGGTTAGTTCCGCTCGTGATCTTGATCTTCTCCGCGCGGTCCTGGGTGATGCGAAACTTAGCTACCTCGGATACTCCTACGGAACCTATCTGGGTGCGACCTACGCGAACCTCTACCCCACGAATGTTGGGCGCCTTGTGCTTGATGGAGCGCTCGACCCGTCGGTTAGTGGTGAGGAAGTGTCGAAACAACAGGCCATCGGGTTTGAAAAGGCGTTGACGGCCTATCTCACTGACTGCCCCTCCCGCCGCGGCTGCCCGTTCAAAGACACGGTGACCGACTCGCTGGCAGACATCAGGAAACTGCTGGAATCGGTGGATGCCTCGCCGATCACCGCCCGCGATGGCCGAAAACTGGGTGCTAATACGCTGCTCATTGCGATCGTCTACCCGCTGTACTCGGAGGAAGCGTGGCCGTATCTCGACCAATTGTTTGAGTCCGTCAAACTTGGCAGCGCCGACGATGCCTTCATGCTTGCCGATCAGTATTACAGCCGAAACAGTAACGGCACGTACTCGGACAATAGCGCTGAGGCATTTCAGGCGATTAACTGCCTTGATTACACGTACCAGAGCGATGTTGCGGTCATGCGGCAGTCCGCCGCCGACATCGAACAGGCCGCACCGACTATCGGGAAATACATGGGTTACGGCGACCTTAGCTGCATTGACTGGCCGGTTAAGTCCACTCAACAGAAGGGTCCCATCACGGCGCCGGGGGCGGCACCGATCCTTGTCATCGGAACTACAGGCGACCCTGCGACCCCGTATCAGTGGGCGGTATCGCTTGCCAAACAGTTGTCCAGTGGCATCCTGCTGACCTACGAGGGTGAAGGGCACACGGCCTACACGAGTGGGAACGGGTGTGTCGCGGGTCTTGTCGAGTCGTATTTTCTCACCGGAACTACGCCCGCTGCTGGAACTCGATGTTGAATCCTGAGCGGCCGGGGCCGTCGGGACGCTTTGTCGGGTACGGGTGGGGCCGTCGGGGCGCTTCGTCGGGTACGGGTGGGGCCGTCGGGATGCCTCGTCGGGTGTTGCCGCTCTGGGCGGCTGACGCCGCAGATGAGCATAACAAGCGGGTCTGATTCGGAGCATCCCACAGAAGCAGGTAGCATTGATCCCCGTGTTGCAACCGTGTGTTGGACCCGCCGCCTTAGCTCAGTTGGTAGAGCGATTCACTCGTAATGAATAGGTCGTCAGTTCGATTCTGACAGGTGGCTCCAGGGGAACCGGGTTGGTCCAGCAAATCCCGACCCCGGCGTGCTGCACCGCGGTGGTTTCAGGGGAACCGGGTTGGTTTTGTGGCCGCGGGTTTGTTTCTTGGGCGGGCACGTCCCAGAGGCACGGACGGTGACACGTCGGCCCGTTCACACCTACGCTCAGGATAGAAAATCCGAAACGCGCGGACAGTGAGCATTCCTCGCTCCTAGTCGTAGCCTACGGTGGTGCCATGGACGTGCTGAGCGGAGGAGTGCTGATCGCCTGCGCAGCCGTGCTCTGGATCGTCTATTTGCTGCCGGTTTGGGTGAGACGCCACCAGTATCTCGCAACGGATCGCAACGCGGTGCGCTTGCAGCAAACCCTGCGGGTCCTCGCGGAAACCGCGGAAACGCCGATGCCTATCCGGCTCGAGGCAACTGCGCGAACCGTCGCTGCACAGCAGAGAATCCTTCGCGAACAGCGTGCTGCCGAAAGACTGGCGGCGGAGGCGGCGGCCAATCACGCGGTTGCGCAGCGCAGGGCAGCAGAGCGTCTGGTAGCGCTGACACGACGTGAGGCGGCACTGCAACTGGCGTTGGGAGATGGCGCGGAACCCGACAGTACTCGGGGTGTCCGCCGCCAACGTGCGATGGAGCGACGCGCAGCCCGCGCACACCGCCGAGTGCAGGCGCTGTCTCGTGCGAACATCGGCGCGCTCACTGCCGCGCAGCGGCGGGCACGTCGGCGCGCTCGCGCCATCCTGATCGCTGAGTTATTGCTGTCGCTTGCGATCCTCGGCGGTGGTCTTGCATCGCCCGGCCCGGCGGCGAGCTTCTTCGTTGTGAGTGGAACCGTGGGTGTCGCATTCGCGTGTGTCGTCCTTCCGTTGCTCGCGCGGGTGCAACGCGTTCGTGCACGCCGCCTCGCCGCCTCGTATCAGACTCTAGAGCGGAGCCTCGCGCGCGCTGCTGGGTCAACCACACGGTCAGCGTACGACGTTGCCGAATCGTGGCGTGGCCACTCACCCCTGCGGGTGGATGTCGCTGATGGCGCAACCCGCATCATCGCCCAAGCGATCCACTCACCCCTGCGGGTGGATGTCGCGGTAGAGGATGATGCGCCCGCTGCGCGGAGCGTTCCACACGTGACCGCTCCCGGCATCCGGCGTGCCGATGATACGTCCGCCGCACGGAACATTCACGGGCGTGCTGCGGACCGGGAGTCAGCCGAACTCACGACAGAGGGATGGATGCCGCAGAAGCTCCCGTTGCCCGCGCACTTCACGCGGGAGATGATCGCGGCAGCGACCCGAGACTCAATGGCCCCACCGGTGCGGATGATCGGCAGCAGCCGCTCCAGCAGGGATATTAGGGTTCGGGATGTCTCGGATGCTCCGCGAGCCGCGAGCACCGCGGGTGCTGAGTCGCCCCTCGCCTTCCGCATGGCGACGAACCGAGCCGGAACCGAGAGCATCGGCGATACAGCCGGTGTCGGCGCTTCCGCTCGGTTAGCAGCGGATCCATCCGCCCCTGCATCCTCTGGTGCACGAGTTGTACCGGGGCCCGTTGTGCGCGCTGTGCCGGGAACTGCCGTACGGGGGGCTGTGAATCTGTATGCGTTGATGGGCATCATCGGCGAACCCGAACCCGGATGGAACAACCTCAACGATGTATTAGCGCGCCGCCGCGCTGCAAGCTAACGTCCTCTGGCTTGTGACTTATCCGCACGGCCTGCCCTCGTTGTTAGGTCTGGAGGTTGTGTGAGTCGTTGGTTTCTATTTGATGGGCGTATTGCTGAGCGTGCTTGGTGGGGGGTGAGGTAGTCCAGCGGTGAGTGTGGCCGGGTGTGGTTGTGCTCGCTTTTCCAGTCGGTGGTTAGGACGCGGGTGTGGATCAGGGGGTAGAAGTTGTTGGTGTTCAAGCACTGGTCGTGGAGGTGGCTGTTGAACGATTCGAGGTACTCGTTGTGCCGGGGTGAGCGAGGCGGGATGTAGAACAGCCCGGTGCGGGTGCCGGCCCAGTCGGTGATCATCTCGGAGATGAGCTCCGGCTACGTTGTTCGAGCGGAGCGCCGCTGGAGCGCCGTGCTGTGTGACAAGCTTTTCGGGGTGGTCGGTGAGCCGGTCGGCGGTGAGGGAGCGTTCCACGAGCCCGCCGATGCGTTCGCGGGTGTGTTCATCGATGATGGAGCAGATCTTGATCGCTGGGCCTTGCTCGTTGGCGTCGAACTGGAAATCGATTGCCCAGATCATGTTCGCCTCGGTCGCTGCCGGCGCGTCGATGGTCGAGGAACCGACGCGTTTGCGACGCTGACGCCCAGGGACCCGCAGGCCCTCCTCTCGCCAGAGCCGCTGGATCTTCTTATGATTGACGATCCAGTCTCACCACGGGCGCCGTGATACGCGCACCGGTACCCCCTTCGGGTGCTTCTTCGCGTACGCACGGAGCCAGTCACGCAACACTCGATCCGGAACCGCCCTCGTGTCGCCCTTGAACGGGCATCGATACGCGGATCTACTCAACCCGACCAGGCCACACACCATCCGCTCGCCCACCAACAGTGTCCCGATCAAATGAGCCACGCCAGCGCGACATCTGCCCGAGCCTAGAAGTCTCCCCCAGCCAACCCCTTCAAAACCGCCTTCTCCAACTCCACCTCAGCCAGTAGCCGCTTCAGCGCGGCGTTCTGCTTCTCGGGCTCCTTCAGCCGCTTCGTGTCGCCGGCCTTGAGAGCGCCGTACTGATTCCGCCACCGGTAGTACGTCTACTCGGACACACCGAGCTCGCAACACACACCCGCGACGTCCCTGCCATCGGCGAGCATCCAGTCGGCCTGCCCAAGCTTGCAGACGACCTGCTCCGAGGTATGCCACTTCCCGCTGTTCGCCATGATCTGACCAGTCTTCCTACCCACGACCGCGAGCAACAGAACGACTCGCATAACGGCTAGTTGTACTGCCCAGGCAGGTTAGTTAGCCGGCTGATGGGTGGCTTTGCTCTGATGGTGGTGTGGGGCCTGTGGTGGTTATGTTCGTGGAGCCATGCGGGGAGGGCTGCTCGGCGGGCTGATTCGCTGTTGTAGTGGCGTGAGAGGGCCCATCCGTCGGCGAGGGTGCGGTGGAAGCGTTCGATCTTCCCGTTCGTTTGCGGGTGATAAGGGCGGGTCTTCTTTGCCTTGATTCCGAGCTCGGCGCAGGCGTCTGGCCAGGCGTGAGAGCGGTAGGCGGAG
>NAEP01000013.1 GCA_002529645.1 Candidatus Lumbricidiphila eiseniae | reverse complement strand
CTGGGCAATGCTCATCGTGTTAGCCGGCACACTCCTGACAGCCGGACAATTCGGCGAAAAGCCACGCCGAGCAAACACCGACCAGTGGCACCCAGCCGCCACCCAAGCAAAAAACACCTGCCACACCAAAAACCCCCCAGACACCATCAACCTACCCGCCGCCCCCCAATGGAAAGTCCAACTCACCTGCACAAACATCCTACGACACACCCACTAACTCGCTATCCCGCAAGCTGTCAAAACACCGCAGTGGGGAACGACTGCGAGGCCCCGCGTTCGAGCACTGCCGACATACCCCCATCCGTGTCATAAATATGCCACAAAATATACTGAGGTGTAAGGGGGTCGTTCCCGATGCTTCGCTTAGAACAGCTGCACGGTCGCGATCTTGTGAAACGCTGCTACCAGATCGTCGGCGTGATACCCGTCCAGTCCGATCCCGTAACGAACGGCGATGCTCGCGCTGTGTAGTTGTGTGTACTCGACCGCGATTTGTGGATACAAAGCCTTCACGAGGTCGGAAACCCCGGGAGGGGCAGGCTGTCCACGGCCCCGGCGAGCTTGATGGTGGTTGTTTCCTCTGTCGTTGGCTATCCAGTTGGGGTTATGGACTCTGAGGCGGGGAAGGTCGTCGAAGATCGGATCTGTCATGAGTGATGCCCGCACCGTTTGGTAGGCGGCGTAGAAGTACGCGACCGCGTACCAATTGGTTCTGGATTTTTCTGAGTTGCTCGGCATCGCTCGCGAACTGTTCTGCCCGTCTCACTCGCTCCGGTGCTGTTAGGACAGGGCCCGGCCTCATGCGTAGCTGTATTGAGGGGCTGGGGACACAGCGGCCGCTTCGTCTAACCGGTCAACGAAAACGTACGTCAATGAAATCTCGTCGGCGTACAACTCCTCAACCTCAAACATTGTTTCGATGGCGCTACGCTGCGCTGCGTTTGAAGGGTCAGCCAGGGCGATGGTGATGAAAGCGCTCGACTCCCTTCGGTCGGCATCAACCCGAAGCCCGGTGAGGTTTTCTTTGCCGAGGGCACCGACGGTGTACTCCCCGACAGCATGCACTAACGTCACAAACTCATCCACAACATCCATGACACCAGCGTACACGGTGTGCCAAGCGGAACGACTGCGAGGCCTCGCAGTCGAGCACTGTCAACACAGCCCCATCCGTGTCATAAATATGCTACAAAATATACCGAAGTGTAAGGGAATCGTTCCCAAACCCGGTTACGGTGCGATCCGTCCGGGTCATTCAGGGACAGCAGATGGGTCAGGTTTCCGGTACCTGACCCGGCACCCCCGTGGGTGGTGTCGCAGACGGTGATCGTTGCCGTTGTCAGTGGACGAGTTGGTGGGCACGCTGTCGGGATATGCCGAGCGCTAGCCCGATTTCTTTCAGTGAGAGTCCCTGTTGGTGGAGTTCGCGGATAGCGGCCCGTGATTCTGCGGCGGCTTGTGCCTGAGCGGTAGCTGCTTGCTCTGCGAGGGTGTGAGAATCCTTGAGGTGTTGTTGCACTGTTGTGGGGAGTTTCACGGTGACAGTGATATCAAAGCTGTTCGGTGGGACGTTTGTGAGGAAGGAGATACAGTCACGGGCCATCGGCTCAGCATCGGTGAGTGATCGGACTTGGGTGTAGCCCTCAACTTCAGGGATTTCAAGTGCCCAGAAACGCCCGCTGCGTTCGGCGGTCACAGCATATGTGGTGGTCATGTTCTGTTCTCCTATTCTTCGAGGTGCTTCCGAAGCTTGTTGAGTATGCCTCTTGCGGTCATTTCGTTGATTTCGCGGTGGCGAGGCAGTGTCGTTATCGGGAGTCCGTTGATTTTGCAGTGATCGTGCGACCCACCGTGGGTGATTTCGACGACTGCGTTGTGGTTCTTGGCGATCTCCGTGATTTTCTTGTCGAGGTCCCTGCGCTTCACGGTATCAGCCTACCGCCAGCTAGACAAGATCGTCAAGTCAAGGATAGGCATTTATGCCGGTAACTAGCTAGGTATACTCCTCGCGGCTTTCGACACCTCTGCTGCGGCCGCAGAAACCGCAGCATCCGACCTGCGCCTGAAGTCGCGTTTGTCGGTCTGTGACCCATCAGGTTTCCGGTACCTGACCCGGTACCGTCTCCCCGCGGCGGTCTCGTACGCGGTGATTGCTGCCGTTGTCAGTGGACAAGTTGATGTGCACGCTGGTACGAGATGCCGAGCATGGAGCCGATTTCTCGGAGGGTAAGACCGGCAGCTTTGAGTTTGCGTGCCGCGCGTGATTCGTGTGCCGCCTGTGCCTGTGCCTGTGCCTGTGCCTGTGCCTGTGCCTGTGCCTGTGCCTGTGCTGTAGCGGCCTGTTCTGCCAGAGCTTGTGCGTCACTCAGGTGTTTCTGCACTGAGTCTGGAAGTTTAACAGTCAAGTCGATCTCAAAGCTGTCTGCCGCGATTCCCTTGAAAGCAGCGATGCAGTCCCTGGCCATTAGATCAACCTCTGCCAAGTTTCTTGCCTGTGTGTAACCGCCTTCAATGTCGGGGATTTCAATTTCCCAGAATCGACCGTGGCGTTCGATCGTAACGGCAAATGTGGTTGCCATGAGCTACTCCTCTCAGCGGCCTATTCGCCCGCTGCCTTCCTTACCGACTTCAGGATGTTCCGGGCTGTTCCTTCACTGATCTCACGGTGCCGCGGAAGAGTGGCGATGAGTCGCTCGTGCATGGTGCAGTGTTCGTGAGAGCCTCCTTCGGTGAAAGTGACGCTCACACTGTGCTCCCTCGCGATCTCTGTGATCTTTTTCTTTATGCGTCAGCTAGAGTTGTGTGGCCACTATGCGTACGAAAACTGCATTTTGCTGTCAGGTTCGGGGATGTTGGTGTCCGTGTCACGGAACACGAGCCTGATTGATCGACCGGGATTCTTTTTGATCCGGATGGCGAGCATACCCATACTCAGGTCTTGGTTGATGATGATCGGCTCGACGGCACTGGGCTGTCCAGTCGACGAGAAACCGTAAAGCTCAAAAGCTTTCGCAGAGGCGACAGCCAGGTTCGCACTTCCACCCACACGGCGGATACGGGCAACGACATCGCTAACGTAGTCGTTGGGAAGCGCAACTACGATGGGAAAGGTTCCATCGGCGGACTGGAACGGCAGGGGAGAGTGCTGACGTAGCGCCAGTGTCTTCATTACCTGGATGGTGCGTTTGGTGCGGGTGTCCACTCGTTCATCCCTTCCTCTGCGACAGCATACGCCTCGTCGATCGCGGGGGACAGATTCGACTGGATGCTTTTTGGGGAGTCAATAGTCTCGATTTCTGTGTAGGAAGCGTGGCTGCCGTGGTCGTGACGGTGCACCGATCCACGATGGCAGGTATCAATGCAGAGCCGCTCGACCCACTCCCCATCCTGCAGGACATGAGTCAGTACTGCAAACTCTACGAGCATTCCGGTGCGTTCGTACCGTTTTGTCCTGATAGTTACGCGGACGGTTGCGCTCAGTTCGTTGGTATTAGTTTCTTCAGTGCAACGCTCGTTAGGGTCTGGGTTCCATCCTGACTGTTGGAGCATTTGAGCTCGCTCCTCACGAAGCGCCCGCTGCGCCTTGCGGTCCTGTTGCTTCCCGTAACGAGCCACCGCGTCAGTCTAATGCTCATGTACCGCTCGGGCAGTGACGGATGGCAGGAGAGGACCCGCTACCAGCCCCGGTACTATCTTTTCGTGATTTTCCCGTCACGTACATGGGGCCGATCATCCACCAGCTGCGGTCTCTGCGCACGGAGGGAGCGATCACGGAGCGACAAACATCCGCGCACCCAACATGCGGGCCACCCGGAACGTGAAGCCCGGCCAGTTCATCAGGGGGGCATGAGGCCCCCCACACACAGCCGGATCCCGCACCGACGACGTTGCTCCGGTTCTCGACATGAGGCCCCACACACAGCCAGAACCAGGGGGTCTTTGCGTGCCCACACGGAAGGTTGTTCCGTTATATGTCCGTGACATTTTGCCCACATTTTGCCCACACTTTGGCCACTTTTGCGGACCGTCAGGAGCCGCCGGGAAACGCCAAACTCGCTGCTATGCCAGTGATTTTGACCCGAATGTGCGAGAGGGTCACTGGCGGAGGGCGTGGGATTCGAACCCACGAGACATTGCTGTCCACTGGTTTTCAAGACCAGCTCCATCGGCCGCTCGGACAGCCCTCCTGACCTGCGAAACACACAGGATTGGGTCGCGCCTTTATGGGGCGAACCACCATTCTATGCCGACTCGCGATCATCATCCACTGCCCGGTTGGGCTGAGGGTGCTCTCGGCGCGTCGGTCGTCGTGGGTGAGGGTCGCACTCAAGGTCCGGCTGCGTTACATCGAAAATGTGGTGCCGGTCGTCGTGGGCGAGGACTGCGCGGTTGTTGTGGGTAGAGGCGTTCTCAGCGCAGCGGTTGCCGTGTGACACCGGATCGGTGCGCAGGGCAGCGCAGGCTACGGCAGTGAATCCAGAACTGCCGCAAGCCCGGCATCGGTGATAGAGCCGCCTATCTCCGTTGCCGCGTTCTTCACCTCGTCCGCCGCCTGCCCCATGGCAACAGCGCGACCGGATGCCCCGGCCCAGCCGAACATCTCCACATCATTGTGGCCGTCGCCCACCGCAATGACACGATCGAGCCGGACACCGAGCCATTCTCGCACCCGTTCCAGTGCCGTCGCCTTGTTGATCCCGTCCGGAGCGATATCGAGCCACGCCGTCCACCCGATGGAGTAGCTCACGTGATGAAGCCCCATCTGGTCAACGAGCACGAGGAAGTCATCGATATCGTGGTCGGGGGAGGTGACAACCACTCTTGTGGCCACGGTTTCGAGCAACTCGTTAAAGCTCACCTCGCGTGCGTTCGTGAGATTCCAGTCGGTCAGACCCGCGGTAAAGAGGCGGAAGCCGTCGGGGAGTTCCACCATAAACCGGCCACCGGGAAGGACGGTGCGGATGCGTTCCAGCACGGCCCGTGGGTCGAAGGTCTCAACGCGGGCGGCGGCATAACCGCCGACGGCGGAGTCATCCTTGCCCATGATGACAGCACCGTTGGCGCACACGACGTAGTCCGGGTTGAGGCCGAGAGCAGTGAGAACCGGGTAGGTCGTTGACCACGACCTACCCGTTGCGAGAGTGACGGTGTGACCGCGCGCACGCGCCGCCATCACGGCCTCTCGCACGCTCGGATCGATTGTTTCGTCCTCGTGCATGATCGTGCCGTCGATATCGAGGGCCACGAACCATCCTGTGCTGTCGGAGGTTGCCTTGTCGGGTGTTGTCATCGAACCGCGGGGGCCAGAATATCGAGCCCGCCCAGGTAAGACCGCAGCGGCTCCGGGACGGTGACGGTGCCGTCAGCGCGCTGGTGGGTTTCGAGTAGTGCGACGATCCAGCGGGTGGTGGCGAGTGTGCCGTTGAGCGTTGCAACCGGGCTGGTCTTCCCCCCCTCTCTGCGCTGGCGAATGTTGAGCCGACGGGCCTGGAAGCTCGTGCAGTTCGAGGTCGAAGTGAGTTCACGGTACGCGTTCTGGGTGGGAATCCACGCCTCAATGTCAAACTTCCGCGCCGCACTTGATCCGAGGTCACCGGCCGCGGTGTCAATCACCCGGTACGCGAGGCCGAGGCTGGCTAGCAGAGCTTCTTGCCACGCGAGCAACCGTGCGTGCTCAGCTTCGGCGTCGGCGGGATCAATGTAGCTGAACATCTCGAGCTTGTTGAACTGGTGTACCCGAATGATTCCGCGGGTGTCTTTGCCGTGACTGCCCGCTTCGCGTCGGTAGCAGGTTGACCATCCGGCGTAGCGCAGCGGTCCATCAGTGAGGTCGAGGATTTCGTTGGCGTGGTATCCGGCGAGCGCTACCTCACTTGTGCCGGTGAGGTAGAGGTCATCGGCCGGAAGGTAGTAGATCTCGTCGGTGTGAGCACCGAGGAATCCCGTGCCGCGCATGATGTCGGGGCGTACGAGTGTCGGCGTGATGAGAGGCACAAATCCGGCGGCGATCGCCCGGTCGAGCGCGAGTGACATGAGCGCGAGCTCGAGGCGCGCCCCGAGTCCCTTCAGGTACGTGAACCGAGCCCCCGCTACTTTCGCGCCGCGCTCCATATCAATGATGTCGAGCAGTTCACCGAGCGCCAGGTGGTCTCGCGCTGAAAAGTCAAAGCTCGGGATGTCTCCCACCTCCCGCAGCACGACATAGTCATCCTCCCCACCCGCGGGTACTCCCTCGATGACGATGTTGCCCAGTCGTTGCACGGCCTCGGTGAACGCCACTTCCGCCTCGCTTGCGCGTTGGCTCGCGACCTTGACCCGGGCCGCGAGCTCTTGCGCCTTTGCAACGAGGGCGGCTCTCTCTTCCCGGGGTGCGGCGGCCACCTGCTTGCCACACACATTCTGCTCAGCACGCAGTGTCTCAAACTCACTGATGGCAGCCCGTCGGTTGGTGTCGGCGGCAATAGCTTCGTCAACGCACTCTTCGCGCTCGCCGCGCATCCGCTGGGAGCGCTTGACCAGATCAGGCTTTTCGCGGAGCACAACGGGATCGATCACACGGGCCATCCTAACGGGAGGGGAGTGCGTTCTGTCTCATGTGCTCGGTTCGCGCAGGCTGTGCAACCACTGCCGTGCCTCGATAAAGATCTCATCGTTGTACCTGGAGTGGTACTTGGTCTCCTGTTGATCGGCACGCGGATAGGAGCCGAGAAAGATGACGTGTGGGCTCGAGCGGCGAAGGCCAAGCAGCGCGTCTGCGACCCGCTCTTCAGCAATGTGTCCGTCGAGGTCTACGACGAACCGGTAGCGACCGAGGGCATCGCCGATTGGTCGAGACTCCAGCAGCGAGAGGTTAACCCCGCGGGTTGAGAACTGTTCGAGCATGGCAAGCAACGCACCGGGTTCGTCGGTGGGCAGCTCCACGATGAGGCTTGTTTTGTCGGCACGGGTCGGTGGTGGCAGCGTGCGGGTGCGGCTGACGAGCACAAACCGCGTCACCGCGGTGGGGTTGTCCCCGATATTGCGCGCGAGCACCGCGATATCCAACCGATCAACAATTCCCGGTGGGGCGACCGCAGCATCAGCGTTGCTGTTGACTTCAAACAGGGATGTCGCGGCGCTGATATTGCTCGCAGCGGGAATGTGTCCGTGGTTGGGGAGGTTGTGTTCGAGCCATCCACGTGATTGTGCGTATGCGACCGGATGGGCGTTAATGATGTTCACCCCGGCCAGGGTGGTACCGGGGCGGGCGACCAGAACGAAGTTGACGGGGACAAGGTATTCTCCGATGATCCGCAGTCCGGGCATCGTCGCGAGCGCATCCTGTGCGGCGGACACTCCACCCTCGACCGAGTTTTCGATCGCGATCATCGCCGCGATCGAACGACCGTTTGTCACGTCGGCGAGCGCCTCACCGACATTGTTGACCGAGCGCCACGGCTTGCCGACAGCCTCTGGCACCTGGCGGAGGGCCGCTTCGGTGAAGGTGCCCGCTGGGCCGAGGTACGAGTAGGTATTCTCGTCGGGAGTGGATGCGACATCCGGCATGCTGCCAGCCTAGTGACCGACGCCGATGGAGCCACTACGGGGTATCGGGCCGTCGACAGGTCAATCCACGCTAGCGTCAAAGAGCCTGAGAACCGGCAGCGACCGCTCAGAAGGTAACCAGCACGGAAGGAATCCCATGTCCACGCGTGAGGCGCAGCAGTCTGAACCCGCTCATCCGAGCAACGAGCCTTCCCCGAGAGAGCCTCGGTGCCCGAGGGATGATCCTCCCGGCAGACCTCGTGCACGCCCGCGAATCACCGACGCAGACCGCGCGAGCGCTCTTCGGAGAATGAAGCGCCTCGCGACTGCGCTGTTTGTCTTCGCGACGATCGTCTTCGCCGTGTCGTTTGCGCTGCAGGAACAGATCCCGTGGGTGGGGTACATTCGTGCCTCCGCGGAAGGGGCTATGGTGGGTGCGATCGCCGACTGGTTTGCGGTGACGGCTTTGTTTCGGCACCCCTGTGGGGTTCCGATCCCACACACCGCGATTATCCCGACACGCAAGAACCAGATCGGTGACACGCTCGGGGCGTTTGTCGAACACGAGTTCCTCTCTGACGAGGTTGTGCTCGGCAAACTTGCGTCGCTGGATGTCGCGCATCGCCTCGGCGACTGGTTGAGCGAACCCGCGAACGCGGAGCGGGTGACCGCTGAGGTGGCACACGCGGCGCGGGGCATCCTGACGATGCTCGGTGACAATGACATTGAAGAGCTCATTGAGCAGCTTGCCCGGCGGTACCTGTTTGAGCCGGAGTGGGCACCGCCGCTCGGTCGCCTCGGTGCCCGCCTGGTGGCGGCCCATCAACAGCGCGCCGTGATCGATATGCTTCTCGACCGGGCTGAGTCATGGCTTGTCGCTCACCCGGCAGCGTTCGGTGCAATGGTCTCCGATCGGTTGCCGCGCTGGATGCCGCGGATCGTCGACCGGTTTGTTGACAACACCGCTCACCGTGAGATTCTTGCGTTTGTGCGAACCGTGCAGGCGCAACCCGAACACCCGCTGCGGCTCGCTGTTGACCGATACCTGGCTGAGCTCTCAGACGACCTGCAACGCGATCCCACGACGGTGAGGCGGGTGGAGGCGTTCAAGTACGAGCTGCTCGAGAGTCCGCGGTTGCGTGAGTTTGTCGGTGACGTGTGGGCGAGCGTCAAGGCCAACCTCGAACAGTCGCTGGGCGAGAGTGAGAGTGAGCTGCGACGGGGCATCCGATCAGCCCTCAGTGACGTTGGTGCGCGCCTGAGTGCCGATGATGTGCTCGCTGGCAAGGTCAACGCGTGGGTGATGGATGCCGCGACCTACGCCGTGCGTCGGTATCGGCGAGAGATTGCGAACATCATCAGCGAAACCGTGGAGCGGTGGGACCCGCGCGAGACAACCGACAAGCTGGAGTTGCAGGTGGGTCGCGATCTGCAGTTCATTCGCATCAATGGCACCGTGGTGGGGGCGCTCGCCGGGGTCACAATTTTCGCCCTCGCGACGGGGTTGCACGGGCTCTTTGGGTAGAACGCTGATCGGGTGCGTGCCCGGGGCGCTGTCGGTGATTTTTTGGTACCTCGCCCTGCCCGGTCTGGTTGAGCTGATCTAACCTGTGCGGCCGCGGCGAACCGACCCGTGCGCGTTACCTGTAGTCAGGTGCCGCAGGTAGCTCGAAAAACTCCTCGAGTGTTTCTGTTGCCGTGTTGTGCATCTGAGTCGACAGCGCGACGCCAACATAGCGGAAATGCCACGGTTCATAGGAGTACCCGGTAATCAGGGTTTTATCGGCCGGGTATCGCAGGATGAATCCGTATTTCCACGCGTTATCGCGCAGCCAGATTCCCTCTTTTGTCTGTGCAAAGCAGACGCTGAGTGAGCAGATTCCCGACTTCGCACCGATGTCGATGGCGAGGCCGGTCTGGTGCTCGCTGAAGCCGGGGCGGGCGGTTGTCGTGTCATCGCCCGTGTATACCGACTGCTGTGCGGAGTATGAGCGGTAGGCGCTGTTTGAGGCGAGGGTAAGCTGAGCTTCGCTGGTGGCTGCGCTAAACATCGTGACGACCGCATCGGATGCCTCTTTCCGCAGTTGCGGTGCCCACGTGTGTGGCACGGGGACATCCACTAGGTCGCTTGGCACAAACATCAACGGGTTCAGGGGACGGGTTTTGTTGACCACAACCCAGATACTTGTCGTATCGTCGAGCGAGTGTGTCGAGCGGTCAAACGCCACCTCCGGCGGGGCAGTTGGGGTGGTCGGGGCCGGGGGTGTTGATGCGACGGGGAGTGTTGATGCGACGGGGGGTGTGGGTGTCGTTCCGGGTTTTGCGCTCGCCTGCCGGTGGGGTGTTGCGGTGGCGACGACGATGCCTGTCAGCACGGTGATAAAAACGCCGACCAGGCCGCCGACCACGATAAGTCGGCGTCGGCGGATGCGCGCCTTCCGCAGCTCGCGTTCTCGGGCTCTGGGGGCTTGCTCAGACATCTCTTGAGCGTAGTAGTGGCTTCAGTGATATCGCCGAATTGTCGTCGTCAAATCGGATGTTGCCACACTGCGCAAACCGTGTTCGCATCGTGGCCAGTGCCTCCGGGTTGTTGTCGATGAGCACGAATCGGCGCCCCAGTGCCCGCGCGACGGCCCCGGTTGTTCCCGATCCCGCGAAGAAATCGAGCACCCAGTCACCCTCTCGACTTGACGCGTGCACAATTCGTCGGAGAATCCCCTCCGGTTTCTGGGTGGGATACCCCGTTTTTTCGCGACCCACGGTCGGCACAATCGTGTGCCACCAGACATCCGTGGGCAATTTTCCGCGCGCAGCTTTCTCGGCGGTGACCAGACCCGGTGCCATATACGGCTCCCGGTCAACGGCGGCAGAGTCATACCAGTACTGGGTGGGGTCTTTCACATACACGAGGATCGTGTCGTGCTTGGTCGGCCATCGGCGCTTCGTTTTTGCACCGTAGTCGTAGGCCCAGATGATCTCGTTGAGAAAACAGTCGCGCCCGAACAGGCCATCGAGCAGCACCTTCGCGTAGTGTGCCTCCCGGTAATCAAGGTGGAGGTACAGCGTGCCATCCTCGGCGAGCAGTCGCCAGGCCTCAAGGAGGCGCGGCTCGAGGAATGCCCAGTAGTCATCGAACTGGTCGTCGTATCGACGAAGCTCACCGCGAGTGCGGTGGTAGGCCGTGCCACCGTAGCCGGTGACGAGCGAGGAGGCGGGCGGAGCATCCTGTTCGCCCACTCGAACGTGACTGAGCTCACTGCGACTCTGTACCCGCCCGGTATTAAAGGGCGGATCAAGGTACACGAGGGTGAAGTGTTCGTTGGGCAACTGCGGCAAGATCGCGAGATTATCACCCAGGATGACTCGGTCAGTTTCGGTCACGGACACACCCCCAGTCTGGCAGCCAGAGTCACGCACAGGATTCCGACCCGTGAAAACTCAGCATGGGGAGAGGCCCACCCATCTCAGATGCACACAGTGCTGCCGGGAGGGTATGTGGCCGTGATATTCGTGCTGGGATTTGCCTTGGCACACACAGTGCTGCCGGGAGGATGTGCACGTGTCGGATGTCTGCCTGGCATCACGGCCACCGAGTCTGTAACCAGGTCGTGAGATCGTGAAAAACCTCGTCGCGGTTGATTTCGTTGAAGACTTCGTGTCGGGCATCAAGGTAGACAATTACCTCCACGTCTGTGAGGCCGGAGCGGCGCAGGTAGGACTCGGCGAGCTTGCGCGCGCTTGGTTCGCCACCGAGCGGGTCGTCTGATCCCACCATGATGAGCATCGGCACATCGCGTGCGAGATGGCGGGACGGTCGCCCCAGCAATCGGATGCTGTCGGGCAGCCCGAATAGCACGGGTAGCGGTGTTGCCGTTGCGAGCGGGTCGGCCATGAACCTCGGTGCCACTGTGGGATCACGACTGAGCCACTCGACCGGAGAGGTGCCAAGGGCGCGATGGCGTCGGTTGAGGTTGCCGCTGTTCATGCTGTGCAGCATCCGGTACGCGGTTCCCGTGAGTACAACGCCGTCGTACTCATCGGCGTGATCGTTGATGATCAGTTGGGCGATGAAAGATCCCCACGAGTGTCCGATGAAGACGAGTGGAACGTCGGTTCCTTCAGTCTCACGGATGACTCCCGTGAACTGGTGGACCGCGGCGACCGCCGCGCGCAAACCACCCGGTCCGAGTTTGCCGAGCTTCGAGGCATCCCCACCGTGTTGTGCGAGCCCGGTCTGGCCGTGTCCGCGGTGGTCATCGGCCCACACCGAGTAGCCGCTGGCGTTGAGGACAGCGATCAGCTCACGGTAGCGACCGATGTGCTCGCCGACTCCGTGTGCGAGTTGCACAACCGCTCGGGGTTGGGTGACTCGCCACATTTCGTAGTGAATGGCGATGCCGTACGAGTCTGAAAAAACTGGCATAGTTCGACTCTATTGGGCTGGGTCCTGTGTTCAAGGTGGAGGCGCAGCACGTAGTGATGTCAATGTCGTTGAGCCAAGGGTCGCGCTTCTACCTTGAATACGAGCCACAGTGTTGCACGTCAGACGTGGATTCGGGATTCCCCCATCAACGACAATAGGTAACTCAGACGCTCACGGATGTGCGGTAGTTGGGGCCAGTGTGGGGCTTGGTTACTCGAGCCACACTTTGGGGCAAAATGCATGTATAGCACTGTCCCACAGGACGACGAGGTCTGATTTGCCGTCACTTCTTGGTTCAGTTGAGGCGCCAGTTGCGGTGGCGATTTGCGCTTTAGCGACACTGATCGCGCTGGCCTTGTCTGCTTTTTGTGCGTCGGCCATGATGCCGCACACCTGTGTTGCAAGCATGGCCGAGTCTTTGTCCGCGACCTGCGGGATCGTCTTCTGAGCGGTTACAAAGAGTTGCTCTTGTTCCGGTGACACCCACCCGAAGGCGGTCGTGCTCTTTGCGGCGTTCTGCCCGCCGCACCCGGTCAGGGCAACTGTGATGGCTACGATACCCAGGATTCGCGCTCTCGCTGGAGGTTTCACTCCCTCATTGTAGCTGTGATGTCCCGGAAGGTTGTTTCAAGATTCGTGTGTGTTCTATTGGAGGGGAAGGCTTCGACCTTGAACACGGGCCGGATAAGCGTGTCTACGGTTGAGAGCAGACACCTCGCCCGGCAACAATCAGCACCAGAGCGAACACGAAGGCCATGCGGAAGGTGCTCGGCCTCGCCTTCGCAACCATGGTTTTCAGCACCTGACTACTCGGCTCACACCAGCAAAGCCCCAAACTCGCTGCTATAGCAGTGAAGTAGCGAGGGCGGGAGTCGAACCCGCGACACCACGATTATGAGCCGTGTGCTCTAACCACCTGAGCTACCCCGCCGGGTACGGACGGTTCGGACGCACCGAACCAACCGGAGCCCCGAGTCAGGATTGAACTGACGACCCCTTCCTTACCATGGAAGTGCTCTACCACTGAGCTATCGGGGCACGCGTCGCTGTCGGCGACCGTTCGAGAATATCATCCCAGCCATGGTATTCCGCACGTCGAGCGCACTGACCTGCTGACATCCTGTTCTCGGTGCGGCTCTGTCTTCGGTTGGGTATAGGACGGCCCATCGAGCGAAGAATCGCACCCAGGTTCCGCGGTTGTCGTCGGCTGTGTATAGGGTGGCCACTATGAACGCGTCGGAATGGTGGCGAACAGCCGTAATTTACCAGATATACCCTCGTTCGTTTGCGGATTCGACGGGAGACGGAATCGGTGATCTCAACGGAATCACCTCCCGACTGGATGCCCTCCACGAGCTTGGCGTTGACGCGGTTTGGCTGTCACCGTTCTACACCTCACCACAGCATGATGCCGGATACGATGTTGCGAACTATTGCGACGTGGATCCGCTCTTTGGCACCCTGGCGGATTTCGATCGACTGCTGGCAGCGGCGCACGCGCGGGACATCCGGGTCATTGTTGATCTTGTGCCCAACCATTCGAGCAATGAGCATGAATGGTTCAAGGCCGCACTCGCCTCAGCACCGGGCAGCCCCGAGCGAGCGCGATACATCTTCCGCGACGGTAAAGGCAAGGATGGCTCTGAGCCACCAAATAACTGGCAATCCGTTTTCGGCGGACCAATGTGGACCAGGATCACCGAGGCCGATGGCGCTCCCGGGCAGTGGTATCTCCACATTTTCGATGTGTCGCAGCCGGATTTTGATTGGTGTAACGATGAAGTGCGTGCCGAGTTTCGGCGTATTCTCCGCTTCTGGTTGGATCGCGGTGTTGACGGATTTCGGGTGGATGTTGCCCACGGGCTCATCAAGGCGCCGGGCCTGCCCGACTATACCCCGCCGCCCGTCGCCGCCGGAAGCATGGGCGACGGTGTCGCCGCCTGCCCGCCCTATTGGGGGCAGGATGGCGTTCACGAGATCTACCGAGACTGGCGAGTGCTGGCCGATGAATACCCGGGTGCGCGAATCTTCTGCGCCGAAGCGTGGGTTGACCCACTGAGTTTTGCGGCGAAGTGGGTGCGCCCCGATGAGATGCATCAGGCGTTCAATTTCGCGTACCTCAGCACACCGTGGGAGGCAGGTGCGCTTCGTGTCGTGATTGACGAGTCGATCGCGGCGTTTTCCGGGGTCAGCGCGCCTGCCACGTGGGTGTTGTCCAATCATGATGTTGTGCGGCATGCAACGCGGCTGTCGCTCACCGGCAAAAATCTGCAGGGTGACGGGATTGGGCCGAGATCACCGGGCATCCCGCGATACGAAGACGGGCTGCGACGCGCACGTGCCGCAACGTTGCTCATGCTTGCTCTTCCCGGTTCGGTCTATCTCTTTCAGGGTGAGGAACTGGGACTGCCGGAAGATGTTGAGCTGCCGGATGCTGCCCGGCAGGACCCGACGTGGTTTCGTACCCACGGTGAGCGATACGGTCGAGACGGATGCCGCGTGCCGCTGCCGTGGGAGTCAGAGGGGCCGTCGTACGGTTTCGGGCCTACGGCCGCGTCGTGGCTTCCGCAACCAAGGCTGTGGGCGCAACTGGCTCGCGACCAACAGACGGGCCGAG
Source organism: Candidatus Lumbricidiphila eiseniae (assembly GCA_002529645.1). Taxonomy (GTDB): domain Bacteria; phylum Actinomycetota; class Actinomycetes; order Actinomycetales; family Microbacteriaceae; genus Agromyces; species Agromyces eiseniae. The sequence goes on along the minus strand of NAEP01000013.1, from coordinate 14,679 downwards.
ACGACTCGACCCTCACCCTCTACCAACGCGCTCTGCGTATCCGCAGGGCGCGAAATCTGGGCGGTGGTGAATTGACCTGGGTGAGAGGGTGTGGGCGGAGTGCGGTTGCGTTCACAAATGGCACGCTGACGGTTCTCGCGAATACTGGGGGTGCACCGATTTCGCTACTTCCGCTACTCTCTGGCTCACACGTGCTCATCACGAGCTCTCCGACGGTCGGGTCAACAGTTCCTCCGGACACCACGGTGTGGCTCGCCAAAAGATGATCAGTAGCAGCTAGTTTGTGTTCTCTTGCAGCCACACGAGCGGGTCGACCTTGGTGCCATCGACACCACCGGTCCGGATTTCAAAGTGGAGGTGCGGCCCGGTTGACATCCCGGTGTTGCCCACCTGGCCAATGGCCTGCCCCGGTGTGACGGTGTCTCCCACCTGGACGCGTCTCGAACCAGCCAGCTGGTGAGCGTACACGCTCGTTATTTTTTTCCCGTTGATCACATGGTCAATCATGGTGACGGTTCCGAGCGATCCGCCATCCTCGGTTGATACGGATACTGTTCCGGCTGCAATGGCCTGAATTTTTGCACCGAGTCCCGGGTTGAAGTCCTGTCCGCCATGGTCGGTTGAGCAGCCCGCACAGTTGCGGTAACCAAACCGGTCACCGATCTTGACCCCCACGGCGAACGGCCACTGGATTGTGCCGTTCGGGTTATTTGTGAATGTTGGTGCAGTCTGAATACCAGCCGCCGCAGCAAGCTCTCGCCGCGATTCCACCTGATAGTCCTCGCGCGTCACCCCGATCGCAAGATTGGTTCCCGTGATCTCAATGTGCTGGCCGGGTTGGGTATTGTCGGTTGCCTCGACCGCGAGGACGTGCGCGGAGAGCTGTGCGGGGCTCACCAGTGAGCGCGCGGGGACTGAAGTTGTGATTGCCAGCGCCGCAACAAACCCCATTGCAAGGCAGGGTCCGAGCACCCGCGGCCGTGGTTTTCTCGATGCCTTGGAGCGAGCACGTGTCGGTGATTCAGGAATCTTTCGACCCGACCGTGCCGCCTGCTCGGTGGCGGAGCCGACCGTTTCAGTGTGCCGGTAGGTGCGATCTTGACCGGGTTTATTGTCGTGCTGTTTGCTGTCTCTCCGCCTGTGATGCGACGGGTGGGTTGCACCATTAGGGTCGCCCGAATCGTGCGGTGTTTCGGTCGACGGCCGATGAAACGATGACATTCTTGCCCACTCCCAACAGACTGAACCAGCCACACCAGCTAGGGACTGAGCCCGGGGCACGCCCAGGCCACAGTGTCGCCGGGCGAACGAGATCGGTAACGGTTCGGTAACAACACTAACCAGGATTCGTGCCTTCTGCCAAGTTCGGTGACAACTAGGGTGTGTCTCCTAAATGGGTGGGTGGTGTGCGGGATGCTTGATTCATGTCGCGGTCTGTTGTTTTGACGGATGCTCAGTGGGTGAGGATTGAGTCGTTGCCGCCGTCCTCGGTGGGACGGCGGGGCCGCCCGTTCCGGGATGATCGGCGGGTCGTGGAAGGCATCATCTTCCGGTTCCGGACGGGGTCGCCGTGGCGGGACGTGCCACACGAGTTCGGGCCGTGGCAGACGTTGTGGAAGCGTCACCGCCGCTACTCGGGTGATGGCACTTGGGATCGGATCCATGCCCGCTTGCTGCGCGATGCGGGTGCTGCGGACGCGATCGACTGGTCGGTGAGCGTGGACTCCACGGTGAACCGTGCGCATCAGCACGCAACGAACCTCACCCGTGACACAGGGGGCTCCATCGAATTACAAGAATCTGCTGGCCGAGCCAGCTGATCACGGAATCGGCCGATCACGGGGTGGTTTGAGCACCAAGATCCACTAGCTCGTTGATGGCAGAGGCCGGCCGTTGGTGATCCTGATCGGGCCCGGGCAATCGGGAGACGCCCCGATGTTCCCCCATCTGATGGCCCACCTGAGCGTCGCCCCGACCGGCCCGGTCGGCCCCGCACCCGCCCCGACCGGGTCCGAGCCGACAAGGCGTACTCGTCCCGTGTGATCCGCCAGCACCTGCGCGAACGCGGCATCGTCGCCGTCATCCCCGAACCATCCGACCAGATCGGCCACCGCAAACGACGCGGCTCCCGAGGCGGACGCCCGCCCGAGTTCGATGCCCTCGACTACCGGGGCCGCAACGTCGTCGAACGCGGATTCTGCGACGTCAAACAATGGCGTGGCCTCGCCACCCGCTACGACAAACTCGCCACAACCTACTGCGGCGACGCCGTCCTCCGAGCCATCACGATCTGGCTCAAAGCATTAGGAGACACGCCCTAGCGTCGATCCTAACGCGGCCGACGTCGACGAGCTGCGCACCCGGCTCTACGTGGGCCGGGTGACTCGCATCAGCCAGAAGCGGGCGCTGGCTCGATCGAGGGGAGAGTCGGTGGATGCCGAGATCCTCGAGTCAAGCAAGGCGCTGAGCCGGCTGCGTCACCCGGACGGCAGATTCGCCCGCCACCCCGACACCGGGCGGGAGGAGACGGTGGGTTTCTTCGTTTCGCCATACCCGGACCGCGAGCAGGCGATTCCCGCCCAGGATTTCCGACCGGCCGACCTCCTGCGGTTCGCGAAGGTGAACGCCGACCTGTTCGCCCAGGAGGGCCACTACCTGGGCGCGTGGCACGACCCGGAGACCGGTGTCGTCTCGCTCGATGTGTCGGTCAAGACGACGTCGGCCGAGCAGGCGCGTTCACTGGCCGAGCAGCACCATCAAGTCGCCTTCTACGACGCCCAGACGGGCGGCTCAGTGGAAGTCAGCACCACCGCTCGCGATCGCATCGCGAGCCTCAACGAAGGGAAGGAAGAACGATGAGCAAGGAACTCAAGCACATCGGGCCGGGGGAGACCGCGGACCCGATCAAGGACATCGCCGCGGCGATCACCGCCGTCGCCGGCATCAACGGGCACAAGCCCGAGGACGCCGAGATCCGCGAGCTGCTCGAGGAGCAGGGTGTGGAGTCCAGCGAGCAGAACATCGCCGCCGTCCGCGCCGCGGTCGAGGGATGAGAGAGGCGAGTCATGAACACCGATACACGCCAGCTCAGCGCCGCGGCGCTCGAGGATCTCCAACGCCTGCTGCACGCCGCTGACCCGCTGGCGGCAGCGCCGCTGACTGACCCCCGGTGGGACGCCGCGGCGCTGTGCGCCCAAACGGACCCCGAGGCGTTCCTCCCCGAGAAGGGCGGCTCCACGCGCGACGCCAAGAAGGTCTGCCAGTCGTGCGAGGTCAAGGCCCAGTGCCTGGCCTACGCGCTGGCTAACGATGAGTGCTTCGGCATCTGGGGCGGGCTGAGCTCACGGGAACGCCGCAAGGTCCAGGCATGAGCGCGACATCCGTCATGACCACGCCCGCGCCGGTCGTCGACCAGGCCGCGAGGGAGAAGGCGATCAGCTACGTCACCACCCTCATGAGCCGGTACGAGGCCGAGCTCGAGGTGCAACCAACAACCGATGCGGGGCTCGCGCACATCGCGATTGTCCTCACTCAACTCGAGGACTGGCGCGGGCGACTCGCTCGCCTGCGGTCCGCAGCTTGATCGGGAGCCTTGCAAGTGACCAGGCGATCGACGAGTGTCGTAGGAGGAAGATCAGCAATGACCGCAGACGATGACACCGGCCCCGCGTTCCTCGCCGGCGGGGTGCGCATGCCGGATCCGCGCCTGGTCGAGCCGCTCTCGATCTTCCGCGACGCCAGCGGTCAGGTCTGGCAGGCCGTTCCGAGCGCGGCTGCCACTGTCGCTGGTCTCCGACCAGATCCACGAGCTGGGGGAGCAGGCGGTCGGCCGTTGGGGCCGGTACGTCTGGATTGCCCTCGGCGCCACCGCCCTCGCCCTGGTCGCTGCCCTCTACCTGCCGTTGCCCCCCGACCTCTTCGGCGGCGGTGTGCAAGGCGCGATGGTGCTGCCGTCCCCCTGGTGGTGACGCTGCTCGTCATCCGCCGCCGCCGTGCCTACGCGCGGGTGGTCGACCGCGAGGTGACCCCGACCACCATCACCCTCCCGACGGGCGCCGTCGAGCGTCGTCGATGAGCAGCACCCGCGGTCGCACCGCGTCGCGCGTACAGTCCTTCACGCCGTGGCGCTGGTCGCCCTCGTGGTGGCGTTCCTCTTGAAGTCCCTGGCGTACCCGTTGAGCTTGGCGGCGATGTCGGCACAGGTCTTGACGTTGGTCGTGTTGTCATTCGAGCGGTTGACACTGCGCGAATCATTCCGATTCACACCCTCAAAGGTCTTCTTGACCGAGGTGCCGTCGTCGGCGACGATCTCGATATCCTTGTAGGCGTAGTCGGGGCCAGGGTTGCTCGACTCTTTCACCGAACAGCCGATAAAGAAGGTGCTGCTATAGAGCACGTACCTGGCCGCGTTCCGATTGCCTTTGGCGAAGGCGATCTCTGGGGTGGCACTGCCGTAGACTAAGAACTGACCGTTGCTTCCATTGCGTCAAAAGATGTCGCAGTGTCCTGGTAAACAACGCGATAGGGGTCCCGTAGTGATTACAACAATTGATCGAGTGGAAGAGAAGCACTTCGCAGCAGAGGGAGTGGTTGCTCCAGGTGGCTGGTGCTGTTCCTGCTGCTGCTGGTGCTGGTTCAACATCTTCAGCTGGAGTGTCTTCTGATCCGCACCAACTTCGGTAGACTTAGCGATCAGGATTGTCGTGCCAGGTATTGCTCGGGCCGAGGGGCTCACAAAGTCTTACACGGACACTACCGTGGTGAACAAAGTTTCGTTCACGGTGAACGCTGGAGAGATCGTAGTCCTGGTCGGGCCGAACGGATCCGGAAAGACGACCACGATGGAGATGCTCGTCGGGCTTCGCCGTCCGAGTGCGGGCACCGCCACGATCTCGGGGATACCCGTGCGTCCAGGAGGCCCGCACCGCCTAAAGGTCGGTGTGCAGCTCCAACAATCCGGTCTGCCTCATCGGCTCCGGGTGGGCGAAGCGCTTCGGTCGGTCGGTTCGCTCTACCGTGATCCCGAGGATCCGCGTGCCATCCTCAAGGCGGTCGGCCTCGAGGGAACTTGGCGCTCCAGCGTCGACCGCATCTCAGGAGGTCAGCAGCGTCGGCTCGACGTTGGGCTGGCTTGCATGGGGCGCCCGGATCTATTGGTGCTAGACGAGCCGACCAGCGGACTCGATCCGGAAGGCCGGTCTGAGCTTTGGCAGCTGCTCAGATCGATGGCGGGCTTGCGCCGTGGCATATTTGCCAGCACCCACGATCTCAACGAGGCTGAGGGATATGCCGATCGAGTCCTAGTCATGAAGAACGGCCGGATCGTATTGAGCGGAGGGGTGAGGGATGTGCTTGCTTCGTTCGGCGGTGCCTGGCGGCTCCGCATCTTGACCACCCACCCTGGTATTGCCGGGGTCCTCGACCGGTCAAAGTTGCGCTACGTAGTATCGGGCGCGGTGATGGTGAGTGTCGGATCGGAGACGGAATGCGAGGCAGTGCGCGCGCGACTGTTTGCTGATGGTCTTGTGACACCGACGTCAGTGTTCTCGGGGCCGATCCGACTCGAGGATCTCTTTCTTTTTATTGACGAGAGCACGGTAATCCCGTGACCGGGGAGGGTATGGCTGTGCAGCGTGCACGGTGGCGAACCTCCTGGGCGGCGCACAGGGGGACCGGACAGGGCAGCTTTGGTCGGATGATTGCTGCGTGGACTTCCCAGGAGGTGCTGTTACTTCTTCGTGAACCCGTCGCAGTGTTTTTCAGCCTCGCGTTCCCTTTGGTGATATATCTATTCATCGGATCTCCATACGCGAACGAGCAGCTAGACAATGGCGTACGGTTCATCGATTTCATGTTCCCGACGCTCGTTGGGACGGTCGCAGCAAACTTGCTTCTCATGGGCATGCCCGTGTACTTCGCGGAACTTCGATCACGTGGTGTAGACCGCCGCTACAAGGTGCTCCCACTTCCAGGGGTCGTGTTCGCCATCGCCATTCTCGTCGCGATGCTGTGTCTAGTCGCTCTCGCCTCAGCGGTGATCATTACGGTGGTAGGTATCGCCCACGGGCTTCGGCCAGAGGCAGTCTCACTGGGCTACCTAGCACTCAATCTCACCTTGGTTGCCTGGCTGTGCTGCTTTGGCTATCTTCTGGGCAGCCTGCCTTTTGGCGCGAGAACCACGCAGGCCATCAGCGCCGCGGTGTTCTTTGTGCTCTTCTTCGGCTCGGGGGCCGCCGCCCCATTGGAAGGGTTGCCGGAGTGGATACAGGTCCTCACACAGTTCAACCCGCTGAGGCATTGGTTCGAGTGGCTCACCTCGGCTTACACTGGCGCGCCACTGGCCCACGGAACAGTTTGGAAGTCGCTTGTAGTATTGCCAGTGGGCGCAGTGCTTGCCTTGATCGGCCTCTGGAATCAAAAGAAGGGTGCGTCCTGATGCCACACCGCGGAGAAGGAAAACCATGAAGGTCAGCCGGATCAACTCCGAGGTACCGTGGATGCCCGCAATAATGGAGGGCGGCGAGGCTGCCGCCCTAGACGACCTGACAGCCGCCTACTCGCCGTACGGCCAGATCCGTAATCTACTGATGGTCTACCGCCCGGGCATTGGTATTGGAGGCTATCAAGGCTCCGCCACACCGATGTCGTTGGACTACACACTGGCGAGGATGCTCGGACTGAGCGGGGCATCCGCTGGCCTCGATCGGGAGATATACGGGGGCGGGAAGGGGCTAACGCTCTTCGATACTGTGGCCTCAACACTTGGAGAGGCTGTTGAGCGAATGCTCGGGAGTATGAGCTCACTGCGGGAGGTCGATGCTCAGTTCCAGCGCCGCGCCTCATACATAGAAATGATTCGCGCCGGACACGACACGGTCGGTCCCGATGTTCTCACGCTGTGCGCTGATGAACAAGTCGCGCAGCCTGGGTTTCTTTGCGAGCGTTGGGAGCCTGAGACGATACTCTCCTGGGTCGCCGGTGAGAACCTTCTTACGGGCAACCTTGTCTGGGTTCCTGAGCAACTGGTGCATCTCTTCTATGTCATGCAATTCGATGAGACCCGTATTGGATTCTCATCGTCGGGCGGTCTGGCGACCCACATCACCGATGGACAGGCCCTGCATCACGCCATCCTCGAGCTGATTGAGCGCGATGCGATTAACCTCAGCTGGTACTGTCGCGTTCCGCCGAAGCGCATCGACATCGACTTACCTCTGCGCAATCATAAGCTTCAGGGCTGGATCGACCAGGCGGTACGCTCGGGTGTCGAGTTGATGTTTTATAGCCACACACTCGACATAGCTGAGGTCTCTGTGGTGACGGTGATAGCAATTGACCCGGACGCCCCGAAGAATGCCTATTTGGCAGGCGGTGGGGTTGGACTGCATGTCGAGGAGGCGATGCGTAGCGCCGTTGCTGAGCTGGTCCAGGCAGAGCGGATGGTTCGGATTCCAAGTCTTGCACCAGCTTGGGAGCTAACGGGCGGCTACGATCGAATGTTTGGCATAGGCGAGGATGCGCGCGCCAGTGACTTCGACAACTTCATCCAAGTAGTGTCGTACTATGGCTTCCCGAGCAATCAGGAGAAGCTCGACTGGTACTTCCGAGCCGCCGACCAACTGACTGTGAGGCTGTCCGAGCTTCCGTCCGTACAGTCGGTCGGCCCGGCTGACGACCTGGAGGCTGTGCTGGAAACCTGCCGGAGTCATGGGCTGACGCCGATCTCATTCGACTTCACGCCGGCGACGTTCGATGCCATCCGATTGCGAAAAGTGTTCATCCCGGAGCTTGTGCCAGCGTTTCCTCCGAACATGCCGATGCTGGGACACAGGCGCTATCGTCACATTCGCCAGGAACTCGGGGTCGACGATAGGCCGTGGGGCTACGCCGACCTGACCACCGACCCACTCCCGTTCCCGTGATCGAGCCTGGAATGACGTCGCGTCCTGAGCCGAGGGATCAACCCCCATCGACGCGAACTGCCGTTGAGGCTGGCATCGCGTGGAAGGTTGCAGTATTGCTGCTAGTTGCCAAGTTGATCCAGTGGCTGATCCTTCTGTTGTTCGCGCTTGATCGCACAGCTCCCGGTCTCCCCGAGGTGGCGCTCGGCCCGCATGTGTTAGCGGGGTGTTGGGTCGGTTCATCTCTGGTGTTCGTGCTCTGGCGGCGCTGGCTCGGCCTGGTCTCGGCGGTGCTCTATTGCGGACTGTCGTTCTTCGTGTCGACAGCTCTGCTGATCCAGAACGTTGACATCGTTTGGAACCTGGTTACTGCCTTGGGCAGCGCTGGTGTCATTGCCTCGCTACTGGTAGCAACGATTCATCGTAATTTCAACCATTCGCGCTGGTAGTAGCGACTTAAGGCGCCGCTTGCGGCAAAGGGAGTGAAGTGATAGATACGACAGCTGACCGGTACCTCGTTAATCCAATGTTGACGGTGGTGCGGAGCAACGATGACGAGATCATTGTCCGCTTCGGCGGGCGGTCGACCACCTCAAGCCGGCTGAAGGACGACGGAAGGAGGGGCATCCTTGGCGATATCGTCGAGCGACTTGTCGATGCGACGTCGGTTGCTGACATTGCGGAGGCGCTCGCGATCGACCGGGAGGTGCTCGATGACATTATCCGCACGCTGATTGATAAGGAAGTGATCATTCTTGAGACGGAGGCTGATAGCGCGTTTCTCATCCTCGGTTTCGGCTTGCGCGAAGCTTCCGCGCTACTCAGGGCGACCGTCGGAGTAGTGGGACGGGGAGTTCTCGCTCGCACTATTGCCGATCAACTCACCGATGTCGGCGTCTCAACAATTGTCGTCGATCAACCTGACAATGAAACGTTCGATGCGGCCGATCTGGTCGTTGTCGCGGCTGACGGACCCGATCTGAGCATGTTCTTCGACGCAAACGAGATCGCGCTCGTTGTAGACAGGCCTTGGCAGAGCGTGTTCGTCGACGGAGCCGAACTAGTGATTGGGCCGCTGTTCCGACCCGGACATACAGGGTGCTTCCACGACTTCGACACGATGGATGAGTCCGCACGATCGCTTCGACTCGACTACCTCTACTACAAGAGCTCGCAGGGCACAGGCCGAGAGAGAATCTTGCCTCGCTTTGTGACCGATCTCACGGCGTCCTACTCGACTACGTCAATCGTGCAGCACCTCAGCGGCCGCGGCAGCTTCCTGGAGGGGAACGTGATACGAGTGGACTTGGAGCGTCTTGAGATAATCCGAGATCAGCTGGCGCAGCTGCCGCGATGTCCAGCGTGTATCCAGAACCGGCCGCATCTGCGGCATCCTTTCATCTGATTGGGGACATGTCGTGTACAACATCAGCCCAACCGAGATGAAGCGAATGCTCGAGCAGACGCTCGTCCCCCCGATTGGGGTCACCGAGCTCGATCCGGGGTCAGTAAAGGCGGCCACCAGCCGACTTGCCTCGTCAAGGGGTACCGCTGGCGAGTCGTATCATTTGCGCTCGAATCTGACGCCCGCCTCGCTCACCCGCCTTACCCCAGAGTCCACCGTAAAGGTGATTAAGGACTTCTATTTCTCAACCGCGACGGAAGGAGCTGACCGGCTTGTCGCGGAGGGGTCAACGAAAGTCGTATCGGTCGAGGCATTGGCCGCCGAGATGGCACCTGTTCTTGCCCCATGCTGGTCAGAACCCCCGGTCGCTGGCGCGCTCTACTATGTCGATGTGCTCATCGTCGCTGGGGGAGCACTATGGAAACAGGTTCCCGGTCGGCCACTATTGACATTCGAGGGAACGTGGGGGCTAGGTGAATTCGCGGCGTTACAAGCCGCCATTCCTGGAGCGCCGGACCTGTCACTGCCGGATCGTCGCGTAGTATTTCTCACCGGAGCACTCACCCGAGCACAATATGTGCACGGCGAGCGGGGATACCGTTCAATGATGACAAGCGCGGGTCTGGTCGCGGGCGCGTTGGTGAGGACGTGTTTTGTCCCCACTACCGATTGGCGACCAGTATTGGTGGAAAGTTTCCTTGACCGCGATGTGAACCGCCTCCTTCGTAACGATGGGGTGGATCGTGCGGCGGTTTCAATGATCGCCTTGTCTCGCATACCTCGCCAGGCTGATCAGCACCTGCCCCAACCCACTGAAGGTCATCATGATTGAGAATCTGCTCACGCCGGGTAAGCCCATCTCCGAACCCTCACCTGAGCTGGCGAGCGCCATTGCGGCAGTGGCTTCTATGCCATTGGGTACGCAGGATGCCATCCGCGAAATCCTGGAGTCGGCGAATGATCTTACGCAGGCCGGCGCCGACGCCACACTCGCCGATGTGCTCCAGCGCGTATTTGTGCGCTCGGTCGGTGAGTTCTTCACGACACAGCGGCAGAGCACCCAAATGCCGGAGTCGCTCATCCACTACATCCTCCCCGTCAACGATGGGATCGCCTTGCCCGAACCCTCGGAGACCATCGAGGTGCCACTTGGCGATGTACTCGGCGCTCGGAGGTCGGTGCGCAACTTTTCTATCGTGCCAATGACCTTGCAGGAGTTGTCCGACCTGCTGCACCACTCCGCGGGACGACGAGCTGTGGAGGCGGGGTACGGTATCAAAAACGTGCCACTGTTCCGATACCCGAGCATCGGCGGCTTGAACTCGGTCGATCTCGGTATCGTGGTGAATCGCGTCGAGGGGATCGAAAGCGGGTTCTATCGGTACGATCCCGTCGGACACACGCTCGTGATGCATGACCGCGGTGATTTGCGCCTTGCCGTTCAGGATGTGACGTTTGAAGCAGAGTGGCTCTTTCATGCCCAGGTCGTGCTGGTATTCATCCATAATCAAGACAAGGTGAACTGGAAATATAAGACTAGGTCTCTACGATTCTCTCATGTGGATCTCGGAGCGCTCATGCAGAACCTTTACCTGGTATCAACCTCTATGAACTTCGCATGTTGTGCGGTCGCCGGATTCTTTGATGAGGGTGCAAACAATCTGTTTAAGCTTGATGGAACTCGTCAGTTCGTCAGCCTCCTAATGGGTGTGGGACCGATGGGGCGGTTGACACTGGCAGAGCCGGAGTAGTACGGATGCTCGGAACGGTAGCTGGTTATCTCGTGATCCCTCTACCGATCCTCGGTGTATTTTCGGTCGCGTTGTCGCTCTCGGGGCTCAGAGGCAGGAAATTGCTCGCATTGCTCTCACCTCTTTTGCTCGGGGTGATCTGTTTTACGGTTGCGTTCTTCATGGCAGATGCCCTGCATCTGGGAGTGAAAGAGGTCATCGGTGGAGGGCTTTCGCTAATCCTGATCGTTGGGGCCGTGTCTGGGTCGGCCGCGGCCCTCGGCGCCTTCCAGTTCGAGAAATGGCTCTCCCGTCAGTTTTATCGTCGTCGGCGCCAACAGGCTGTCATTGAGGGCGCACTTCCCGCCAGTCTCCAGTTCGTGGGGCTGCCTTCCTCCGGCGAGTCGTTCATGGGGGTGCGCGACATCGCGCGCGTTCCTTGGCTGTTCGCGATCACCAGTGCATGGACGATCATCGGTGAGGAGTTACTCTATCGGGGCGTCGTCGTGATTGGGGGTGCTTCGGTCGGACTCGACCCGTTTGTGGCCGTTGTGGCCCAAGGGGTCTTCTATTCACTCAATCATCTCGCCTTTGATGTTCCGGCTTTGGCGGGAAAGCTGCTATTCGGTGTGGTTCTCGGGCTTGTCGCCCTCTGGACGGGGTCGGTTCTGCCCTGCCTTGTCGTCCATGCCGTCTATCAAGTGCTCGTTTATCGTCAGATGGCGGCGCGGCGATCGGTGGTGTCGTGATGATGCGGGGGCCGTCCGGTCTTCCTCTAGCTGTCAGGCAGTTCGACGGGTTTCGCTGGGCGAGCGACGCAAACCACGATGACGACCGGCTGTCGGTCCCCACTCTGGTTGACAGCGGTGTGGGCCTCATTGGCTACCGTGAGTCGCTTCGAACATCGGTGACCGCCTCCACTGATGCGATAGCCCGACTGCTTCTGCAACACGGAGTAGACACGGTTGTAGACGCGGGGTCGAGCCACGAGTCCCGATACCGGATGGCGGTGATCGCGCCCGAACTCCAGGTGATCGCCGGTGGCCCGGTTCTAACTGACGGGGATCCGGGTTCCGAATCCGATCGTTCTATCCGTGATGAGGAGACACTGTGCCGGTCATTGGACGCATTCGAAGTCGAGGGCATCTCGATCGTCTCGGTGCGAACGGACGACGCGGACTTTGTCCGTTCATGCGCTGCCCACGCGCATGAACGGGGGCAGCGCATCTCGCTTCGCTCGTCCCACCTCCCGCTTGAAGAGATATTAAGCGCCGGAGTCGACGTGTTGGCTGGCGCTCACAAGATGCTCAGCACGTTCCGTCGGGCGTCGCTGGGGTCGACTGCATCGTCACCCCTTGAGATGCTAGAGGTCACCGGGGAGCGCGAAGCCCGCGATGCGGCTCGCAGAGTGGCCGAGGCGGGAATAGCCGTCACCACGGGACTCCTTTCGCTGCGTCGGTCGTGCCTTCCAAAGGAGGCCCTGGGCGCACCCTATCTGGAGGACCTATTGCCGATCTTTCCACACGCCCGGCACCTCCTCGAGATGAAGCGCGCTGGCGGATACATTGCCGGGCGGCGACGACTCGCGACTAACACCGGCATCAAGGAACCCTCACCCACAGGCCGTCGAACGATTCTGAACAACTGGCAGTATTTGCTTTCCGCCGTTGATGTATTCCGAGACGTGGGAGGAACGGTGCTTCCTGCATCATTCGCCCCTGGTCTTGGCGTCGTCCCTGGGTACTCTCTAAAAGAGGAGGTGACGTTGCTTGCGCATGTTTTCGGGTCGATCGATGTGGCCCTGCAGCAGGCGACGGGCGGCGCGCGGGACTTCTTCCGAGTTGAGCCCGACACCCCGCAGCGCGCACGACGATTGGAGGCACGTGGAACGGACTATGGACTGGATCTCGCGCTTTCGTTGACTGCGGTGTCCTCAACCTGAACTATTTGACATTAGTTATATATGACCAGTATAGTACTGGGCATGCAGGACTACGAATTCCATGGTGCGCTACTGAAGGACTGGGAGGCGGTCTACCGACAGGGTCTGCTCACGTTCTGGACGTTCACCGTGATCCGTGAAAGAGGAGGCGACGTGTCTCAAATTCGTCAGTGGATTGCCGAATCAACGGAGGGGACATACAACCCCGCCGAGCAGACGTTGTACCGGCAGCTCCGACGTCATCTTGATGTCGGCCTTGTTGAGCTTCGCAAAGTGCCCGGTGCTGGCGGGCCGCCCAAGAATGAGTTTCAACTCACCGACAGCGGCTCAGCACTGCTCACACAGTTCGCCCAACGAAACATTCGGCTATTTGACCAGCCGTCGGTTCGTCACCTACTCGAGGAAGGATCCGCATGAACCGGCAGCTCATCTTTCGAACGAACCTGAAATGGTTCATGCTGGTGAACACAATCAGCACCATCGCCTTCTTGCCTGTCTTTGACAGCTTTGCTGCCCAAGGCAATCAGATCGGGATCACTCTCACTGCGGCTACCTATGGCGGAATCTGGTTTGTCTCAGGACTAGTAACTGGGATAGCCGACGGCCTCGCAGCGCGTGGACTGCATCGGCAACTGGGCTACGGTGCCTTCATGCTTCTCGCCGCGATCTATCTATTGCTCATCGGAAAGATATTTTGGCCGGCGGCGCTCCCTTTGTCATGGCCGGCTGTGCTTATCACCACCGCCCTATGCCTGGTCGCGTTTGTGATCATCCAAATCATCACCCGGAGACTAAGCGGCAACTACACGAAGACTGAACTTTTCGAGTAGTTCGGAATAGAACCAGGTCGTTGCAGCTTTGGATTACTGACCCCCTCCCCGCGCGTCGCTTTTCCGGGACCCCAAATTTCGCGAGAGCCGAGCGGGGAGGTGGGTTGCCCCGACCACAGCAGGAGCACTCGGTTCGAAGTGAGATATGGCGAGCAATGGATGTCGACGGCGCTCGAATTTGAGGCCAAGACATCGGCCGACTACACGATCCCGAACTATTGGGAGGTGCCTCAGGCGCATGAGAGGCGTGGCGAGGTGCTTGCGCAATAGGACGAGCGCCCCCGTTGTTAGGTCTGGGGGTTGTGTGAGTCGTTGGTTTCTATTTGATGGGCGTATTGCTGAGCGTGCTCGGTGGGGGGTGGGGTGGTCCGGCGGTGAGTGTGGCTGGGTGTGGTTGTACTTGTTCTTTCAGTCGGTGATCAGGACGCGGGTGTGGATCGGGGAGTAGAAGTTGTTGATGTTCAAGCACTGGTCGTGGAGGTGGCTGTTGAACGATTCGAGGTACCTGTTGTGCCGGGGCGAGCCAGGCGGGATATAGAACAGCCCGGTGCGGGTGCCGGTCCAGTCGGCGATCACCTCGGTGATGAACTCCGGCCTGTTGTTCGAGCGGAGCACCGCTGGAGCGCCGTGCTGTGTGACAAGCTCCTCGAGGTGGTCGGTGAGCCGGTTAGCGGTGAGGGAGCGTTCCACGAGCCCGCCGATGCATTCGCGGGTGTGTTCATCGATGATGGAGCAGATCTTGATCGCTTGGTCTTGCTCGTTGGGAGCTTGTCAAGTTGTGTGTGTAAGCGGGCGGCGTCTCGGGGGTTAGAGGTAGCGGTTGATGCGTTCGGGGTGGACGAGTGAGAGCTGTTCGAGGGCTTTGATCCAG
>NAEP01000032.1 GCA_002529645.1 Candidatus Lumbricidiphila eiseniae | reverse complement strand
GGACTCGATCAGACGCTGAGCGCCCTCCGTCTGAATCTTGCGCCGCTCATCACGCGACGCCTTGTCGATAACCAACAATGTGTTTCCTTCCGTAAGGAGACCCACCCCTTACACACACCATTTGACACGCTCGGATCTTCACCGAGCTGAAACAAAATTTATCTGAGGTCTACGACAAGATGATCGGTTTGGAGCTTGCCACCCTCATTGTCGACGGGTGCATCCTCAAGGACCCCTGTGGTGGCGAAGCCGCGGGCCGATCCCCTTGCAGATCGCAGAAGACAGGGTAGGAAACGCTCACTACTGGTGGGTCACACGGAGCCCCACTGGACTGTGTTATGGCACCAGCGAACTACAACAACTCGCCACTGCTGGCCCCCACCCTGGAGACACTGACCCGGTCCGGATTCAATCTGCCCGAGCAAAACGCCATGCACCTGAACACCGGCTACAACAGCAGCAAAACCCAAGACCTGCCAGACACCCTCAACTACGACAGTGTCATCAACGCGCGCAGCGTTTTTTGTCGCGTCCGGGATTCCTCGAATCGAACAGGTCATGACTGATAACGCCTGGGCTTACAGACACAGCCTCACAACCATGGTCGCAAAACTCGGCGCAACGCAAATATTCATCAAACCACACTGTCCCCGGCAGAACAGGAACCTCGAACGCTTCACCCGCACCCTCCAAACCGAATCAGCCTACCGATACCCCTTCACCAGCAACACCGAACACCAAGCAGCCCTTGCCCCCTGGCTGAATACCTATCGATAACGAACTTGGAACCTCACGCGTTGGATTTCCCGCTGCGGTACGCGGGCGCGTTCCGTTTGGCTCGTCGCTTCACCTGCCAAATGTGGAACGCGGCCGGGACATCTCTGACACGCCCGCAGCGAGGGGAACAACTGCAGAGCCCGCCGCGTTCGTAGAAGAAGTATTAGACACGCCCGCAGCGAGGGGAACAACTGTCCGCGCCACCGGCACAAACCGGGCGATGACCACAGCGACAACTCCCCAACGCCCGAAAAACGCGTTCGTACGCTCCACCGCCTCAGACCCGAGAAGATGCCCTCGTCCCGACTGGAAGATTCGCGGCCCGCTGATACGACCAATCACATAAACAACCTCACCACCGACAAGCACCGCAACAGCAAGACAAAGCGCAACAAACCAGAGGTGAGCGTGAATCACACCACCAAAGACAAAAACACCGGTCACAAGCAACAACGAATCACCCGGGAACACAAAACCGACAAGAAGCGCCGTTCAGTACCGGGCAGAACGGGCAGAGCGCCGGTGTCGGAAGCGAGCGTCGAGCTCCCACCGGCCACGGGTTTTTGTGCAGGATCGAATGGTGGCCTGAGTGATAGACAGGCTCCGGGCGGAGTGGACACCCCGGGATGATCGTAGGCAGGTGAAAAAGAGCTCCAAGAGATCATCACCGAGATCAACAACCAACCCCAAAAACACCTCGACCAGGCAACACCAGCAGAAACCTACCAATCACCACACACAACCACACCACCACAGTGCTGCACCTCAGACTTGAACACAGAGCCCAACATCAGCTATACCCCCCCCTCCTACAATTAGGCAACTAATTTACAACGCAAAACACTAGCGAGAAAAACGTAGGTCACGCCATCCAAAACCACCCGGTGGCGGAAGCGCAGCCGAAATCTGTGCCGGTGTGAACCCGAGGCGGGGCCGAAGTTCTTCGGGCAGACTGGCAGTTCCCGGCATCGGCTCAGACACTCCTTCCGCGAGCATTCGTGCCTGGGATGTCGCGATAAGCGGAGCTTTCATGACCCACTCGGTGACCTGCGCAACAGCGCGGATGCCCCACACGGGCGCCGGAACGATGACAACCCGTCGCCCGACGCTGCTTGCCACCCGGCGAACCGCCTCACTCAACAGCAGTTGTTCGCCGCCGACAACCGCGACGGTTGATTTCGGGAGACGGCCGGTGGTCGCCGCCACCAGCACATCGACCATCTCACTCACCGGAATCGGTCGGATGGGTTTTTCCCGATATCCCACGGTCGCAAAAAGCGGGATGGTGTGCACGGCACGGCTGATGTGATCAACGAAGTGATCACCACGTCCGTAGATCATTCCGGCCTTGAGGATCGTGTAGTCCATACCCGAGCCGCGAATGATCTGCTCTGCCTGCCATTTGGTCTCGTGGTAGGGCGAACCACAGTTCGGGCGTGCTCGCAGGAAACTGAGCATGATAAGGCGCGTGACGCCGGTCCGGGCGGCAGCCTCCACCACGGCACGGGTTCCCTCAACGTGAACCCTGTTATACGTCTGTTCACCGATTTCACGGTTGATTCCCGCGCAGTGGATAACCGCCTCGCATCCCGCAAAAGCCGCCGTGAGCGCCCCAACATCGACAATATCAACCCCGGTGCGCCGGGACAGTGCAACCACGGCAGCGGGATCAAATCGAGCCGCCAGGTGGCGCCCAACAAACCCAGAACCGCCGGTAATTGCAACACGCACGATGGATGCTCCTTCCACGGCTGGCTACACCCGGTAACCCAGACAGGACAACCGTTCCGGGGGAAGTCTACGGTGAGCTACACCTCGTCGAGTAATTCCAGTCGAATTCGTCGCAAATCTTCCAGTAGTGCGCCCACGAGAATCCAGTGCGGCCCCGGGGTGATGATGACCAGTGGTGCGGTCAGAGCAGGTCTCACCTCCGTCGTAGACGTCACCACGCGGCGGGCATCATTGGCCGCACGACGCAGCTGTTCCGCAATAGCCGCAACGGCGGCATCGGTGTGAAGGGCACTGTCGTAGTGGTCCCGGTACGCCCGAGTCATCCCAATGATCTGCGTCACAATTGGCGAGTAGTGCCCGACCAGTCCCGTCATAGCGTCTAGTTGTGGTCGGTGTGCTGACCCACGCGGGTTGAACGTGAGCGACTCCTCACACTCGTGGATGGCCCGCTCCGCAGCATCCCGAATCGGACG
Organism: Candidatus Lumbricidiphila eiseniae; assembly: GCA_002529645.1. Classification (GTDB taxonomy): domain Bacteria; phylum Actinomycetota; class Actinomycetes; order Actinomycetales; family Microbacteriaceae; genus Agromyces; species Agromyces eiseniae. The sequence goes on along the minus strand of NAEP01000032.1, from coordinate 143,214 downwards.
CAGTTCTCGGGCCGCCGCCATGAGCGCATCCACATCGGCACCCGACTGCGGATGTTCCAGGCCGATTGCAAGTCGCTCCAAGCCATCGGCAACAGCATTGCCGAGCTGTGCCACCGCCTGCACAACCGGAGCGATGGCGACGGGTGCCACGACGAGCGCGTTGACAGCACATCCGATCATGACGCCGATAACCGTCTCGATGACCCGATCAAGCGCATACTGCGGTGACGCGGAACCAAGTGCGAGCACGAGCATGGCACTGATGGCCACCTGGTTGGATGTCGTGGTCGTCACCTTGAGCACCCACGACACGATCATTGCCACCACGATCGTGACGAGGATAATCCAGCGATTTTGACCGAAGAGCAGAGCGATGCCGGTTGCGACAAGCACACCGAGGACCACGCCAATGGAGCGTTCTACCGCCCGCCCGAACGACTGATTGACGCTGGGTAACACGACGAGGATCGCAGCGATTGCAGCGAAAACCGGGAGTTGCCCGGGGATGAGCCACCCCACAATCAGCCAGGCGGCGATCATGGCGATAGTGGCTTTGGCGGTCTGGATGAGCGGTGGTCGCCGGGTTGTGCGAAACGCCGAGAGAACACCCATAGCAGTTAGGCTATCGCGCGACAAGACCCAACCCTGCCCGCCGTGCTGCTCACCGCGGAGTGCGCATCAGCCACAACGGCAAGACCCCAGTGGAACTACCGGAGCCGGAGGCGATGTTCACCGCGCTCAGCTCGCACGCGAGTTCCTGCTCGTGGAACTACCGGAACCGGAGGCGGCGTTCGCGAACAATACCCGGCGCTCTATTTTTTGACACCCGGCACCCTACTTTTTCCCGAGCCGTGTGCGCAGCAGATCAATGCGGGACTGAATCTGGGTCACAGTCGCCTGCGCAACCGGCGGTCCGCCACAGGAGCGTCGCAGTTCGGCGTGAATGAGCGCATGCGGTTCCCCGGTCTGCCGTGCCCATATGCTGACGAGGCTGCTGAGGAGGGTGCGCTGCTCCGAGCGAGTGCGGAACAGCGCGACCGGCTCGGGCGGAGCATCCGGCTGAGCCAGTTTGCGACGCTCCCTGTGGCGGCGCTCTTGTCGCGCCTGCCTGTGGCGCAGCAGTTCAGCAACCTCCTCCGGCTCAAGCAACCCGGGCAGTCCGATAAAGTCAAGCTCTTCCTCACTGCCGGGCAGTGCCTGCACCCCAAATCCGGTGCCGCCGTAAAAAACGTGATCAAAGGATGCCTCGGATGCGAGCGCCTCCCACTGCCCGGCTTCCAGCTCGGCTGAGGCCCGTTCCTGCCGGTTGGCCGAGTCGAGCAGATCATCGTCGAGCGCCTCGGCACTGTCTGTTGTATCCCGGCGGTCGAGGGCGTGATCCCGCTCCCGTTCCAACTCACCGGCCAGAGCGAGCAGGCTCGGCACGTGTGGCAGAAACACCGAGGCGGTTTCACCGCGCCGACGAGCGCGAACAAATCGCCCAATCGCTTGCGCAAAATACAGCGGGGTCGATGCGTTTGTCGCGTAGACACCGACGGTAAGTCGCGGGACATCCACCCCCTCGGAGACCATCCGCACGGCGACCATCCACTTTCGGGTGTTGCTCGCGAACTCTTCAATGCGCGCGCTCGACGCGCGCTCGTCGGAGAGAACAACAGTGACCTTTTCACCACAGATGCCCTCGAGGATTGTCGCGTAGGCGCGTGCGCTGGACTGGTCGCTCGCGATGACAAGACCCCCCGCATCGGGGATGTTGTGGCGTATCTGGTCTAGTCGACGGTTTGCAGCGGTGAGAACAGCAGGAATCCACTCACCGGTGGGTTCGAGTGCCGTACGCCAGGCGGCGGTTGTGATGTCCCTGGTGTTGTCTTCTCCGAGCGCTGCCGCCATTTCGTCGCCTGCCCGGGTGCGCCAGCGCATGCTGCCCGAATACACCATAAACAGGACGGGCCGTACAACGCCGTCTTTCAGTGCTCGCCCATAGCCGTAGCTGTAGTCACTGGTTGAGATTCGAATGCCGTTTTTGTCGGGCTCGTAGTGGACGAATGGAATCGGTGCGGTATCAGAACGGAACGGGGTGCCGGTGAGTAGCACCCGTTTTTCGGCCTGCTCAAACGCCTCCCGAATCGCATCACCCCAGCTCAACGCATCGCCGCCGTGGTGAATTTCGTCGAGGATGACGAGGGTGCGACCAGAGAGGGTGATTTCTCGGTGAAGACCGGGGCGCATGGCCAGCTGTGCGTAGGTTACGGCAATACCGTGGAACATTCGGGCCGCCCGTTTTTGCGCGTTGCGAAACTCCGGATCGAGACGGATGCCGGCGCGCGCCGCGGCATCCGCCCACTGACGTTTGAGATGGTCGGTGGGAGTAACAACGGTGATGCGGTCAATGAGATGGCGGGCGCGCAGTTCGGATGCCAGTCGCAGAGCGAACGTTGTTTTGCCCGCACCGGGGGTCGCTGCCGCGAGAAAATCCTTCGGGATGGTGCGCAGGTAGAGCTCAATCGCTTCTTCCTGCCACGCCCGCAGCTTATCGGCGGTGCCGCGCGCGGCGCGCTCGGGGAAGGAAGGCGGCAACTGGGCCGCTGCCGACGCGGCGTGCAGGCGGGTATCGAGATGACTCGTGGAGCGGGTATCGAGGTGACTCGTGGAGCGGGTATCGAGGTGACTCGTGGAGCGGGTATCGGGACGCGACAACGACTCAGCCTGCGGTGTGGAGCTGTGGCGGAGAGTCTGGGTGCTCGTCGACTCGGGGTTGTCACGATTCGCGCTACTCACAGTTCCGACAGCTTAGCCGGTGGGACCGTGTTATCAGCGATTATGCAGCTTCACGGTGAAATTGACGCCAGGCTCCGAGTACGAGAGGGAGCAGAATCCACAGGGTGGCGGAGGTGAGTCCGGGTAGAACGGGACCCTGTCCGATAAGAGCTGACGTGATAGCTGAGCTTTGAAAGTACTCACCCCAAGGTCTCGCAAACATCAGTGCCGGGTCAAGGATCAGAGCCTGGACAAATACGAACACCAGAGTCAGTGGCAGCGAAAGCAAAACAGATGCAACAGCGCTTCCTGCCAGCGTCCACACGATACCGAGCGACAGCACCGTGCCCGCCATGCTGAGAAATATTTTCCCATCGATTCCGACTCCTCCGGTTGTGAGTACGAGAAGCGCAGTAACATTGGCGATAATAATCAAGAGTGAAAAGATCAGGCCGGCAATGAGACTGGTGAGCATTTTAGTGGCGAAAAGTTGTGGGCGAGATGGGGCAGCGACCAGGATGGATGTGATATCCCGGTGTTGCCAGTCCATAGTCATAATGAGAATACCGATGACCGATCCGAGGATTGTCAGGGGGAGAGCAGCAACCGCCATTGAGGCTGACAACTCCGATATCGGGCCACCGAGAGAATATGTCAGGATAGGAACACCAGCGGCGACTCCTACAAGCAGGGTGGCACAGGTCACAACAACGGCAAGACTTCCACGGGCTGTAAGGAGTTTGCGGTATTCGTTCAGCAGATTGGTGACTATCATAAGATCGAGTTTTTCCCCTCGTGATGGGAGTTCTTCGCAACCAGATCCAGATAGTAAGTTTCGAGGAGTCGGGATCGACGCGGGGATATTTCCAGAAGCAATATTCCGGCGGAGAACGCGAGCTGTGACACGAGCTCTGCCTCTGCAGAGACACACAGCTGCTGTGTCCCCGGAACCGCTTGAAGGGACAATCCTGCTGCAGTGAGAGCTGTGATGAGCCCTTCATTATCAGACGAGCGAATAACCAGTTCTCGCAGTCCTGGCAGTTCAGAGAGGTTCTTATCATCAAGTACTTGACCCTGGTGAATGGTGACAACCCGATCAGCGTATCCCTCAAGCTCGGCGAGCATGTGGCTCGAGACCAAGACGGTGCCACCTTCACGTGCGAAGGTGACAAGGAGTTCCCTGAACCAACTGACACCTTCGATATCCAGCCCGTTAAGGGGTTCATCAAGAATCAGGTATTGCGGGTTAGTAAGAAGCGCAATGGCCAAGGCCAGGCGTTGTTTCATGCCGAGCGATAGAGCTCGAAACTGGCGACCACCCACACCGCCGAGCCCCACGAGGTTGAGTACGTCATCCACCCGAGAAGCCGACACCTGTAGAAGCGAAGCAATGAGTCGAATCGTATTGCGCGCAGAGCGTCCTGGATGATGGGCACTCGCATCGAGCACGGCGCCAACCATAACCTGCGGCTGCCGTAGCTCGGTGAAGTGTTTATCCGCTATTGTTGCAACTCCCTGTGTTGGATGAGACAGTCCGAGTACGCACCGAAGCGCGGTTGACTTTCCCGCACCGTTTTGCCCGAGAAGCCCCGTTATCGTCCCAGTCGGACAGGTAAATGAAACCTCATTGAGTGCCCATCGTTTACCGTAATTTTTGGACACACGATCGAATTTAATACTCACCTGCGGAACCTCCTTTCAATACCCTCAGGTAGTCGACAATCAACCTTCGTAGCAACAGCAACACCCTTATCGTGAGAAGAGGTAAACTTCCTTGCCGAACCGAGCGTCATGTCGGGGGTCGACGGATCAACCGTCGGGTTCGACACGATTTCTGTCAACATATCAGTCAAAGTCGATTCCTGGATCTGATTACCCAGAGTTCCAATGTCAAGGTCCGTAAGTAGCTCTCACACGTATTCATAAATTTTCTTTCAAGACCCTGTTGACGTCGGCGACAAGCGCGACCCACTGCGCCTGAAAGCTACGTGCCTCCTCGCGACCAGCCTCGGTAACCGTATAAATCTTGCGGCCCGGGCCTCCGTCTCCAGGAACCCATTTCGAACTCAAAAAACCTTCATCCTCAAGGCGGCGCAGAATCGGATACAGCGTGCCACCGTATACCGTGCCCAACCCCAGTTTCTCCAACTGTGATATGACCTCGTAACCGTGTGACTCACCGGCTTGAAGCACTGCAGCCAAGGCGAGCGGACGAAGGAGCCCGCGCCGCCAGTCCCTGTTCTGAACGTCCATGCTCTTGACTATATTTCAAAGTAGATAGAATAGCAAGCTATAACGCAGTAACCTGCCCTCGCAGTCTACGCAGCAGAGCCTGGTCACAGCGCCGGGTGCTGTGCCAGACCACCCGGATGCGCCATCCGCCACCAGAATCCAGGGTCAGTGATCGCGCCATCCACCGTGATACTGACCGGGAACTGATGATCCCCCGCCCTGACCGTCGCGGTGCCGACCTTCTCCCCCCTCGTCACTGCCCGCACCGAATCGAGAGCAACACTCACCGTCACCGTCGTGCTCCCCCACACGATGATCGAGACACCCGTCGCGGCGCGCGCTGTTGCGGCGGCATCCCACGCCGCACGAAAATGCGCGAGCTCTTGCTGAGCCGTGAGCGCGTTCACCAGGCGAAACCCCGGAGCCAGTGACGTGACCAGCGCGAGTACGGCTGTGTTGATAACCGTATGGTTCTTACCGTCGAGCAACACACCAACGACCGTGACGCTACTACCGGCGACCGGGATATTGGCCGAAAAGAGGAGATTCGCCGCAGTGTCGGTGGTTCCTGTTTTGATACCGGTTATGCCAGTGTTTCCAAGTAGCTTGTTTGTATTCTGCAGAAGCCCGAGCGGGCCAACCACCGCGTTGGGCATCGCGACAATCGTGGCAACCAGCGGGTTTGCCAGAGCGAGTTTGCCGAGCCTCACAAGGTCGGTGGCTGTGCTGATGTCCTCGAGTGATAACCCGTTGGTGTCCGCAATTTTCGTCTGGGTAAGGCCCTGTGTGGCAAGCCACGCACGCGCCCTGTCGAGAAACGCAGCCTCCGAACCAAAGGCCCAGTTGGCCAGCGAAATCGCGTAATTGTTGCCGGAAGGCAGCAGCATCGCTTCCAGACTCTGGCGCAGGGTGAGGGTCGAACCGACAGAAACCGGGGCAACCGACCCGTTCGCGGCGTACACCTGTCTATAAATCTCAAGATCCTTTGCGGTGTACGAGATGCTCGGTCCACTATCACCTCCGGTCACCGGATGCGCCTCGAGCAAAACAAGAGCCGTAATGATTTTCGTAATGCTCGCCATCGGTAACGGCACATTTTCATTGGATGCCGCAATGAGTCCACCGCTGTCCACGACGGGGATGGTCGCGGCATCATCGGAAGCACCCCCGGACCCACCGGCACCGCCCGTGCCGCTGCTCACCCCGGCAATTCCGATCGCCCACGCCCCGAACCCCGGTTCTGCAACCGTTGGCGTGGTCGGGAGATCCGCACTGGGGACAACCATTGTGGGCACCAGCACCGGCAGCGGGGTTCCGAGTGCAGCGCCGGTGTATAACCCACCACCAATAAGAAGCAACACAACCAGTCCCAGCGCACTGAAAATGATGACCCGGCGGCGACGATACATCTGCCCCCGCCTGGCCCTCTCGGTCACCCGTTCTTGCTCGGTGAAACCCGTTTGCTGTTGGCTCCCGATCTCCTCGGTCATCCCTGCGCTCCAGAGAGCGCATACACGGCAACCGCTGCCGCCGCCGCAACATTGAGTGAGTCCACACCGCGCTGCATCGGAATACGAACAACCCGATCCGCAGCCCGTAGCGCGGTTCGACTGAGCCCATCCCCCTCGGTTCCGAGCACGAGGGCGAGCCGCTGCGGGGCATCCACCACAAACTCTGCCAACGGAACCGCCTCGGGTGTCAACGCACACGCCACGAGCCTGAAGCGGGCTGCGTGAAACGCGATCACCGCCTCATCCCATTCCGGGCACCGTGTCCACGGCACGCTGAAAACCGCTCCCATCGAGACACGCACGCTACGCCGGTACAGCGGATCAGCACACCGCGGTGTCACGAGCACGGCATCGGCACCCAACCCCGCAACCGAACGAAAAATTGCGCCCACATTGGTGTGGTCGACAATATCCTCGAGCACAACCACCAGGCGCGCCTCGGCCAACACCGTCGCCACCGAGGGAAGCTCCGGACGCTCAAACACCGCGAGGGCACCCCGGTGTACTCGATATCCGGTGAGCAACTCCAACTGCTGGCTGTCGGCAAGATACACGGTCACATCGTGGGGCTCGAGCACCTCGGCGAGTGCGGGCAGCCACTTTGCCTCACAGAGCACCGCCCGCGGTTGGTGTCCGGCTGCCAACGCTCGGGTGATGACCTTCGCGGACTCCGCGATATAGATTCCACGGGCCGGTTCACACGCACTGCGAAGCGCAACATCCGTGAGGTTTGTAAAGTCCGCGACAGCGCTGGATGCCACGTCTTCAAGCTGTTCCACGCGCACGCGCACTCCGTTTCCCGCAACCGGCTATTTCCGGCCACCGCCACCGCTGGATCTCTCCTCGGTGAATTTTCCCGTCCCCGAATGTCACACTCGAAACCGCTCGGAGGTGCGAAACTTTCATCGTGACCTCAGATTCTAACTCGACCGCACGACCGGCGTCTGCCGCGCAGGTGTCGAGCGCGGAATTCCTCGGCGCCGATGACTCCACGGCACACACCACCGAGCGTGCCAGTGCCGAAACCCTCGATATCAGTTCCCTCAGTGCCGCCGTCGAATGTCTCCGCGGCCGACGTTTCGCCGTTCTCACCGGTGCCGGTGTGTCCACCGACTCCGGTATTCCCGACTATCGTGGCACGGGCAGCAGTCCTCGCGCCGCGATGACACTCCGAGCTTTCCTCACCTCTGAGCAGGCTCGCAGGCACTACTGGGTTGTAAGCCACCTCGGTTGGCACCCCTTTCGGGCGGCCGAGCCAAATTCCGGACACCGGGCGATCACCGCGCTCGAAGCGTCCGGTAAAGTCCCGGGCGTCATCACCCAGAACATTGACGGCCTGCACGTGCGTGCGGGCAACGAATTTGTCGTCGAACTACACGGCAGCCTCGACCGTGTCTGGTGTCTGAGCTGCCACCATGAGTACACTCGCAGTGAGATTGCGGTGTGGCTTGAAGAGCTCAATCCGCGGCTGGCAGCCGCGCAGAGCACGCCCGCACTGCCCGACGGCACCGTCGAGGTGGATACCTCGGTGCGCACACTTATCGATGGCCTCACGGTGCCAGAGTGCCGCAAATGCGGGGGCATCCTGAAACCGGGTGTTGTGTTTTTTGGCGAGACCGTACCGATTGATGTCTACAGGTGGGCCGAGCGGGTATTGGAGTCTGCCGATGTTCTCCTGGTCGCTGGATCCTCGCTCGCCGTGAATTCTGGAATGCAGTTGGTGGAGCGTGCCATCCGTCGCCGTCAGCGGGTCGTCATCATTAACCGGGGACCCACCCGGGCCGACCACCGGGCCACCGTGCGGATCGAGGGCGGCACAACCGAATCACTCGTTGCTCTCGCCGGTGCGCTTATCCCCGCGGGGTCAGCGAAGTTGGATTAGCTGACCTCTACCACCTCGGCATCAATCTTGTGCTGCCGAACGGCGGCAACACTCGGAAGGAAAAAAGTCGCCACTGCGGAAATTATGAGAGCGATAATGGGCACCCACATGCTGCTGATAAACCCGTCACGAAGAACTCCGGGGGTGAACTGGGTTCCGGCGATGCCGAAAAACACGACCCCAATAACGGCAACACCGAGCGCAGAACCCACCTGTTGAACGGTCCCGAAAACACCGGATGCGGCACCCGCGTTCGTGACCGGCATCTGCGCGAGTGCGACATCGGTGAGTGGCACAGCGACAAGGGTCAATCCTGCACCTGCGAGAGCCATCGGGAGAATGAGATCAATGCCGGTGAGCGCATCGGCTTTGTGTGCCACAACAGTCACAACCCACAGAAAACCTCCGGCCTGTGCGAGAGCACCAAAAAGAATGAGGAATTTCCCAAAGCGGTGCCCGAGCGGAATGGAGATACCGCTACCCACCAGGGCACCAAGACTGAACGGAAGCGTAGTGAGGGCCGCATCAATGGCCGAGAAGCCAAGCCCCATCTGGAGGTACAGGATTAGGACAAGGAAGAACGATCCAACCGACCCGGCCAAAGTGAACTGGGTAATAATCCCTGCCGAATATCCACGGTTGTCGAAAAGCGACGGCGGTACAAGAGCCGACCCATCACGCGCGTCTCGGCGACGCTGGTAGACGACGAACAACACAAAGACAAGGATGCTCCCCCCGATCATGCCCCAGATCCAGCCCGGCCAACCATACTCACGACCCTCTATGAGCCCGTACACGAGGAGGAAGAGTCCTGCCGTCGCGAGAGCAACACCGGGAATATCAAGTCGAGGCCGGTCTGCCGACTTCGACTCCGAAATATAGATGACGCCCCCGATGAACAGCAGGATTCCGATAGGAACGTTGATGAGAAAGATGCTTCGCCATCCCCAGCCGAAGGCGTTACCCGAGATAAGAAGTCCGCCGAGAAGTGGTCCCGCAACCGCGGCAAGGCCAGATATTCCACCATAGGCACCGTACACAGCGGCACGTTCTTTGGGGCTGAATAACACCTGGATGATCGAAAGCACCTGCGGACTCATGACCGCGGCGAAAGCTCCCTGAATAATGCGTGCTGCCACGAGCGAATCGCCGTTCCACGCGAGCGCGGCGGTTGCGGACGCGAGCGTAAACCCGGCAACACCAACGAGGAACAGGCGTTTCCGGCCAAAAATATCTCCCAGGCGCCCACTCGTGATGAGCAACACGGCGAAGGCGAGAATATAACCGCTGACGATCCACTCAAGCTGTGCGGCGGTTGTGGACAGTTCTTTCTCTATTGTCGGCAGTGCGACATTGACAATCGTGGTGTCCAGCAGATCCATGAACGAGGCAACCAATAAAACCAGAACAGCCACAGCGCGAGACGACATTAGTTTCCTTTGAAATTTCACGTGCATTCGGGCAAAACCTCGGCGGCCGCGACGCACGTATCGTGAGTGCTCTCCAAGCCAGTAGCTGGCGCCCTCAATCGCGACGGTAGGTGGGTGTTCAGGGGAAGAATGTAACGGCAGCAGTGCGGACCAGAACACGCCGGACCCGCATGCCAACGTACACGAGTGTACGAGTCACCCCGGACACAAAACACTAGAAACCTGACAGACCCACGTGCCAGCGCGCACGGACGGGCAGTGCTCCGCAACGACAGACGCTAAGCCCGCTCTGAACCCCGCGATTCGACGACCTCCGTCATGGCCCTGATGATCGCCTCCGCCGAGTGTCCCCACCGGAATCTTGTCTCAGCGCGGATGACTGCTGCCGACCGCCGCTCCCACTCACCGGGTGTTTCCAATGCGCGCACGATGGCCACGAGGGCGTCGGGACTAGTCGGATCAAAAAACAGCGCAGCATCCCCACCCACCTCGTGAAAAACGGGAATATCGCTGATTACGACCGGTGTGCCCATCCGCATTGCCTCGACAACCGGAATGCCAAATCCCTCCACCCGTGATGCGCTCAGCAGTGCGGTAGCCCCCTGCAATAGGTCGATATATTCATCATCGCTAACCTGATTATGGAACACCACCCGCGCGGTGGGCGCCAGTCTGCTCAGTCGAAGCCGATCTTCATCGGTAATGCGAGAAAGCAGGTGCAGTTCATAGTCAGGAAGTTCCGCTGCCGCGCGCACAAGCACGTCGACACCCTTGTAGGGCATGAACGATCCCATGTACAAAAGCCTGTTGACGCTCGGTCGAGTTCGCGGTTGCGCGAGTGCCACTAGATCATCGGCGGCATTGGTGGCAATTGTGACCGGTCGTGTGGTGAGGCGGTGAGTGTTCATCAGATTCGCGGTTGTCTCCGACACGGCAACAATCGCATCCGCTCGATTAAGCATGAGCCGCTGCGGCCACCACGCAAGGTGGTAGATCCGCCACAACACCCGAACTATCGGGGGCATAGTCGGCGGCGGTGTGCGGTACTGGTAGTAAATAAGGTCGTGGAGGGTGAGCACAAGCCCGTAGTTTCGCCCCCAGGAACCCATTGTTTGCATGGGGGAAAAAATCACATCGGGCTGCAGTGTCCGTACCTGTCGCGCAACGAATATCTCACGCAGCACGTTCGTGGGTGAACTAATGAGCTCCCACGGCAAATCAGGCAATAGCGCCAGCTGTCGATGATCGCTAATGAGCATCGTCACGGGATGTCTCATCCCAATCTCTCGCACAATATTGGCGGTAAACCGGCTAATCCCGTCGTGTGCGTCAATTCGCATGTATCGGCAGTCAACAAGTATTTTCACCCCGACGGCCTCGCAGAGCCGATGAACTCACGAATGGCTATCGCTGCCTCGCGCGGTGACTCGTAGTGGATGAGATGACCAACTTCGGGAATGACCCGCAGCTGCGCATTCGGGTGGGCCGCCACATACGCTGTGTGTGCGGCAAGCGGTGTAATATCGTCCCGCCCCCCCGCAATCAGTAGCGTTGGCACGGTGATCCGGTCGGCGTACTCAGTTACCGTGTGTTGCACCGAAGTTTGAAACGCGGCGAGCACCGCACGCCGGTCGTGGAAGTGGGAAAAATACCGGTCATGCTGGTCATGGATCCAGGCTCGTACTTTCCGGTCACGGGTCTTTGCCATGATGCCACTCATGATGCGAACGATGGTGGAATTTTTGAGCAGCGCGAGCCCTGCCCGTTCCGGCAGTCCCGCGGCGAGCTGGTAGTACCACACAGCTAAACGGGTCAGGATGCCCCGGGGCCCCTCCAGCGCCGACACTACGATGGGATTAATGAGGATGAGATGTTCGGGAGAGAGACCAGCCGCGACCGTGGCCGCGACAACGATGGAACCAAACGAGTGGCCCAGCAGCGTCACCGGCACCGCAACAGAGGGTTCTGTGCCGTGGTCAACCACACCAGCGGTGCGCAGAAACGCAACGAGCCATCCCACATACCCCTCAATGTCCTGCGAAAGTTGCGGTGATGTCTTACCAAAACCGGGTAGATCGGGCACAATAATTCGCCAGTCGGGAAACTGGGCCACAATTGGTTCGAGTCCGTGGTGATCACCCCGAAATCCATGTATGAACACGGCAACCGGGCAGGTGCCAGATGGCGCGTCGCTACCGTATTCCCACCATGCAGTGGAGTGACCCAGCACACTGCCGCGGTGCTCTCGCACCGTGATGGCAGCCATCTGCGCAGCGTACGGTGAGGTGGTCATTCGCCCCAGTCTACGGGGGATGATTCACATTCCTGTGTTGCCCGAGCTCCGTGCGATGTGCTGCGGTGATCAGAAGCAGCGAGGTCAGAAACCCGGTGTTCTGTGCCACCCGACCCCGATATCCGTGCTGCTCGAGCCAGGTGTTCTGTACCACCCGACCCCGATATCTGTGCCACTCAACCCCAGTGTTCTATGCCACCCAGACCCGATATCCGTGCTATCTGAACCTGATGCTCGGTGCGTTTAAGCCCCGATGTCAGAGGCACTGTCTACCCTGGTGTTATGACGAACTCCACTGCAGCCCCCGCCCCGCTCGGTGCGCTCAACGGCGCGCATCACGCCCTCGAGGCTCTCAAGGCCCTCCTTGAGGCGCACGATATTCGAGGTAAAACGCACTCACCACACTGGTCACACACTCTGGCAGTTTTTGACCTTGAAACAACCGGCATTGATTTTGACATCAGCCGGATTGTTACCGCCCATGTTGGGGTTATCGGGCCAACGGGCCAGGTTCTGGCCGCGTGCGATTGGATCATAGATCCGGGAATAGAGATACCCACCTCCGCGACACTCATTCACGGCATCAGCACCGAGCGAGCGCAACGCGAGGGCGATGAACCCGCGCAGGCCGTTGCGCAGATCCTGACGGCACTGCAGTATCTGCACCAGCGTGGGGTAGCCATCGTGGCTTATAACGCCGCCTACGATTTCACCATCCTTCAACACGAAGCTATTCGCTACGGTCTGACCCCGTTCCCAGAATCCGGGCCCATCATTGACCCTTTTGTTATCGACAAAGCGGTTGATCGCTATCGCCCGGGAAAACGCACTCTCTCTGCAACCGCCGAACACTACGGTGTGAACCTGCGTTACGCCCACGACGCGGCCGCCGATGCCGTGACGGCAGGGCGAATCGCCCAGGCGCTTGTGCACCAATTTCCTCTGCTTGCCGACACTCCCGCCTCTCATTTGCACGAGTTGCAATCGAAGTGGAGTCGGCAGCAGGCCGCGGGTTACCAGCGTTGGCGTCGGGAAAATGGCGAACCCAATTTTGTTAGCTCCGGCGAATGGCCCGTCCGCCACCAATTGCCTATCGCATCAGCCGACGCCGTATAACCCGCGTCTGCCCGATAACCCGCGTCTGCCCGCACACACCATCAGAGCAACCAGCACACGACCACAAGAACACCCCGTGTGCCCGCCCGCCCCTGCCCCGACAGGGCGAGACCTCGCCATGTTGCTTTGCGGTCGGCTTCCTGCCCGCCGCCCCTGCCCCCCACAGAGTGAGACTCTCCCGAGCAGAAGCTACCCCAGTCAGAAGTTGTACGGCAGCGTCACCAACTGCAGGCTATGCCTTCGAACCGAAGTTTTTAAAGCGCTGATTGAACTTCTCGACACGCCCGGCCGAGTCGAGGATGCGCTGCTTGCCCGTGTAGAACGGGTGCGACTCGGAGGAAATTTCAACATCGATGACGGGATAGGTCTCACCGTCAATCTCAATGGTCTTGCTGCTCGACACCGTCGAACGAGTGAGAAACGTCGCCCCGGAGGCGAGATCGCGGAACACAACCGCGTTGTATTCCGGATGAATATCGGTCTTCATTCGAGCTTCCTTGGTTGCTGACGGGGTGAACAAAAATTATTCGACGGCATGCCGACGTGCGATCACACAACGAAAGCTAAAGACTACCAGAACGCGCAGGTCGGCCGCGCACTGTTCACCAGTTCTGCTACCGGGCTCGTCCACGAGCAGTAAACCGCCCCTGCTCCTTAGTCAGCTCAATCGGACGCTGGAATGCTTCGCTCAAAACCTCTGAGGTCAACGCAACAGGAATCGGTCCACCGGCAACGACTCGCCCCCCTGACAGCACAAGCGCGTGGGTAAACCCGACCGGGATTTCCTCCACATGGTGGGTCACCATGACCATCGCTGCTGACTCAGAGGATGCCGCATACCCACCCAGTTGCCACACCAACTCCTCCCGCGCCCCAAGGTCCAAACTGGCGGCGGGCTCGTCGAGCAAGAGCAACTCGGGGTCGGCCATAACAGATCGCGCAATCTGCACCCGCTTCTGCTCACCGTCAGACAGGCTGCCGAAATGGCGTTGTGCAAACTCCGTCAAACCCCACTCGCTCAAAATGCGACTCGCGCGACGCAGATCAACGGGATCATACTCTTCCTCCCACCGACCAAGTACCGCGTACGCGGCCGTGAGAACAACATTGAGTACCGTCTCTTCTGGCGGAAACCTCCGCGCCATCGCGGACGAGACAAACCCGACCATCCGTCGCAACTCAAACACATCGACCTTGCCGAGCTCTTCATCCAAGAGGATGGCAGTGCCACTGGTTGGATGCAGCATGGCCGCCGCGATCTGCAACAGGGTTGTCTTCCCCGCACCGTTGGGCCCAACAACAACCCACCGCTCATCCAACCCGACACTCCAATTAATGGAATCAAGGATGATCTTCCTGTCACGCACCACAGAAACATCAGTGAACTCAATCACGGTACCGGCCATAGCAACAATGCTAGCCCGACATTGGTTGTCGCAGCCGCAGCGCAAACATCCGGGCTATCGTGCAAGCGCCCGGGCGTACACCTGACGAGTGCGATCTGCAATCGCCTGCCACGAGAACCGCTCTTCGGCCCGCCGCCGACCCGCCACACCCATCATTCGGGCTGCGTCGGGGTCAGCGACGACCCGGCACAACTGCGCACCAAGGTCGGCGACGAACCGCTCCGGATCACGGGGCAGGCCCGTGCCATCCTGAACCTGATCGATCGGCACAAGCACACCCGTCACCCCGTCCTCAACCACCTCCGGGATACCCCCGGTTGCGGTCGCGACAACCGCAACCCCGCACGCCATGGCCTCAAGGTTCACAATTCCGAGCGGCTCGTAAATCGACGGGCAGACAAAACACGTCGCCCCCGAAAGCACCGCACTCAGTTCTGAGCGCGACAGGTGCCGATCAATCCAGACCACGCCACTACGCTCGCGCTGCAGCCGACCTACCAGATCGGTCACCTCGGTGAAAATTTCGGGTGTGTCAGGCGCACTCGCACAGAGCACAAGCTGAACATCGGGCGGCAGCACCCTCGCAGCCCGCAACAGGTACGACAGGCCCTTCTGCCGAGTGATTCGACCAACAAACACAACGGAGCGCCGGTCGGGGTTGATACCCAGCGTGCGGACCGTGTCGAAGTCAACGTGGGGACGCCACTGGGCAAGATCAACCCCGTTGTACACAACTTCGACCCGAGCCGGGTCAAGTGACGGGTACACACGTAGAATATCGCGGCGCATTCCCTCGCTCACAGCAATGACAGCATCCGCGTCCTCGCACGCTGCGCGTTCGACCCAGGATGAGAGGCGGTAACCGTTACCCAACTGCTCTGCCTTCCAGGGCCGAAGTGGTTCGAGGCTGTGGGCGGTGACAACGTGCGGAATACCGTGCAGTTTCTTCGCCGTGTACCCCGCAAAATTTGCGTACCAGGTGTGCGAGTGAACCAGATCTGCACCGGCGACATCTCCGGCCATAAGTAAATCAGTTGCGAGGGTGCCCAGCACGGGGTTTGCGGACACAAACTCGGCCGGAGTGGGATATCCCGTTGACCCAGCTTCCGCGCGCGCCCCGCCAAAAGCCCGAACCCGGACATCTATGTGGGGGCGCAGCGCACGTACAAGTTCAGTGACATGAACTCCCGCACCACCGTAAACATCCGGCGGATACTCCCTGCTCAATATATCTACGCGCACACCCCAAAACTAGCGCAGAAGACCCTCGGTTGTTGCAGGATGAACCGGAAGCATCGATCCCCACCAGAAAAGACAGGGGTAAGTCTGCCGCGGTGCAGGGGCTGGACCTCACACCGATCCCCCATCAGAAAAGACAGAAGTCCGCAGGCAAGAGTCGGAGAGTTCCCGACCCGATCAATCTCCCTCGACAGGAAAAGCAGGAGGGGCGCAAGCACTCCAGTGCCTGCGCCCCTCCTGTTGCTGCTATTCACACAGCTGTTGGTGTTAGCTGCGGTGTGCCGCGTTGTAGGAATCAATGACGGCGAACGGAATCCGACCACGAGGCGGAACCGTGACACCATTTTCTTGAGCCCACTTGCGAACCGTGCTACTCATTGTGGGACCGGAGACTTTCACTGACGTACGTCGGCGACCCGTCGTCCCTCGTACTGTACGAGCGTTCTGAGTGAACGGGGCAAGCGCCTTTTCCAACGCCGAGACGTTGTGATCAGCCAGGTCTATCTCGTAGTCGTGTCCTTGGAACGAGAATTGAACGGTCCGCCCTCCCCCCTCAGAAATGCGGGTTCCGTCGATGTCGTCAATGAGTTCTATAGATACTTTTTTAGCCATACCTCAATAATTACACATTTGCGCAGAATCTCAAATCGTGTCGCGCGGAAGTAACAGCACTTACCCAGCAAGCAGCCCACGCACCGGTCCTGCTGCGGCCCGCGACAACGACTGTCGGTCGATAGGCTAGGCACCATGACCGTCCGTAAGGTTTTTGGTATCGTGCTCGCCGGCGGCGAGGGCAAAAGACTCATGCCGCTCACCGAGGATCGTGCGAAGCCCGCTGTTCCGTTCGGTGGCCAGTACCGCCTCATTGACTTTGCGCTATCAAACCTGCTGAATTCCGGTCTCCGTCAGGTGGTTGTGCTTACCCAGTACAAGTCCCACTCGTTGGACCGTCACATCTCGCAAACCTGGCGAATGAGCGCCCTCCTTAACTCGTATGTCGCCTCGGTGCCCGCACAGCAGCGGCTGGGAAAGCGTTGGTTTTCGGGTTCTGCGGATGCAATTCTGCAAAGCCTCAACCTCATTTATGACGAGCAGCCTGACATCATTGTCGTCGTCGGTGCCGACCACGTATATCGGATGAATTTCAGTCACATGGTCGCAGACCACATCGAGTCGGGTGCCGATGTTACAGTCGCCGCGATCCGACAACCGATTGGTTTGGCAGACCAGTTCGGTGTTATTGAGGTGAATTCGAGTGACCCCACAATGATTTCACAGTTTCGCGAGAAGCCAACCGATGCAATCGGACTTCCCGATGCCCCGCATGAGGTTCTCGCCTCAATGGGCAACTATGTCTTTACAGCATCGGCACTCATTGATGCTGTGACCCGCGACGGTGAAGAGACCAACTCAAGTCATGACATGGGCGGTGACATTATCCCCGGATTCGTCGCGGCAGGAAAAGCGGGTGTGTACGACCTGCGACGCAACGAGGTGCCGGGCTCTACCGACCGTGACCGCTACTACTGGCGGGATGTCGGGACGATCGACTCATTTTTTGAAGCGCACCAGGATCTTATATCCGTGCTGCCGGTGTTCAATCTTTATAACCGCGAATGGCCGATCTTCAGTCAGCAGTTCAATTCGCCGCCCGCAAAATTCACGCGTGATGCTCGCGGATCACTAGGTTCAGTCATTGACTCAATTGTGTCACTGGGCTCGGTTATATCAGGCGCACACGTGGAACGCAGCGTACTCGGCCCCTGGGCGAATGTCGGTTCCGGAGCAGACATTACCGACGCCATCCTTTTCGATCGAGTGCGGATTGACGCGGGAGCTACCGTGCACCGGGCCATCCTTGACAAAGAAGTCGTCGTGGAGGCAGGCGCACAGATTGGGCTGAACAGAAAAGAAGACATTGCCCGCGGCTTCACCGTAACTGACAGCGGCATCACCGTCGTTGGCAAAGGCACCCGGGTCATGGCCACCGAGTCATGACCTCGACTCCCTTCTCAGCACGCCCCGTTGGCGGCCCGCTCGTCGTACTCGATGCCGACTCGACACTCATCCGCGAAGAAGCCATCGAACTGCTCGCCGAGGCGGCGGGATGCCGCGACGACGTCGCTGCCATCACCGAGCGAGCGATGCGGGGCGAGATCGACTTCGCCGCGAGTCTGCGAGAACGGGTTGCCGCTCTCGTAAACCTGGATGTCACGGCCTTCGCCGCCGTGCGAGCACGAATGACACCCACAACCGGAATCACACAACTCGTCAGCGGTGTACACGCAGCAGGCGGCGCGGTGGGCGTTGTTTCGGGCGGATTCCACGAACTGCTCGACCCGCTCGCGGAGCACCTACAGCTCGATTTTTGCCGCGCCAATCGACTGGCTGTCAGTGGGGGAAAACTCACCGGCCTGGTGGCGGGTCCCCTTGTTGATGCCACCGCAAAGGCAAACACTCTTGCCGAATGGGCGGCGGCACGAGGCATCCCGCTCAGTCAGACCGTGGCGATAGGAGACGGTGCGAACGATCTTCAGATGCTCGCACGTGCGGGCCTCGGCGTCGCTTTTTGCGCGAAGCCCATCGTGCGGAAATCGGCCGATGTCATCGTTGACAAACCCGACCTCAGCCACGTGCTCGCGGCAATGGGGCTGAGCGGCTAGTACGAAACCTATTAGTGGCCCATTCCGAGGCCGCCGTCAACCGGGATGACCGCACCTGAGATGTAGCCTGCGTCATCGCCTGCCAACCACGTGACGACCTTTGCCACTTCAGTCGCCGTCGCAAAACGTCCGAGCGGAATCGCCTTCTGATAGTCGGTGCGTTGCTCATCGGGCAACACCTCGGTCATCTCCGTCTCAATAAACCCGGGAGCGATCACGTTCGATGTGATCCCCCGGCTTCCGAGTTCGCGGGTGAGCGAACGGGCCATCCCAATCAGGGCCGACTTCGAAGCGGCATAGTTAACCTGACCGGCGGAACCGTAGAGACCGACAACGCTTGAAATCAGCACGATGCGCCCGAACCGGGCCTTGAGCATACCCTTCGATGCTCGCTTGACGACGCGAAACGCACCCGTGAGATTGGTGTCGAGCACGCTCGTAAAATCCTCGTCGCTCATCCGCAGCAGCAGCGTGTCACGAGTTATGCCCGCGTTCGCCACGAGCACCTCGACCGGCCCGAGCGCAGCCTCAATCTCGACGAATGCCGCGTCGAGGGATGCTCCGTCGGTAACATCTGCGCGCACAGCGAGCGCCCCCGTTGGACCGTTACCGGATCGCACCGTAACCGCAACGCGGTGCCCCTGGGCGATGAACTCTTCGGCAATCGCACGGCCGATGCCACGATTGCCTCCGGTAATAAGCACAGTCCGAGCAGTCATGTTATTCCCTTCAATGTGCCCCAGTTCAGCATACGGCCGAGTAAAAGTTCGGATCGGCGGCGCGGGTGAGGCCCGGTTGGTTTCCTCGACCAACTAGCCGAGCCCCGGCTGGTTTCCTCGGCCGACCGGCCGAGCCCCCGGCCGAGTCTCCTACCGACTCTCCCAGCCAACAGGGCACGTTCAACCTTTCTCGGTTCTTTACGTGAACCGGTTACCGACTCCCCGAGCCAACAGGGTACGTCATACAGTTTGGTGCTTGACGGAGATCGCGCTTAACGGTGCCCGTGTTTGGCAGGATCTGTGCGTGGTAGTGCCCGGATCATCCACCCCGACCCAGGCAGGGTTCGGGCCGCAGACTTCGGCGCCGACGCCGTAGTGTTAAGCCCTAAGGAGTTCCGCCCCTACCAGCGGTCACCACTGTGACACCCACGATCACCTCAGTTACCGTTTCACCCGACGCAGATCGACGCGCCCGCATGATCAAGTACTCGATCATGATGGGTATTCGGGTGCTGTGCATTGTCGCTCTGCCGTTCACGCAGGGATGGTGGTTGCTCGCCGTCGCGATCGGCGCGATTGTGTTGCCGTATTTCGCCGTTGTCGTTGCAAATGTGCCACTGCTGCGCAAGCAGCGACTCGTGCTACGTCCCGGTGGGATCGCTCGACGCGGGCAAGCCACGGTGCCTCCGCCTGCTTCGGCGGAAACCCCGGGTGATGGGGCGAAATTCTCGTGATGGGCATCGGCGGGGAGATCCCGGTTGACTCGTGCTCACGGGCGGGATGCACCGTGTCTGCACAGTGGCGCATCGAGTGGCGTAACCCAAAGATCCACACGGGCGAACGCATCAAAACGTGGCTTGCATGCGCCGAGCACGTTGACTATCTGAGTGCCTTTCTTCACGCCCGGTCTTTTCCTGTCCGTGTCGTCGCGTATGACCCGCAGCAGAGCGAGAAAACTGAACCCGTGTCGATGCCGGAACACCATGCCTGAGCAAAACAGGCTCGTAACCGGGCAAAACGGGCCTGTAATCGGGCGGAACAGACCCGTAATCGGGAAAAACGAACCCGTAACCGGGAAAAACGAACCCGTAACCGGGCAGAGCACCCCCGCCTTGTTCGATGCCCGAACACCCGGGGGTGCCGTTACCTCCCCCCATGAAGTCCCGTCGCCCGCCGCGACACGCGGCAGCGGTCAATGGCGATTCCTAATTTCCCGGCGATGGGCTGGCTACCTATCTCTGACCATTGTGTTCGCTGTAGTCTGCTCGCTGCTCGGCCTGTGGCAGTTCGCACGACGAGCGGAGGCGCAGGCCGAAATTGCCCGAATCAACGCGAACTACGACTCACCGGCCGTGCCTGTCAGCGAGGTGCTGCCAACGCTCACGAGCTTCGCTGCTGTCGACCGTTGGAAGGTTGTCTCTCTCTCCGGCGAATACCTCACCGCCGAGCAGGTTGTCATTCGTAACCGTCCGCTGGGCGGTAATAATGGTTTTGAGGTGGTTACCCCGTTCCGCCTTGACGACAACTCGGTGTTCATGATCAATCGAGGATGGATCGCACCGAACTCGAAGGGGCGCCCCGGCGCCGTCACACCGCCGCCGTCGGGCCGCATCGAGGTCACAGCACGATTGAAGGGCACAGAAGGCCGGATTGCGGGGCGCACCTCGGTGGGCGCGGAACTGGCAACAATAGATCTGGCAGAACTCGCCCAGCGTGTTGCGGCGGCCGGTGGCGGGACATCCAGTTACACCGGTGCCTACGGTTTACTCATTCCACAACCCAATGGCGCAAGCGGCAACACCACCCCGTCGGTTGTCTCGAGTGGGGCGAGCGGGCTCGGGGCTGGTGGAGATGCACCCTCCTCCGGTGCCACACCGACCGTGCCGCAGGCGGCACCCCGCCCCGCGCTCGACGAGGGGCCGCACCTCTCCTACGCCCTGCAGTGGTTCGTGTTCGCGACCATGGGGTTCGTTGGACTGGGGTGGGCAGCCAATCGTGAGCGCACAACCGAGCTTGAACTGCGTGACACACACAACAACAGTCGGGATGCCGCGGCTGCGGTGCGCGTGCACGGTGGCACGGTGTTCAGCGCGAACGGCGCTCCCACACCGTCTGGTACTCCCATCGGAAATTTCCCAGAAGAGCTGACTTCCGTCGGGGTCCGCGCACCATCCGGCGCTCCTCGATACCCACGCCCAATCACTAGACACCGCGCGAAAAAGGTGAATGTCGATTCTGAGTACGAGGACAGTGTGCTCGACTCTGCCACGCACACGCGATAGGTTTCCACGTTTGCCGAAGGAGCCACATGGCCGAGTCCTACCTGCCACCCACACGCGATAGGTTTCCACGACCGACTCCGCTACGCGAGCTCGATGAGCTCCTGGTATTCCTGACTCCAGTGATCCTCGGTGCCGTCGGGCATGATGAGCACCCGTTCCGGATTGAGGGCCTCGACCGCACCCGGATCGTGGCTGACCAGAACAACCGAACCCTCGTAGTGGGCGAGGGCGTCGAGTATTTCTGTGCGACTGGCGGGATCGAGGTTGTTCGTAGGTTCGTCGAGCAGCAATACATTGGCACCAGACACGACGATTGTCGCCAGCGCAAGCCGAGTTTTTTCACCGCCGGAGAGCACCCCGACCGGTTTGTAAACATCGTCGCCAATAAAAAGGAACGAGCCGAGCACTCTGCGGGCCTCGGTTTCAGTAATGTTTGGCGACGCGCTCACCATGTTCTGAAGCACGGTGCGCGCAACATCAAGGGTTTCGTGTTCCTGAGCGTAATAACCGATGCGCAGCCCGTGACCGGCTTCGACAACACCGGTGTCCGGGGCATCCACACCGGCGAGAATACGGAGCAGCGTCGTTTTTCCTGCCCCGTTTAGACCGATGATAACAACCTTCGTGCCGCGATCAATGGCGAGGTCCACGGCGGTAAAAATTTCGAGGGAACCATACGATTTCGAGAGTTCAGATGCCGTCAGTGGTGTGCGGCCGCACGGTGCGGGTGTTGGAAAGCGGAGTTTAGCGACCCGGTCGACAGCGCGTACCTCTTCGAGTCCGGATAACAGTTTTTCGGCGCGAGCAACCATCTGGTGGGCAGCGGCCGCCTTCGATGCCTTTGCTCCGAATCGAGCCGCCTGCAACTGCAGCGCCCCGGCCTTTTTCTCGGCATTGGCCCGTTCCTTCTTGCGGCGTTCTTCGTCGGCGGCGCGCTGACGCAGATAGTGCTTCCAACCCATATTGTAGATATCAATAACCGACCGATTCGCATCGAGATAAAACACCCGATTTACAACCTCTCCGACGAGGTCGACGTCGTGGCTGATCACAATGGCACCGCCACGATAACTCTTCAAAAACTCGCGCAACCATACAATCGAATCTGCGTCGAGGTGGTTAGTCGGTTCATCCAGAATCATGGTGTCTGCATCGGAAAACAGGATGCGGGCCAACTCGATGCGCCGCCGCTGACCTCCCGAGAGAGTCTTTAACGGCTGGTCAAGAATACGATCGGGGAGATTAAGATGAGAGGCGATGGATGCCGCCTCCGCCTCCGCCGCATAGCCTCCGAGCGCGGCAAACCGATCGGTGATATTGCCGTACTTGCGCATCGCCCGTTCCGCGATGACCGGATCACTGCTTGCCATGAGGTGGGTTTGCTCGTGCATACCGACGACGAGGCTCCCCAGTCCGCGAGCGTCGAGAATACGGGTGCGGGCGAGCATTTCGGGGTCACCCGAGCGTGGATCCTGCGGGAGGTAACCGATCTCGCCGGAGCGGTCGATCTTCCCCGCGGTTGGTAGCGTTTCGCCCGCGAGCGTCTTCGTGAGCGTCGTTTTTCCCGCACCGTTGCGCCCGACAAGCCCAATTTTGTCCCCCGGCGAAACCCGGAACGAAACATGTGCCATGAGCACACGGGCTCCGACCCGGATTTCGAGGTCATGCACGGCGAGCACGGAGCATCCTTCAGAGTGTGGTCAGGGGTGATGGTGTCGGGACCGTTGCCCGGGCCCGCGAGCTTCCCTCCGCCGCTATGACGGTGCGCAGGCAAAGCACCAGTCTAGATGACACGGACGACCCTGGACGATGTTGACAAGACTCCTCGTGATGTGTCTGCGGTCGTGATGTGTCTGCGGGGTGTTTCGTGGTGCCTCAGCCGGAAACGCCCGCGTGTGGCAAACAGATATTTCAGTGTCGGTGCTCTCCCACGCCACTTGTCCAGGCGGAGCAGATCGAAAAACACCGACAGCACCAGCTCATCCCCCTCCATCAACGACACCGAATCTACCTGGGTGTGACGCACAGGCCTACCCGCGCGCAACGCAGGCTCCGCATTTGTCGAAGTTCGCTTGTGTCCGGAGCGGATGGCCTACCCGCGCGCGACGCAGAATCCACAATCACACGCGAGTCTCCCGAGATGTCGCCCAAGACAGGTCGTTTCGTGAATGGTGTGTTCTGCTGCCGGGTGAGGGCCTCACCGTTGTGGAGTGGAGTTGTTGCGAGACACCACGTCTACACCAATCAGGAGGCCCTCGTATCTCATGCTAGTACTGTTTTTACTCCACACGTTCATCTGCGACAAGCAAAGCTGATTATCGAGGACCGGTGGCTGGTCACGACCGGGGTGACAGTGTTTATGACCTCGCCGGTGACGGCAGGCACACGGGTCAGCGGTCCACCGCATCGAGCGCATCGAGCGCATCGGCCACAATGGTGGAGTGACAACTGAGCACGACCGCGAGATATTCCGCCGACACAGCGCCGAGGGTATCCTGCTGCTCGGCGGAGGTGCCGCGATCCTGCTGCAGCTGGCCGACCCGCGCGTGGCTCGCGGGGTCGCTCGCCACAGTGATTTCGCCACGAGACCGCGTGACCGCCTCCTCGGCACACTCAATTACGTGTACACGGTCGCCTTTGGCGACGAGGAGATGGTGCGCCACGTGGTCCGAAGGGTCAACCGTCGTCACGCTCCCGTGTCGGGCGAAGCTGGAGCCACCGAGGCATCCCCCGCCTACTCTGCCAATGACCCAGATGCTCAGCGTTGGGTTGCATCAACCCTGCTCGCGGTTGCGCTGCAGGTACACGAACGTCTCTTGGAACCACTTCCCGAGTTTGCTGCCGACGCGATTGTGCGAAGTTACCGGCCCCTGGGTGCGCAATTGCAGGCGGACATCGCCGGTTGGCCAACCAGCCGCGCCGAGTTTGATGCGTGGTGGAACACCCGACTCTCCCAGCTGCACGTCACCGCCGATGCACGCCGTGTGTGCCGTGCCCTCTTCACTCCGTCCGAATCGTGGCCACGCGGTGCCGCGCTCGCCGCGCCGGTGCTTCGTTTGATCACCGCGTCGCTGCTGCCGCCTCAGTTGCGCGCCGACTTCGGATTCCGCTGGACACCGCGCGCTGCCCGTGTTTCTGACGGGTGGTTGCGCAGCATCGGCCGAGTGTGGCCGTTACTGCCCCGGAGCATCCGGCAGGCACCGCTTCGGATGTCACTGAGGAGCGTGCAGCGCGATATGTCGTGAACTGAACCTCGTTGATCGCTCTCAATAAAGAATTCCGTCACGGTAAGAGTGGCTGGGGTGAAGGGGAATTCGATGCCGGGTGTCTCCGGGCTTTTCAGCTCGGCAAACTTCGCCGTCATCGTCGAACTTCCTCGGGTTAGCTTCCTCAGGGTCACATCTTGAGCTTTGTTGTTCGCGAGTCTAAGGTTGCGCTCGGAACCGCGCAGCGCATCTTTGGCCTTCCGTAACCTCTCGATCGACTTATCGATCTCATCAATCGCTGAATGAAACTTTTGGGATGGTAGCTCAAAATTTCTTGCAAAGCCAGCCTTGAATTCATTACATCAACGATCCCACCACTGTACAGCTCGCTATCAGGCTCGAGCAAGGAAACGAGCACTGCGTACTCACACTTCTTCTCAATACGATCCTTATCGAGCTCCTTGAAGAGGTCCTCGTTCTTACGCTTCGTCGAGAATCCGTCAGCCTCGTTCTTCATCTCGCACATGATCGAAACACTCTCAGTACCGGCATCGTCTAAATCTCGGAAAATGTAGTCGTCTTTGCTTCCATTTCGCGCGTCATTTTCTTTCTCGAAGTAGGCCTTCGAAAATGCAGCGGCACGAATCTGATCAAATGTTGCCTCGCGGTGCTGCTCAAACGTCTCACCGACGCATTCTGCTTGTCCCGTTCAGCGACTTCAAGTCGCTCGTGCAGCGCCCGGTCGTGTGCTCGCCACCCACCCCGTCCGGGATACGTCCGAACTTTCTCACATCCATGTGCACCAGATCGCCGGGGCAGTCTCGTTCGTAACGGATCGTGGTTTCTTTGAGACCCGGAGTAGTTTTCCAGTCATCGGGTCTAAATCCCATAGCCGTGGCATCTTGTGGCGGGTCGGGATTCGTGCCACGACCCGTGTGGCCATCGATGAAGCTCGTACCTTCGGCATGGATGCATTCATTCGTACCACGACCCGTGGGACCATCCCGAGCCGCACGGCAACCTCATCACGACCAAAACCGCTCGGTCTGCCGCGATGCAAGCACCGCTGTCTTGATGGCAGACACCGTAGCCTTACGAACCAGCGACCTTATGTTGAAGAATGGCCGCATCTCGCAGCGACAGCCAGCCGCCGAGCTGGGGATGGGTGCCCGCGACACTCAGGGGTACATTCACCGGAAGAAGCGGGTGGAACCTGACCGAACTCGTACTACTAAGCGAGTTTTTCGGTGTGACTACTGACTTACCTGCTCGGTCTGGAACCGCTGGAGAGCGTGGTACCGGTAGAGGTTTTAGAGACAACCGGGATCCTTCTGTAGGGCGGACGGGGTTCGAACCCGTGACCGGCGGATTATGAGTCCGCTGCTCTAACCAGCTGAGCTACCGCCCCGAGAAAACTAACTACTATCGCAGCCAGTTTTGTCTAAAACGCACGTCACAAGACCTCCTCAGACACCGTACGTCCACAATTTATCTACACTTTTTCCGGCCAACGTACCCAACGCACCACACGGTCAAAGGTTCGTGTAGGCCTCCAGAATCGCGGCCACTTAAGACGTGACCAAGTATCTCCTACACGACCTTAACACTAGCCCCGTGCTGATCGCGAGCGGTGCTGCTGTGTGTCGCAGATGATGAACAACCACAGACGGCAACCCCGCGGCTGCGTGCACCAGATCCGACACCCGCCGTTCCGAGACATCCTGACCCTCACCAACGCGGCTCTGACATTTCAGAGGGCAGTTTTGGTCGATGGGGGTACCCTAAATCGCTCGATCGCGCACTCGAACTCGGCAGCAGTTTCGGTCGATTGGGGGTACCCCTGGCCTCACCAACGCGGCTCTGGCACCACGCAGGCTAAGCATCCGACGCGATGGATGACTCATCAATGGGTGGGTCATCCATCGGAGATCCACGGTACAACCTTTCGAAAATCGACAGAGTGCGTTGGATATCGTGTGCCGCGATGAGCCGCGTAGATTCCTCCTTCAGTGCGCGATATTCGGCAGGTGGGGCATCCAGAACCTTTCGGAGTTTTGCGGCAAGATCAGCAGCGTTGCCCGGCTCAAAAAGATACCCGTTCTCCCCGTCGTGCACAAGATGCGGCAGGGCCATCGCATTGGCGGCAACAATCGGTAACGCAGATGCCATCGCCTCCATCGTGACGATGCTCTGCAGTTCAGCAATCGACGGCATAGCAAGCACCGATGCCCGGTGATAAGCAGCACGCAATTCCTCATCGGTGACGTAGCCGGTAAACGTGACCCGGTCGGCGACGCCGAGCGTCACCGCAAGGTTCTCCAGGTGACGTTTCTGGTCGCCATCACCAACAATCTCAACCGTGAGATCCACACTGTCACGCAACAACAGGGCGGTCGCGTGTAGCAGCACATCAATTTGTTTCTCCCCCGTCACTCGCCCAACAAAAAGCACCCGGTTCTCGGTGCGCGCTTCCCAATTAGGCCAGTACTGCGGAACATCCACTCCGCACGAAATCGCGTAGACCCCGGTCAGTCCGGTTGAACGCTCCAGAAACTCCGCGGCGCGCCTGGTTGGTGTTGTGACCGCTGCGGCTCGCCCAAAAGTGCGACTGGCAGCCTTCCACGCCAATTTTACAGAAAAATCTTGCCAGGCCCGCGGGATGAGCGTAAAAGCAAGCATATTTTCCGGCATGAAATGGTTAGTGCCAACAATTCGGATGCCCCGCTGCTCCGCTTCCACAGATAATCCCCGCCCCACAACAATATGCGATTGGAAGTGCACAACATCGGGTCGAACCTCATCAAGGATTCTCGCTGAATTTCGACGGATGGACCATGGCAGGGCAAAGCGCAACCAGTCGTGCGGATACCACCGCCACGACCGCAAACGGTGCGCTGTGAGTGCTTCACCCCCGTGTATCTCGGTCCATGTCCCATATATTCGGCTCGATGCCGGAGCAACGATGTGAACCTCGTGTCCGCGCGCCACTAAGCCGGAGGCTAACCGTTCCGCGAAGCGCGCCGCACCGTTCACATCGGGCGGGAAGGTGTCCGCACCGATGAGCACGCGCAGCGGTCTGTCCGTTGGTAGATCGCCCGAGTCATCCGTTGATTCTGTGCCTGTGTGTAGTACGCCAACATCGTGAGTCGTTGCTCTTTCTATGGCTACTGGCGGAGTGTCAGTCACGTAGAGGTTCCTTAGTTTTCCAGAGATCCACACCGGGCCCGAGCGCACGGGGTCGGAGCAGAGGAGGAATCCGGCTAGCAGATTCGACCATAGCCTATGTCACTCAGGGCAACCTGCCACGTACCCACAACCCTTGCTGTTGCGACAGATATGCACCGCAAAACTCGGAGCCGGGACCATCAATTCGGAATGAAAAGAACCAGACACAGCCGTGCATTCCCCAACTAGGACCGGGACTGCGGGTGATGACGCCCGAGTTGGAAGACCCCGAGCACCGCAATCGCCCCGGCTACGATAAACACTGGCATCGCCCAGAGCGGGGCTTGGGATGCCTCGTTGAGGACAAGTATCCCGATCGCGACGGCAACCAGTGGGTCAACAACTGTCAGTCCCGCAATGACGAGATCTGGTGGCCCCGACGAGTAAGCGTTCTGCACAAAATAACCGCCAATCCCCGCGGCCCCGAGTAATCCCACGACACACAGGATCGTGAGCCAGTCGACCTGCCCCTGGTGGATGCGTCCCAACACCATCTTCGCCAGCGTCGCCACGAACCCGTACAGCACCCCGGCCATCAGGACGTAAAAAATGGCACGAATTCGTTGCCGAAACCGACGAAAAACCGAGCTCGCGATGAGCAATACGCCGATGAGCAACAGGATGATGATGAACAGGTGCTGATCAGTGACCACCGGGTCAACCGCGGTGAAGGCTGCCACGCCCACGAACAGAAAGATTCCGCCTACGCACATAACAATTGCGATGATGGACGGCATATTGAGCTGCACCTTGTTGACTCGGGAATTAATAATCGAGGTGATGACCAGTGCAATTGCACCGAGGGGCTGCACAACGATAATGGGAGCGAAATACAAGCTCCCCAGCTGAAACGTGACAGCGAGGCCCAGCATAAGCGTGCCAGCAACCCACGAGGGGCGTAGGAGCAGGTGCCATATTTGCGAACCGCTGAGCCCTGTGCCCAGGGTGGCACCGGTTGTGGACTCAACCCGCGCCACCCCACGGTGCTGAAATTGTGCTCCCAGTGAGAGAAACACGGCACCAACAAGCGCGAGCGGGATCCCGAGAAACTGCTTCGGGTCAAGCCTGATGTAATCGGACAGGTCAGCCACCGTCACAAGAGCAGCGGAGTCCAAGAGCACTCCATGACTGTATCGGGTTCCAGCCTAGATAGTCTTAGCACGTGGCAGTTTTACCAATTAGCATCACCGGAGACCCCGTTCTGCACTCCCCCGCGAAGCCTGTTGACTCCATCGATGGGGCCATCCGTGAACTCGTCGCCAACATGTTTGACACGATGGATGCCGCGCCCGGTGTCGGCCTTGCCGCCCCGCAGATTGGTGTCCCGTTACGCATTTTCACCTACTCCTGGAGCGACGACGAGGTTTCCTGGCGCGGAGTTGCGATCAACCCGGAACTGCTTATTACACCACCACCGGTGGGCGTTCCCAACCCGGAAGAAGAGTCCGAAGGCTGCCTGTCGGTGCCCGGTGAGCGGTTCGGTCTTCGGCGCGCAGAGCATGCCATCCTGCGCGCCACCGACCTTGAGAACGTCGCGTATGAAATCAACGCAACCGGATGGCTCGCCCGCATCTTTCAGCACGAATTCGATCACCTGTGTGGAATCCTCTACACCGACCGGCTGGGCGAGGAAGACCAGCGCGTCGTCAAGAAAGTGACTCGCAAGCTCGGGTGGGGCGTTCCGGGGAAACAGTGGGTACCCGGTGTCGATCGTCTCGAGGGGTGAGGTCAACTACTGGACAGCGCGCACAAGAATGCCCGGGGCGAGATGGCCTCACAGATCTCTAGCCAGTGCTGACCTGTGGGAGCAACCGATGGAAACCAGCGACCAAACTGCCCGCGCAGGCACACGGAAACCGACAGAAAACCGGGTGTTTTGCTCCCCCACTTGGATTCGAACCAAGAACCTATCGGTTAACAGCCGATTGCTCTACCAGTTGAGCTATGGAGGATCGTATGAGCAGCAGGGACAACTCTAGCAAATCACGGGGAGGTTCGCGACGCACTCCGACGGGTGTGAGCTCCCACAATGGCTAACAGTTCCCCACGTCGAGGCCACCACCGGCACGGCATTCCCGGAGGGGGCTCAACCTGCTCTCAGCAGGTGTCAGGTTCCGCGGTCGCAGACGGCAACCCCGGGTGGGGGCTCAATCGCTTCTCGAGCCGTGATCGACAGCAGTCGCGAAGGTTCCAACACACGGGTTCAGCCGACTCCAAGCCCCCTTATTCTCCCTGAAGTCTTCGCCGCTCAGTCTCAATATCAACGAGCGCCCGTTGAATTGCCGAAAACACCTCGGTTTTAGCCGGGTCGGTACGCTGCAATCGACCAACAAGTTCCGCTTTTTGCCGCAGCAGTTCCCGATCAATGAGCGCGGCAACGACGCTTCGCACATAGCCGGCAAGCTCAGCCTCCGTGCGCTGCGGCAACGGTGCGACCGCGAGTTGCTGCACGATATGTGCGTACGGTTGCGGTACCTGCGCAACAATCTGTTCCACAGTGCGAGGGGATGCTCCGAACTGATTACTCATCGTAGATTCCGAACTCGATACCCCCGGCAACGGAGCCGCCCACGCCGTGACAATCCCGTCCCGCACCACGGCAAGCGTGGGATTTCCGATTCGACAGTCGAGCGCGTGCTGCAACTGTGCCGGGTCGATGAACTGTGGGAACTGGATGATAGCCTGCAGCGCATCACGTTCCAGCCGGGTCGACGGGTCGTTGCTCAGTTGAGCTACACGCTCACCCCCCTCGGCCTGCCCACCCGGATCGCGCACGACACCGTTACTCGTGCCCGGCGCGCCGACCAGCGCGCCCGAGACAAAAGCACCGGCCACCGCTCCCTCGGCGGAGGCCACCATGCCTTTCTTCGTCACAGCCTCTGCGCGGCGAACTGCACCCACCACCTCTCCCAGTTCCACCCCGATCATTCCCGCGAGCACCCGTGAATACCCGGGTCGCAGCGCAGAGTCACGGATTCCTGCCACGATTGGCGCTGCCGCACGCAGTGCCGCAACCCGCCCCTCCACGCTCTCCAGCCGGTACCGGGCCACGGTGTTTTTGATGACCCATTCGAACATCGGTGTTCGCGTGTCGATGAGCGCCCGCACCGCGTCATCCCCTCGTTGCAGTCGCAGATCGCACGGGTCGAGTCCCTCGGGTGCGATCGCGACGAAGGTCTGGGCAGCGAAGCGCTGCTCCTGTGCAAAGGCCTTCATCACGGCCTGTTGTCCCGCATCATCCCCGTCAAAAGTGAAAATCACCTCGCCAATGCCCGTGTCATCGCCGAGCACGCGTCGCAAGATCTTGATGTGGTCACCCCCGAATGCGGTGCCGCAGCTCGCAATCGCAACCGTCACTCCCGCGACGTGGCAGGCCATGACGTCGGTGTACCCCTCCACCACCACCACCCGGTGAGTTTTCGCAATTTCACGTCGAGCGAGATCAAGACCGTAGAGCACCTGCGACTTGCGATAGATCGGCGTTTCTGGGGTGTTGAGATACTTGGGACCCTGATCATCATCGTAGAGTTTGCGGGCACCAAAACCCACGGTTTGACCGGTAACATCCCGAATCGGCCACACCAGCCGTCCCCGAAACCGGTCGTATACACCACGGTCACGCTTGGCCACGAGACCGGATGCCTCGAGCTCATCCTGTGTAAAGCCACGGCCGGTCAGGTGCTTGGTGAGCGCATCCCACCCCTTCGGAGCAAAACCGACGCCGAAGCGGACCGCTGCCGCCGCATCAAACCCGCGCTCGGACAAGAACCGGCGGCCGCTGTCTGCCTCGGGTGCATTGAGTCGTTCCACGAAAAACTCGGCGGCGGCCTGGTTCGCCGCAAGTAGGCGCGCGCGGTTACCCTGCTCGGGAACAGACTGCCCTTCTTCGTAGTGCAGCTCATAACCGAGTCGGGCAGCAAGGCGCTCCACCGCCTCCGCGAAAGAGAGATGTTCGAGACGCTGCAGGAACGTATAGGCGTCGCCCGATTCACCACAACCAAAACAGTGGTAATACCCCGCCTGGGGCCGAACGTTGAAGCTCGGGCTGCGCTCATCGTGAAATGGGCACAGGCCCTTCAAGGCACCGATTCCGGCAGATTTTAGGCTCACATGATCGCCCACGACGTCGGCAATATTTGTGCGGGCCTTGACCTCGTCAACATCGCTCTGTCGAATGCGGCCTGCCATGGGTACATCCTAAGTGCCCAGCGGAAACGTGCTGTCGTTCACATCCTCGTGCTCGCCCTCAGCGCTCAACGGGAACGTATCGATGATGCCAACTCAGTGCGGTCTGATCGGTGAGGCTTGCGATCTGGTCGACAATGACCCGCTTGCGGGCGGTATCCGTGACAGCAGCGTCCCAATCTGCGAGAAAAGCCGGATCGAGGTGTTGTGGGCCGGCCACAAACAGCGCGTCCGCCAGCTGGTGCAAGACCTCGCGCTGATTCTGATACAGAGCCTGTCGAGACTCCAGACCCATGAGAAAGATCGCGACGATGCCCTTCAGCACGGCGATTTCGGCGCGGACAGCGGCCGACACAACCATAGATGCACCGAATCGAACAAGGCTCGCCTGCGGGTATGCGCCGCGCGTGGCGTCTATCGCGGCATGAGCAAATCGACCAATGAGCTGACTCGTGAGGTTCTTCAGGCGGGCAAGATCAAGTCGCGAGCCGTCCCAGGTATCAATCCACACCTCCAGTGAGTCGAGCCGGTCGAAGGCAGCGGCAAGTTCGTCGCGCGTGTGGGCGCCGCCATCCCACGCTTGGATACCGGTGACGAGCGTGTCGTGATCGATCCGGGAACCGAGCACACCAACATCAAGGTAGCCGTTGACGATAGCGTCTTCAAAGTCGTGTACCGAATAGGCGATGTCATCGGCAAGGTCCATGATCTGTGCTTCAATGCAGGGGCGAAGTGGCGGGGCATCCGTTCGCAACCAGTGAAACGCTGCCGCGTCGTCTGCGTAATAGCCAAACTTCGCTCGGCCAGAAGGGTCAAGCACGGCATCCGCGAGCGACCACGGGTATTTGCAACTCGCATCGAGACTCGCACGCGTGAGGTTAAGACCGTAACTGCAGCCATCCCGGCCAATCACCTTCGGTTCAAGCCGGGTAAGCACACGCAGGGTTTGCGCATTGCCCTCAAATCCGCCGATGTCGATCGCCCACGCATTGAGAGCCGTCTCACCATTGTGCCCAAACGGCGGGTGGCCTAGGTCGTGCGCTAGACAGGCGGCGTCCACCAGATCTGGGTCAATTGTGAGACTCGCGGCAAGTTCCCGCCCCACCTGCGCAACCTCGAGCGAGTGCGTGAGGCGGGTGCGAGCAAAGTCAAGATTGGATGTCGGGCTCAGCACCTGTGTTTTAGCGGCGAGGCGACGCAGTGCGCTCGAGTGCAACACTCGGGCCCGATCGCGAGCAAAATCACGCCGCTCCGAGAAGTGCTCCTCAGGGAATAGGCGCTCAGTATCGGCGGGAGCATAACCGGGGGCAAGATCAGGGTGCATAGGCACACCAATTGTGCCAGATGTTCTGCCTGTCTGCTGCAGCTATGCCGTGACCCGCCGCTGTCGGCACGGTGTCCACCAGACCGTGCCCACACCACCTCGTCCCAGCCGGATTGCGCCCGCCACCACGCCAGCCTGAACGGACAGGGCAAGCCCAACGACCGCCCTTAACCGCCGCTTGTGTCAAGCTCGGCGTCAACGAGGGTGCGCCGTTCACTACCCGCAAGCTCGCGAGAGGCGAGCCATCCCTCCGGCAACGACGGATGCTTCGGGGTCCCCGCCCGCCCGCGCGGACCCTCCACCCCCTCGGTGGGATACGGTTGCGTCAGATCAATGGCTCCGAGCAGGTCATCAAGGTGAGCGAGCGACTCCACCATAGCCAGCTTCGCACGGATGCCGCCACCGACCGGGTATCCCTTGAAATACCAGGCCACATGTTTACGAATGTCGCGACACGCCCGGTCTTGGTCCTCAAAGAACTCGACAAGCAACTCGGCGTGCCGCCGGAACGTACGCGCAACGGTGTCCAGCCCCGGTCGCGCACGCTGCTCTTGACCGCGGAACCCCGCCGCAAGATCACCGAACAGCCAGGGGCGCCCGAGGCATCCTCGTCCGACAACAACCCCGTCGCATCCGGTCTCAGCGACCATTCGCAACGCATCTTCGGCCGACCAAATATCACCGTTTCCAAGCACAGGAATGCTCGTCACCGTCTCTTTCAAGCGAGCGATCGCCGACCAGTCAGCATGCCCCGAGTAGAACTCAGACGCGGTGCGCGCGTGCAACGCGATGGCCGCAACACCGGCGTCCTCGGCGGTACGTCCCGCATCGAGGTAGGTAAGATGCTCGCTGTCGATCCCCTTGCGCATCTTGACCGTCAGCGGGATATCCTCGGCAGCGCGCGCAGCACCGGAGACAATTGCCCGGAAGAGGTCGAGTTTCCACGGGAGTGCCGCTCCCCCACCCTTGCGGGTCACCTTCGGGACGGGGCATCCGAAGTTCAGATCGATGTGGTCAGCGTGATCCTCAGCCACAAGGATTCGCACGGCCTCCGCGACCGTGGTCGGGTCAACACCGTAGAGCTGAATGGACCGCGGAGTTTCTGATTCGTGGTGGCGGATGAGTCGCATCGACTCGGGGGTGCGCTCCACCAACGCCCTGCTCGTGATCATTTCGCTGACATACAGGCCCGCGCCGAACTCCCGACAGAGCCGACGGAATGCTGTATTCGTGATTCCAGCCATCGGCGCGAGCACGACTGGGATCTCGAGCGGAAGGGGACCAATGTGCAGGGGAGCGGGTGGGAGTGGGGAGGCGGGTGGGAGCGCGGAGGCAGTGCCGGGGGGCACGGGCACGGGCACGGGCACGGGTGCAGTCTGCACGCTACGCCTGCTCTGGGGCATCCTGCGCACCACCAAATCGCCGAGTGCGCGAGGTGTAAAGCTCAATCGCACGCCACAGCGAGACTCGAGTGAAGTCGGGCCACAACGTATCGAGGAACACCATCTCGGCATACGCTGACTGCCAGAGCAGAAAATTTGAGGTGCGCTGCTCCCCTGAACTGCGCACAAACAGGTCAACATCAGGCATCTCAGACACGTACAGGTGTTTTTGTAGCAGCTTTTCATTCACTGCTGCTGGTCGCAATCGGCCGGATGCCACCTCCTCCGCGATCGCACGCACCGCATCAACGATCTCGTTCCGACCGCCATAATTCACACACACTGTCAGCGTCAGCGTCGAGTTGCCCGCCGTCAGTTTCTCGGCGTAGTGGAGTTCATTAATAACCGATGCCCATAACCGTGGCCGACGCCCGGCCCACCGGATGCGAACCCCCCACTCATTGAGCTGGTCGCGTCGCCGACGCAGTATTTCCCGGTTGTATCCCATGAGGAAGCGCACCTCTTCGGGCGAGCGCTTCCAGTTCTCGGTCGAAAACGCATAGACACTGAGGTGTTTGACACCCGCCTGAATAGCTCCGGCCACAACATCAAGCAGCGCAGCCTCGCCCGCCTTGTGCCCCTCAATGCGGGTGAGTCCCTGCCTGTTCGCCCACCGCCCATTGCCGTCCATGACGAGAGCGACGTGGGTGGGAACCGGTCCTGTAAAAACGGGTGGATAAATGCCCGTCCAATCGAGTGGGCGGTAGGGCACCGCGTTCCGGTGTGTGTGTGGCTTCGGAATCATGAGGGCGCGAGCTCTCGAGATAGCTCGGGTCTGTGACGTGCCGTCTCGGTGACCGGTACCAATAGGCCCGGTGCGGCGGATGGCGGTGTGCTCAGCGTGACCGGCTCGCCCGGAGCAACGGTTGACACGCCCGGAGTAACAGACGATGCCCCCGGCTCGACCAGTTCGTCTGGAATACCCGACTCACCCGGGACAACTGACTCACCCCGTGTTCGTGTGGTTCCGTCCACACTGCGGAACACATGCGGCATCGATCGCAGACCACGCTCTAGGTGCCACTGCGTATAGGCGGCAACGATGCCACTTGCTTGCCCGCACGCGGCAGCGGACGCGGCATCCACCACTGACCAATTACCAGAAAGCAACGCACCCAGCAGCGCGCGAGTGTCGTGTGTGATACGCGGTGACCCGGGTGGCGCGCACGAGTTGCAAACATTACCGCCGAGTTGCACAACGATCGCAGTATGCTCACCCACCCCACCACAACGGGCACAATCCTCGAAGCTCGGTGCCCACCCGGCTAGGGCCAATGCCCGCAGTAAGTACGAATCGAGCGTCGAGGATGCTCCGTGCTCGCGCCGTGCGAGCGAGCGCAGTCCGCCGACAAGCAGCAGGTACTGCTGTAGTGAGCCTTCCGACTCGCTAAGTTTGTCGGCGGTTTCGACCATGACATTTGCGACGGTGAATGAGCTGTAATCGGCGGAGATATCCACTCCGTACGCACCGAGCGACTCTGCCTGCGTGATGACGTCGAGGGTACGACCCTCGTAAAACTGGACGTCTGCGACCATGAACGGCTCAAGCCGCGCTCCGAACTTTGATGCCGTGCGGCGCACGCCCTTCGCAACCGCACGCACTTTTCCGTGCTGCCGGGTCAGTAGTGTCACAATCCGGTCAGCCTCGCCAAGTTTGTGGGTGCGCAGCACCACTCCCTCGTCGCGATAAACTGGCACCCCGTCATTGTCCCACTCAGCCGACAGGATTCCTCGCGACGCGCCCCGGTGCGCCCGGGAGCGCTCTGGGTGTTGGCTGACGTTCTGGCACGTAGGTCATCGCGCCCCGGCGCGCCCGGGAGCGCTGGTCCGAATCGAAAGATCACACACGGTCGCGGCCGCCACAGCCACAGCCACAGCCACAGCCACAGCCACAGCCACAGCCACACGACCGTGTGTGGCCTCATCGGTGATTGAGACGCATCGACACTCGGACATTCGCGATTCGTGTGGTACCTGGGCATCCGTGATTCACTTGTGATGTGACACCCGCGCTCTTCAATATTCCACTCTGGCTTGACCTGTCCGCGGTCGCTATCGGTGCTATCCAGGGCGCAATGTTTGCGGCCCATCTCACGGAGCGCCGCATCGATCTGCTTGGGATTTCCCTCATCGGAGTGCTCGGTGGGCTCGGTGGTGGGCTGCTGCGTGACATCCTGCTCACCCAACCCCCTGCCGCTATCCGAGACAACTGGTACCTACCTGTCGCTGCGACCGCGGCACTGCTCGGGATGCTTCTGCTGCGACTGTTTGCACGACTCAACGGCCTTATTATTGCCCTCGATGCTGTCACCATCGGGTTGTTCGGCGCCATCGGCACATCGAAGGCGCTCGCATTCGGTGTCCCCGTTGTGCCGGCGGTGTTTGTCGGCGTGCTTACCGCAGTGGGCGGTTCAATCTTGCGGGATGTCGCACTCAACCTGCCGATCGCCCTCATGCATGTCGGCTCGCTCTACGCCGCCGCCGCGACGGGCGGTACGGTACTGCTGGTCGTGTTGCAGAAACTCGGTGTGGATATCTTCATCGCCGGCACTGCGTGCGTCCTTGTCACAACGAGCATCCGGCTCGGTGCGGTGCGGTACGGCTGGAGCCTACCCGAGCAGCGTGCCCTGGGATCATGGCGAGGGCGACGCGGGGAATAGTTCCCGCGTTACCACC
This sequence comes from Candidatus Lumbricidiphila eiseniae, assembly GCA_002529645.1. Classification (GTDB taxonomy): domain Bacteria; phylum Actinomycetota; class Actinomycetes; order Actinomycetales; family Microbacteriaceae; genus Agromyces; species Agromyces eiseniae. The sequence continues at coordinate 105,626 of NAEP01000032.1, read as the reverse complement.
GCAGTCGAAGCCACCGGCAGAGCACGGCCCCTGCATCATGCGGAATGTTCTAGCGACCATCTCTGCTCGCCTCACCGTGAGACGCACGGCCCTTGCATCATGCGGAACGTTCTTGTGGGCGGGACCATTTCTACTTGCTGTAGATTTGATGAGTGGCTGCCTCTTGCCCATCCGGCATGTTGACACCATATTGGCATGTCGGCACTGCATTGGTTCGACACCACACAACACACACAGGGAGAGTATTAATGAATCCGCGTACTATGCGCCCACTTCTCATCGCAGGTGCAGCCTCGCTCGGGGCACTCACGCTGATGTTCACCGGGGAGCACGCAGCCCGTGCACACGTGGATGTTACCTCGACCACCGCTGAGGCAGGGTCACAGGCACTCCTCACGTTCAACGTTCCACACGGATGCAACGGCTCAGCAACCACCAAGCTGTCTCTCCGCATGCCTGACGGGATCAACACGGTAATACCAACCGTAAATTCGAACTGGACGATCGAAAAGGTTATTGAAAACCTCGCCACCCCACAAAAAGATAGCAAGGGCGCAGAAATAACACAAAGAATCGCAAAAATTGACTATACCGCAAAAACACCGCTACCCGCTGACTACCGAGACACATTCACACTGTCTCTACGGCTCCCAGAAACGGCAGCGGGTACAACACTCTATTTTCCCACGATTCAAACCTGCGAAAAGGGTGACAACGCTTGGGCAGAAATTCCTGCCGCGGGCCAGACCTCACACGATCTCAAGCTTCCCGCTCCCGCTATTTCTGTTATCTCACCGAGTAACAAGAACACTCACACACAAACAACCCACACAACCGACAAAGCGCAGGGTAACACAGTGAACAGTGTCGACCAGACACCGTTGGTCGTCAGCTCTCTGGCCGTTGGGGCGCTCGGGCTGATCGTTGGTTCCATCGCACTATTGCGGACTCGCACACAACGGCGCATCTCTCAACCCACTCCCCCAACCTCCACGACCTCCAGTATCGAGTGATCGGAACCATATTCGGTAGTGGATCGATCCGTGATCAGCCACTACACCGGTCCAGGTTTGGCCCGAGCCCTGAGTCCTGAGTCCTGAACGGTCCGGGAATGCAGCTGTGGTGGAAGGGATGGTAGACATCGTAGTTGCAATAGAGTAGGCCTACGGTCGCTCGGATTATAATCTGAGCGACCGTAGGCCTGTTTCTTTTATTCCGGGTTACTATCCCTGCTCTGGGGAACTGAGGGCAAGCCGACGACGACGGTATGCGAAGGCAAACGCGAGACCACCGAACGCCAGTGCTCCGAAGGCCACCATCAGGGGAAGCGCGACCTCAAAGCCAGTTTCAGCCAGTGCCGCCGTGACCGTAATCGGCTGGCTCGTGCTGACACCACTCGTGAGTCCATCCAGCTTGATCGTGTGAGCACCGGGCGCGGTCGCTGCGGGAATCGTGACGTTGCCGCCTACGCGCCCAGTCGCATCTGCAGTCCAGTTAGCAATCACAACCGGAGTCGAGTGAAGCGTGACAGTCACTGCCTCACCGGGCAGGAAGCCGACAGCATCCAGATTCACCGTACGACCACGCACAACAGTTGAAACGCTCACTGATACTGCCGGTGATGCTGGGGCTGCGGTCGGAGTTGCGGTCACATCCGGAGTTGCAGTCGCGGTTGGAGCCACGCTCGAAGTCGGAGCCACGCTCGGACTCGGAGTCACACCCGTGGTCGAACTCACGCTCGGACTCGGAGTCACACTCGAAGCCGGATCCACACTCGGACTCGGAGTCACACCCGTGGTCGAACTCACGCTCGGACTCGGAGTCACACTCGTCGGCGTTGTATCCGAATTCGCAGTCGCATCCTCGGTCGGAGTCGCACTCGTAGCCACGGGCGAATTCGAAGCCGTGATAACGGGAACCGTCACGCTCGGTGGGTCCGCCACAGCCGCTGTACTAGCCACTCCCACCGTTGCGACGGCGACGAGAACGGCCACCTGTCCCAGAATGGTCCGGCGCGAGCCGCGTAACCGGTAACGGGCAAAGTTCTTGCCACTCGATAATACGTGCTTCATGATTCTTAACAACAGATCAACCTCACTTCATGTCGTTCGGAACGGACACCAAGGAGTTTCGGTTTCCGCTTGCATAATCGGACGTTAGCAGCCATAACTGGATAACCGCTGAAAACTAAGCCTTCACTGTCGTAACAGTGGTCTGTGGATGGTCTAGAGATCACAAACTTAGAGACCACGACTCTCCGTAAAAGACCGTATCAGCAATACAAATTATCGTGGCGTATATCAGAATTGCTCAGAATACGCGATTCAATCCACAGGTACGGATTCCGCAGTAACACAGCGTTAACAACCCATCCCCTTACTGTTCATCTACGCCTGTTCATCCGCCCTCGGAATAAGTGCAAGCGACAGCAACGGTGCTGTTGCCGCAATGACAAAAGCTGACGGATACCCCACCACCGTGATGAGCGCCCCAATCGTCGGCCCTACCAGGGCCGCTGTGAGGTTTTGCCCCGTGTTCTGGAGCCCGAGGGCACGACCGGACCAGGAGGAACCGGCCGCCTCCGCTACTACCGTGAAGGCGGGACCATTGTCGGCAACGCTAATCATTGTCGCCACCACATACGCCACCACCGCAACAACTGACCACCCGAGAGCCGCAGAGCCGGCCAATACGAGCAGCGCTGCGACCCCGGCATACGCGACCACCCGGATGACTCGCACCCGGGAACCGGTCCGATCACTCATCACCCCAACGCCGATCCGGCCCACCGCTCCGAGGATCTGTGCGGCGGCAACGATGATACCCGCGGTCACGACGGGGCATCCCAGGTCGGCAATGAGCCACACTAATCCGAAGATCGATAGTGCAAACTGCGGCACGACAAGCAACACCGACACCGCGTGAATTCGCAGCAAAAAACGACTGCGGCGATACGGGTTCATAGCAGTCGCTGCGGATGTCACGACCACGGCGTTCTGCGGCGGGTTCCGCAGTCCCACAGCACACACCACAGCAACCACCCCGACGATGCCTGCCGCAACCACGAGCGGAGAACCCACACCACCGTGAGCAGCCAGCGGCGGAACAACCAGTGCCGCAACAGCAACTCCGAGCGGAACCGACATCTGTCTGATTCCCATTGCCAACCCACGGCGATTCCGTGGAAACCAACCCACCACGACCCGTCCGCTGGCCGCATTCGCAGACGCGGCAGCCGCGCCTGTCAACACGAGTACACATCCCAGCGGGAGCAGGTCAACGGTTCTCGCGGAGACCAGTGCAAAAACGGCCGCAAGCGCGAGACCGATCGATATGACCCAGCGTTCGCCCCATCGGTCCGCCGCAGCACCCCACGCGACAAGTGTGAGAACCATCCCGAATGAGGGTGCAGCTGCAAGCAGACCCGCCTGCCCCAGCGAGATACCGCGTTCGGAGTGCAGCAGCGGAATGAAGTAGGCCGGAACACTGATGACGAAACTACCGGATGCCTGTGCAAGCACGCCGAGTACAAGCATCCGCCACGCGGCCCGCGGTGTCCGCGTCGTTCGTGGTGCGCGTTCGCTCATCACGGCGTAAAACCTGATCGAGAGGTCACAACCGGTCGCTTCGCTGTAAATCTTGCAGACAGCTCGTGAGCTTTCACTGACAAACCCTGCTCGCGCGCTCGAGACGGGGGAGCTTCATCGCACAGCGGTCACAAGCGCCGGAGAATCCACCGAGAATCGCAGCGCCCGATTGACCGCCGACACGACTGCCTTCAGCGTTGCCGTGGAGATATCACCATCAATGCCAACGCCCCAGAGGGTACGCCCGCCCACCTGACACTCGACATACGCCGCCGCCACCGCATCACCACCGGATGAGAGTGCGTGTTCGTTATAGTCGAGCACGCGGGCACCCACACCTTCCGCGCTCAGCACCGAGACAAACGCCGCTACCGGCCCATTGCCGACACCGTCGCGTTCGATGCGCTCCAACCCGTCGCGCAGACCCACATGCACCCGCACCTCCCCCGTCAGGTCGCTCGCCGTGCGCAGGGCCAGCAACTCGAACCGGCCCCATTTCTCAGTTGGGCGCTCCTCGGGTGCAGGCAGGTACTCGTCGGTAAAAATCTCCCAAATCTGCTCACTCGTGACCTCACCACCCTCGGCATCGGTTTTTGCCTGCACGATCCCAGAGAACTCAATCTGCAGGCGTCGCGGCAGGTCGAGCGCGTGATCAGTCTTGAGTAGATAGGCCACTCCGCCCTTACCCGACTGAGAATTCACCCGAATAACAGCCTCGTAGCTACGCCCCAGATCTTTCGGATCCACCGGCAGGTAGGGCACCGCCCATTCTAGGTCAGCAACGGTTTTGCCGGATGACTCGGCCGCGGCATCCATCGCCTCAAAACCCTTTTTGATGGCATCCTGGTGCGAGCCCGAGAAGGCAGTGAACACAAGATCACCCGCCCACGGGGTCCGTTCCGGAACCCGCAACTGGTTGCAGTACTCGACAGTGCGTTTGATCTCATCGATATCGGAAAAGTCGATCTGCGGGTCTATCCCCTGCGTGAACAGATTGATACCGAGAGCGACAAGGTCAACGTTACCGGTGCGCTCACCGTTACCGAAAAGGCATCCCTCAATGCGGTCGGCACCGGCCATGTAACCCAGTTCAGCAGCGGCGATAGCAGTACCCCGGTCATTGTGAGGATGCAGTGAAATAATAACACTGTCGCGGTGGTTAACGCGGCGGGACATCCACTCAATAGAATCAGCGTAAACATTGGGGGTTGTCATTTCAACCGTCGACGGAAGGTTGAGGATAACCTTCCGCTCGGGCGTCGGTTGAAACACCTCGAGCACCCGGTTGCAGACCTCAACCGCGAACTCAAGCTCGGTACCGGTATAGCTCTCCGGCGTGTACTCGTAGTACACCTGCGTAGAGGGGATCGTGGCTTCGAGCGCGAGACACAGCTGCGCACCGCGAAGTGCAATGTCGAGAACTCCCTGCCGGTCGGTACGGAAAACGACCTCGCGCTGTAACACACTCGTAGAGTTATATACGTGCACAACCGCCTGCTTTGCACCAGCAATCGACTCGTAGGTGCGCTCAATGAGGTGATCACGAGCCTGGGTGAGCACCTGAATCGTGACATCGTCCGGGATCATGTCCTGCTCAATGAGGTTGCGAACAAAATCAAAATCCGTCTGGCTTGCGGAGGGAAACCCCACCTCAATCTCCTTGTACCCCATGCGCACGAGAAGGTCGAACATGACCCGTTTGCGCTCGGGGCTCATCGGGTCAATGAGAGCCTGGTTACCGTCACGCAGGTCAACGGCACACCAACGCGGAGCGTTCGTGATGTGACGATCGGGCCACGTACGATCAGGTAGGTCAACGGTGAACTGCTCGTGATAGGGGCGGTACCGGTGAATCGGCATCACAGATGGCTTCTGAGTGTTACGCATGTGCTTCTCGCTTTTCGCTAGTGCGGAGGCGGAGCTCCGCTGCCGGAATTTTAGGTCCGGACTCTCACTTCTCGGGAATCAGCCGACAACAAAACTCCGCAGCGAGGGAGGCCTAGAACGAGGTCTCGCTGCGGCGGCAAAGAAGAAGCAAACCATAGCGCACTCGGTCAGTGTATCACTCCAACCGGAGGGTCGCGCACCCCAACCACACGACCTGACACCCCAGCCGGACAGTCGCCGCGTCGGCGCACCGCAGACGAGACAACAAACCGAAGTTCATTCTCCCGTGGGGCTTCCTGAGGCTGAACCTGTTTGTGCGGATCCCCCGAACTGAAGTCCATTCACCCGCGGGGTTTCCCAAACAGATGCCTGCGAGGCGGAAACATCACGATAATGGTGAGAAACTAGGAGGATTAGAAACCCATTCGCCCGAGGTGTTTTGGGTCACGCTGCCAGTCTTTCGCTACACGCACGCGCAACGACAAGAACACTCGTCGACCCATAAGCGACTCAATTTCAGCGCGAGCATCAGCACCAATTTCTCGAAGGCGGGCTCCGCCTTTACCAATTATTATCCCTTTCTGACTATCACGCTCGACCACAATATTCGCATAAATGTCAATAAGACTGCCATCTTCACGTTCGGTTATTTCCTCAACCGTTACTGCGATCGAGTGCGGCAACTCATCGTGTGCACCCTCCAGGGTGGCCTCACGCACAAGTTCCGCGATCCGATCGGTGACATCCTCGTCGGTGTGCTCCGTGATGTCATAGAGCGGCTGTGCCGCGGGCGGCAACAGCGCAATGAGCTCGTGCACCAGTATCTCCAACTGGTGACCGCGCGGCGCAGACACCGGGATAACAGCAGCCCACTCGTGCAAACGCGAGACAGCGAGCAACTGGTGCGCAACTCGAGCTTTCGGCGCAGCATCCGTTTTTGTCACAATGGCGACGGGGATGGCCCGTGGATACCGCGTCAGCTGTTCGACAATAAACCGGTCGCCGGGGCCAACTGTCTCATTGGCGGGAACGCAGAGCGCAATGATGTCAACATCACTGAGGGTGGACTGAACGAGCGCGTTGAGCCGCTCACCGAGCAGTGTGCGGGGGCGATGCATCCCCGGCGTGTCCACGATAATGAGTTGCCCGTGATCCCGACTGACAATACCCCGGATGGCCCGGCGGGTGGTCTGCGGTTTGGAACTGGTAATTGCAACTTTCTCGCCGACCAGAGCGTTCGTCAGGGTTGATTTACCGACGTTTGGGCGGCCGACGAAGGACACAAAACCGGCCCGATAGATATCGGCGGCACGTGGGCCAGTATCGGGTGCATTACTCAGATGCGGCACGGGCTGTCCTGTTCGTGTCGGCCTGATCGGCCTCACCCACCGGGCCATCCGCATCGCTGCATGCTGTCATCGCATCACTCGGGTGTGTGTTCACCGTGACGAGCACGGTGTCAATCCGTTTGCGTTGACCTTTCGTGCGCTCCGCTGTCAACAGGAGCCCAGAAACCTGCACCCGATCACCGGGTTTTGGTATTCGTCCAAGTTCCTTGGCGAGTAAACCGCCAACGGAGTCGACGTCATCGTCCTCAAGATCAAGCTCAAAGAGTTCGCCGAGATCACTGATCGGCACCCGCGCATTCACTCGGTAGCGCTCACGGCCGAGCTTCTCAATCTGGGCTTCCTCGTGGTCGTGCTCGTCAGAAATATCGCCGACAAGTTCTTCAATGAGGTCTTCGAGTGTAACCAGGCCGGCAATCCCGCCGTATTCGTCAACCACCATCGCAAGGTGTGTTGATTCACGCTGCATGTGTGCGAGCAGTGCGTCCGCCTTCATCGATTCTGGAACAAACACGGCGGGTCGGGCAAGGTTACCGACCGAGGTATCAGCGTCTAGGCTGCCGTCAAAACCGGAGCGCGCAACATCCCGCAGGTAGAGGATACCGCACACCTCATCGACCTCGCCGTCAACAACCGGAATGCGTGAATATCCCTCGGTAAGAAACAGCGACATAGCCGCACGGCCGGTTGCCATCGCGTCAATTGTGACCATATCTGTGCGCGGAACCATCACTTCCCGCACGATCGTGTCGCTGAACTCGAAGATCGAGTGAATGCGCTCACGGTCACCCTTCTCCAACACCTCCAGCTCAGTGGCTTCATCGACGATGCTCAGCAGTTGTTCTTCGCTGGAGACTCCGGCGAAACGTGTTCGCCCGGGTGTCACCCGATTGCCGAGGGAGACGAGTGCATTGGCAAGCGGTCCCACAATGACTCGCAACAGGTGTGCGAGCGGAGCCGCCACCGGCAGAAGCAGGTTGGCGTGCATCCGACCCACGCTCCGCGGGCTCGCACCAACCAGCACAAACGAGACCGCCGTCATGGCGAGTGCGGCAACAAGCAGCACCAACCAGGTATTGCTGAGATACAGCGTAAGCCCGAGCGTCACAAGAACCCCGGCGGTTGTTTCCGCGATGATTCGAACGAAGTTAATGGCATTGACGTGGGCAACCGTGTCGGCAGCTATCGCCAGCAGTGAGCGACGAGCACGGCTGGTAAAGGCCAGCTCCGTGACATCCGACCGGGAGATGACACCGAGCGCAGAATCGATCGCCGCCATGAGACCACCGAACGCAATGAGCGCAAACGCGGCCAGAAAGAAGAGCCAAGACTCCATGTGGGCAACTACTCTGTGCGCCGTGACCGCTTAGGAGCGTTCCGCTCACGAGCAAAAGTGGTGAGGATGTCCAGTTGCAAACCGAACATGTCCATCCCCTCGTCCTCTTCTGCATGATCGAATCCGAGCAGATGAAGCAAACCGTGGACGGTGAGCATAAGAAGTTCATCGGTGAGACTATGAGAGGCTATCGAGGCTTGAGCCTCGGCAACCTGTGGGCAGAGCACGATATCGCCGAGCAGTCCGGGCGGTGTGGGGTGGCCTTCGTTGCCAGGGCGTAACTCATCCATCGGGAAGCTGAGCACATCGGTTGGGCCGGGCTCGTCCATCCACTGTAGATGCAGCCGTTCCATCGCCCCCTCGTCAACGAGCACGATGGCCAACTCGGCATCGCGATGAACGTGCAGTTGGTTGAGCGCGAAGGCGGCGATTCTCACCAGAATGGTCTCGTCAACAGTGACCCCGGACTCGTTATTGACCTCAATGGTCACAGGATGCCTCTCTTCGGGTCCCGCTCACCGGGAGGTCGAGTGCGTCGAGCCGCCCGATTGGCGAACTCGTGTGCCTCAGCTCGCTCGAAACGCTGTGCCTGTTGTTGCTGTTCGTGGTCGGTGTACGCGTCGACAATTTTTGCAACAAGCGTGTGGCGCACAACATCATCACTCGTGAGTCGCACGATCCTGATGTCATCGATCCCCTCCAGTATCCGGGTGACCAGTCGCAATCCGGATGCCCCGCCGGGCAGATCTACCTGTGTGATATCGCCGGTGACCGCCATCTTTGAGCCAAAACCGAGCCGGGTCAAAAACATTTTCATCTGCTCGGGCGTCGTGTTCTGCGCCTCGTCAAGCACAACAAAGGAATCATTGAGGGTGCGCCCGCGCATGTACGCAAGCGGAGCGACCTCGACCGTGCCCGCAGCGAGCAGCTTCGGCACCATCTCGGGGTCCATCATGTCGTTGAGCGCGTCGTAGAGCGGGCGCAAATACGGGTCAATCTTGTCGGTGAGGGTTCCGGGTAAGAATCCGAGCCGCTCTCCGGCTTCGACCGCGGGTCGAGTGAGGATAATCCGGCTGACCTCTTTGCGCTGCAGAGCCTGTACCGCCTTCGCCATGGCCAGGTACGTCTTGCCGGTACCGGCTGGGCCGATCCCAAACACGATGGTGTTCCCATCGAAAGCGTCAACATAGGCGTGCTGTCCCTCGGTCTTGGGTCGCACGGCCTTGCCCCGACTGGTCAAGATGGTCTGTCCGAGCAACTCTGAGGGGCGGGCCCTCTCGTTGGTGTCGAGAATGCGGGCGGAACTGTGCACCTCGGTGGGGGTGAGTTCTTGGCCCGTACGCACGAGTGCAATAAGCTCCTCGATCAGTCGTCGAGCCTTGTTCCGATCAGTGTCATCACCACCGGTCAGCATCACATCGTTGCCTCGCACGTGCACCTGTACCCGCGGAAATTCGCGCTGGATGCTTGTCAGCAGTCGGTCTTGTGGACCGAGCAATCTGACCATCGCAATACCGTCAATGCTCAGGCGTACAACATCCGCATCCGCGGTGGCCGCCGGAGCTGCAGCGGATACCGAGGCTGCGGCGAACGCGGCAGTTGCCGGCACATCAGGCACCACCAAGTGATCCCTCCTTCAGTCCGCCACCGAGCATGTGCGCGTGCACGTGAAACACCGTCTGCCCCGCATCTTCCCCGGTATTGAAAACCAACCGGAACTGACCGTCACACAGCTGCACCGCGACATCCGCCGCGACTCGAACAAGCTCGGCGAGCAGAGCCGGGTCGCCCGCGGCGAGTTCAACCACGCTGCGGTACCCACAGACCTTGGGGGTAATAACCACGTGAATCGGCGCCTGCGGCGCAATGTCATCAAAGGCGATAACCCGCTCGGTCTCGGCTCGGATCGTCGCCGGAATTTCCCGCAGCGCAATGCGCTCGAAGACGGAGCGTGTGTGGTCGGTCATGACTCAATCGTACCGAGGTTCCAACAGCTGCCGTGTGCCCGGATGATTCCTACCACCGCCCGAGTAGCCCGCTGAGCACCGCTATCGCGGCGGGTCCTGCGGTTGAGGTGCGCAACACCTCCGGACCCAGGCGCACCCGATCTGCTCCAGCGGAGGCGAAACGGCCGAGCTCTTCGGGGGAGATCCCACCCTCCGGACCAACGATGAGCGCGAGGTCACGCTCGTCAACCCGGAGTTCGGTCAACGATGCTGCAGCCGCGGGGTCGAGCACAAGCATCCGGGTGCCCTCGAGGTAAGCGGGTAATTCGGATATCGTGGCAAGCGGCTCCACCTCGGGCAGCCATGGTCGGTGGGACTGTTTTGCTGCCCCACGCGCAATCGCCGCCCACCGCTCTCGACCGCGGGTAGCCTTCGCCTCCTCCCACCGCGACACCGAGCGGGCCGCCGCCCACGGCACAATCGCATCAACGCCGAGTTCTGTCGCCGCCTGCACCGCGAGTTCGTCCCGGTCACCCTTCGCAAGCGCCTGCACGAGGATGACCCGGGGTCTGCGCACCGGGTTGACGCACACCGATTCGAGCATCACCGACACGGATGCCCCGCGAGTATCCACTCTCAGCACAACACCGTGCGCCACCGTGCCCCGACCGTTCCCGACCGCAAGCTGCTCCCCCACTCGCACCCGTGACACGGACGCCGCGTGGTGAGCTTCGCCACCGGTGAGCTGCCACGTCGAACCGACGGGGATATCGTCGGGCAGCGCATCATCGAGAAAAAACGTACTCACTGCGGGCAGTCAATCGTATTCACCCAAAGACCCGATCACGTATCCGTGCGAAAAGCCCCTGGCCGTGTCCGCTAATGCTCGGAGCCGCAGCCTTGCGCAGGGCTGCGAGTTGCTCGACAAGTTGACGTTCCTTTGTCGACAGCTTCGTCGGCGTCACAACGTGTACTCCCACCTTGAGGTCGCCACGCCCGGAGCCGCGCAATCGTGTGATTCCGCGCCCCGCGATAGTGAGGACATCTCCGGCCTGCACACCAGGACGAATCTCGAGCGTGACATCCCCGTCAAGCGCGGCCACCGTGCAGGTGGTGCCAAGAATCGCATCGGTGACGGAGACATCCACCTGGCACAACAGATCATCACCGTTGCGACTAAAGAGGTCGTGATCTCTGACCTTCATTTCCAGATACAGATCACCGTGTGGCCCGCCCGCCGGGCCCGCCTCACCAGATCCGGGCATCTGCAGCCGTACGCCCGTGCTGACACCCGCCGGAATGTCCACCGATACCGTCCGTCGCCCACGCACACGTCCCTGCCCCGCACAGGTGGGACACGGGTGTGGGATCGTCGTGCCGTACCCTCGACACGACCCGCACGGGCTCTGGGTCATGACATTCCCCAGCAGTGAGCGCACCGCACGGTTAATCGAACCACTACCAGCGCAGATGTCACACTTCTCGGGCTGAGTGCCCTTCTGACAGCAACTTCCCTCACACACCTCGCACCGCACCGCCGTGTCAACATCAATGTCACGGTGGGTGCCAAAGATGACCTCATCGAGATCAATCTCGACCCGAATGAGCGCGTCCTGGCCCTCTTCCCGCCGTGACCGCGGACCACGACTTGCGCCACCACCGAAGAAACTCTCGAAGATATCGCCAAACCCACCAAAGCCACTGGCACCTGCCCCACCGCCGAACGGGTTTGAGCCACCGAGATCGTACTGCTGCCGCTGTTGCGGATCAGAGAGCACGTCGTACGCGTGCGTAACGCTCTTGAACCGCTCAGAAGCATCTGGTGCAGAGTTCACATCGGGGTGCAGTTCGCGCGCAAGTCGGCGGTACGCCTTTTTGATCTCATCAGAATTCGCATCACGCGAGACTCCGAGTACCTCGTAATGGTCAGCCACCTGTGACCGGTCCTTTCGATGGGAAGTGCAAGTTTTGGGTGAAAGAGGTTTTCAGCGGTGAGGATACCCCGGGCCCGCTTACCCCTCGCTCAGAGTGCGGGAGACATGCCGGGCAACGGCACGCACAGCAGCCATTCCGCCCGAGTAGTCCATGCGGGTGGGACCGATAATTCCCAAACGTGAGGTGTCACGCCCGGGAACACCAAACCCCGTTGACACAATGGATGCCTCGCCAAGCCCAAACGGCGCATTCTCGTGCCCGATTCGCACGACAACTCCATCGCCGTCGGTGGCCATTTCGCTGAACAGTTTGAGCAATACAACCTGTTCTTCGATCGCCTCAATGATGCCGAGGATTGACCCGGCAAAATCTTGCTCGGTGCGGACAAGGTTTGCTGCCCCGGCCACCATGAGTCGTTCGCCCTGCGAGACGGTAGCCTGTTCGCCGAGGGTGGCGGCGAGACTCTGCACGAGGGAAAAATGGCGTGGATCAATCGGGGGTGAACTCGATAGTTCTGCCGCAGCCTCGGCCATGGTGCATCCGGTGACCTGCTCATTGAGCCGCTCCCGCAGGCTCGCCAACACGTCGTCGGTGATGGGTTCGTCGGGCTCGATCCGCCGTTGTTCAACCTGCCCAGAGTCGGAGATAAGAACGCAAACAACCAGCGTTGGTGCAAGCAGAATGAGATCAAGATGGTGCACGCGCGCGTGACTAAAAGTGGGGTATTGCACAACGGCGAGTTGATTGGTGAGTTGAGCAACCAGTCGCACCGTGCGCGCGAGCAGGGTGTCCAGGTCACGTGCCTCTCCGAGGAAGGTTTCGATGATGTGCCGCTGGGCGAGGGTCAACGGCCGAATATCGCTGAGTTGGTCGACAAACGCACGGTATCCCTTGTCGGTTGGGATGCGTCCGGAGGAGGTGTGCGGGGCCTGGATGAGTTCTTCCTCCTCCAGCAACGCCATGTCGTGACGGATCGTCGCGGCGGAAACTCCGAAGGCGTGTCGCTCGACAATACCCTTTGAGCCAACCGGCTCCCGGGTGGCGACATAGTCTTCGACGATAGCTCGAAGCACGGCTAACCCCCGCTCGCTGACCATGGCCCACCTCCTCTCGACACTGCTCTGACCTGGCTGGCACTCAAGATTATCGAGTGCCAATCTTATCGGCACTCGCAGATGACTGGCGCTAGGAACCGCAGCAACAACCGGCGAAACGTGTGACAAATCACGAGTATTTGGCGACGCCGTGGCAAGAGGAATACAGTTGTGTCGCGTAACGACGTTCCCTATGACAGCGAGTCGCTCGGCCCCGATGTTCTTCGCGACACGGTGTAACCCCTGGCTCGCTGCTAATTGAAAGGTGCCACATCATGTCCGAGTCTTCCACGCCCGAATCTGATGATGACAGGCCGGTTGGGCCAGACCCGGTAGGGAACACGCAGGTGCCGTATCCCGGTCAACAGGGTGCGGAACAGCCTCCGCTCCAACAACCAAGCTTTGACAGGCCCCCTCCGTTCGACGGACAACAACCCCCGGGACCATACGGACAACAACCCCCGGGACCATACGGACAACAACCCCCGGGACCATACGGACAACAACCCCCGGGACCATACGGACAACAACCCCCGGGACCATACGGACAACAACCCCCCGGACCATACGGACAACAACCCCCGGCAGCATACGGACAACAACCCCCGGCAGCATACGGACAACAACCCCCCGGACCATACGGACAACAACCCCCCGGATACCCGTCCTACGGCTACACGGCACCCGTGACACCACTCAGCCGGGAGCAGGACATCTTCTGGGCTTCACTCACCCACCTCAGCGGCATCCTGTGGTTCCTGCCCGGACTCATCATCTGGTCCGTGTTCCGCGGGCGCGGCCCGTTTGTCAATCAGGAAGGCAAAGAGGCCGTGAACTTCCAGATTACCGCCGTCATAGCGCTGTTTGCCACCTTTTTCGTCAGCTGGATACCGTATATCGGATGGACATTCCCCCTCGTGGTGTGGATGGTGCTGGTGATTTTCTCGGTTATAGGGTTTGCTCAGGCGCAGCGCGGTCGCGCATACCGATACCCCCTCTCCCTGCGCCTCATCAGATAACCCAAGTGGCCGCAAGCGGTCAGCCACCAGCGAGGTCGGCGGCCAGCAAAATCAGCTGTCGGCAGAGTCAGCGGTCAGCCCGCCAGCAAAATCAGCTGTCGGCGTCGGAGGCCTCGAGCAACCGTCGCACAACCGCGTCGGCCAGCAGCCGCCCTCGGCGGGTGAGCGTGAGTTCACCCGCCAGAGCAGCTTGTGCGTCAATGAGTTCTTCCGCGATGAACTCGGCCACGAGAAGCCGAGCCGAGTGGGATAGAGAGGCGAGCGCTATCCCAGCCCGAACCCGAACGCCAAGCATCACTCGCTCGACCTCCCGGGTCTGCGAATCGAGCCTCTCCCGACCGGCCGCGGGTGACACTCCGGCAGTGATACGTTCTGCATACGCAGCGGGATGCTTCACGTTCCACCAGCGCACTCCGCCGATATGGCTGTGCGCTCCGGGGCCAATGCCCCACCAATCATCACCCCGCCAATAGCCAAGGTTGTGGCGGGAGCGGTGCGAGGCATCCTGTGCCCAGTTGCTGATCTCGTACCACTCAAACCCGGCGGCGGCAAACCTCTGGTCAGCCAGTTCGTACATGTCTGCCTGCATGTCATCGGTGGGCGCCGCCAACTCACCGCGCCGGATGCGCCGCGCAAGCGCCGTCCCCTCCTCGACGATGAGCGAGTAGGCGCTGATGTGTTCTGGCCGGCACGCTAGTGCTGCGTCCAGGCTGCGCTGCCAGTCGGCGAGTGACTCTCCCGGTGTGCCAAAGATGAGATCGACACTCACGGCAAGACCCGCCGAGTGCGCCGCCGTCACAACCGGCGCTACCCGCTTCGGGTCGTGTGTGCGGTCAAGTGTTGCGAGCACGTGCGGCACCGCCGATTGCATACCAAACGAGATGCGGGTAATGCCACCCGCGGCGAGCATATCGAGTTCGCGCGGCCCAACCGTATCGGGGTTCGCCTCGATTGTCACCTCGGCATCGGGTCGCAGTCCAAACTCCGCACGCGCCGCGGCAAGCATCCGCACGAGATCCGTAACCGGCAGCAGAGTGGGCGTGCCGCCCCCAAAAAAGACCGTCTCGATGGGCCGGTCGGGCACACCGGATGCCTCGAGCACCCGCCGTGCGAAGGTGATCTCCGCGATCGCCTGCTCGGCGAAATCTTCCTGTCGCACGCCCCGCAAGGTCCCCGCGGTGTACGTATTGAAATCGCAGTACCCGCACCGCACCCGACAAAACGGCACGTGTAGATACATCCCAAAGACTCGGGACACTGGGCCTTCGGCGGGCACGGGCAGTAGCCCATCAACCGGTGGCCGGTCACCAGAGGGCAACACGGATGTCACTGACTACCCGCCGGTTGCGGGGTGCAGCGCTCGGAGCTGTCGCTGCATGTGGTCCCGCCGAACGTACTGCCGGATCGGGGCCGTCAGCCATCGTAATCCGTACGGTTTATCGAACATCGTGCGGATCGTCAGCCACACGGTGTCGTCGTCATGCCAGTCAAGCATGAAGGACTCCTCACCGGATTCGTCACCGTGGCCGGTTGTGCCGTAGGCATACCCAATCTTGCGTGGTTCTTGCACAACGTATACGACAAGCACCGGTGTCGACGTGGTGCCCAGAAACTGTCCGAGACGTGCCAGCCGTGGGCTCTGAATAGTCGCGGTCATCCCGGAGGCAATGTACGGGGTACCGTCAGTGCCGACGCGTTCTTCCACCACGGCGATGGGCTGCTCCGGAAGCGGTATTCCGTTCGTGTCAAACAAGACACCGGTGTACTGCGTGCCGGTTCCCGCTTCCACGTGGCGAATCTTGAAACCCGCCTCACGCTGGATAGCCCAGGTCATAACCTGCTCGGCAGCGCGTTCGAAACGCTCGGCACCACTGCCGAGCCGCACAGACTGTTCGGCGACCTGGTACCCCGTCGGTGGGAACCGGAGAAAGTCATCGGAGAGTGTTGCCCCGATCGCCCCGTAGCTGACAGACAGATCGGTGAAGGTTTGTCGACGACGGGTATTCCGAATACGGTCGGTCGCAGGCCTCCCGGTGCGCAGCACGAATCGAGCCATCCGCACAACACCCTCAACCGCGGTGGCTGGCTGTCGGCGCACACGGTTCTTTCGATAACCGGCGACGGGAGTGGATGCCACCTCGTTACCGCGTTCTCCCACCGAGGTACCCGTTGCCTCCAGGAGTGTACCTGCCGTTGCCTCCGGAGACGTACCCGTTGGTGCGCTCGAAACATCCAGCGGTATCGGCTCTTTACTCGGTGGCTCACCGGAGCTATCTTGGTTTGACATTTTTACCCTCGACATCTCCGGACAGCGCCGCGATAAATGCTTCTTGTGGTACCTCTACCCGACCGACCATCTTCATTCGTTTCTTACCTTCTTTTTGCTTCTCCAACAGTTTGCGTTTGCGGGTAATGTCTCCGCCATAACACTTGGCGAGAACGTCTTTGCGCATTGCACGAATAGACTCACGAGCGATGATTCGTGCGCCAATAGCTGCCTGAATCGGAACCTCAAACTGTTGCCGAGGAATGAGCCCCCGAAGCCGACCGGTCATGAGCACCCCGTAGGCATAGGCCTTGTCGCGGTGCACGATCGCACTAAACGCATCAACCTGCTCGCCCTGTAGCAGAATATCGACCTTTACCAAATCGGCAGCTTGGTCCCCAGCCGGTTCATAGTCAAGCGAGGCATACCCGGCGGTCTTCGATTTCAGGTGGTCAAAGAAGTCGAACACAATCTCGCCGAGCGGAACAAGATAGCGAATTTCGACTCGATCTTCCCCGAGATAGTCCATGCCCAGAAGCGTTCCGCGACGGGACTGACACAACTCCATGACGGTGCCGACGTAGTCTTTCGGCGTCAGAATGGCGGCCTTCACAACCGGCTCACGCACCTGTGCGACCTTGCCGCCCGTGGGAAATTCACTCGGATTGGTGACGGTGACGGTTTTCTTGTCCTCGGTTGTGACCTCATAAATAACCGACGGTGCGGTGGCAATAATGTCGAGATCAGACTCCCGGCGGAGCCGCTCTGTGACGATTTCCAGGTGTAGCAGCCCGAGGAATCCGCACCGGAAACCGAACCCCAGCGCCACAGATGTCTCGGGTTCGTACACGAGCGCAGCGTCGGACAGCTTGAGTTTATCGAGTGCGTCACGCAGTTCAGGGTAGTCGCTACCATCAATCGGATAAAGACCCGAGAAAACCATCGGGAGCGGCTCGGTGTATCCGGGAAGGGCCTGGGTGGCCGGGCGAGTGCCGCTGGTCACGGTGTCGCCAACCTTCGACTGACGCACATCTTTCACACCGGTGATGAGATACCCCACCTCACCGACACCCAGGCCGTTGCCCGGGGTTGGTTCCGGCGAACTCACCCCGATCTCCAGGATCTCGTGGGTTGCCCGGGTAGACATCATTTGGATCCGCTCGCGCGGACCGAGCTTTCCATCGACCATTCGGACGTAGGTGACAACACCGCGATAGCTGTCATAGACGGAGTCAAAGATCATGGCACGGGCCGGGGCATCCGCAATGCCTGTCGGCGCAGGAATGTGCTCAACGACGTGGTCGAGCAGGTCTTCGACACCCACACCAGTCTTGCCGGACACCCGCAGCACATCATCGGGCGAGCCACCGATAAGTTCGGCGAGTTCGCGGGCGTATTTCTCGGGCTCTGCGGCCGGTAGGTCGATTTTGTTGAGCACCGGGAGGATTGTGAGGTCGTTCTCCAACGCCAGATACAGGTTGGCAAGGGTTTGCGCCTCAATGCCCTGCGCCGCGTCGACGAGCAGAACCGCCCCCTCACACGCCGCCAGTGACCGAGACACCTCGTAGCTGAAGTCAACATGGCCGGGGGTGTCGATCATGTTGAGCGCAAACGCACGCCCCTGTACCTGCCACGGCATCCGCACCGCCTGGCTCTTGATCGTAATGCCGCGCTCACGCTCGATGTCCATGCGGTCAAGGTATTGTGCGCGCATGTCACGGTCACTGACAATGCCGGTGATCTGTAGCATCCGGTCGGCAAGCGTTGACTTGCCGTGGTCAATGTGCGCGATGATGCAGAAATTTCGGATCATCGCGGGGTCAGTGGCGGCAGGCACCAACGGAATGGCAGCTCTCGGGGACATCCGAACGATTCTCGCACGTACCAGTGCGCACCGGAACCACAACAGAACCAACACCGGCCTCGGGTCGGCAGGTCGCACGCACCCGTGAGCACCGGAACCACACACCAGTGCCAGCCCAAGCCGTCGCGAGCAGGCCGGTCTGGCTCCGACATTCCTTCCTGTTCTCTCCTCCTGAGCTTCGCCCTCCCACAGGACTCTGATAACAGCGTGATCACCGCCGCTTCTTCACTCCTGCGCTTCACCCTTTCCCCGTTTTGCTGGTATCATTACCTGTTGGCTTGCGTGTGGGATGTCTCACACGATCGTCGCGAAGGGCTCGAGTCACGCGACATCCGCTATTTCACACAGTGTCCGAAGGAAGAAATTCACGTGGCAAATATTAAGTCGCAGATCAAGCGCATCACCACCAACCGCAAAGCACAGGAGCGCAACAAGGCTGTGAAGAGCGAGCTCAAGAGCACCGTTCGAACGGCCCGTGAAGCCATTGCCACGGGTGACAAGGAGAAAGCAACCACTGCCGCACACGCCGCTGCGCGTAAGCTCGATAAAGCCGTGAGCAAGGGTGTCATCCACCGCAATCAGGCCGCGAACCGCAAGTCGGCGATTGCCAAGCAGGTCGCTGCGCTCTAGCTGTGCCCGCAGTTTTCACACGCCCGGGCCACCGTCTGTGATGGCCCGGGCGTTTTTGTGCGCGGTTTGCTCCTATGTAGGGTAGCGACCACGCCCAGCCACTACCGCAACAAGGCGCTCAAGCGCGAACACCGGGTCGCGCTCGGCACCCTTAACAGCGGCGTCCGTGGTGGTGGTCGCAACGATCGCGGCAGCAAGACCCTCGTCTTCCCAGCCAGACAGATCACGACGAGCACGACCAACCTGCCACGGTGCAAGGCCAAGTGCTGCTGCCACCCGGGCTTCACCACCGGTCTCCCCAGAAACTCGGGCCATTGTGCGAAGTTTCATGGCGAATACTGCGACGAGGGGCACCGGATCAGTGCCGCCGTCGAGTGCGTGCCGAAGCGCGATGAGTGCATCACCGCGGTGCCCGGCGATGGCAGCATCAGCTACCGCAAAAGCGTTGGTATCGACACGACCACCGCAGTACTGTGCGACGACGCTGGGAGTGATCTCACCCGGAGTATCTGCCAGAAGTTGCCGACAGGTGGCGGCTAGTTCGCGCAGGTCATCGCTGAATGCGGTCACGAGGGACCGCAGCGCTGCAGGCGCAATCCTGCGGCCCGCAGCACGAAACTCGGCAACCACGAAGTCCTGCTTCTCGATCTCTTTGCGCAGTTCAGGGCACGTCACTTCGATCGCAATATCTGCCGCAGCTCGCACCCTGTCAAGCAGCTTCTTACCACGCACACCGCCACGGTGCCGGAGAAGCAGGGTCGTGCCGTCGGCAGGCTGTTCAAGGTAGCGCAGCGCGTCGAGTAGAAAATCTTCCGTCGCTTTTTCTACGGCACTGACTCGGATAAGGCGAGGCTCACCAAAGAGCGAGGGGCTCGCCACGGTCAACAACTCGCCGGGATGATAGAGGTCCGCCGCGATGTCGCTCACTTCCAGTGCCGGATCTTCAGTCCGAAGAAAATCTCGGATAATCGTGAGCGACCGTTCAGCCAACACTTCCTCTGGCCCCGACAGGAGAATAACCGGCGCCGGGCGAATCTCATTCCAGGTGAGCACCGGGATAACTCGCCGCCCAGCGGCCGCGGAGACTCCCGTGCGCCCGGGCCCAGATCTTGCACGTGTGCCAACCACTAACCCTCCAATCGCTGGAGCAAGTCTATGCGGAACCACCGACAGGACGCGGTTGAGTGGTCACCGGAGGTGCACGCTCACTCCACAACCGCAGCCGGGTGGGTGTCGCGGTCAGAAGCGACAAGCCCATGGTATCGGTGCGTACCACTCGAGTTTCGGTGCGCGCAAGCAGATCGAGCAGTCGCGACGTCGGGTGCCCGTACGTGTTGTGTGCACCCACACCAATGAGAGCCACGGCAGCCCGAAGCTCGAAGTAGAGTTCGGGGCTCTGGTCGCTCGATCCGTGATGCGAAACCTTGACGATGTTCACCGGCCGAACCCCGCCGAGGGAACGCATTCGTTGTTGGGCGGCAGCGCCCAGATCACCGAGAAAAATTGCTCGGTACGAGACATCCTCCATGTCGATGACAACGCTGGCGTCATTGCCGGGCGCGATATCCGCAATCGGCCACAGCACCCGCCAGGCGATCGAACCGAGGGTGCCACTGAAACCTGCACGCACCTCGGTGAGCGTCGCACCGCCCGAGACGAGCGGATCGAGTGCTCGACTCGATCGCATGCCATCGAGCGGACCGTGCAATACCTCGTCGACCCGGCCGCCCACCGCTGGCACCCCACCCACGTGGTCGAGATCCCAGTGGGTGAGCACGAGCAGAGACACGCGTTCAATCCCCAGTTCAGCCCGACACCGCTCCAGCTCGGATGGTTCGGGGCCGGTGTCAATGAGTGCGATCGAGGTGCCCGACCGCACAAACACCGCATCTCCCTGACCGACATCGCACAGTGCAATCGCCCACTCTCCCGGGCGAGTCGCCGCAGTGATGCTCGGGGCACCGACCGTGATCCCGAGCGGCACCGCAGTGCCCACCGTGATTGCGGCCCCGACAACAAGCCGCAGTCGGCGCCACCGAGAACTCCCCCACAGCAACCAACATCCACCACCCAACAGGCCCGCCAACAGCAATGCACCCGGGACACTCGGTAACCACGGCAGTTGGGCACCGGGCATGGATGTCACCGTGCGAGCGAGCACCGCAATCCAGCTGGCGGGCAGCCAGGCCACCTGCAGAAACGCGTACCCGACCGAGGGCAACGCCGGGAGGACGAGGCATCCCATGAGCCCCACGACGGTCGCAAGGGTCGCGGCGGGTGCAGCGAGCAGGTTTGCTGCCACACCGTAGAGCGGAATCGACGGGGTCAGCAGAATAAGAATTGGTTGACACGCCAGTTGCGCCGCGACAGGGACAGCGAGGGTGAGCGCACACCATCGCGGCAACACTCTTGTTCCCAGTCGCGTCAGCGGTGCCGTCAAAAACAGCAATCCCCCGGTTGCGAAGACAGACAGTGCAAAACCGTAGTCACGGGCATACCACGGGTTCACGGCAAGCAGCACGATGACCGACACCCCCAGCGCAGACACTCCCCCAGCGCGACGCCCGGAGGCAAGCCCGATAAGCACAACGACGGCCATCATTCCAGCCCGTAGCACAGTGGATTCGGGCGTAACAAGCACAATAAACCCCAACAACGCGACGAGGCTGGCAATAATTCGCACGCTCCGACGAAACCTCAACGCGGATGCCGCAGCAAAAACCAGTGCCGTCACAACCGCACAGTTTGCCCCAGATATAGTTGGGTTGAGAGGTGGGTGAGTTCTGATGAGAGAACTGACAGTGCGTGAGTACCTTCGCGTATCTAAGGATGACCGGAGAACCGGCAAATCACCGGATCAACAGCACAACGAAAACCTGCTCGCATTCAAGCGAGAAGGCTTCACCCTGCACCCCGCCCAGCCTTACCGTGATGTTGACCGTAGCGCGAGCCGATACGCACGCACCACCCGTGAAGACTTCGAGCAGCTGGTCCGAGACCTCGAAAACGACGTGTTCGGAGCTGGTGTTCTGGCACTGTGGGAGTCCAGCCGTGGCTCCAGGAAAGTGAGCGAGTGGTCAAGGTTGATCGAGCTGTGCGAAGAACGAAGCGTGCGCATCTGGGTGACCACGCACGGACGGCTCTACGATCCGTCCAATGCGCGTGACCGCAGGTCGCTGCACGAGGATGCCGTAGACGCCGAATACGAGAGCGACAAGACCAGTGAGCGCATCCGCCGCAACGTCCGCGATGCGGCCAAACGAGGTCGTCCTCATGGAAAGAACATCTACGGGTACCGACGCATCTACGACTCGACTACCCGCGAACTCATCAAGATCGAAGAGCATCCCGAACAAGCGCCTGTGGTACGAGAAGCAGCCCAACGGATCCTCGACGGGGACTCACTGTACGCGATTGCAAAAGATTTCAACCTCCGCGACATCGCGCCACGCAGACCGACCCGGAAGGATCACCGTTCCAATCTCGGCTGGACCCCTCCCGCCGTAAAGCAGATGTTGACAACGCCCGCATACGCGGGGAAACGACAGCACAAGGACCAAATCATCGGCGACGCAATATGGCCGGCGATCATCGAACAGGAGACCTGGTACCGGCTCCAAGAAATCCTGAGACCTGACAACCGGCGCCGCACCAACAACTGGCCCGTCACACATCTGCTCTCGGGCATCGCCTTCTGCGCCGTCTGTCGGTCGCCACTGCGCGTTGGAAAACAGAACGCCGGATCCAGACCGACCCGCTCTTCTGAGGGCGAGACCGACAATGATCCTCCGGCGCGCCGTCCGCGGTACTACGCATACGTGTGTCGCGGTGCTGCCGGTCGACCTGATCCGGACGGAAAGTACGGATTCCATGTCGCCATGAAGGAAGAACACCTCGACAAAATAGTCAAGGAACTGCTGTTCGCTCGCATCAGCCGCCGGGACTTCCTCGTCTCCCTCGGTGCGAAAGACGAGAAGACCGACATACGGCGGAAGGCGCTACTTGTGGAGGTGAAGCAGCTTCAGGAGTATCTCGATGAGGTCAGAGAACAAGCCGCCCGCTCACTGCGGATCGACCTCCTTATTGATCAAGAAGCGCGGATCATGCCCCGGATCGAAATCGCGCAAGCTGAACTCGAGCGTCTCGCCGAGATCGATCCGATCGTGCTGCGTCTGACCAAAAACCTCGACCGAATCGACGAGGCATGGAGAGAACTCGAAATTATAGAAAAACGTCGGGTCATCAGCACGATCATGATGCCTACCGTGAGTCGAGTAGACCCTACGCTTAGGGGTGTGCGGGGCAAGAACTATGAGCGGGTCCACCCTGGCTGGAAGTAAAAAGAGCGGACAGGTAACCTACGTTTTACTCTGATATATGTGGTAATCTTGCGCCTGAGAGACACAGGATGGACAAGATGACACTAGTTGATACAACTGAGACAGTAACGCCACTGAGCACCAGTGACAAGAGCCTGGACATGCTCACCCTCAAAGAGGCAGCTGAGCTCCACCGGATCAGCCTGGCTACCCTGAACCGCCACATCGCAAACGGCAGCCTCCCCGCCTTCAAGTTCCACGGCCGTAACCACGTCACGCGAGGTGACCTTGAAGCCGCATTCGGACCGGTTCCCGTGTTCCCTTCGAGCAGCGGTCCGACCGACGAGGGCCTCCGCACCTGGGCAGAACGCGTCGCGGCATCTGCTCCCCCGCTCCGTCCCGAACAGCGTGACATCATCGTGTCAGCCTTCTCCGCCGCGCTCACCCAGCACTAACCGCCCAGTCCCGCTCTCCCACGAACGTCGCGAATCAATCACCAAGCTGCTGAAGTCAAGCACGATTTTTCGCAGGTAGGTTCCCCTCTCCCCGCCAACATCCACCACTACAAAACCCCCGCAGCGATGCTGCGGGGGTTTTTGTTTCTGACACCCAGAATAACGCCTCGTGCTCGCGGTCATTGAAACGCTCTGGTTCGTTGAGGTGCCCGAGGCATCCGAGTACCTGCTGAGTTTCGAGGCAACCGGAGCCGCTCGACCGCCCGCAGGATTCACGCATCCACGACGCACTAGCAACGCACTCGGCACGCAGACAACGCGCATGCGTACCGCGCTGACAACGCACTCGCGCCGCACGATTCACGCAGTGCCTTTCGTCGTTCCCCTGCAACGCAGTAATAACGCATTAGCAACGCACTCGGCACGCAGACAACGCGCATGATCACGGCAGCGCGCTGATCACAGTTTCTCGTGACAGCATAAATCACGCACTGAAATCGCACTGTGTACGCACGATCACGACACGATACCGCACGAAAAACGCGGAGAACACGCGGGATTCAGCGTTGGATGGCTTCCGGGACCGCCCCCGGCTCTGCTCGTCGGCTCTGCTGTTTCATCTCTGTGCACCAAATCACTACCTCGACACAGCGACACGACGACCCTCGCAGCACTGCAGCACTGCAGCATCTCGATTCAGACACAGCGGTGAAGCCCGAGCCGAGATCCGACTGCCCTCTCCCGCTATCGACGAGCACAACCCGGACATACTGCACTGCACGACACAGCGGCTGCTCTCTAGTTCACCTGCATCACGAGATCATCACAGGGTGCCGCTCGGACGGAGAGCCAGGGCTTTTTCACGCGCACGCTGCGTTTACCGATCGCTGCAACAGATTCGGCCGAGCTTGCGAACAGTGTCTGCCGACCCTCTGCCGACCCTCTGGCAAGCCTGCGGGCAAGGTGCGCCACCAGGAGGTGTGGCAACTCCGCTGCAGTGGTCAGCAACAGCGCTGTGGCAGCGCTGCAGGAGACAAGGAAAGATCCCATTCGAGGCGAGGATAACACCGGCCGCCTGGACGGCCGGTGACGGGGACCGCGACGGGTTCCCTGTCGTTCCATGGGGTTTATAGACCCCTGACATGCAATGAAAACCCGTGTCAGAAGCAAGGTCCATAGAGGGTGTCACATCGCTTCGCGACCCCTATAGACCCTCGGTCCCCTTTCCCGCAAAAACACGGAGACAGGTCTACAGGCTCTATACCCCTATAGGGGCAATGAAAGGGCCTATAGACCATAGTGTTATACCCGTGTTTTCCCTTGATACGACTGGGATCCAGACGTCGATCCACTGCTAACGCAGCGGATGCTCCAAAGGGAAGATAAAGGGCATAAGGGGACGTGGCACCTCGCTGCGCTTCGGTGGTCGGCAGAGCCGACACGCCTTCGCTCGTGATTCCGCTCTGCTCCATCACTCCCTCACCTCTCACCACGTCGCCATAGCTCCGTGGTGAGAGGCCCCTACTGCGTCGCTTCGCTCCTTGCCCGGAGACGCTCCACTGGAGCGTCTCCGGGTGCCCCCGCCCTGCGCGCGGCCGGCTCACTTCGCAGCTGCAGTCGCCGCTGCTCGTGTCGAGGAGGCAGTGCCTCCTCGGGTGTCATCTTGAACCTGTCGTGCTGCGGTCAGTGCCGCAGCGGACACAGGAGAGCTGACTCTTTTCCTCCGGCTCAAGAGGCGCATGCCACCACCTCTGTCTGCTCTCTCGCAGCAGACAACTCTGTGCGGATCGAACCGGCAGTGCCGGTCCGGGAGTGGAGGTGAGCGAATGACGCAGTGCGTTCACCGCTCTGCGCTCAATAGCACCGCGCCCGACACCGCTCAGCATTCGGCCCGTCGGCAAGCTCCTGTGCCGGGGCAACGTGCATCGCGTGCCATCGACAACGACACCGACTCTCTACCGAGCAGCAGATGAACTACTGAGGCTTCAGCCGCTGAGCCAGCGTATGCGAATCAGCGGCCATCCGATCCCGCAAAATCCCGCAGAAATGATTCCCCGAATCATTTCGCCTCGCATTTTCAGGAAGTGACTCATGTCCTCAATAGCACTGACTGGGCATCGCCCGACCAAACTCGACGGCTACGACCGCACGACGCCGTTCTACCGTCGTCTGCAGGAGGAACTGCTCCGCATCGCGCTTCGCGCTCTGCATGCGTCCAAGGAAATCCTCGAACTACACTCGGGCATGGCGCTCGGCGCGGACACAGTCTGGGCCGAAGCGATCAGCATGCTCAAGCAGCGCTACCCTGATCGCGTGCGCTTCGTCGCGCATGTGCCGATGCCGGGGCAGCCGGATCGCTGGCCAGCGCAGGCTCGCAGCCACTACCGCGAGCTGCTGGCGCGGGCGGACGAGATCCGCACCTACGGCACCGAGTACACCTCCGAAGTCATGCAGGCCCGCAACATCGGCATGATCGACGCTGCACAGACCCTGATCGCCGTCTACGACGGCTCGGAACGAGGAGGCACCGCCAACGCGGTGCGCTACGCACGCAAGATCGCCAAGCCAATCATCGTCCTCCACCCCAACCGATTCCAGCAGTAGCACTGCAGCGCCGCCTCGTAGGGCACAGCACGACCGGTACAACACCAAAAAAGAGACGGTCACGATATCTGCCAGCACAACCAGCAAGGAGTTCCCCGTATGGTCTTGATCGACCAGATCAAGACACCCTTCGTGCTTCACGTAACCATCCCGCCGACGGTAACCTCGCCCAGTTTCACCGCTCGAGCGATGCTCGATCAGGAGGCCAAGCAATACTACGCCAGCTCAGTGGCCATGGAGCACATGGGTATCCGCATCAGCTCCACACGCATCACCCAGACGCCCGTCCAGAAAACGATGGCACCGGTGCTGCGCACACTGCTCGCCGAAAAGAACGCAGAACTCGTCGACGCCCATCCTCTTTCTGAAACGGTAGTCCAACGGCAAACCACAGCACACCGTCGCCCGGAAACTCATCGAAACGCCGAACGAAGACACGCTCATCGGAGCAGCGCTCGTCTGCAGCTTCCTGAAGCTCCGATCAAAGCTGTGGCCTGCGCCGCAGGTATCGACAACAAGGACGCCAAGCGCTGGCTCACGCTCGCCCGCAAGCGGGAGGTTCTCTGATTCTGCGTAATGAATCGACCCCGACTTGCGTCATCTACAACTACAACGGAGGTTCCTGGACCGGCAACTGCACCGGCTAACGCAGCCGCACCCTGAAGCAGCGGTCCCCGCCACAATCGTGACGGGGACCGCTGCTTGCTTACCGACCGCCACGCAGAAAGGAGGGTGACTCCTCATGAGCCACACCAACACCAGCGCCAGCGCAGACTCAATCTCCGCATCCACGGATGCAGCGCCACAGGTGCAGCCTCAGACTGAACACGTGTCCACCGTGCTCTTTCTCGCAGACCCCAGAGCCTCGGTTTTCCTGCTGAAAGACACCGTCAGCACGCTTCTGATGACCTACCGTGTCCAACATGCATACGTAGATCTGACCACCCTTGTCGGCTTGACGGCGGCGAGCGAACTGCTGCAGGCAGGCATCGCCTACGAACACCTCGATTTCGGACAACAGATTCCGGAGATGGTCCAGAAAACGACAACAGCTAAAAGCACCGGATCGGGCGCTGCCGACCGCGACCAGCGCAGTCACTGCTTCAAACCCAGTCGCCCTCGCACACTGCAGGACTTCGCGTACCTGGAGCACATGAGCGCCGACACCCATTCCGTCGAGATCGACAAGCTCGCTGAGATCGATGCGAACCTGGTGCTCATCCCGACGATGACCGCCGAGGGGGTAATCGACTTCTCTGCGGATACGATGCTGGGCCGCACACTCGATCACATCGAACGACTCGGTCGTGATGCACTGATCGTCATGCCGCCAGAGCGAGGTCTCCGTCCGGTGCTGACCGGTCAGCAGGCAACCTCCGCCGACGAACGGTACGAGCGCATCACCGTGCTGGTCCGACAGGAGGCGACCAGCCCCGCCATCCCCGTCTGAATGCGTGTAAATAGGGGCTATTTTGCTGATTTACCAATAAAAATTGTCCATTTACACGTAGCATCGAATCGCACCGGTTCATTCTCGGTTGCGCTCGAACCCCCGCAGAAAGGAAGCGTGATTTGTCATGCCTGCCTCCAAGACGCAGACCCCGGTCGATGAAGAGACCGTGAAAGCCGATCGACTGACCAAGCTGAACAACCGGCTCGTAAGCCGACACAGACTCCCCTTCGGCGTCGACTCCGCGCACCAGGTCGAAATGGGCACCAATCTGTTTGCGCTGCTGCGCGAACGTATGGGTTGGACCGATGCGTACCTGGAGCAGATCAACGACCCGTCTTATCCCCCGCTGAAAGACACCGCCGAGATCGTCAAGGCGCTGCACTGGATCAAAACCACCGGGCAAAAAGTCGTCGTCATGCCCGACTTCGACATGGACGGCATCAGCGCAGGCGTACTCGGTTACGCTGGGCTCAGCGAACTGGGCTTCGACGTCGAACTGTACGTCCCCGACTATCGCCGAGGCCACGACATCCTGCCCGAGGCCGTTGACGAGTTGGTCGCACGTCACCCCGGCGTGCAAGCGGTGATCACGTGCGACGCCGGAGTGAACTCGCACGAAGGCATCCGGCGCGGACGCGACCACGGCCTGGTGATGCTGATCACCGATCACCATGTACAGCTGCCCACCGAGGCGGACGGTTCCGCAGTGTCCCCGGCGCAGCTGATCATCAACCCCGAGCGGATCGACGAGACCTACCCGCACCCGGCGATCTGCGGCGCATTCGTGTTCTTCCAGGTCTTGATGTCCTACACCGAGACGCACGCGCCCTCACAGCGAGGTGACATTGCAATGCTGAAGCTGTTCGCAGGTCTTGGCACCGTCGGTGACGTCATGCCGCTGCAATTCGAGAACCGCCAGATTGTTCGGGACTCCCTCTCGCTGGCGCGGATGCTCCGAAACTCGCTCCCGAGCGCCGACATAGTCACGCCGTACGAGGTGAGCCAGAGCGTCCTGATGACGATCCTCGAAGCAGGCAGGCACCATCCGGTGTTCGTCGCCGCGTTCCGCGGTTTCGCCTTCGTATTGCAGTCCTGGCGCGAGCACGGTTCTCTCCGGAGCACCTCGGACCTGAAAGCAGACTTCTACGCGTTCTACCTCGCTCCGGCGTTCAACGCCCTTCGGCGAATCGGCGCACCGATGAAGACTGCGTTCGATGTCTTCGTCGCCCCCAATCCTGACGCGCAGCTCAAATCCGCCCGCCAGATCATCCAGTGGAATGAGGAGCGCAAAGAACTCACCGAGCACTGGGTCAAAGAGATACAAAACCGCGATCAGCCGCTGGCGCCGCACGTGTGGTTCACCGACGCTCCGAGCGGGATGCTGGGTCTGCTCGCGGGCAAAATACTCAGCGAGCACGGAGTACCTGTGGTGGTTATCCACGATCCCGGTCACCCGGATCTTCAGCACGGCGGTAGCGCTCGTGCCCCGATGTGGTTTCCCGTCATCTCGATGCTCACCGCATCCGGCTATACGGCAATCGGCCACGAGCAAGCGTGTGGCGTTCGCGCCAGCACTCTGGCTCAACTCGCTGAGATCGCCCAGTTGCTGGCCGACCAGACGGCTGTGCTGCGGACACAGATCGAGCTGCAGAAGCAAGGGTCGGATGCCCCGCTGGAGTACGACCTTGCCCTCGGAAGCATCGCGTACGGGCACACGAAGCCAGACGGAGCAATCGGCGACGCCGAGATGATGCTCGAGCTCGCTCGACGTATCGACGCACTCGCCCCGTTCGGTCATCAGTTCCCACGTCCGACCATCAGGTTGATCGTAAATCTCAGCCGATGCACGATGGGCGTCCTTGGCGAGGATCAGACGCATCTGAGGATCATCATGCCAAACGGCATGAAGCTGCTCTGGTGGAACGCTGCCACCTACCTGTCCGATCTGAAAGACCTCGCCGAGTCGCCGACCCCCGGAGAGAGCATTGTCGAGTTCGACGTCGACCTGTCCGTCAACCAGTTCCTCGGGGATCAGTCGCCCCAGGCGATCATCCAGCAGGCGCACCTGCCGGATAGGGACTGATCACCTCCTGGGGGAGCCACGGTTTGCCGCGGCTCCCCCGTCACACATACCCGAGCGCTCAGTCTCTTCGCCGAAAGGACACACAGTCAGTGCAGAAAGGAAACCGCCGTGAGTGTCTCAGCCTCCCCCGCCATCAGCGGCGTTGCACGATCTACGTGGCGATTCGCTCTCCGCGCAGCGGCGCGCATCATCGCAGCCTTTGTGATCTACCTCGGCACGCAGCTCGCAATCCTCACGATCACCGACAGCCCGATCTGGGCTGCCCTCGGTGGTGCGATCGTCACCATTCCCGTGTTCTGGTTCCTCGGTGCGCTCAGCCCCCACCAGGGTACGATGCACTTCCGTCGTCCCGACCGATCCGCCTGGCTCTGGGCAGTGAGTCTGGTCTACATCTGGTTCTCCGGTCAGATACTGGTGATCTGGCTAACTAACACCTTCCCCGAAAGAGGCGCCGACTTCGAGCGACATGTCGAGCAGCTGGCAGCCACACCCGTGACCATGACGCTGCTGCTGACCATCGTCTTGGCGCCGGTCGCCGAGGAGTTGCTGATGCGCGGAGTGCTCTATCGCGAGATACGTCGCGGGCTCCGAATCCCGGTGTGGCTCGCCGTCACGATCTCGTCAGTGATTTTTGCCGTGATGCACGGCAACATAACCCAGATCGGATGCACGCTCACACTTGGTGCCTTCCTCGCGCTCGCGTATGAGTACACCGGCTTGATCCTCGTTCCAATCACGCTACACGCGCTCTACAACATTCTGAGCACCTTCGTGCCGGCGGACCTGATTGCTCCCCTGGCCACGCCCGCACTGGTCATCGGCTTCGACACCTTCGCACTGGCCATGATCGTGTGGCTCTGTGCTGTCTGCAGGTTCTCCGGGCGACGGTGAGCCCTGCCCATAGGCGTGTCAAAAGGCCACAAAAGGCCGACAAGAACTGCTCGCAGGCTCCGTGTCTCCGACGCGGTAAAGGTAGAGCTTCGCTCCAGATGTCAGGATCGAGCCCAAAAAAGCGAGAAGACTCCCCTGGCGGATGGCTGGCCGTAACCGGCCAGCGGGGGTGAGTTCGGATGGGTGATACCCGTTCACACCAGTTCTTCTGCCACCGGCAGAAAAAGTATCTGGGACCGTCGTGCGTTCTCCTACGCCGACGCTCTCTGCCTGACTTTTAGACCCCCGTATCCCCGAACTGGGATAGAACCGGGATCCCGACCAAGGTTTACTACTTCCCCAGTAGGCGGAGCCTTGGACACAGGGAGTCGCTCTCGCACATTCGCACATCGCTACTTGCCGCTCCTCCGGCAAACCTGCGGACACTGCGCGTGCCTAAGGCGGCTCCCTGACTTCACATTTTCTAGACCGGATTGGTCTGCGCGCCTACACACACGCCGATTTTCGTCGACCTACGTTCTCTGCGGAGAAATCAAGGCGACACCGTGGACGCAGTTCACGTGTGATCGTTGTCGCAGGTTCTGAAAACAGTAAGGAACCTTAACCGGCCGCTGGTGAGATCTCAAACAGACGCACTCGTCTACAACAACAGTGATACGAGACGGGATGGCAACCCGTCCAACCGAGCCGGTAAACAGCCACAGACTTCCGGCCCCGAGCGTTACTACTCCCGTTCGGGTCCGGAACACCTCCACCACAGAGGCTACAACCCGTCGGCCCTCGGGCGGGACGCGCGCCGACATGGACAGCCCCGCATGCCGCACGCTATCGAACACGCGTGTATAGCCGAATTCGGCATGAGACTGACATCACCCCGGTGCGAGATGAGCGTAAAACCCTCGCATCGGGGTGACTTTCTTCAACCCAGGCACAAGACAAGTTCTGCCGGGTAGAGCTCCGCCCCGACAGCTCAGATGGCAGCTCACCGTCCATCCATGCCCTCCCAGGCGCTTACAGCGCCGTTGGGCTCCAAATTAGCAAGGAGACCGCCGTGTACGAGCCGTATTCGACCGCAGACGCCTATGAGCGCGACGACTACAAGCATCCCGATTACCTGGACCGTGTGTTGGACAACAACGCAGACGCCACAGCCGACACAGTCGGCACCGAATGACCGCCTCACACAGAGAGAAGTGACATCCATGAGCACTCTAATCGAAGAGCAGACCAGCACCACCACCGACACCAACCTCGAAGAGGTGTTCCGTTCGATCGTCGAGAACGAAGAGAGTCACCTGCTCGACGATACCGACTCCGGTGATCACGAGCGCTTCAGCCACTACGTGTCCAAGGAGGACATCGTGCGCTCGTCCATGTCCGGAGCACCCGTGATCGCGCTGTGCGGGAAGAAGTGGACGCCGAAGCGCAACCCCGAGAAGTACCTCGTCTGCCCCGACTGCAATGAACGACTGGAAAAGTTCCCTCAGACGTGAGTCCCAAAGAAGAGCCCAGAGCCGAAAGGACACGAACCCATGAGCCTTGCAGCCATCACCGCTGAGCCTGTCGTGCCCGTACCGCACGCGCGATCAGTTTTTCTGCCGACAGAGCCCGCGGGAACGGTCATTCCGATGCCAAAGCACAGGAAAGACTGGCGCGATTATGCGGCATGCACCGACAAACCCGCCGAGATGTTTTTCCCCGGCAAAGGACAGCCCACCAAACCGGCCCGCCAGGTGTGTGCCAGCTGCGATGTCCGCGAACAGTGCCTGCAGTGGGCACTCGAAAACGACGAGCAGTTCGGCATATGGGGCGGCACCAGCCAGCAGGAGCGCAGGCGACTGCAGCGCAAGAGCCAACAGTCGCGCCCCCAGAACGACAAGCGCCGCACCGGACGCGCGCCCAACCCCGAGATCACTAAACGTAACGAGGAGATCTGCCAAGCGCGCGCGAATAAGATCGGCGTCGAAGAACTGTCAGTCAAGTACAGTCTCTCGGTCAACACGATCTATCGGATTTCCGGTCGCGTGCGACGAACCAAGACCGAAGCTCAGGAGAACCAAGCATAAGCCCTTTGACTAGCATCACGACCGCAAACCTCCACCGCCTCGAGCCCGGCGACCTACTCTGGTTTCGCGCTGGAGAGAATCACCGAGACCACTGGCTCGAACCGCGCGACTTCGGAGCCACCGTGTAACGCACGATTACCCGCAGCATTCACGGTTCGTGAATCATCGCCGTCGAGAAGATCGACGATGGCGAAGACGACGTGTGCGATGACTGGACCATCGATCTGGTCGCGGACTCTTGCAAACAGACGCGCGCGAACACCAAGCCCCGCGTGTACTGCACAGCCGAACGCCCACCAGTGATCATCCGCATCCGGGAAAAGGAAGAGCCCTATCTCACCCACATCAACACTAAGACCGCGTACTTCCGTGGTCCGCACTACGTCAGCTAGGTAACTGTCGGCATCGCCGACGTTTATTAAGATCAAGGAGCCCTGAAATGTCCCGTTCTGATCGCGATCAGGCCGGCGGTCATCCGCTTCGGCACCCGCCTCTGCTCAACTGTCTCTGCTGCCTGGCGCTCACTGCCCGTGATCGTGAGGGCCCTCGAACGAGGCAGCTCCGAGAAGCACTTGATGAGCAGCTCACTGCCTACGCAGACGACAGAGGGACCCGTTGGGACCAGATCGTCGACAACCTTGCCGGAGACGACTACGGCTACGGCTACGGCGAACACGTCTACGTCGCAGGACGCTGCATCCGCTGCAACGTGGACTGGTTCGACGTCGGTATCTATCCAGGACTCGAAGAATGTCCCGACAAAGACAACGACGAACTGATCGTCTACTCGACTTCTACGGACGGGGTCGTGTTCACCTCCCACAAACTCGCGAACTAAGAGAAAACCGAGAAGACCGTGACCAGAGATCGAAGGAAACCCCATGGCCCACAAGCAACACACCCCTGACACCGGGGGGGGCTTGCGTTCCACCGGGAACCCCGAGCTGGCCCACTGGATGCGGGAGCACCGCAAGTCCAGCGCCGTCACACCCCACACACCCAAGCCCTGCAAGGGCACGCGCCGAGGGTGAGAACGCCAAGCGATCTGCGATCAGCACCGAGATGAGGTAGCTCACTCATAAGGAAAACGTGCTCTACCTGCCCGAAAACAAGCAGATCCGGATTAGCGAGTGGTTCCCGGAGCCGCTTGGGGTCGATACCCAACGCGATGACCCACGCTGGCTCATCTTGTGGAAAATCGACGAAGAGGACAGCAAGACACCCTGTGAGGCTGCACAAGGTCATCTGGCGCGACATCTTCGGTCGCACGATGACCACCCCCGGCGCCGACAACACCTGCGTGTTCGTCGTGACCGACCAGGCCACCGGAGAACAGGTCTGCGTCGATCTCTGGGCTGTCAGCGCGACGTAAAGAGGAACCGGGTGACCCCTGCTCAGAAGGCCACCCGGTCAAGGTCTCACCGACCTGATGCGAATCATCCAAAGATTCGCGGCTCCGAGAGTCAGCATACCAAGTTTCGTTTTTCCCCGCAACGTGTGTATAAAACGAACCTAGAGAAACGGAGATATCCACCATATTTGCCCATGTCCACACCGAGTCGGCTCGAGTGATCGAGCACCGCTTCGACACAATCATCACCAAGGAACGGAGATATCCACCATGTTTACCCATGTCCACACCGAGTCGGCTCGAGTGATCGAGCACCGCTTCGACACATTCATCACCAAGGACGAGATCTTGATCGGGGTCACGAAACGCTACCAACTTACCCCGGAATTCTTCCGCGTGATGCGGATCGCCACCACGCTGCGCAACACGTGGCGGAATAACGACGAAGATCCCACCCAGACAACCTCGCACCAGGTCTTCGGCCGACGCCTACTAAAAGACGGCAACTTCTCAGTGTGCGAGAACGCAATCAAGCCCTCGCAGTACACCGACGAGATCTTTGTTCTGTTGACACAGATCGCTGTCGAGCTACAGTCACTGACGGCTCAGCAGGAGCACACAGCAGACGCCGCGTGATACAAGCTGGACAGGGGATGTCTCGCTTTCGTGCTCCCAAAAGCGAAACGCGAGACGTCCCTGGTTCGTGTCCAAATTTATGTGCTCTGAACTGGTATTTTTCACCCAAACCACACCCAAACAAGCAGAGGGGCCGTCTCGTTTCTGAAACCTCGGAAAACAAGAAGCGAGACACCCATTTTCACTCTCTGACCTGGGATTTCAGGTCTCGGCAGACCCACTTGTCTCGGATGTCTCGCTTATTTTCGAGTCGCCCATCACACGCGTGCGCGCAGGCGCGCACGTACACACGTAGAGCACAATAAAAGCGAGACATCCGAGACACACACACCCGTCCGCGTTGAGAAATCAACGATTCACCCGTCTCGCTTTTTGATTTTAAGTAGAAAAAAAGCGAGACACCTTCGTCGGCGGTGACCCCACGTTTTCCCTGATCACAGGGCAAAATTAGGGAAATCTACTGTGTCTCGCTTTTGGATCTCAAAACCGAGACGCCCGAACCACCACGTGACTCGTTGATCTGGACTGCGTGATGGGTGCGTATTTCGCACCGTCCTGCTACGAGGTGTATTTGTGCTGCTTGAACATGTCCGCAGCTCCCGCTACAGTTGATGAAACACATTTTTTGTTGATATGTCAGCAAAAATCGACGCCTATCCAACGCCGACAGTGCACTGCTCACCCGAAAGGCTCCGCCGATGATTGCTGGCAGCGATTCCTCGCTCGATGTGATCGACGCACGCCTCCTGCGCGAACGTCTCACTATCGGTGAGCCCATCGCGAAGACGCTGATCATCCGCAGCGCCACCGTCGACTTCCTGACCTACGTCGAGGTCGCGGGACTCACGCGCCGCGAGCTGGTCAAGTATCTGTTCCAACACACCTGCATGTGGGTGACCTTCGCCCGCAACGCCACCAAGCGCGCACTCGGATACAAAGGCCTCACCGTCGAGCAGGTCGCGCTCATCCTGATCTATCGCCACCGGGCCACGGTCACCGCACCCGACGCCGTGCCGGTTGACTGGCACCACGAACCCGATCTTTCCCAAAGAGCACGGCTGCGTCACAGGTCGACTCCTGTCGTCGCCGTCTGGATTGATCGCGAGTACGGCCGCCAGCGACAGATCCACGAAGACTTCACGCCGGGTTACTTCACCTGGCCTCTCGAGATCGACGCGCTGAGCATTCGCTACCGCCCTGAGACCTCGAGCGCAGAGCGCAAGCAGGTCCATGCGCTTCTGCGCACCTGGGCACCTCACTGGAAGACAGTCTCTCCCGAAGCTCGCGCCGAAGACAGCACCTGCAGCTCTGCCGGAAAACCTGCAATCACAGCCCACGACCGCTTCCTTGCTGTTTCGAAGGAGGTGTAGAGCGTGAGCACCGATCCTGCGTCAAAAATCGTCGACCTGGACGACAAACGCAGCACATCCCGCGCAACCCAACGAGTCGGAACCATCGATCGGTTCGAGTACGACGAAGTGATCGGCGAGATCACGGACGCATACCTCGACGAAGTCGATCCAGCGCTCACCGGAGAGCCGGCCCCCTCCCCCAACGAGATCAAGAGCGAGTTGCTGCGTCGGGTGAACGCCCGCTTTGAGGCGATCAACATCAACCTGAAGGGGCCTGACCGTTTCACCCGGCTGAAGGTACTCACGCCCAGTCAGATCGCGCATGTGCTCATGCGCCTGCACAACGTGGTCATGATCCCGGCTGGTCTCGGCGGCGACAAACGTTACGACCTGCTGGGCATCTACGTCGGCTCCGGCACGGACGAGGGCCTCTACATCACCAGTGACATAAAGATCGACGAAATCGCCATGCGGTACAACCGCGAACTGACGATCAACGCCGGCAAGGAGGTCCACAACATCCTGCGGATCCACGCCTCTCAGAAGAGGCGCTGTACCGACCAGGATCTCGTCCCAGTCAACAACGGCATCTTCGACTACAACACCAAGACACTGCTTCCATTCACAGCGGACACGGTCTTTCTGTCCAAGGCCCGCGTGAACCTGAATCCTCAGGCGAAGAGTCCGACCATCCACAACGACGAAGACGGCACCGACTGGGACGTCGAGTCGTGGATCGCAGAGCTCTCCGACGACCCGGAAATCATCCACCTTCTCTGGCAGGTGATCGGTGCCGTCGTCCGCCCGCACGTCCGCTGGAACAAGACCGCCTGGTTCTACTCCGAAGTCGGCAGCAACGGCAAGGGCACGCTCTGCACGCTCATGCGCAACGTGGTCGGCGAGGCCAGCAGTGTCTCGATCCCTCTGTCCGACTTCGGCAAAGACTTCATGCTGGAACCGTTGCAATACGCCTCATCGATCATCGTCGACGAGAATGATGTTGGTGTCTTTTTGGACAAAGTCGCGAATCTGAAAGCCGTCGTCACCAACGACATCATCTCAATCAACCGCAAGGGCCTGGTTCCCATCAGCTACCGTTTCTGGGGCTTCATGGTCCAGTGCTTGAACGAGTTCCCCCAGATTCGTGATCGTTCGGACAGCTTCTACCGACGTCAACTCTTTGTCCCCTTCGAAAAGAATTTCAAGGGCATCGAACGAAAGTACATCAAGGAATACCTGGGCCGCACCGACGTGCTCGAGTACGTCCTGAAGCGGGTCCTGATTGACATGGATCCCTATTACCAGCTCGATGAGCCGGAGGCGACGCTGAAAGTCCTTGATCGCTACAAGGAAGCAAATGACCCGATCCGTGAATTCTGGAACGAGCACGAGGAGAGCTTCAAATGGGATCTGCTCCCGTTCCAGTTCCTCTACGACCTGTACAAGGGGTGGTTCGCTAAGACGAACCCCTCGGGCAAGGTCATCGGCCGAAACAGATTCATCGCCAACCTGCTACAGATCGTGCGCTCCAGCAAGCACTGGTACTGCAAAGACCAATCCAGCCCGGTGCGCGCCGGCTCAAAGATCTCAGTCCCAGAACCGTTGATCCTTCTCTACGACGTGCAGTCCTGGATGCGCCGGGGCTATTCCGGCAAAGACCCGAGGCAGATCTGTTCGCCCGATGTCGCGTCGTCCTACCGCGGACTCGAACGCTTCGGCACCGCGGCGACAGGCACCGACGACGCAGAAACCGACCTCGACTTCGACCACTCGCTGGAGTCTTTCGGCGAGCCGGCAGGCACCAACGTCGGCGACTAGCCTGGCCCCCATTTCCATACCTCACTGAAAAGAGGCCCCAATGTCCCTCAGCAGCACTGCGCCCCTCAACAACACAGCACGACCTTCCGCAAGCAGGACTACCGTCACGGCGAAAAACGCGCTGTTCACCTTCTACGACATCGAGTCGCTCGAGAATGCCTTCACTGTGGCGTCGTTCACTCCGCGTACCAACACGGTCGAGCTGTTCTTCCTGCTCGACGAGAACTCTAAGGTCACCGCGGAAGCCTTCGGCATGTCGCGCAGCGACTTCGCCAAGAGCATCGGTGACACGGTGCTGGCGTCCAACCCGGCCTTCAAGCCGATCTCTATCAACGGCACCAACCTGCGTCCGAGCATCATCCTGCACAACCTCGGTATTGAGGCTGGCGTCGAACGTCTTGCAACACTCATCGGCCTGTATCAGGGCTCGAACGTCAACGACCCGGACTCCGCGGATCTCTGGGGCGGGAGGTTCCGCCCTGTGTGCGACACGGACCTCTCCTACGACCCGATCAACACGCACGCGTATCTGGCCGGCTATAACAGTTATGCCTACGACACCACGATGCTCGCGCTGTTCTTTCACGAGGCTCTGGACATGGTCACCCATGGTGATCCTCTCCGTCCGGTCAACCCAAAGATCATGCGCGAGCACAACGCTGCGCTGTTCTCCGACCTCCATCGCAACTATATGCCCTCGTACCTCACCGAAGGCGAGGCTGCGACCGTCGGCGGTCAGATGATGGGCTGGAACTCCCCCACGGCGCTCATCCGCAAGGCGATGCTCGACTCTGGTCGCCACATCGACGTCTCACGGCTCAATGAATCGCAGCGGATAGTGGGTCTGAAACGCCTGCTCGGCGGCCTCGGCCGTCAGATTCTCGAGGCGGACAAGCTCAGCGAACACAACGCCAGGCTGAGCACCTTCCAGGAATTCTGCGAACTGCTGGCCTACAACACCTCCGACGTCGTGAGCCTGGCCAAGCTCTTCGAGCACCCGGCCTACTCCGGCAGCTTTGACCTGAAGAAGAGCCTGCTCGACGAGTACCCCGAGACGGTCTATGAAGCCATCCGCGGCACCCACCGGCCGAACATCTCGCAGAACTCGGTGCGCATGGGGCGTCTGGCCCCTGACAGCACTTCTGCGAAGTTCGTAGCTCGTATTCTCGCGCCGTACAAGGATCTGGCCGACATCCCCGCGGTGTCGTTCATGTACCCCTCGGAGCGCGTGGCCACCGAGACCGGCGTGCAGCGCCGCAACGTGCTGGAAGAGTGTATCTCGTTCTTCAAAGAGAGCATCGACGAGTCGACGCCAGCCGGCAAGCAGGCCCACCACGACTTCATGGAGGCGATGAGCTACTACCAGGCCATCGAAGGCATGAACTTCAACGACGCCCAGAGGCGCGTGGAGATGCCTCTCAGCCAGGTGCCGAAGAAGCCGAACAACCTGCCCTACTACCACGCCGATGGCACCCCGTCCTCGTGCTTCGTGACGTTCTCGACAGGTGGCATCCACGGGGCCGAGTACGACGTGCAAGTCTACGAACAGGCAAGCACCGAGATCGATGCCTTCAATGCTCATCTGGAAGAGATCCAGCGAGCGTTCCCGGATCCGCTCGACTTCTGGCTGGCCCATCCCGGCAAGAAAACGTACATCGCCGAGGACGGCACTGAACTCACACGCTCGCAAGTGCTCACCTCGGCGACCAAGCTCGCACTGCTCAAGGAGCGCCGCGAACACAAAACCGAACTGGATACGTGGCTGGAGACCGGCCCTGGTGCCGCTGGTCCAGGTACCGCCGCTGAGCGGCTGGCCGAGTTCGAGCAGCGATTCAGCAGCATCGGATACCGTCCGTTCAAGAAGCGTCCGGAGCTCTTCGAGAAGGCCAGCAACGGCTCCACGAAGCTCAAGCCTCAGTTCACGCATACGAGCGCCGCTCGCGTGACCCACGAGGATTTCACGAGCTATTACCCGAACATGCTCCGCAACATGAGTGCGTTCTATAACCCAGATCTGGGTGAAGACCGCTACGCAAAGATCTTCAAAGACAAGGAGCGCTACGGCCACGAGATGAAGCAGCCAGGCATCTCCACTGAAGAAAAGGTTCGCCTGGAGGTGCTACGAAACGGGACGAAGCTGATCCTCAACAGCGCCTCCGGCGCTGGCGACACCACACACAAGAACCCGATCCGGATGAACAACCAGATCATCTCGATGAGGATCATCGGGCAACTGTTTTCTTGGCGTATCGGCCAAGCTCAGACGCTGGCCGGTGCCCGGATCGTCTCGACGAACACCGATGGCCTCTATTCGGTCCTGGACGACCAGACCAACAACCGGGTGCTCGCCGAGCAGGCTGCACTGATCCATGTCGATATCGAGCCGGAGGCTCTCTGGCTCGTCAGCAAAGACAGTAACAACCGGCTCGAGCTCGAGGTTCCGAAAGAGGGTGAGCACCTCTATGAGGCGAAGATCATCTCGGCATCCGGAGGAACTCTCGCCTGCCACGAGCAGCCGCAACCCACCAAGAGCCTCGCACATCCCGCGGTACTCGACTGGACTCTCGCTCGCTACCTGCGCGAGATCCTCGGTGGCCGCACCATCAACGGCAAGCCGCTGTCGTTGGATAAGCCAATGGACCGCGTAGTGGCACGGTGGCTCATGGAGCAGGCTCGCAACGAGGATCCGCTGTTGGCAGCACGACTGTTCCAGAACATCCTGGCCGCCTCGACGAACAAGCTGACATTCCCGTTCGCCACTGCATTTGTCCCTGCCGTCACAGGCACCGATGAAGCCTCCGACCCAATCGTCGCATCCGGCCAGGTGCGTGCGCTGCAGCACTATAACCGGGTTTTCGTGATGAAACCCGGCACGCCAGATACGGTGTCCATCCAGGCTGCCGGCACGTGGGTCGTCAATGAGGCGTCTCGCATCAAGCGCAAGAAGAACGGCGAGCAGCCGATCATCGTCTTCGATCCGGTGGCCTCCCCCATCCTAGAGGTCAACGGCTGGACCCGCGACGGACGCAACGGCACACAGGTGCTCCCGCCCGACCAGGATGTCGCCGTGCGCAAGGTACCCCGCCTCGACCCCGAGTGGGCCATGCGAATCGACAACCGCGACCTGGTGGAACTGGATCCCGAAGTTCTGCGTCGAGAGATCCTCGATCATCTGGACCTGGACGCGTACGTCGACATGCTGGCCTCCACGTTCGAAGAAAACTGGATGAACCAGCCCCGTCTGCCCACCCGCACCCGGACCAATGCAGAGGTCACGGAGGCTCCGCGAGAACAACTGGTTGGATAGCCATGGCGCACACGTGTGATCGAAGACGGGGGCGTCCCACGGGCACCCCCGTCTTCGACATGCTGCGCACCAAAGGTGTCGCACCCGTCACCGCAAAATCCAGACACGACTACCCCACCGAGAAAGAGGCCCCCATGGTATTCCCACTGAACCTTGAACCCCACGAAGAGCAGGCTCTGCAGGAGCTACTGGATGAGCGCGGCTACGCATCCATCGAAGACCTTCTCCGCGATCTCGTGCAGGCGCACAAGAGCGAGCAGCACGCTGCTCGTATCGAGTCCCTCGCGAAGCGGATGTGGCCGAGCGGAGCCCCTGATCCGGAAAAACTACAATGAGCGTGCCGGCACAGAAACCGAACATCGCCCTCGTTTTCGACGTCAACGTCCTGATCGACGCGGTGAATCCTTCGAGCCCCCGGCGAGAGGCCGCCGCACGAGCGCTGTCAGACGACAACGGCATGCCGATCTACCTCTCGGACATGATGCTCAAGACGACGACAAACAAGCTCCTGGAACTCGGTGCCGATCCTGACATTGTGCGCGAATACCTTGAGCTCATCATGGACGAAGAAAGTTACGGCCCAAACATCCATGTGCTCGGCTACGTCTCGATTCACGACTACCGGCTTCGGGACAAGTACGGTAACGAGGACTACGAAGACTCAAGCATCATCTCACTGATGGACGCCGCTGAACGCGAGTCGCAACGCCCCGCGCTGCTGGTGACCAGCGACGCCGCTCTTCGTGAGTGGTGCGTCGAGAACAGCCGCATGGCCATTCGATCAGACCGGCTGCCTTCGCTCGTGAAACACCATCGCGACGATCTGCAGCTGGCGTCCATCCAGTACCTCTCGCGCCGCGTCTTTCGGGACGGCGCGCCCGGCACAAGCAGACGCAGCGCATCCACGGTCTCCACCAAGCTGAAAGCGCACGAGATCGTCAACAGTGTGCGCCAGCAGATGCACCCGCCCAGCCGAATCGCCGAACAGCCGCAGCAGCACCCACAAGCAGACCGCGTGCGTCGGCGCTTCCCGGAGCTGCGTCCTGAAAACCAAGACGCCCCG
Source organism: Candidatus Lumbricidiphila eiseniae (assembly GCA_002529645.1). Classification (GTDB taxonomy): domain Bacteria; phylum Actinomycetota; class Actinomycetes; order Actinomycetales; family Microbacteriaceae; genus Agromyces; species Agromyces eiseniae. Next base: position 63,318 of record NAEP01000032.1, on the reverse strand, counting down.
CCCGTTTTCAAAGAGCCGACGCATCAGCTCTCTGCCGAGATCTGATGCGTCGGTGTCGGGCTGACGCCCGACCGGGAAACGAGGTGTGGGTTAGCTCTTCCCACCTGCACCCCGCTGCTCATTCATGCCACATCGAGCCGTGCTGATCACCGGTACGGCTATTTACTGCCCCCTCCCCTCGAAAGGGGTTCTCATGACTTCCCCGCACTGGGCCACCTGCCCGAACTGCGGCGAGAAACCCGACACCTCCGGTCGATACACCTCGCCCGAGAACAACAGGCGCGATACCCTGCAGTGGGTTAAAGAGCACGAGTCTGGCAAGTGCGTTCAGCAGAAGCCAACCGATGTTCTGATCGCCCAGATCGACGAACGTGCATGTTCACCACAGTGACACTGAACCGCGGCCATTTTGATGAGGTTGTCGACAACGACGGCACACTCGCCGAACTGCACCAGAAAGCAGACCTTCTCGCCGCCAGACTGCGCAACGATGTTGCAAACACGGCAGCCACCACAGTCCCGACCCGAGAAAACATCCACCCATGACCAGAGTCCTCTTCACCAGTGACCCACATCTCACGCACCCCCTGCTCGCGAAAATCCGGGGGTTCATCACCCCTGACGGCCAACCCGACGTGACCGCTCACGACGCCTGGTACACGCAGATGTGGTGCCAAAACGTCACCAAGCGCGATCTCGTGTTCGTGCTCGGAGACCTCACGACGGGCGGAACCAAGCGAGAGTTCGCTGCGCTGCAGTTGATGGCGTCGTTGCCCGGCCGCAAGGTGCTCATCGCGGGCAACCACGATCGAGTGCACCCGATGCATCGTGACAGCATCCAAGCAGGCCTCCAGTCGCTATGGCTCGAAACCTTCGATGCTGTCATGCCTTTCGGTCTGCAGCGCTTCACGGTGAACGGGGAGCGCCGCTATGTACACCTCTCACACTTCCCCTACAGCGGAGACCACACCGAGACCGACCGCTACGACCAGTGGCGTCTGAAAGACACCGGCCGCTGGCTCCTGCACGGCCACACCCACGATGAAAACCAGCGTCTCCACAACGGACACCAGATTCATGTCGGTATCGAGGCCTGGGGCCGCCCCGTCAACAAAGACGAGCTCACGCGCCTCATTGAGACCGCCGAAACTGCCTCCTGCGGCTGAAAGAAAACGAGAGAGCCCTGAGATCTGCTCGGGAATCTCTACATGAGTCTCGACCTGGGCAGCTACCGCACCGGCCAGTTCTTCACGCTCTTCTCCGTGAGCACGTTGACGGCCCAGATGACCATCCGCGGTACAGATGACCCACATGCAACTCTCGCTGCTGTGCATCAGCGCGGTGATCATCTACGCCCCCGCATCCACTGTCCACTCGATCCGCGCCCCAAAAGGCCCATGTACGAGAGCGAGCACCCCGATGGGACACACTGAGAACGCCGTCGAGCAGCGCCTGCGCAAGCGCGTGGAAGCACTCGGCGGTCTCTGCCTAAAATTCACATCGTCCCGATCCGGCGTTCCCGACCGGATCGTCATCCTCCAAGGCCGAACCATCTTCGTCGAGTTGAAAGCTCCGAACAGGTTGCCCTCAAACCTGCAGAAAGTGCGCATCGCCCAGATGCGCGCAGCCGGTGCCGACGTGCGTCTGATCGCCTCCAAGGAGGCCGTCGATGAGTTCCTCAACGAGTTCATTTCTACCTGATTTATCAACCAAATACTCACATTACTGATGTAGAATCAAAGTATGTTTTCGCCTGGAATACCAGGTGATTTTCCGTATCCACCCCGCGGAAAGGAGAGACACTCGCTCATGACACTCATCGCCCCCGAAGCAGAAGAAATACTCACTGTCAACAGCACGGACAGCATTGACAACGCAAGCGTGATCGAAGAGGTCGAGCACGATGCCGATACCCTCAACAGCGGTGACGAAGACCTCAGCGGCGACGCTCCGCACAAAGGCTCGCCAGGGCTCCAGCAAGCAGAGTCCGAGACCATGCCGATCCTGATGTGGAGCAAGCTGTCCGGCTGCGTGCAGTGCAACGCGTCGAAGCGGAAGCTCGACGAATCCGGGATCCCCTACCAGATCCGCTACCTCGAAGAACACCCCGAGAAGGCGAATCAGTTCCGCAATCGCGGCTTCATGTCGGCCCCCGTGATGATCACCGCCGACAACATCTGGGCTGGATTCCGGCCCGACCTCATCGACGTCGTCATCGCGGAATGGCAAGCAGATCAGTTGCTGGCCGAGAGCGCCCAGGACTGCACCTACCAAACCGAAACCAACATCGGCACCACCGACGGCACCACCGACGGTAACAACGAGAACTGACACCTACGCCTGCGCTGCCGCGCTCACCACAGCTTGCGACGGCGTAGGGCGGAACAGCAGAAAGCAGCGCACCCGTGACCACAGTATCCTCCCCGCTGATGCCTCATCAGCAGGCGATGAAGAACTTCATTCTCACCCATCCCTTCTGCGGCATCTGGCTCCGCGTCGGCGGCGCGAAGACCCGCGTGACGCTCGCGGCCCTGTCGGAGATCCGCCCCTCGGGCCACATTCTTGTCATCGCTCCGCTTGCGATCGCCCGGTCCTCGTGGCTCGACGAGATCGACAAGTGGGGTTTCGACATCCGAGTCAGATCCCTCATCGTCGACGAGAATGACAAAAAGCTCACTAAGCAGCAGCGCCTAGAGATCTACAACGAGTTCTTCACCGCACCTCCAACGATGTACTTCATCAACAAAGACCTCGTCGACGACCTGGTCAACGCGATGCCGACCAAGCGCTATGGCAACCAGAAGTCGATCATGTGGCCATTCCGGACAGTCATCATCGATGAGTCGCAGGAGTTCAAGAACCCCAGCGCCGTGCGCTTCAAGGCACTGAAGAAGGTCCGCCCGTCCATCATCCGCATGATCCAACTGACCGGAACCCCGGCACCGCAGTCTCTGCTCGACATCTGGTCGCAGATCTACTTACTGGATGAAGGTTTTACCCTCGGTGAGAGCTTCACGAAATTCCGCGAGACCTACTTCTTTCCCGACAAGTTTGTCAACGGTCGGGTTGTGAGCTGGCGCATTCAGCCGTGGGCCGAGCAGATCATTCATCGGCGCATCAAGCACCTGGTGCTGAGCGCCGAGAACGTGAACATCCCCATTCCAATGATCTCCTACGAGAACGTCGAAGTCGACCTCCCAGAGAATGCGCAGAGCGCATACCGGGAGTTCAGGCGAAAGCAGGTATTAGAGCTGGCTACGCCAGACCCCAACAACCCGGACACGATGATCATTACCGCCGATAATGCGGCGATCCTACGAGGAAAACTACTGCAGTTCGCCTCCGGCACGCTGTACACCGGCGAAAACCACGACAACGACTTCACGGTGCTCCACACTGCGAAGCTCGCCGAACTCGAAAAACTGGTCGCGCCTCTAGTCTCCGTCGGCGAGACGGCGATGGTCGCATTCCGATACCGGGCTGACCAGACACTCATCCCGCGCTACCTCAACGACCGCGGCATCAAGACCGAGGTTTTCAACGGCAGTCGCGAAATGGTCGCTCGCTGGAACAATCGCGAGATCCCGGTGATGCTCCTCCAACCTGCGAGTTTCGCCCGAGGCCTCAACCTCCAACAGGGCAGCACCGAGCTGATCTGGTACACGCTGCCCGATTCGCTCGAGCAGTGGATCCAGACCATCGGCAGGCTCCATCGGCTGGGTCAGACCGGGCCGGTGCGCGTGCGCTCGATGATCACGCGCAGTACGATCGACGCCCGTCAGCCGAACCTGCTCAAGCGCAAGCGCATCACCCAGGACACGCTGCTCGAAGCCGTCCAGATGGAGATTCGTCAGGATCTTCAGTTGCTCATTGCTGCATGAGAGCGCTCAGGGGGCTCACTGCAACCACCTCTCTGCCAAGGGTGTCGGGGTTCACCTCGACACCCTTGGCCACTTTTCTCCTTCTGAAATCGAAAAACTCTTCCGTGCCTGAGCCTGACAGTTCCCTCACCATCACTCCGCAACTGTGCCCCATCGACGGCGCGTCTGTCGCCTCCGAGAAGCTCGCCGAGTTCTACATCTGCTCCGAATGCCGCGAGTATCTCACAGAGCACGAACTCGTTGCCCCCTGTGAAGCCCAGTAGGCATACCTCGCGCAGTTACTCGCAGTGGCCCTCCCCCGGTCGCGTCTTCCGCGTCGACCGACTCAGCCGACTGTGTCCGACCGGGGCTTACCTTCCCGGCACGACCTTCAAGCAGGTACTCAGAGAGACGATATCCACCGACGATGGCATGTATCGCCTCGCGCCCAAGCACCTCAAGCGCCTACATCCGAACTACCACGCAACATCGGCTGCCCCGACGCACACAGAAAACCTAGAAAGCACAGAGACCGCATGAACAACATCAGCCAGATCGTCCTGATCTACAAGAATGACGACGATGACACCTTCGAGCAGCCACTCAGCGACCTGCAGACTGCAGGCACACTGACCGACCCCGAGACCGGCGACGACCTCGAACTGATCGGTTGGAAGTTCGCCGCCGATTGCCTGTACCTGCAACGTACCGCCACACAGCTCTCTGCAGAGCGTCTCGATCAGATGCTCGCTGCGTGGGACACCTACGACGGCGATGTAAGCGGCTTCTACGAAGCCTGGCTCGCCCACATCAACAAAGGCAAGGAGCTGCCCATCTGGGCTGTCTGAGGCCCGATAGCACAGACCGCAAACGCAGCAGGTACCACACCACCCAGGCCCCTCACTGCAGTGCGACGACCTCGACCATCGGTGATTTCAACCAGATGCTCGACGAGTTGTCCGTCACCTACGACCCCGAGTATCACTACGATGACAACGCGACACCCGAAGAGCGCCAAATGGCGTCCGCTGAGATCTCTGATCGCTTGGCCGGTTCAATCGAGGATCGTCTGGCTCAACCCGGAGAAACTTGTCGAGGCCGAGAAGATCTGCTCGACCTCAGCCGCCCCTGGGGTGTGTACGCAGCAACTCCCGACCGTGCCGCGCGCTGTAGCGGGTCCGATTCGCGCCACTGCCAACCTTGGCGTCGGCGACGGTGGCTCATTCATCCGCACCGAAGAAGGTCCGCTCGTGGCCTCCTACGGCACCCTCATCCCCGTCATCTGCAATACTCCGAAAGAACCCTCATGAAGTCCTATGCCTGTTCAGCCCGCTCTACAAACACAGCCCCGTGCGTGCGTCGGTTGCCCGACATCCTGCACGAGTACGGCGAGAACCTCTGCTGCGCATGGATCGCCGTCGGCACCCCAATCATCACACCCGAGACCATCCGAACCCGGTTTCCTGCCGAGCAGTTCGCTGACAAACCCGCGAACGCAGAGCGGAGCGCCGCCTGATGACCAAGAAGCGAGCAATCCGAGAGCGTATCACCCCCAAGCCTGCGCGCGGGCCGTACACCCTGCGCAAACAGACGCCCGTCGAAATCGCGGATGCAGTCGTGTTCGAGTGCGGCACCGGCGGTGGCTCCGCGTCCGAGTACAAGAACATCCGCGAGGCCGCCGAACGCGGCTTCAACGCAGGCAAAGCTGCCGCGAGCAACAACACGTCAACGACGGCTACCGTCGAGTCGAACTCGAAGCTCTACATCGCCTTCACCGACTACGGCGATGACACTATGAGCGTAGCCGCCTACGTTTCCCAGGAAGCCCGTCACGAGGCATTGCATCAGCGCGTCGCGGACTTCTACGAGGACATCGACGGCAACCCCCTTCCCGAGGGCACCTCCGATGAGGATCTCATGAAGATCATGGACGCCCTCTTCCTGTTGCCCACTCACGGACACCTCCGCCTGTTCGAGATGGAGCGCACCGCACCGGAGGAGGCTGACGACACCGGCCAACTCTACAACTTCGAGATGTGCTGAGGACGCTGGTCACCGTCACTACTGAGCCAGGATCATCAGCATCGAACCTGCCTAGATCCAGTTCAGGTCGCTGATGCTGTTGCTCCCTACCAGTTGCTCCACACTGATCCCCGTCTTCCGGGAGAGATATCAGCGAGGGTATCGCCGTACTCGACCTCGTGGGTCGTAGACGACGCAGGCGGCTGCAGAAACTGTGGCTCTTCCTGCTCGGTCTGACCCGGTTGGGTCGGAGACTCCGTGGGAGCCTGCGGCTCCTGATCGCTACCGCGATCCGGGTCTGCTGACGAGTCTTCTTTCCCTGGCTGCGCGGGCTGCTCGTGTCACACTCCACGTTCGGAGTGCTCGTTGGGCTTCTTTCCCTGGCTGCGCGGGCTGCTCAGTCAAGGAAGGACGGTTCTTGAGAGGTGCCGGTGAGGTCTGCGAGATACCCACTGTCGCGGTTCCCACGACAACGATCAGGTCAATTGCAAGGCAGGCGCTCAACGCGCCAGTCGTTCACGTGAGCATGTTCCATTTCGCGCTCATTCCCAACCTCTAAATAATGCGTTTCTACCTGATAAAACAGTATATTTCGCATTATTCTTCTTGATGTGGGCAACCCCGCCTTCGTCAATCAAACAACGCGCGAACAGCGCAGAAAGCAGAGCCATCATGGCAAACCGCACCGTCCAGGCTGAGGCCCTCCGCGAGGGCTCGGTCATCTTCGTTAATGGCAAGCTCGCGTTCTCGCGGCTGGCGCAGCTGATCAGTGGCCAGGCCCTGATAGAGAGCATCGCCCGCCAGAGGACGCAGGCTCATCGTCAATACCCGACCACGCAGCCCCACACCACCGTGACGATCATCGATGCGCAGTTGCTCCCCCAGGATCCGAATGTGCTGACTCCGGAGGAGGTCTTCGTCCAGGAGAGCCTCTACCTGTCGAAGTCGGGTGAGAACGCCGGACACATCAGCTACTCGATCGACAACATCGGAACCGCGCTTCCCCCCGTCCTTGAGCGCAACTCCGACGGGTCGTACACCCAAGTTGTGCTCGAGAAGGATCTCGCCACGGGCCTCGACGTTACTCTCGTGCTGAACGTCTTCAAGTCCCGCAACTACGAGAACCGCGGCATCGGCATCGGCCAGGTGCTCGTCAACGAGAAGATCCGCTACCACGCCGGTAGCGTGGACACAAACGCCCTCGCCGCCCGCGGCATCATCGTCATCGGTCCGGTGCAGGCCATTAAGGCCAATCCTGCCGCCGCGGCAGCTGTGCCCTCGGCAGTCGCGGCCAACGGACTCCCGATGAACACCATCATCGAGAACGGCCTGCCGCTCCCCGGCCCGGCGGCACAGCCCGCTGCGCCTGCGGCACCGGCTGTTCCCGCAGCGCCCTCCCCGGTCGCACAGCCTGCTATGCCGGTCGTCCCGGCCGTAGTTAGCGAAACCCCCGAGCAGCGCATCGCGCGTCTCGAGCAGGAGTTGGCCGCGCAGCGCGCGGCCGCGGCGAACTCGGGTGGCAACTCGCCGTTCGATGCCGTCGGAGCGGCTCCCACCGCTGGCAGCGAGTCGCCGTGGGACAGTTCGCAAGGCATCCGCTACGAGGGATGACCCCGGTCCTGAGCCCAGGGCGACTCACTGCCGCAACACGGGAACGGGGCCGTCAAACACCGATAGCCCCGTTCCTGTTCCCGAGAGTTCCGATTCATGAGAAATCCAGGATTGCCAATGACTTCCCCCGACACGCTCCCTGACCACAGAGATCACCCGAATCCTGCTCAGCCGACGGCTCCCGGATCCGAGGATCTCTACCCCAACTTCTACAGAAACCCTGTCATCCGGACGCTAGCATCAGCGCCTCGGTGGACGGTGTCCGGCCAGCTCGATGATCGTAAGAACCCTGGCTCGGGCGAACCCCGGACGTGCCAGACCCGCAAGGCCCCGATCGACATCCGTGAGCTGCAGCGCAACGGTCGCCTCCGCGGCACCTTCGAGAAGACCGCCAACTGCCTGATGACGCTCGACGAACTCGTCGCATTCCTCCCAAACGCGGCCAATCACGCCTACGCGCTGAACACGCACATAGATCGCGTGATGATTCTCGACATCGAAAAGAGCTGTCCGCCCGAGCTCGCCCAGGAACTGCTGGCATTGCCCGCTCTCTACTCGGAGCTGTCGATGTCCGGCCGGGGCTACCACCTGGCCATGCCACTGCCGAGCGTGTTCGCAAAATTCCCTGTCGCCGCCAACAAGATTGCGCTTCGCGAGGAGCACGGCTGGTACGAGGTGCTCCTCGATCACTGGATCACGTTCACGCGCACGCCAATTCCCCTCGATCACTACGCGGCACCTTCGGCTCAGCCCGCTCCGCGTTCATGGGACGAGATCTACACATCCCTGGCCAGCAAAGCAACGCAGAACGCCACCGACCAGGCAACCAAGGACAGCGTGAGCGTCGACAAGCCTGAAATCCCCGGTGAACTCGAGGCACTCCACGTGATGACTTCGAAGCCTTTACCGAAGTTGCTGGAGGACTTCCACGGCGACCACTCGCGTTTCGAGTTCTCTGCGCTCTCGACGCTGTACCACAGGCTCTCACCGGCACTGCCGTACCTGTCGAACACCTACAACGTCGAGTACTCAACGTCTATGAAGGCATGGTTGCTTTACGAGGCCGCCACGCACGTACTGGAGCATCGCGCGAAGCACGACCAGTTCCGACGTGGGATGCCGTTGCTGCTGAACGCAGCAACAGACCTGCTTGCCCGACGCGAGGCCCAGCGCCTTACCCAAGAGCATTCGTGACCGGTAGCTACCGCCCACAGCTTCCCGCTGCATCCCTGCACAGCTGTGCAGGGATGCAGCGCCAGAGCGCTGCTGGGTGCCTTTGTCTCAGATCATCAGAGAGATCCTTCTTCCTTCCTCCCCATTCATCCACAGAAAGCGAAATCATCCATGCGTTTCAATGACACACTGCTCGAAGTTGTAAAACTCGACCTTGAGACCGGCCAGGTCCCTGCCCTGGTGGGTGAGCCCGGCATCGGCAAGTCGTCCTTTGTCGAGGGACTCGCCAAGAGCATGGACACCAAGGCGTTCGTCCTAGCGTGCAACCAACTCGCTGACAAGGCCGATCTCACCGGTGCCCGCCTGGTCCCAACCACTGACGGCAAGAGCTACCGGCAGGAGTTCTACCCGCACGCCGTCGTGCAAGAGTCGATCGAGTACGCGCGCAACAACCCGCGCGAATGGCCGATTCTCTTCTTCGACGAGGTTAACCGCACCACCGCCGACGTCACCAGCGCTGTACTAACCATGATCACCCTGCGTCAGCTCGGCCGCGAAATCCTCCCGGCAAACCTACGCATCATGGTTGCCGGAAACGGTAAAGGCAACGTGACCACACTCGACGAGGCGAGCTTGTCGCGCTTCTCGATCTACCACGTTGAGCCTGAGGCTTCGACGCTGATCGCTATCCTCGGTGACCGGCTGAACCCCTGGGTCAAGGCCGTGCTCACGGAGCACCCGCACCTGGTGTTCCAGAAGTCGAAGCCGGTCGTTTTCGCCGTCGATGGCGATGATGATGACCAGGACACCACCACCGCGTTTTCCGATCTGATGGACGTCGGTGAGGAGATGCGTCAGCTCACCACGCCCCGCACGATCGACGGTGTGAGCCGTTGGCTCAACGCTGCGGACATGCAGAAGCTCCAAGAGTGGCTGTCAACGCCGGCGATAATCGGTGATCGTCAGACCACGGCGCTCAACGAGATTCTTGAGGGTCACCTCGGCGACACCGACTTCACCACTTTCCTCGTGGCGAAGATTGCCGACGCTCTGGCATCGGGTCAAGGCATGAACACCGTAAACCAACTCGCAGCTCCCAAGCCGCAGTGCTACGACTTGCTGAAACAGGTGAGTTCGATGTCCGAGCTCGAAGATCTGATCAGGCAACTGACCGATCATGAGAAAAGCGGTTCGTTGCTGTACGCCCTCTACGAGCACGCAGACAACGCTCGTCTCATTGAGCACCTCGCCCAGGCGACAACGGCTCTGGAAGCCGATCACAACCGCCTCCTGATCCAGCTCGCGAGCCAGTCGCTGCTGGACTCCAGCAACGTTGACACGCTGACCAACAGCTCGACTCCCGTCGCTGAGAGCGCACGGATGCTGCTATCTGCGTTCAACTAACCAGCCCAGCCCCACTGAGGCGAGCGTGTCTCTGTCCAAACCAACACGGTGCAGACCAGCACACGCCCGCCTTAGTGGTCTCTGGTTCCTCTCATCCCGGAAGCGAGAAATCATGCAGTTCAACATTTCAGATCAGCGTCCTGCGACGCTCGACCCGATCCACATGCTCCCAATTAAGGGCACATATGACCCGGCTCCGGCCATGCGCGAGACGCTGGTCGATCCGCTGTTCGAGCCGCTACCCGGACGTTCTGTGTCAATCACCGACGACAAGGGCTCAAGCTACAACCAGGATGCGATCCTGAACCTGTTCATGCACACCCTCAGTGGCACCGTGAACAATAGGGCCGAGCAGGGTGTGAAAAACCTACTTGCGCAGGGTCTGATCAACTTCGAGCTCACGAGCCAACTACTGGTCAACGAGGTCTTCGCCAACCAGGCAGGAGCCGCGAGCAAGCTGCCGACACCCGGTCCGCGAGTCATCTACTCAGCCAACTCGGACGTGATCCCTGCAGCAAAAGCTCTGCTGTCGCGGCCCGACGAGACGATGGCCAAGAGCATGTTTGCGTCGCTTGCCTTCAGCTACTGCCCGGAGACGCTCGGCTTCTGGTTTCTCACCGAGAGCGCCTACGACGACTTCCGTCAGTGGTTCGACCAGCAGGTAATCGTGCTCTCCGCTGTGCTCCCTGCCGACACGCTGAACCTCCTGCAGAAGTTTCAGCAGTTGAATCTGTCAGGTCTCACCGAGAGCCTCACCCTGCGCAAAAACGACGCCGATCAACTGCATGACTATTCGTTTGCTCGAGTGCTCGTGCATTTGCTGATGCAGTACTCGCGGTTGCAGCAGAACCAGGCTGCGGCAACGCCCGGCACTCTTCTAGAGTCTGGTGTGTTGCCGTTCGTCCTGACCGAACTATTCCTGCCCCGCACCGTAGTCCTGGTGAACACCGAGGCCCATGCTCGCGCAAGTGCTCACAAGGTCGACGCCGAGTGGAGGCTGATCAACCAGTCGCTGAATTCGCCGGTGAAGGTGGTCAGTGCCTCCCAGTTGAGCAAGCTCACGGCGCTGTCGCGAGCCCTCGCGAAGGCATCATCTGCTGCAGTGCAGGCGAGCACCCAGCGAAGCCAGCAGATCGGTCGCTCGGCAAAGATCGTCTTCCGCAAACAAGCACCAACGACTGTCGACATCATGGTGGGCCTGATGCGCGTACTCAAGCAAATGAAAGAGGTCAACCGTTCGCAGAACATCTTCCGCAAGGTGAAGACCACGTTCACGAAGGCGAACCGCCGCGATCCGCAGGACTTCAACAAGCCCGGTAAGAGCGTGAGCACGCACTACCTGCCGGACCTGCACATCTACGTGGACACCTCCGGCTCGATCTCTGAGAGCAACTATCAGCACGCGATCATGATGCTGATCAAGCTCGCCAAGAAGCTCAACGTCAATCTGTACTTCAACAGCTTCTCGCACATCATGTCGCAGGAAGTGCTGCTGAAGACAGCTGGCAAGAGCACCTCGCAGATCTGGAAGGAGTTCCAGCGCATCCCCAAGATCGCTGGAGGCACTAACTACGAGCAGATCTGGCAGTACATCAATACAAGCCTGGCTCGCAAACGCCGACTGTCGCTGGTCATCACCGACTTCGAGTGGCGCGCGCGCAGCCATCGCGTCGAGCACCCGAAAAACCTCTATTACGCCCCCTGCTCCAACATGGATTGGGATCGCATAGTCGGCCATATGAGGGGCTTCGTGGAGAGTGCTCGACACCTCGATCCCGCCATCGCGCAACATCTGATCGGCGTCATCATCTGACCAGATACAACACATCCGCCGGAATGCCCTTCCCTGTCTACTCGCCCCGTTCTACGGACAGAGAGGGGGGCATTCCGCATGCGCGGGCGCGTCCTATCCGGCTCGACTCGCTATTTAGCGGGTCGAAAGCCACCGTCATCCCTGCTTGCCGACCTCCGGCGAGCCCACGAGCACTGTGAAATCCAAGGAGGAGCCCTCATGGGCCTCACAAACTTTACAAACACCGACGACGATCAGAACGGGACCGGCAATGGTCCCGGCGGCCCCAACGTCCCCGTTTTCCCATCGTTGCCCGGCATGCCGGGCATTCCCGGCCAGCATAGCTCGGACGATATCACCGAGATCCTGATCAACTACAACGAACGCTTCAAGAACGCCGTCCCGGCGATGTACAGAGACGCTGTCATCACCCAGACTCTCGCGGTACTGATCCGCAAAGACAAGCCGAACCCACTGCTGGTCGGCCCCGCCGGTGTCGGCAAGACAAAGATCTCCGAAGAAATCGCCCGCATGATCGCAACAGCGCACCTTGCGGTGCCGGATGCGCTGCGCGACAAGACCGTCTACGAGCTGTCGATGTCGGCGCTGGTCGCGGGTGCCGGCGTCGTCGGTCAGCTAGAGCAGCGCGTCACCGAGATCATCGCCTTCGCGACCGATCCAAAAAACAAGGCGATCCTCTTTATTGACGAGATCCACGTGCTCGGTGAAAGCCGCGACCCCGTGTATTCGAAGGTCTCACAGATCCTGAAACCCGTCCTCGCACGAGGTGACATGCACCTCATCGGCGCGACCACGGCCCAGGAGAGCCGCAAACTCGAAGACGACCCTGCCTTCCAGCGTCGGTTCACCCGTCTCATTGTCGACGAACTCACCTGCGAGCAGACCATTGAGGTACTCAAGAGCGCCCGTGCCGGGCTGCTCACGCACCATCAGCACAAGGTGACCGTCTCCGACCAGATGCTCGCACTGACGGCGACCATCGCCGATGAGTACTCGCGCGCCAGTCAGCACCGTCCAGACAACGCCATGACGCTGCTGGATCAAGCTCTGGCCGACCTCATCGTCGCGCACGGCACCGCGTTGGCCCAGGCACAGCGCTCAGGTAACAACACGGTTGTGCAGGCTCTTCAGGCTGTTCAGCAGTTGACTTTGTCCGAACAGAAGCTGCGCTCGGTGGCTCTCCGGCTCGCCTCCGGCGTCGCCGAGAAGGCCCCGTTTGACGCTCAAGCTCTGCGTGAAACCCTGCGCTGCCTTCGGGGACAAGACGAGGTACTCGAAGAACTGATCGATGCACTCGAGCGTGACCAACTCGGTGCGTTCGCACGCACTCGGCCCACGGTATGGATGCTCGCCGGTCCCTCGGGCGCCGGCAAGACTGAAACCGTCAAACGCATCAGCGAGCAGTTGACCGGACAGAAACCGATCATGCTAAACATGGCTGAGTACAGCCTCGAGCACGACCTATCGAAACTCATCGGTTCCGGTCCCGGCTATGCCGGCAGCGACTCCAACAAAGAACTACCGTTCGACACGCTGGAAAGCAACCCCTACCGGGTGATCCTGCTCGACGAGTTGGAGAAGGCGCACCGCACGGTGCACCGGCTGCTGCTCACAGCTCTCGACGAGGGCTGGATGCGAATGGCCTCCGGCAAGGTGATCGACTTCTCGAAAGCGATCATCATCGCCACGACGAACGCCGGCAAGGATTCCCTCGGCAAACCAGCAGTCGGCTTCGCGACCTCGGGCAGCACTCCCGAGCGCATGTCTGCGCAGCGCCTGATCAGCGTGCTCAAAGAACACTTCGATCACGAGTTCATCGGCAGGTTCCAGAAGCTCGTCGCCTACGCGCCGATCAGCAGAACCACCTACGCCGAGATCCTCGGCGGTGCCTACGAACGCGAGCGCATACGACTGCTCAACCAGAAGCCGCACCTCGGTGCGCGCGTCCCGATCCTGAGCGATGACGCACTGCTTGAAGCCGTCCAGGAGACCTATCTCGCAGAGCAGGGCGCTCGTCCTGCCGAGCGTGCTGCTCGTCGCCTGATCGAAGACGCTCTGATCGCAACTCAGCCAGCCGCACAGTCCAGGGCTCCGACAACTGGTATGTCCCCTGTGCCAACAACACAGCCTGCGCCCAGCGCAGACAACCCAGACAGTCCTGTCGACGATACCGTCGGTGCAGTCGATGCTGCTGACGCTGCTGCTGGTCCCGCAACTCGGGCCCTGTCGTAGCGAACATTGCCACCTGTTCATTCGGCCCATAGTTCCTCATGGACATCCGCCTTTCGCCTCCGGAGGGCTGGTGGCCTGCCGCCTCGTGCAGGCACCAGCCCTCCCCTTCCCAATCACAGGACACGCCCCGCCCCTCACGCGCGCACGGCCGTTCCGCAGTGTCGGATGCCTGCCGTTAAATAACCGTATTTTCTTGTTTTATCAGTTGATTTTGCACCTAATAATGCCCTGTCATTCCAACGAAATCAGAAAGAAGCACTTCGATGCCCATCCTCCTCGACGACATCAGTTCCATCACCAACAAGATGCAGCGCCCGAACCTGCCCAGCTACTTCAGCCAGCAGCTGACCGGCCGCGGCCGGTCCACCGGCCTCATCAACGAAAACTTCCGTCCGGGTCGCTACCTGCTCGGCCAGAGCAAGTCGACCATGGACGTCGCTTCCATCAACCTCAAGAGCAAGCACTCATCCAGCTCGGTCACCACGCACACGATCCCTTTCGGCGCACTCACGACTTTCTCGACGATGGATGCTGTGCGGAACCGCATGCTCATCGACGTCCCCAGCTCGACGGATCGGTTCCACGTAACCGCTCACGCCACTACGCTGGACTTCGACCTCTACGTCGACATGACGCCTCAGGGTGCGATCCTCTCCGAAGACGGCTCCGGCGACAAGATGGTCCGCCACCTAGACGTGTGCTACCGCATGGAGGTCTACGTCCTGCAGGTCGGTTCGACCGCTGATCGCGTCCAGCTCCACGACGGCGCACCCTACCCGGCCCGCATCGGGGACGCGAATGGCGCCGACATCCCGGTCGAGTTCGCCATGATCGACTTCTCGTACGCTCCGCTCGATGACATCGAGCAGATGATCAAAGACGCCAGCCGCGCGCTCTCGCCGGGCGGCCACGGCGTCTACGTCGACGTGACGGAGCTCGCCACGTGGATGAGCAACTACAACCTCTACGACCGCATCTGCCAACAGGCTGATGTCTGGAACAGCACGGTGATCGGCGATCTGATCAGCGAGCACATCACCACCACGTTCAGGGCTGCAGCCGCCGGTCAGTCCAGCCAGTCCGGCAAGCCGAGCAACGACACGCTGAACCAACTGGCTCTGCAACTGCGCTACCTCGAGAAGTACAACGTGCCTCTTAGCAGCTACCGCAAAATCTACAACACGATCCGGACGGCCTGCCCGCAGGAGATGGCGGACATTTTCACGAAACAGAACCTAAACCTGCTGATGAACGGAACCCTAGCCGACCTGGACGCGCTACGTTCCCATCTGGCCGTCCCTCCGATGATCCCGCAGGCCATCGCCTCGCTGCCCTCCAAGTTCTCGAAGCAGCAGTGCGACGCCATTACCACCGCGGAGCCGCTGTCGATGACCACGGCTGGTGCCGGCACCGGTAAGAGCACCACGATCCTCGCTCGGATCGATTACCTCACGGCGTGCGGTATCGACCCCAAAGAGATCACGGTGCTGTCGTTCACAAACGCTGCCGCCAACAACATCCTGCTGAAGAATCCTAAAGTCGCTTCGATGACGATCGCCCGGATGGTGCTAGAAATCTACAAGATCAACTACCCCACGCACCAGATCTCGACCATCGACACGATGGTCAACACCCTGGACATCCTCTGCCCGAACGATGACATGGCGCAGGCGTTCGGTCGCCGACTAATCGAGGTCGACAAGAACAACGAGGGCGCAACCACCGCGCTGAACACCTTCGTCGAGCAACACTTCGACCGGGTGATCGAGATTCTCAACCACATCGCGCAGACCTGCATCGAGCTGCAGATCATCATCGCGTACCAGCAGATCGACACAATGGTCGAGCCACCGCACCTGGCTGGCAAGTTCCTCATCGTCGACGAGGTGCAGGACAACTCGATCTTCGAGTTCATCTACCTGCTCCGATACGTGACCAAGCACCACCAGAACATGTTCATCGTAGGTGACGCCAGTCAGACACTGTACGAGTTCCGGTCCGCCAACCCGAAGGCGCTAAACGCACTCGAAGGCTCCGGGGTCTTCACGACCTACCGGCTGACCACCAACTACCGGTCGAACCAGGAGATCCTGGACTTCGCCAACGTGCACCTGGCCGATATCGAGGCGAACGCGCTCTCGCAGATCCGTCTGCAGGCGAACTCGCTGACTCAGCCGGACGCGAAAAGTTTCCAGGATCAGGTGCGTCTGCACTACACGGTATCCCCGTCGCAGACCCAGTTCATGAACGACCTACCCGGTCTCATGCTCAACGTGGTCAAACCCTACGTCGATGAATGCCTGGCTCGTGGCGAAAAGGTCGCATTTCTCGCGCACCGCGGAAAGCAGGAGGTGGAGGTCTTCGAGAAGCTCCTCGGTGATCTCTACCCCGGTATGGAGATCGCTAACATCACCAGCAAGCGCAGCCACCCCACGACGATCTTCTCGCATTATGTGAAGACGTTCTGGAACGACGTGCTCCAGGTCCGGCCCGGTGACGCGGCCCTCGTACTCTCGCGCGGGATCATTGACAACCTGGATCAGCTGATCGGTCGCCGCGCGGTCAACGCCCGTCCGTTCATTACGAAGCTGGTCTCCGACTGGTGGGTTAGCCAGGCCGTCAATATCAACGGCTGGGTCCAGCTGCACGAGGTCGGCGCCATGACGCAGGATGAGTTTTTCGACAAGCTGATGCACAACCTGCTCGACTATGAAATCGACCAGAACGGCATCAAACAGAACATCCTCAACCTGCAGAACCGTCAACGGAGAGAACTGAGCCGACAGGGCAACGCGAATCTGATCGTGAGCACCATCCACGGTGCGAAAGGTCTCGAATTCGACAACGTCGTGGTGCTCCACAACTACGACTCCCAGCTGCCCGAGGACCGCAAGCGCATGTACTACGTCGCGTTCACTCGCGCGATGAAGTCGGAGCTGGTCTTATCGTTCGGCAAGCAAAAGTCGCCTCGCATCAAGACCGACTACGAGCTCATCCTCGACGCTCTGCGCAAACGCGAGCGGCTCGATCTGCTCCGTGTGCTCCGCGCCCAGGGCGTAAACGTCGACATGATAAGTGAAGACGACCTCGAAGCAGCTCTCGCTACCCTGACGGCCAACCAGGCCGTCCAAAAGGAACAGGACACACAGGACACACAGGAGTTCGCGCGCGATGTCTCACTGCCCACGCACAAGCGCGAACCCGCGACTGTTTCCTGATCCTGACACCATCACAGCTCGTCGTGAACACGTACGACGAACACTGACACCGCCGGAACGGGGTGTGCGCTCATCCGCATGCCCCGTCCCAGTGGCGACTTCCCCAGCACTCAGAAAGAAATCACCATGGGCATTGCTCCCCTCTCACCGAGTCTCCCTCTCCCAAACACTGTGTCGGCCAACAGAGCGCCGACCGACCGTGTCCCCAACCGTGGCGACATCTGGTTCGTCAATTCCAGAAGCAATAAGTCCGACCTCGGTGCCCATCGTTCCGTCGGCCGCGAGATCTGGTCGAATAAGCTCGCCGTCGTGCTCTCCAACGACGCGATGAACACCCGCTCCGGAGTTGTGCAGATCGTCTATCTGACCACCTCCGAAAACAAGCAGCCCAGCCGGATTCACGTCGAAGTCGATGTGCTGCCGGTTCCGGATGCTGTCGGTACAACCAGCACGCACGCTCTCGCGCTCTGCGAACAGGTGCACCCCGTCGACCAGTCGCGTCTGAGCGAGTTTCGCGGCGTCGTCGACGCCAACCAGCTGAAAAACCTCGAAGACGCCGTCATCTGGTCGCTCGGTATCGAGATCGAAGAATAGGTGTACAACCGTGACCAGAAACCTGCAGCGAGGCGATCCTTGAGCAGTGCGCATTCCTCACCATCAGGATGTGCCGATCGCACTCCGCAGATGCTGGAACACGGCTGAGCGCAACTCCAATCATGACCAATCAGTTCATACGAGAAACCCCGCTTCCCATGGCGTTCATCGCCGGGAAACGGGGTTTCTTCTTTCTGACCGGTGCAATCAGTCGTTATTACTGGCTTCGTCGGCCTCTGTCAGCTGCTGCGAAAGGGCTTCACCGACCGACTGCGAGCCGCGGACCCGTGTGCCGGGAACTCGCGCATCCATAGCATCGTCCCCTGTCAGATCAAGGAAGTCGTTGCTCTTGCGCGTCGCACTAAACTTCAGCATAATGTAACCGGGCCTTTCGCCGGCGCCAAACTGCATTACGTGACCTTTGTGATATCTCCGAAAGAACTTACCGAAACCCGTCAAGTTGACTTGGTAGCCGACTCGCACGTTGTTGAACAGGGTTTTGATGAACGCCTCGTACGCCTGGGCGGCGACGTACAGCGGGATGTCGGCTTCTTTCGCCATCTGTCGAATGAACTGTCGTTTGTTAATAGACGGCGGCTTGTTGGCATCGTCGCTCTCACGGCTGTCCGATTCGGTCACATCGCTCACAATGCTCCTCTTGATGGCTGGTCATGGCTGGGTTTCAGGGGAGTACCTGCAAATCCTACCCACTCATCAAGGGAAAATGATGATCGGGTACCAGGATCCATCTCGGTGATGGCCCAGCATCCCGATCACGAAGGCTGTCTCAGTACTTTAGTACTCGTACGGCGCATCCAGATCTTCCTCGGCACGGATGTGCTCGGTGATCATTCGAGTAACCTTCCGCGGTGCACGGTTGACGCTCCGTCCGGTCTGCTCCGCCCGCAGTCGACCATCCGCGATTCGCTGTCCGGAGTCGGCCAAGCCGTCCACCATTTTGGCGAACATCTGCTTCTTCCGGTCTGGCTGCTCGGGGGTATTCCGCTGCCCCCAGCGCGCCCGATCCTCCGGCGTTACGAATCCGAACATCTGTTCCAGCTCTTCACGGCTGGGAAGTCCGCTCAATCCCATGATCTCCGCTCCCTACTCTCTCTTGCGCTCTTTCTTGCTTGGTGTGTCAATCGGTGATGGTGAACTGCATGCCGGGGTCGAGATCGACGACTTTGCCGTCCTTGATCTCGGCGTTGTACTCGCGATTGATCGCACCCCGCCAGGCGGTGCGCTGCTGCCAGCGACGGCGACGCTCTTCTGCCCACTGCCTAGAGAACGGATTGAACAGACCTTTCTTCAGCGCCGTAGGAATCAAGTTCATGAACGCCGCTTGAGTTTCATGCAACTGCGTCCGCTGCACTGGCGCTTGCTCGGCGATCAGCGCCTCACCCTTGGGGTCCATCCCCTGCGCGCTAACGAAAGCGTAGTAGCTCGTGCCGCGCGCCGATGCGGTGTGCGTCTGCGCGACCACGCGGGAGAACTCGATCTCCTGCCAGCCTTCGGAGGTCGGAGACGAAGCGGCCTGCTGCACGACGTGCTCGTACAGCGGATCGGCGGCGACCGCTTTCTCGAGACTGCGTACGTACGCCGCCGAGAACATCAGGTCTTGCTCCGCGTCCGACATCCCCACTCGCTGCATCTCCTCGCGCATCGTGAGCATGAGCTTCGCCCGCTGATACACCGCGTCATCGGCGAACAGCACGCTCTCTGATCTGAGCGACGGATGCTCTGCGACTTCCAGCGCAGACCTCGGAGACCCATAGACCGAACGCGGGAGCCAGCTGTTGCCGGCAAGGTTCGCGCCACCGTTCAGATGCGCCGAGTCGGTGATGTCCTGGGCCATCGTGTCCGACATGCGCTCGATCAACTCACACTCAATCTCCTGCTGCGAGGTATTTTCCGGGAATGTCGGCACGATGAACGTGGGCACATCCGGGAACTTGGTCGTGGGCAGGACCGTATCCTCGACGGTCTCGGCGTCCACGATGTCTTCCCCTGACTCGTACTCGAACCCAGTGGCAGCCTTGTCTCGTACTGAGCGCGGCTTGCCGTTCTTGTCAAGGACGACCGCGACCGCCTCAAATGACCCGTACTCCTCGCCCCACATGTTCGACGCTTCGTACTGAACCGAACCGTTCTTGCGCGCCTGCTTACGCTGTTCGCGGACATGAGCCTGGGCCTGCTGCCCGAACTTCTCGAACACTCGCAGCTGTTCTGCGAGCCGCTGACGCCACTGCACCCCCTCGTCTCCGAACCAGCTGTCTGCGAAAATCGGCGACTTCGACGCGATTTCGCCGATCACACCGAGGAACGACCTCGTGTAGATCTCTTGCGCGTTCGCCTCGGTGAGGCCGTCATCAGCCATCGCCTGAAACAGGCTGCGGCTGCGCGAGAGCTGTTTGCCGATCACGGGATCTTCGACAAGATCTGCCGTCTCAGGGTACGTGCTGGTCTGCAGCCCCAGCGAAATGAGGTACATCTGCGCTTCTATCGCCTCCGGACCCTCCGCAGCGGCCTCGGTCAGCATCGACCGGAACGCTGTGGAGGTAGTCTCGACGTGCTCGTTGGTCGTCATCGGCTGTCGCACGCCGAACGATCCCCGATCAACGTAGTGTCCAGTGCCGACCTCTACAAACTGCCCTGTCTGGTCGGGAACGAACCGTCCATGCGCCAGTTCGCTGAACACCACTGTGAGGTTCGGCTCCGCCTTGAGACGGGTCGCGATGATCAGGCGCATCTGCTGAGAGATCTCCCCCGGCTCCACACCGTCTTTCTGGGCCATCGCATACAGTTCGCGCAGAGCCCTCTGGTGCTGCTCGGCCACGGCCCCGACGTCGGTGCCGATTCGACGCATCTGGACGTATGCGCTCTCGGCGATGCCGATCTCCATCAGCGCCGCGCTCTGCGCGGTGAACGGGGGCAGGCCATGCCGGTCCATCCGCTCAATCCGTTCGAGACGACGGCGGTACTTCCTCCGGATGTTGTCGCGGCTACGCCCCTTGTCCAGGGCTCTAGCCTCTTTCGCACGAGCCTTGCCCTCACCGTGGCGCGCGAGCTGCTCGGTGATCGAGTTGTAGACGCCTCCCAGCTGCTCTCCAACCTGCGCGCGGAAGACCGGTGAGCACATCCACATCATGGTGCTGATGCCGACCGTCTCCAGAACGCTGTGCGCATTCAGACCGCCACGAAGCGGTCGCAGGCAGTTGAAGACCATCGTGCTGGCGTACGCCTTCTGCCACGCGGAGAACTTCTGCCGTTGCTCTTTGAGGCTCACGCCCTCTCTGACGATGCCTGAGCGACGCAGGCCGCTCATGAGCGCCATCCCCGCGTTGCGTGAGTCCAGCCGAAGCTGAGCGGTCGGGTCTCCAGCTACCGCAGCCGCTCGCAGCGCCTGATCTTCTGCGGCGCGAGCGCGCGCCTCAGCCTCGCGTAGGCCTCGCGGGGACTTGCGATACTCGCGTTTGCGCTCCTCGCGCCGCTGGTGTCGAGTCGGTCGAACCGTTTCCTCGTGCACCTGGTCGGCGACGAAGTGACCATCTTCGTTGACTTCTGAAGCCTCGAACACCGGAATGCCGAGGGTACGTGCTTGTGCCATGTTGCTACCTCCTGTGTTCGAGGCTTCAGAAGTCGAAGTTCGACTCGGCCTCGTGTTCGAGCTGCTCAGAGATCATCGGCTCGGCCTGACGCACGGCAGGCCGGAGCGTCGGCGCAGACTGCTGGGTCTGATGATCCGCCTGAGCTCGCGCAGGGGCTCCTCCCGTCTGCACGTACTCGCGCACAACCTCGGTCTGCCGGGTGAAGTCGACCTCCTGCTCCTGAGGATGGGCCGATTCCGGCACGCGCGAGTAGTCAACGCCTTCCAGGCGCGCGCGCTCGAGCTCGGTAAGTTCGCGTGCCGCGGTCACCGGCTCCTGCAACTGAGGCTGTGACTGCGACTGCGACTGCGACTGCGAATTCTTGCCGTAGAACTCGTTGAAGCGCTTCTGGTCCATCTCCAGCTGGAAGCCGAGGAAGTTCGCTTTGTTGAGCAGCTGGATCTCGTCGAGCACTGGCTCTTGGAACGGAACTCGACGGGATTCGCGCACAACGGCGAGCATCTCAGCGAAGATCACGCGGCGCTGATCAAACCGCTCCTGGATCTCTCTCTGTTTTTCTTGGGCCTTGCGAGCACTGCTCTCCAGGTGAGCACGACGCTCCTGGAGGTTGTAGCCGGTGCTGAGCTCATCCTCCATCTCGGTCATCTGCCGCTCGATGCTGAGCTCCCACGCCACCGCGTCCATCTCGGCCTCTTCGCGCACTCGGCGGGCCTCCTGGGCAACGGACACCAGAAGCCAGTTGACTTCCTTGGCGGCTTCAGGTCTCGACTTACGCAGGTTCGTGTACAGCTGCTCCATCAGCTCCTCACGGTCTGGTGCAGTCTGATCGGTCACCGGTATACCTCCATTATTACTTGATGTATAAGTTAAAAATAGAGTATCAGTCTCAGCCGGTGGAGCACAGAAAGGCGGTCGGATTCAGCCTGCGATTACTGCATTCGAATCCGGCCGCCTTCCCGCCTTTCCGTCGCTTAGAAGCCGTACTCGAAGCCGTCCGACTCCAGATCCGTTGGCTCCGCAACCTCCACCTTGAGCGGACGAGGTGCCCGCACCGTCGTTGCCAGCTGCGACCGGTGGGCTACATCCCGCTCGCGCGCAAGCGGATTGTCTGCAGCCAACACGTCGCGGGCCTGCAGAGAGATGAATTCCGGCTCGGGGACCGGGCGCGTCGGGTCGGCCGCACGCTCCTTGCGGATCTGGTAGCGTTCGACCTCCCGCTGGTTCTGCCGGATCTCATACGGAGCGAAGTGGCCGTTCTGCTCGCCGCCGAAGATGTTCTCCCGCGCCTGAGCAGCCGCGCAAAGATCCCCGTACGTCCCACCGTAGGCGAGCCGGTCCATCGTGGATCCGGTGACCAGTCCCGCAACTTCGACAAGTTGCCGATCCTCGCCCGCCCCGACCGCCTCAATATTACGCATCCTCCCGTCGAGGCCGGTGAGCGCCTTCGCGACGATGTCGACGTGCTCCGGGTTCACACTCGGGATGTTCAGGCCGTCTTTTGAGCGATACATTTCTAGAAACGCCTCACGCCACTGCTGTGGAGTCGCCTGAACTGGCGCACCCTTCTGGTTCGTGACCACTTTCCAGCTGGTGCCGGTACCGTCCTGGTCCGCTGTGCGCTCCATGAGCCGACCGCGCCAGAGCTCGCGCACCGTCGATAGCAGCAGCGTGTACTTGTGCATTGCCTCCTGCGGGTCGTGCTTAGACTGCAGGAGGCTCTGCGTCACCGGGTAGGTCAGCTCCAGCACCGACTTCTGCGTGGCGTTTCGAAGCGCCTTCACACCTCGCTGGCTGTAGGCACCAGCGATGCCCACCGCAGTCTTCACCGCTGTGGCGATCATGACGCCTTGGTCCTGCTCACGCGTGTGAAGGGGCTCGCCCTGGTCGACACCGTGTTCGTCGATGCCCAGATGCTTCGCATATGCTGCCAGTTTTGCCGGCGACCCCTTCGCGCCCGTGTCGATGCACACGCGCTTCACGCTTTCAAGATGCCTGACCGGATCCTCGAACGACAGCGCGGCGTCACCGTACTGGCCTTCCAGCACCTCCTTGTAGTAGACGCTAAGCTGGGCGACGACGTCTCGGTTTGCTTCAAGCATCTGCGACCAGGTTATGGTCCCTTCGTCGAAGTCGCTGCGGTTCTCATTGGCTCGCATCGTCAACTTGCCAAAGCGCTCGATGTACCTCGAGTCGATCGACTGCGTCACCTTGATGTCGAGCGAATTCTGCATCATCAGCGGATGGATCTCATCGACCCGGCCGTTTCCCATGTCAATGGGCTCGATGGCCCCCAGGTCGAGGAGATTCGCCTCGACGGTGAGCTTGCTCATCGCATCAGCGTGTGCCTTCTTGCTGCGCAGCTTCACAACGGCAACACTGTCGCCGTCAAAGTCACCGTCGAAACCCTTGTCCATGACCGGGTTGATCGCCACGCCCGTCAGACGGTTGTCGATCGCCACACGGAGGTAGCGGACGCCTGCATCACGGAGCACCGGGTCACGCCAGATGAGCACGTACTCGTTCTCGTTCACTCCGAGCGCCTGAGCCATCTCTTTGCTCATCGCGAGCTGATCAATCTCCAGACGCGGGTCAGCCGTCCACACAGCTGTCGCCGAGTTGGGTAGCCGAACGCTCATCAGGCTCTCCTTGAATACGTTGTTCGAGCTCGAAAACTGCCGTTCAATGAGACTAGAAGTGATCGTGGAGAACGCAACCTGGGCCATCTTGGGCGCACGCGCCATCCGATGCTCCAGATCCGCGCGTGTATTCGCGCTGATCTCGCCGTGCTTGCCAGCCAGTCGCTCCTGCGCGAAGCGGTACTCCCAGGAGGCCTCGAAGATCTTGAGATACTGCGTCGTGTACTCATGTGCCACGGTCGTGCCGTCGTCGAGAGTCTCTCCCGTGCGCAGATGCGAACTGAGCATCGGCAGTCGCCAGACGCCTTTGCCGCCGGAGGGGATCTCACGACCGGGCAGATCAGCTCCCTGCGACGGGAAGCGCAGCGGGAACGGCAGTTCGATGACACCACCGCGAGAGTCGATCCGATCCGCGTACTCATGCTCATCCGCGAGTTCCTCCAGCAGATATGCCTTGTTGAGACGGTTGTGCTCGGTCCTGCTTAGTTCGGGCATCTCGAAGACGTAGCGCCCCTCCTGAGTCTGCGCGTCGCCCTCCCGCAGAGTGCCGTCCGGCTCCATGTCCAGGCCGACGCTGATTAGCATCTCCCGGAAGTTGGAGATCGCCTTGCCGTTCAAGCTGTAGAACTCGTGCAGAACCTCAGTCGCACCCTGCGACTCCAGCGCCCAAGCCAACTGCGCCGACGCCTTGCGGCCCCGGCCTTGAGTGAGGGCCTGCCCGTCGTAGACCCGCGTGCCGGAGGTGACGTCCTTGTGCGTGACGATGAACCGCATCTGACCCATGAGCCCTGGCTGCATTCCTTTGAACGGCAGCCGCAGGTACGACGGATGTTCCATCAGCTCGCGCGCGGTACCGCCGTTGAAGCGGCCCACGGCGCTGAACGGACTCATCACGACATCAAGCTCGGGATTCCGGCGGAAGATATCGGTGGCGTATATCATGCTCTGGTTCTTCTCAGCCAGCACCTTGTTGTAGTCCCTCTCACGATCAACAATCAGCGAGATGACGCCCTTGTTGCCATGCAGGTCACTGAGCTTATCGCCGACCACAAGGTCACGGAGCTGGCCGTCCTTACCGAGTACTTTGTGCTCCTGCGCGAACTCTTTACTCACCACGATACCGTCATCCAGACCCCAGCCACCGAAGGTCATCAACGCTGTTCCGCGAGGCTGGGTAACGCCGGAGGCATGCAACAGGTTCATGCCCGTCATCTGACGACGGTCGTACGGGTTGAACTTGCTCGCCCAGACCTCGGGGTGCTTCATCACCGGTGTGCGGTCGTCTTTCTGGCCGGGGATGATCTTCCCTTCAGCATCAACCTGCGCGCCCTCCACCAGGAAGCGCACCACTCCGGGCTTGGATGCATTAGTCAGGTCCGGGTCGAAGAACCCGTCGCTGTGGTGATCCATGACCGCTACGGCACGGCCGCCTGTGAGCACCAGCGATGATCGGAACGAGTCGTTCGTCGGGTCGAACGACTCAGGAGTGCTGTTCTGCGCAGCCCACGCCTCGTAGAAAGTATCGGCCATCTCGTTCGGGTATCGCACACGACGCGCCTCGGTGGCCAGCACCGTCTCAGCCCACTTATGCTCCAGGCCCCGTTCGGCGGCACGCTCGAGGTAGTCCACCTCGTGACGCTCGTCGTACAGGCGGCGGTAGACGCCGTTGAGCACCGTCGGGCCTCCGATTTCTGTGCGGTTGCTCAAAGAGTCGCCCGCAAGCTGATAGCGAATCTGCTCGGCCATGATCTGCTCATAGCCGCGCAGACGCGTGCGCTGCTCCATCGTGAGGTTCTCTCCCGCCTTCTGCGGGAGGATCCGGGCCTGGTAACCGGGGACGAACAGGTAGTTCTCGCCCGAGCCGAACTTCGTCACGACCTCGCCGTGCTCGCCCTGCTCGAAAATTTGGCCGATCTGACCGTGCAGTTGTTCCGGCTGTTGGTAGAAACCGACCAGCTGACGGCCCTGCCGGTCGCGACGGATGCCGTGCCAGTCGAGGATACCGTTCTCATCGACGCTGAGCGAGGTGACCTCGACGCCGTTGCGTATCAGGGTCTGTTTCGCCACCTCTGCCATCTTGGTAATGAATCTGTCTGGTGCCTCCGCCTGAAGTTGTTCCAGCGAGCGAGCCGTGCTCGGATCAAAGTCGATCATCTCGTCGCGGATGCGACGGAGCACCGAGTTCTGCCCGTGCAGCTTGTCGAGATCGTCCTTCGTCCAGCCGGCGGCGCGCATCGCGGCCACCAAGTCGGCACTGTTGCGCCACGGACCGTAGGGGCTAATCATGTACTTGATCACCCAGACCGGATCGAACCAACGCACCTGGTTCGAATCAAAGGTGCCGCCGAACATGAATTCGACGACATCCTCCAGGTGTTCACGGACACGCTCTTCCGGGGTGCCGGTGTACGCGACGTTGCCGACCAGCATGTCGTGGACGTTCTCCATGCTCTGCCCACTCTGCCCGCTCTGCCCGTCGATTTGGACATTGGAGAGTACGCTCACCGCATCGTCGTAATCCTCCTTGCTGAAGCCGGGACGCAGCAGGGTCGTCTGCGCGCCGCGCAGCACGTCCCAGTAGCCGTGCTGGATCAGCGCGATCTGCTCGTCACCGCTGAACTCCGGATACCACTTGCCTGCGAGGGCATCATCGCGGTGCTCCCTGAACTGTGTGAGCAGATCACCCAACTCGTCCAGCGCGCGCTGACTCGCGGTGCTGACCGCCGATGCGATGAAATTCCTGCCCTCATTCGGTGAGCCGAACCAGGTCGAGGTCTCGGAGCGATCCGAGCGGCGATGGATGAAGACTTTGGCCTCAGAGCCGTCGCGCTGACGGAGAACACGATCGCCACGCACGTAGGAGCCGTACGCGAAGCGGGAGGTTTTTTTGCCGTTGTCTTCGCCGAAGTAAACCTCGCCAACCTGCTGGGCTTGGCCGACGAAGCCCTTGCCGTCCGAGCGTTCGACCGGCAAACCCTGTGCGGTGCGCAGCAGAGCCACGACATCGGCGGGCGACGGATCGTAGAGCTCGTACCCATTCTTGCCGTTGCGGTAGTTGGTCGAAAAGTAGGTCGCGATGCCGTCGTCATAGACGCGGCCGACGAAGCGCTCGTTGGCACGGGTGTCCGTGAGACGAACCGAGATTTTCGTGTCTTCGACGTGAACGGCAAGCTGGCCGCGATTGCGATCACGAACGATCTTGTAGCCCACGCCTTGCGACTGCAACTCGTCGAGCACAGCCTTGGCACGAGCAAGACCCTTCTCGCTCATATACTCGCGGGTATCTTGATCCACAACCCAGTCCCGAACGAGGCGATACTCGCGGCGAGTCATGTAGCCCATCAGCTCTGTCATACCCGACAGGTCGTCGCGCGAGTATGCCGGGCCTGCCAGAAACATCTTCTGGTCCTCGTTGATCGAGTACAGACGCAACTCAGGATCGCGAGCGATCAGGCTTGCGACAGAGTTGCCACCGGAGCGCTGCTCGATGTCGGCATCGGTGATAAACAACAGCGACGACCCCGCGTTCTTCACGGTGCTGCGCACCGCCCAGCGAGGGTCGTACGGGCTGATCGGCAGTAGCGGACCGTTCTTGCCTGCGCTACCGGGGGCAGCGAAGCCCGCGTACGCGAAAAACTCCTGGCGTGCCTCCGCATAGCCGGGGTTCTGGGCCCCGCGGGACTCAGGGTCGGCATACACGCCGTTGTGGCCGGGAACATCCTTCAGCACTTCGTGGAATGCTGCCTGAGCATCTGCGAGAGGCAGACGGGCGTCGTCCATCGAGAGTCCTTGGGCTCGAAGGATCTCTTCCACCTTGCTCCGCAGTTCACGAGCGGCCGACACGGTGATCGTGTTGCCAGTTTGGTGTCGAATCTGCGTGATATCGAGGTAGAACTGGAACTCATAAAGGTACCGGCGCAAGCCGGCGAGCGAATTCTTCACCAGGGCACTCCTTCGAGGTGGAGGGAGTCGGTAGTTTCCGACCCACGGGATTAGGACTCCTTACATTCTAACAACATTTCTCCTTGATATATCAAGGAGAAACTATTATCAATCACGCGTCGAGAGTCTCGGCCTCCTTCTGGCGCAGAAACCCGGCCATCAGCCGGTCGAACTCTCCACCGGCAATGTCCTGCCAACTCGCCAACGAGGCGAGGTAGTGGTAGAACTGGTCGCTGACCTCCCAGGAAGCCATCGGCGCGCCCGCTATCTGGCTCACCGCACCCTCTTCCGCGAAGACCCGACCTTCCGTGTGCTCAGCCTGCTGCTCCATCTGCCAATACATCTCCGACCCACTGACCTTGGAGATGTAGGTGAGCATTCCATTGGCCGAACGCAGCGACCCGTCTGCACCCGTGCTGAAGTTGTGCATTGACGCGTGCATATCGCTCGCGCACGCCACGTAGGTGTCGATAACGTAGCGATCCAGCGCCGGGCCGAGATCCTCGCGACTCAGCATGCCCTCGGCGTACCGCTTGAGCTGTTTCTCAGCCTGCTGCTGCTCGGCCGCCAGAATTGCCTGCTGCTGCTCCATATTTTCCTCGTACTCCATGAAGGACGGCATCTGCATCCAGCCGGTACCTTCGTCCATGTTGGGCAGTTCGGTGACATCAACCCAGCTGTTCGCGATCATCTCGTTAATCAGGTCCATCACCGAGTCTGAGTAGACATCCGGGTCGAGGCGCGCGATGTCGACCTCGGTGTACCCGAACGCCTTTCGGTACTGCTCTTTCGCCCTGCTCGCGTGGATCGCTTGCTCGATGCGATTTTCCAACATCCTGAAAAAATCCGGCTGATTGCGACGCACGTCGTAGTCGGCGACCGACGAGAGGGTCGGGATGGACTGCAGCGAGTACTCGTGACCGGGGTGCATGATGGTGTCTTTGAACAGCCGCCACGACATAGGCAAGATCGTCTCGTTCCTGTTCCATACGGGTGCGTCACCGGCTCGGAACAGAATGCTGTTGCGCTCCGAGATGAACGCCATGTCGTTGTACGAGATGACAGGCTCTTCTTTCGCGGTCATGGTGTAAGACACTTTGCCCTCAATGCTGCCGAGCTTGATGATTTTTTCGACGTCTTTGGTCACCGTCTTCGAGTCTCGGTAGACGACATGGCGCGTGCCGCTCATCTTCTGCAGCGTGTCGAGCATCGAGTCGTCAGTGCTTTTCAGAAACACAATGTTCGACGTGTTGTGCGTCGGAATGAAGTCGTCCGTGATGTACAAATGACGGTCATCCTCGACAGAGATGCACTGCACCTGGTCATCCCGCACGTACTCGACAGAGACCACGCGATTGAAGCTACGCGTGTGATCGCGCCAGTGCTGGGCCTTGCGAGGGAGCAAGAATGGGTTGATCTTCAGGAGACGGATCTCCTGCACCCGGTATGTGTCCCTCCCCCGCTTCGGCGTGGCCTGGTTCGGCGAGGTGTACGTGAGGTTCGTCTTCACGTTAATGCTCACCCGTCCGCCAAGCGAGCGTACGAGCTCCTGGACTCCCTCTGCGAGTTCACGGCTCGCCGAGGTGAACTCCATCTCGCCCTTCTTGCTGATCGTGCCGTCGGTGTCCATGAGACCACGGAGCAGGTCGATGCGCTGCTCAACCGAGCCGCGCAGGTACGCCTCGGGAATCGATTTCTCCCATGAGTGCTTGCCAGCAATGCCAAGCTCGCACATGATGCCGTGGACACCGTTGATTCTGTACCTGGGGCAACGACCCGAGAGAGCCTCGCGCAGCACCACGTCATAGCCACGGCGACGAATCTCTTCGATCACCTCAATATCGTCGCTGAACAAGCTCACCTCCCCCTTCGGCTCGATATGAGCATCCCCCAGAATCGCTCCGAGCACGTACGGGTCGATAAGGAGGTCAACCTCGAGGTAGGCCACCGGGTCAATCGAAATGAGCTCGACCTGACGCCCCTTCTCGACGCGTTCTTTCAGCTGCTTGGTGCTAATGATCTCGGTAACGCGCTCCATGGTGCGGCCACCTTTGTTGCCCCCGTACTGGATGCTCGACTTCCAGCGCTCGATAGGCCACAGGTGATCAGAGCACGCCTCGACCCTAGAACCGTCGCGCAGCGTGAGGCGGTAGACAGGTCGCACCTTCACCGGGTACTTGTCCGTTACTGATGTGACCGTGCCGAACGGAGTCATCAGCTGGTCGCCAGGCTCGATTTTGCCCATCGTCGTCCAGCCCGTCGGAGTGAGGATCTTCGCGTCGAGGGGAAGGCAATTGCCCTGCACGATCTTGTCGACGCTCTCGCCGTAGACATCACGCAGCTGCTGCAGAGTCTGCAGGATGATCGTGAACTGCTGCTCTTGGCCGAGGCCGATGGAGAGCATCGTCTCGAATCCCGCGATGCCATGCCCCTCGCTCTGGAGGTTTCCGAGCTCGTCGAGCATGAACCGAGTCTTGTACAGCGGCTTCTGGCTCGATTTGGTCATGTATGACTTGTCAAAGTTCAAGTCCACCAGTTGCTTGATCAAAATCAACAACAACTTCGCGTACTTCATGAGGTGAGGCGGCGTGACCAGGAACACGGCCTTCGGAGCTTCCGAGTAGCGCACCATCATCTGCGTGATCGCGCGCGAGGGTGCCGTGATCTTCACCGGCTCGCCGCTCGTGCCATCCTCCGGCTTCGTCGACAAACGCAGTTGCGGAAACGTGGTGTGGCCGGGCTCGTAGACACCAGTCTCAACGTTCTGCTTCAGTTCCACCAGCACGCCGTTTTTCACGAGCTTGTTCCCGGTCACCGGATCGGTAACGTAGTAACGGCCACTCAACGAGGTTTGGTGATCCTTCGTGAACTGGAAATAGAACGTCTTGATCAGCAGGCCCGTCTGCGCGTTGCACAGCTCGAGCTTCAGATACGCCGTCTGCGAGGCGAATTTGCCAACAAAGTAGTACCGCGCCCAACCCTCCGGCGACACCGTGTCCTCATGATAGAAGTCTTCGCCCAGCGACTGAGTGAACGAGCCACCGGCGAATGCCTCCCAGCGCGCCTGCGTCCCAATGATGTGCTCACGAGTGAGGTAGTCCGGTGAGAACCGCACACCGAAGCGCCGCGGGAACGACAGTCCACCCAGATCGGTGTTTTGACTCGGCGTGCCCGAAGTCAGGCGCATGATCGTCGGATCCGTGAAGAAGCTCATCTCGGTGATGGCGATGCCGTACACCGTCGCAATCGTCTTGTCGGCACCGCCCATTGACTTCAGCGAGTTGTTCGCGTTCATGATGAGCGTGCGGATCGAATTCGTCGGCAACTGCTCGGTCGCGCTGAAGTACAGCGAGAGCAAGTCCGTCTCCGGCGCACCATTCCAGAACGGCTCGCGCTCTAGTGCCGCCTCTCGATCAGTCGCGTAGCGCTCTTCCTCGAAGGTACCTTCTTCTTCGTCGCCATACTTGCCGGCCTTATAGTCGGCCTCCAGCTGCGTCATCGGGTTTTTCTGCTTTTTCGAGGTCAACTGCACAAACAGCTGGTAGCAGTTGTACAGTGTGACTTTGCCCCACATCTCGTCCAGACGCGTCTCCAGCACTTTTGGGTGCATATTCTCGCGCTCAGCCTCGGCGCGGAGCTTGCGCTCCTCCTCCATGTAGAAGTCGATGAGGCCGTACGCTACACGCTTAAAAGCGTTTTTTGCCGCGTTCGACCAGAACGGATCGTCACCGGAGTCGGTGGGGAAAAACACCTCGGCGATGTTTTCGACGTACTGGGCGCACTTGATGATGTCGCCCTCGCGCGCGGCCTCAGCGGCAAGGCCCAGAGGATTATAGATGTCGGTCTTCATCGCGTTGATGAGGTTGAACTGCACAACCTGGAAGCCGCGAAGCGTTGCGCGCACGTAGTGCTTGACAAGCAACTCTCCCTTGGGGTCATTGATTACCATGTTGTTGGGATGCTTCTCCCGCAGCCACATATCGATCATCGGTTCAATGTAGGTCTGACCTTTTCCCGCACGGGTGATGGCGAGCACCATTGTGTTCACCGGGGCAGTGTCCACAAGGTATGCGCCGGCCGGCCGCTGTACCTCGTACTCGGGGAAGTCCCAGTCGGTGTTGATCAGATCCGCGACGCTCTTGTGAGTGCCCCACTTGTTGCGATCCGTGCCGTCGGGGTTGTACTTGATCGAGGTCGTGTCGAAGCGGCGGCGCAGCTTCTTGTCCTGCGGCATCCCGGAAGTGTCGAAGAGCGCCTCGCCGAACTTTTCGTCGATCATTGGCAACTCGTCGAAAATCGGCTCATCGTTCTTGTCCAGCAGGACTTCGCCTTTGATGTACTCGATCTCGCCGTCTGCGTCGAGGATGTCACTGTCGGCACGACGAGCGACCCGGATCTTCTTCAGTCCCTTGTTGAGGAGCATGACGTGGCTGATCATCGAGCTCACCTGCACGCTCGAATGCGCACCAACATCCGGGAACCAATCAAACTTCCGAACGATCTCATCTGGCAGTGCGATGTGCTGATCGCCCTGATACTGGTTGATATCCATGGTGTCGTTCATCAGGTTCTGTGCGTCGAGGTTGCGCATCAGCATCACGTAGGCGACGCCGAACGCGATCAACGCCGAAAAGAGCGACAGCCCGATCTTCCACAGATCCGGCCAGATGAGCGCTGCGACCACGCCGGGTTCCTCCGTCGGCACCGCGTCGGGGTTCACTATGCCGCCGAGAAAGTGTACAGCGTAGCCGATCAACGAGAGAGCCACCCAGGTGATCAGGAAGATGACCACGCTCAGGATGATCGTCGCGATCATGCGACCTTTTCGACCTTCGCGCGCCTGGATCTTCGAACGATCCAGCTGCTGACTCATAAAGACGTCTCGGTTGGCGAGGGTCTGATCTGGGCTCTGGCTGGCGATCTTGTCCCAGGCATCTGCCTTCGGACTCTTAGCCACCCGTGTCTTCTCGCCCTTGATTTGGGCCATGCTCACACCTCCGGGGAAATCTCGACGGAGAACAGACATCCTCCCACTCAAGACTAATGCTTTCCACTGATTTATCAGTTCAAAATTTGCTATTAATAGCACGAAGTCCCGAGATCGATGCCCCGGAGCTTGGTTCGGTCCCCCTGACAAACAGCAGCGAGCTGCCCACCCGCGGTCAGGGACGAATCGGAAGCCGCGGATCATTCCGCCGAACGGATACATCTTGCTGCCCTCAGCCATGGCCACTCCGGTGCCGGTGAACGCATGGATCGAGCACCAGTCATTACCCTGGGCATACCTTCGTTGATCCAGCCGAGGCTGAGTCCCACCATCTTGTTGCTCTAGTGCGGCTCGCCGTCGACAAGTGCCGGAGCGCATTCGCTGGATCGATCCGAGGTATGACCTCGGGACCGCGATGGTTTCCCGTCATCACAGCCCCGAGGAATCTGTGTCAGCCGATGCTCACATTACGATCCGAGTGCAAGAACGACTGCCGTTGTGAAGCCCTGGGTGGCGCCCAGAGACTGAGTGGACAGCTCGCCACTGAATTTCAACGCAATGACCCAGCCCGCAATACCGCCGACGGTAAGCGCCGCGACCACCAGCACGACCATCACCAGGATCAGCACCTTGTGCAGCCGTCCGGTGGCTTTGTTGTTCATTTCCAGCTCTTCGGCCGCGCTGTTGCGCGACTCGCGAAGTACTTCCATGCGCTCCTCGTACTGCTCGCGGATCGAATCCGACAGGTTCTTCATCTGCTCCTGTAACTCCTGGATCACCCTGTTCGACTCACCCAGCTGGTGCTGCCAGTCGGCCTCAGCGCGGCGGAGTTTGACCAGGGCCTCCTGCTGGATCTGTTGAACGCGAGACTCGAGATGCGCGACGCGCTCGGCGTGATCGACTCGCATCGCTTCGATCCGCTCGGCGGACAGGCGATGCTCCTGTTCGATGGCGTTGGTGCGCGAGAGGTTCTCGGCGAGAGCCTCGGCGCGCACGATATCGGCCTTGCGGTTCTGGTCAACAACCAGGAGCAGACGCGCGTTCCACTCGGTCAACAGCCGAGCCTCGGCCTCGGACTGTTCTTGGCGGATGCTTGCCAGCGCCTCATGGATCAGGGTCTTGCCCTGCTGCAGCCCCAGTTCTGCGTCAGCACGACGCATCCGCAGGATCTGCTGGCGTTCGTTCTCGTACTTGGTCTCGATATCCTGCGCGACATCGCGGTCCACCTGCGCGAGCGCGGTGTCGCGGCGACCGCGGTTCATCTGGATGTGCGCCGCGCGCACCTGCGCCGCAGCCGCCGCAGCCGCCGCCTCGGCCTCCTCGTTGAACCGCTGGTCAATCTCCTGACGACGACGCACGACGGTCGAGTGCGACTCCTTGACAGCCTTCTCGCGATCTTTGGTCGCCAGACCCATCATCTTGCCGAACTTCGCGGTGGTGTCGTTGAGCGAAACCTGGCGGATAACCTCCTGGATGTGACGCGAAGTCAGGTCGATGAAGCTCTGGCGCAGCTCCTGGTCGTGGCGGTGATGTAGCGCTTCCAGCTCGGAGTTGGCGGCACCGGCCATCTGCGCGACCTGGCTGCCCAGCCAGTCGGTGTTATCTACCGGGATGAGTTCGGACACGTTCACCTTCGGCGCATCGGCGCGGCCGAACGCCTTGTCAAATTCGGACAGCTCGACCTCGAGGTCGAGCTCTTCGGCGAGGAAGCGGCGCGCAACCGACTCGCGCATCTGCTGTTCACTGAACTGGCGAGCCTTGTTGTGCTCCAGGTACTGGGTGTGAGGTGTCTTCTCCTCGGTCTCCTCGTACACCGGCTCCGGGGCTTCGTCCCCGAAATCGTTAGGAACATCCCCGTCAAGCAGATCGTCGTCGACGCCCTCGGGCAGTTCGGCCAACTCGTCGAATCCAGCATCTCCGCCGTTGCCCGCCTCTAGGGAGGTGTAGAAATCATCCGCGTCGTCGATGTCAGGGTCGAAAGCGGGAATCTCGTCGACGACAAGGGCAGACTCGTCGAGCACATGCTCCGCAACCTGAGCAACCGCGCCGTCTCTGAAGATCTCGTCGTCGGTGCCGGTTCTGGCGGCCACATCAAGTGCTCCGACTGCCGCAGGAGCGGATTGAGCCGCAGCAGCGGCATCGGCAGTAGTGTCAGCCGCAGCGGCCGCAGCGCCAATCTCGATGCGCGCCCAGGTGTCGGCCCCGCCCTCAGCGTTTTCGATTTCCTCCTGTATCGAAGTGCCGTTCTGGATCGCAAGAGCCTGCCGATACGTTGCCGGCCCGATATTCTGGTCGAACCTCAGCTCGCCGTCGACGGAGCTAAACACGATCCAGTAGTACGTTGCGTTCGCCAGCAGGCTGTACTCACCCATGCGCTCCAGTGTCAGTTTGCTGGGGACGATGGCGAAGAATTCTCGAGCAAGCATCTGCTCCGTGGTGATCGCCTCGATCTGGTCGGAGATGATCTGCTGGACGAGTGAGCCCTTGGCCTCGTCTCGTTTAGTCTTCTCGCTGAGTCCGCCGATGGACTCCGCATGGAGTAGGAGTGCCAGCCAGCGCGGGTTGCCCGAAGCATCCGGCACCAGCCGGAAGCGGATATTCCGCTCGAGCGTCTCGATCGCTGCGCCGAAAGTGCTCTCTTTCAGGACGCTCCGCAGGCGCTCATTCTCGCGCAGCTTGCGCTTGGGCGCCTTACTACCTGCCGCAGTGGTGCTCTGCGAAGGAGTATCTTCCTTCGCCCCTTTCTTCCGAGTCAACAGTGCCATGATCCAGTCCTTCCGTTTAGGGACCCTCGCGCGTGAATACAAACACATATTCGACTGATAAAACAGCGTAATACAACGTGCGTGTTACGTCTTGATGGATTCCAGTTTCCTCGTGATCTAGCCCAGCGGAACGACCTCGACGACCGCATCCGACTCGAGCAGGTTCTTGTTCTCGCTGCGCAGCGTGCCCGCCACCTGCACACGGATCCGCAGGCACTCCGGATGCTCGTTCACGTACGCGGCGATGGCCGCAGTCACCTCGTCGGCCATGAGCGACAGCGCCGCGCGCGCGCCGCCGGCATCAGAGTCGGAGTCCGCCTTGTCTTCGACCAGGTAGTCGAGGACGCGCCTGTCGAATACGACCTGCACGCGATGCTTGCGATGTACCTCGTCCATTAGCTCACGCAGCTTGTTCTTCGTGATCTTGCGCCGGGTCTCCAACGACAGAGGCTGGAACGGCACGATCGCATCGATGCGCCCGAGCAACTCGGGCGGGAAGCGATTGTCACCTTGTGTGGTTGAGATTGCGCGGCGAATCTCGCGCATGCGCTTGAGCATCTGCGTACCGGAGCCGTCATCGTCTGGTGAGTACTGCTGGATGGTCTTGTAGATCTCAGCGCCCGCGTTTGTGGTGAGCACGATGTAGCAGTTTAGGAAGCTCACCTGACGACCGTTCTCGTCCGAGAGTCTGCCATCATCTAACACCTGCAGCAGCACGCGCGTGACGGTGCTCGCGGCCTTCTCGATCTCGTCGAATAGCAGCACACTGTGCCCCATGCTCCACACGCGCTGGGTCAACTCGGAACGCA
The DNA here is from genome assembly GCA_002529645.1 of Candidatus Lumbricidiphila eiseniae. Classification (GTDB taxonomy): domain Bacteria; phylum Actinomycetota; class Actinomycetes; order Actinomycetales; family Microbacteriaceae; genus Agromyces; species Agromyces eiseniae. Next base: position 26,644 of record NAEP01000032.1, on the reverse strand, counting down.
GCAGCGTCACCGACTCATCGAGTGCGTACTCGCTCATATCGAAGCGGATCAGATGCCGCTGATCATCACCGAACAGCAAACGTGCCAGTTGCTTGACCAGCTCGGTCTTGCCAACGCCGGTGGAGCCGGTGAACAGGAACGACGAGGCCGGCTTGCTCTTGTCGTGCAGGTCGGCCACGCACAACTGCAGCCGCTTGGCAACCACCCGTGTGGCGAAGTCCTGTGAGAGCACCTTCTGATCCAGCTGGGCCTTGATGCTCTTCGCGTCGACACTGAACGCCACGTTTACCCCGGCCGACTCCTGCAACACCTCGGCCAGGAGTTTCATGTCTATGGACCGCTTGGTGAACCGGTGCCAACCGACCATCGAGTCGAATACGAGGATCGACTTTCGGGGCTGGACCGACGCGGGCATGTACCGTTCGGTCAGCTCGTAGATGGTCTCAAACATCGAATCGTCGTAGAACTCGTGCTCGACCTCGTACGTGCGCGCCATGCCCCGCAGGATCTGCACCGTGGTCTCGCGGTTCGGCGGCGTCAGATTGATCCGCTGCAGACGCTCCACGAGAGGCTGGTTCGGACGCACATGCTGATGAAACTCGTCAAAAGTTGTTGCTGCAATCACCCGTAGACCGCGTGCACCGGAGGCGGCCAGCACAGGTTTGAGCGCCTCGACGGCCGCGGCGCTCAACTGCACGATTTGGTGGAACTCATCAATGAGCAGCACAAGTTCGTGCCGCTGCTCGGTGGCGTACTGCTCTGCCTCGTCGAAGAGCGCCTTGATCAGCGCCGCCATCTGGTCCGGGCTTGCAAGTCCCGAGATCATTCGCGCCAGGTCGAGCTCGTAGTAGTCCCGATTGCTGTCCACCTGCGCGAGGGCCTGCACGAGCGCGGTGTTGTGCGTTGGAATGAGGCCGGGGCCGGCGAGGTACATGTGCTCGTCGTTGTCGATCTGAATACACTTACCCGGCCGCGATTGAGCTGGTGTGATATCTGTGATGTACAGCCACTGCTGGGTCGCACGAATTTCTTTCGGGAGCCGAGAAACCTTGCGAGGAAGACGGAAGACCTCGCGGGTGGTCGTGAACGCCATATGATGTCGAGGCTCGCACTCGCGCACGGCCCCCTCTGCGTCGCGGTACGCGGCATCGCGTACACGCATCGACACCTTGATTCCCAGCGAACGAATCAGCTCGAGCACGTCCCTTGCGAGAGTCTCATCAAAGAGCGTGAGCTCGCACGTCGGCTGCCCGACATCGATCATCCCGTCCGTGTCCATGATCCCCTGCAATAGTGCGAGGCGCTGCTCTTCGGAGGCGCGCAGGTACTCGATCGGGATGCGCTTGTTCTCCAGCACTCCGAGAGCGCGCAACTGCGCTTTAAGTCTTTTCACCTTGATCGTGACTGCGTCAGCTTCCGACGCGACTGCCTCGTATCCCGCATCGCAAAGATGCGCAATTAGGTGGTCCATGTCAGAGATGCCATTGTCATCGACTGTCTCCTCAGACTGAAAGAACCGCCCATCACTTGTTTTGCCATCACCCAGCCAGGCACCAAGCACATACGGTTCGATGAGTAGGTCGGCTTCAGGAAGCTGAAGCGCCCCCGTCATGCGAATCGCGAAGCGGCTGCGACCATCGGCGGTCTTCACGCCGAGATACACCATCTCCTGGGTGGTAAGGACGATCTCGTCGATGTGTCCGGAGCTAGTGCATGCCGTGTGGCGATACGTCTGCCCTGAGAGAGTTTCGAGAGCGAGTCGAGTATCAAACTCATCGACGTGCAGCGTCACCGTGCGAACACGATCCTGAATCGCACTAACGAGCCACTGGTGATCAGAACACCCTGTGATGACCTGACCATCGCTCAACGTGATGTCGTATAGAGCAGGCCTCTGGTCAACCTCCGACACGAAGCTCACGCGTGCGGGCTTGCCATCACGCCCGAGCACGTAGTCACCCGCCCGCACATCGCCCATCGTGGTCCAACCGGTCGGTGTCGGAATGGGAGTCTCAAGCGGAAGCAGTTTACCCATACCCGCCTGCCCGAGCAGGATGACGTTGCTGAGCACGGGACGACTGAGCGCCGCCATGACCTGCATGATCTCTCGGTCACGTCCGACGATCTCGCGGTCCGGCTCCTTGACCGGGTCACTGAACTTCGACAGAGTCGAGTATCGCGCATTCAGCGCGGCATCATTGAACATGGTGGGGAAACTCCTGACTTCGGTGAAGCTGCGAAAACGGGAAAACCGGCGACAGCCCCGCACACTGAGAAATGTGCGGGGCTGTCTGCTTCTCCGGGCTGGGGGCGAGAAAAGATGCGCCCGGTCCGATCAGACCAGTTCACACTCGACTTCAACCTCGACCTCGGGGGTCTCAGCCTGCGGCACCTCGGGCACCTCGGGCACCTCGGGCACCTCGGGCACCTCGGGCACCTCGAGGACGGCCTTTTCGGCTGCCTTCTCGGCTTCGCGGGCCTCCTTGGCTACGGCCATCGACTCGAAGATCCGCGAACGGATCGATTTGCCGTCCACCTCGGCGACCGAGAGTTGGGAGGGTTGCAGGGTCTTGGTGTTGGGCATGAAGCCGATGGTCTTGTGGTTGCGTTGCACCTGCATCAGGTCGCTGCGGAAACCGTAGATGGTGCCGTGACGGACACCGTCCTTGTCCAGCAGCGCAGCGATGTTGTCGCCGGCTGCCTTTTTGATCTCTTCGACCTGCTTCGGGTACAGCGAGATGCTGTGGTTGAAGCTCGTCTTGCCGTCGCGCTCGGTGCGCTGAGTGACCAGGGCGAGGTTGGTCTGGCCCTGCGCCAGCTCCGCATCCGGGTGGCCCCAGATCTCGGCGTACTGCGCGACGACCCTGCCGTCTTTCTGAGCGACCGCGTTGTCGTAGCAGCAGGCCACCTGCTCCACAGCTTTGATCGCGTTCTCACCGCGGGTCTCCTTACGGAAGTCCATTTGTTCATCTCCTCGTTCGGTGGACGGACCAAGCCCGCCCAAGTTGATATATTCATAATCTGCTGATTTATCAACTGATTACATAGATCAATATAGGAGAGAAAGGCAAGGCTTGTCAAGCTCCCAAGGCAACATTTTTGCCTGGCATATCAATTAATAATGCCATTCGTATCCTGAGGATCGCGCTCGGCGGGTTCAAGCGCCTGTTCCAACTCGACAGCCGCAGCCTTTGCCTCCTCGGCGATACGTTCTCGCAGCTCTTGCTGCAACTTCACGCCGAGTTGCACGGTCTTGCTGCGCCGAACCACCTCACGTCGGCGAACCAGCGCCTTCACCTCACTGGGCAGCGTCACCGCACCCTGCTCGTAGGTGTTGGCGAGCTTGCCCATCTGCTCAATGTCGCTCACCGGCAGCGTCGTGATCGCGCCGGTCTGCCCAGTGCTCTCCAGATACTTAAGTGCCTCGTGCAGAGCCTGGGCTCGGTTCCGGGACCACTCGACAAACGCCGTCCGTCCGCGCTGGCCGACCTCGACATCCTGCGCGAAGTCGAATCGCATGTGATGCAGATCCAGAGCTTTCACCTGCTCGAACGAGAATTCCGCACCCGGTACGACCTTCAGTTGCTCACCGGGTTTCTCTTCAGCCTCGGCAGCGATGAGTTTCAGTCCCGCAGAGGCCAGCTTCATCCCCAACTCGTCCACCCTCCGCGCATGCCTCTGGCGCATGGCTGCAATCCGGCGATCCAACTCGGTCAAAGACTCCTTATCACCGACGGCCATGAGCGCACCGCCGTTCTGTCCGTAGATCTCCAGGCCGCGCCTCTCAGCCTCCCGCGGATCCTTCATCTTCCGTAGAGACTGGTCCTTGCGTAGCGACGCCATCGACAGTAGCTTCTCGCCGTATTCGGTCACCTCCTCCACCCACGGACGCCACTGGGCGCTGGCGGGCAGGAAGTTCAGCAGCTCGCGGTACTTGGCGGCCACGCGCGCATGGTACTGCTCCTCCCCAAGGTACAGCCGGTACATCGCTTTGGAGCCGACACTCGCTGCGCCGGCGGCATTGGCGGCCTCCCAGGTCTTGGCCTGAGCGTGAAAATGCTGGCGACGTTCGGTGTGATGCTCCAGCCGGGACGAGTAGCTACGCAGCCGGAAGCCGAAACCGACAAGATCGTCGTCGGACTTCGTCTTCGTTCCCGGTGACTGCACTGTCAGCGCCGAGTGGCCAGCCGCGACCTTGGCCGCCATGTCCTCGTAGTCGAGGCTCATGACCTCAAGCATAGGCGTCTTGATCTGCAGCGCGTCTGCCGGCAGCGCGCGCAGCAGCGCGTACACGCCGTTGACGCCACGCTCGATAATGCGCTCCCGGCCCTGCTCAACCAGTCGCTCCCAGTCTTTCTTCGACAGACCCTCGTTCTTGCGCCGGTGATTGGCGTACTTCTGCACGCGAGCCATCGCCTCGGGATACGGAGAACCCGGCATGGCCAGCACCTCTTTGACGATCTCGCGCACAATCCGGTTCGGCTTGCGCATCGCCTTGGCGTTGCCGGAATACCGCCACATGCGGCGGTCGGCCGGCAGGCATGCCAACAGGAACTGGGGCAGCGCCTCGCGAAGCATCTGCTGATGCGCCCAGCGCTTCACAAACGTCGTGACGTTCCGGCGCTCGTAGCCGACGGCACTGGAGAGGTGCTTGAGGTGTTTCTTCTCGTCGAGCCAGCTGTCGATGCCCCGGCGCAGCACCGTCTTGGCGCGATCGTGGATCTTGCCACGCTGCGAGCCATCTTTGGCTCGTGCGCTGCGCTGACCGAGTCCCGCGTCGACCATTGCGAGATGACAGTGCACGTGCATCGTGTCCACCTGGATCACGGCGACGTAACGCAACTTGTCGTAATACATCTGACCCATGCGGTCCAGGCCGTTCATGATCGCCAGGCGCAGCTTCATCTGGTCGAGCTTGCTGCGGTAGTCGCCCTTGCGTTTGGCAACAAAAGCGTCCGGGATCAGCTTGTGCTTGCGCAGGTACTCCTCGTCGAAGCTCAGCACCGTTTTCATGACGGTGTGCCCTGCCTCAAACAGCGCCTGCACATCGGATGACGCAGCCTTCAGTGCCTCGTCGGAGAGGGAAACCTGACCGTAGCCGAATGCCACGCCGCCTCGTCCCTGCGCTTTGCGCATCGTGTGCTTCAGTTGCGGGATAGACCCGATGTCAAGAGACTCAGTCGCCTGCTCACGCGCCATGTAGCGCTCAATAAACGCGTCCTGCCGCTGCTTCCGAATCGGGGCCAGCGACTCAGTCGCGCCCTGGCGAGCCATGTACCGGAGCACGTAGGAGCCGGGCGTCCCGCCTCGAGAACCTTTCTGCTGACCGTTCTGCTTGTACGGCGTCGAAAACTCGTTGACCAGCACGATGTCCTGCTTCAGTCCCATCGCCTCTCCCCTTCCCTGCGCGCTGTCGATTGCTCAGACAAGCCAAGAGGCCGGATGCTGAGCATCCGGCCTCTTCATCGTGCTCAGCTGAGCTCCAGATCATCGGCGCGCTCATGCACGATGGCACCGTCGTTTTCGACCCCTGCCTCCGAGTCCGCGTGCGCTGCGCGACGCGCAGCTTGGTGCGACAGGGTGTCACGCTCGGCCTGCAGCCTCTCAACGCGGTCCTTCAACGTGTCGCCGCCGTCAGAACGCGTGTCCGACTCGTTGAGACCGTCCAGAAGCATCGGCTCGCGCTCGGTGTCTTGAGCCAACCCCGTCCGAGCGTTCTCCCGCTCGCGCTGCGCGAAGTACTCGCGCTGCGCCAGGTATTCGATCCGACTGCGTTCCAGATCCTCTTCGAAGGTCGGGTCGTCGTCGAAGTCGTCGTCGTCGTCGTCGAAGTCCAGATCACCGTCAAACCCGTCCTCCATCTCGAAAGCCAGCAGGCCGTCATCGAAAAGGGAGATCCCTGCACTCTCGTGGGATTCGACGGGTCGCTCAGGTGCTGCCGTGAGTAGAGTCTCCTCGATCATGCGAGCTGCGACCTGATCACGGTACAGGTGTTCGAGACGCTCCTCAGAAGTCTGTCTGTGGGCAGCCTCGGCTTCCGAGCTGACCTGGTGTTCGACCGTCTGCTCGGCTTCATGACTGAGGTGACCGGCTTCTCCGGCAAACAGATCCAACTCGGGAGCGGTACGAGCGAACATCGTGCTGAAGTCCATGTCGTGCTCGCCGATCGGCTTCTCGAGGTCGGTTTCGCGCTCCGCCTCACGCTGTGCGATCAGGTTGGGGAAGTACCCCGCCAGCTCGTAGCCGCTGATCTTTTCGTTGACCCGCATGCTGTTGAGGTCTTCGACTTCCAGAAACACAACCGGCGGCTCGTCCAGCGTCTCGGGCGAGACGAAGACGATCTTGGCCTGTGCCGGCAGCACGTACATCAGACCCTTCATCGCATCGGGAACCTCGAAGCCTTTCTCGAAGTATCCCTTGGCCACCAGATGGGCCAACTGCTGAGAGCTGAAGTCGTAGAACGCGTCCGCCAGCGGACCGAAGTCGGCCCGATATTCGATCTCGGTGACGGCGTAGGGCAGTTCAACTGTTGGGGCCTCGACCTTTACCAGGCGACCCTGCAGGTGCAGTCGGGGACGATAGTTCTCGTCCGCACCGGTGTGAACGAAGTTCACCTGCTCTACCAAGATAGTTGCCTCCACCGGCACGCCGGTCAGCACCTCGACGTACGCCTTCCCGTGCGTGAGAACATGGCTGAACCAGGGATCGTTCGTCGAAAGAGGGGCTATTTTCATGCTCGTAACTCCTTGTCTCGGGTGTGCATCCTCATGAGATGCCGCGGTAATTGATGGATTGTGCGTGATCGGCCATGTCTCAACGATTTCCTCGCTGACCCCTCGCCCAGACGATGCCTCGAGTGCGCAGGTGCCACAGCGCTCGCATCACGATCAGGGTCAACACAACGAGGAACAGCATCAGCGCCAGCGAGCAGACCAACCAGACAGTGAAGCCAGACAGCGGTGCGTTTACCGGATCCAGGCCAAGGCCGTCGGCCATGCTCGCCATCGCCACCGGAACCAGCGACGTGGCGACCAAAAACACGATCAGGTAGTCTGCAAGCGCGACCGCTGCGAATGACACCGTCTGAACAAGAACCACCAGCAAGGTAAAGCGCCCTGGTGTCTCTTTCACAGTGTCGTTTGAGCGAGTCTTCAGATTGGAGCGGCGGACACCGGCCTTCACGGTAGCAGTCATGGGGGAAACCTCGTTCTTTTTTTGGTATTTCAAGCAAAGTAGCATCTTGTTCTCACACTCCAAAGCACCACAAAACATCACTTCGTCACTCCATAGAAGAAATCCCGACTGTTACATCACGCGATTGGTGAGATTTTTCTAACGAGCGGGGCTTGATGCGCTTAGCACCGGGTCAGTCAGACAGATCCGGCTACCCTGTGGCCGACGAGCGAGCCTTCGTCGGTGATGACCATCCGTTCAGACTGGTCACTTTGCCGTCGATGTCAGTTGTGATCTGCAGGATCACAACTCGTGAAGCCATGCTCGTCCCATCCGTCGAGTTGGAATGCACCTTTGCGGTGACGAGGTAGTTGTACGTGGTGCCGTGCACCAGCGTCAGCTCCACCGTGACTGCTCCGAGAGAGCTGTTCAGGCCGGCGGCCTCAATATACGGGTATTTGTTGCCCTCAGCGTCGACCGAGACCGGGGCCTTGGGCAGGAACGTTGTGAGGAACGCGTCGTCCTTGGACAGGTCGTACACACGAGCGATCTGCTCACGAGCCTGCTCGTAGGTGTCGGTGCTGTTCCAGGTGAACACCACCTTCAGTAGCTTTTTGATCATCTGCTCGTCGTGCGCGATCCGCTCCAACGCCGCGTCCAGTTCTGCGTTGGGTGCCCCGGCTGCCAGGGCGAGCGCCGAGTCGGCTGCGTTCACTCGCAGCTGTGACAGTTCGGTGATGCGATCTTTCAGCTCGAGGATTGTCGCGTCCTGGGCCGCCCGTTGCTCGGTGATCTGGTCGCTCTGTACGGCCAGAGCGACCAGGCTCGATGCGAGTGCGCCCGCGGCGACCGTCGGGAACAGCCAGTCTTTCAGACGGCTCTTCTTGGCCGCATGTACTGTCGTGGTGTCCATGATCACTGCCCTGTCTCAGTCGTCGGTGCCGAAGATGGCGTCGGTGACTTTGTGGCGTTCTGCTGGTCGCCGTAGGCAGTGGTTCCCACCGTGAGCGAGACAAACGCCTCAACATCGCGAGACCACAAGGCCCGTGCCCAGGCGAGCAGGCCAGCGGACTTGTCATCTTGTGCCAGCCAGGTCACGTCGAGCTTTGAGGTGTCGTTCGCTTTGCTGCCGACCACGGAGACAACGCTCCAGGTGTAGCCGCCGTTGCCCAGTGCCCGGTCGTACCACTGCAGCCGCGGGTCGATCTGGTCGGTTGTCAGAGCGAAGATCGATGTCGGTGAGTAGGCAACCTGGTCGCTGAGCAGATACGTGCCTGTGGAGAAGAACGGTGCCAGTGTCTTGCGATGTTCGAGGGTGTCCAGGAATCCTTTGCTCACAGCACCGTTACCGGGCTCCTCTGGGTTCGCCGCGATCAGCTTCGGGAACTTGTTCTGCAAACCCGCCACCTTGGTAGCCAGGTCGTGGACCTTCTCCAGCATCGTCCGCATGTTCTCGACCTGAGTCTCGGCATGCCGCGGTTGGTTGCTCTTCGTGCCCGTGAGCTCTTCGAGGTGGGTCAGGCCGTCGCGCAGCTTCTGGATGTGGGCCTCACCTGCGACGCGCTCCTGCGCGGCCTGTGCGGTGATCCTGCTGGTAACCAACACCGTCACGCCGGCTACCAGTAGCACCGCGATGGCGGTGCCGGTCCGAAACCGCCTCGACCGCTTGCCACGATGCTCCTGGGCGGTTGCGGTGCGCTGTGCTGCTTTCTGCGCGCGACGATTGAGCACGTCCTGTGCGGTGACCTTCTGCCGCGCCCGTGCGCGCGCCTTTTCGGCGCGCTCTTTCACCGGCTCAGCAAGCTCAACGGCGTTGCGCTTGCTGAGCTTCTTCGACTCCGGCTGGCTCGTGAGATCCTGCTGACTCATCTGATTTGTTTCTTCCTGGTATTCGATCTTGCGTTCCTGTGCTGGTTTGTCCGGTCAGCTCTGCTTCACCTGTTCTGTCGCGAGCATCATGTCGTTGAGATCCACGAAAACCCACCCCGCGGCCTTCATGCCAGCCGCGCTGTCAACGCGGATCCGGCCTGCGAAGGAGCAGTAACCGGCTTCGCCGATGATCACCTGGTCACCCTGGACACCCAGAACGATCAACGTGTGCCCCGCCGAGCTCGAACCCGAACCGGAGGCCACCGAGTAGGCAACCGGCGTGTTCTGCAGCTGCTTACCTGTGTCTTTACTCACGGTGCGCGCCGTGTCGATGCCGTCGCCCCACGGGTACTGCTGATAGGTCGTGTACTTGTTCAGAAAGTAGGTACTAAACGACACGCAGTTCATCGCGTGGTTATCACCACACGAGGCCGGTCCGCCGTACTGGCCGTAGCGTCCGTCGAGGAACGTGTCGGCTTCCTGGTTGTAGAGATCGACCAATTTCTGAGCCTCCTGTTTTGTCATGCCGCCGTCTTTCAGCATCACGTTCTGGGTGTCCAACCTGCGGCACGAAGACTTCGCCTTCTCGACCTGGTTGCGGTTCGCGTCGCCGAGCGTGGTACCGGCCTGAGCCAACACCGAATCAGCGAGGGATTTATTTGCACGCCAGCCGCTCATCATGGCGAACCACGTCGCGGCGTAGTTCGCACGACGCTGCGCCATCTGCGTGGTGTCCGCCGAGCGCTCCCATTCGTCATGGAAAAAGATCGCGGCCTTTGCCGGGGTGCCCTGGTCGGTGCTGACCATGCCTTTCACGATCTGGGCATTTCCGCCCTCGGTGCTGGAGATCGTGAATGCCAGCTGCGTTGTCAGGCTCCACCAGTTCTTGCCGCTGGCGGAGGCAAAGTCGCGCAGATTGCTGTTGCGTCCGAAGCTCCACTGCCCGAGGCCGATGCCGTTGTCAGTGTTCTGCGCCCCGCTCTTTTTCGCATCGGTCATCTGATACGCCGACTCGTAGATGCCCTGCACGCTGGTCGGGTCGATACCCGACTCTGCCTGCCAGTTGCCGAGGATACCCGCGATATTCGCATCGGACATACCCCAGGCGGAGAAAACCGAGTAGACCATCTTGGCGTTCTCCAACTGCACCGACTTGACACCGTTCGGATCGGCGTTGTCCATCGCTGCGGTCTGCACACTGCCGACACGACAGTCAACCACCGCACCTTCATGCTGCGCGGCACCGCTACTGCCAAGACCCAACAGCAGACCCGAGATGAGAAACGCACCGACAACAATCGCGCTGATACCGCTGCTGAGAGCTCCTGCCATCGTGGAGATACCAAGCGCGTTACCGATGAAAGCTCCCACGGAAGTGAAAAACCCGGTGATCTGGCTAACGCCGTTCATCACCCACGCACCAACCATTGCCAAGAAGTTCTGCACGACGGCCACCAAGGTGGCCCACATCATTTTCAACCAGTTCAGGATGAGCATGAAGGTGAACACCTGCTGTGCACCTCCTACAAAGGCTGCCGCACCGCCAACCTTGGCAACCTCCTTCCCCAATCCGCGGCCCTCTACGCCTGCGACACCTTCCGCACCGCCAGACTCAACCGTCTTAGACAGCGTGGAGGTACCGCCCTGCCCGAGAATCTCGGCACCACCTGCAGACACGGCCTTCGCGCTGTTTCCTGAAGTTCCCGCAACAGATGCGCCCGCACCGCTTGCAGCGACTTTGGTGAATCCGGCAATGTTCTCATCCCCCATCGGGATCCTCTCCGTTCTCAGATCTGAGTCAGTACGTCAGCAAGGCGTTGCCGCCGCTGTTGACGGTGGACGAGCTGTCAACGTTTTTCAACGAGATCTCGAGGTTGATCAGCGACTCGAGCAAGCTGGTTTGATAGGTGAGCTTGTCGCGGTAGTACGTCTGGTACGCCTGCATGAGGTTGTTCATGATCTCCAACAACGGCTTCATGGCCTTGTCTACGTTGCGGTAGTCCTTCATCAAGTCGGAGCCGTCGGTGAGCTTCCACTGCAACCCGGACGTGTTGAAAGCGGAACTGGACTCTTTCTGCGCCACCGCAGCCTTCTCGGCGAGGAATGTGACGTAGGTCTTGCCCTCAGGAACGAGCGCATCCAGATAACCGTCATGGATAGAACCGTTCCGCCAGTCGAAGTCATACCCGCGAGCGAGCGTCCAGTCGCTGTACAGCGTTAGAGGATTCTTCGACCCGGTGTCGTCTTTCCCGGCAGGACCGTTGATGCCTTTCGTGCCGGTCACCTTGTCACCGGCGATCTGCTTGGGCACCGTGGGAGGCACGAGCTTGACGCCGCCGACCTCCGTGGTGGCCATCTGCGCGGTGTACTCGTCGATCTTCGCCAAATCGACCTGCATTCGGGCCAAAGCTTCGTCGAGCCTCTTGCGCGCCACCTCTTCCTGCGGCTTCACGACCAGCTCGTAGTAGGCATCGGCCGACAAGAAGTCCTTGTCCGCACCGGCGAATGCCGTCGTCTTGGTTGCCTTACCGGCACCAGGGTTCACGAAGACGCGCCACTGGTCATGCTCCTGGAACGACGTGTCGTCCCGCAGGTCTGAGCGCAGAGAACTCGAATCACCCTCCCTGTAGACCAATTCGCTGTTGGCCCGGAGCGTCAGGTTCAAGATCTGCTGCTCGAACGGCTGATCGCTGTCGAGCACCACGCCGATGTAACCAGAAGTGCCGAACACCACAATCTCGCCGGAGATGTCGCTGGCCAGCGGTCTCTGACGCAGGCTCGTATCCGAACCGGTCAGGTACGCCTGGTAGTTGCTCGCCTCAGCCGAGATCGACTGAGCCGCATTCGCACCGAAGTTCATCAACACGAGCGAGCGCGTACGGTCCTGGCTGAGGTAAACACCGTCAACCTGTCCGCTCAGATCCGTCTTTGACGTCGAGAACCTCGGAGTATAGAGCGCCGTCTGGGCCGTCTGCTCAATATTGTTGGTGATCGCAGTGGCAACGGTGCCTCCGCCAATCAAGGTCAGAGTAAGGGCAAATGCCGCGGTGGCGATACCGAAGCGCTCCATCGTGTAATGAGCGTCGAGCTTGAGCTTCTTCTTCCAGCGCTCGGTATTCTGTTTCAGCGACATCGTCAGGGATCCCTTCTACTCAACTGATTGCGTGTGGAAAACCAGAAAGGAGCCGGTAGCCAAGCCACCGGCTCCCCGCAGGGCTCTGGTCATACGACAGGGACCGGGAAACTCAGCCGCCGATGCCGAGCAGGATCAGTCCGGTGCCGAGCCGATCAACGGTGGGCTTCACACCCTGCGCAATATCGGTGAACAGCGTCAACGAGCCGCCGATGAGCAGACCACCGAGCAGGAAAAGCACGATGATCATCGGCCATCCGCGACGACTCTGCTCGCTGAGAAGCTTGTTGAATGCGAAAATCACAGCACACGCGATAGACACGACACCAAGCAGACCCAGAAGCGCACCACCGACAGCCGTCCCGACGGTCTTGGCGTTGGTGAACAGCGAGACGATGTCCCACGCACCGGGGTACAGGGTGAGAGCAGTCAGGTGAAGCGGGAGATTCATGTCGGGCCTTTCTGGTCAGTGATCTTTGGTCGAAAAGAGCTCAGCACTCCTCAACAGATTACTACTTTTTTCCTTATATATCAGGTAAAAACGTAAATAGCTAACGAGGGTGAATTTCGTGGTCCCGTGTGTGTTGCAGCTCAGCTGCTGATACCGGTGCGATCGATCGGCAGATCCCGCTTGGCCGGAACCCGGCGAGGCTGCAAGCCCTGCGACCTCGAGCCGTTTGCCTGAGGGCTCCCCTGGCCCTGCCCCTGGCTGCGCTGCTGAGGCGGTACCGGGGCAGGTGCCTGCGGCTGTCGTGTCGGCGGCTGTTGCGGGCGCATCTGCTGTCCACGACCGGCCTGCGGCTGAGCCTTGACCGACTGCTGGGCCTGAGGCTGCGTCCGAGCCTGCCGGCTCTGTCCTTGACCCTGAGGGGCCTGCAGCTGCGAGCTCGACTTGCCACCAGAGCCAGCACCAGGCTGATCCAGCTGACGCTGACGCTGCTTGGCGTCCTGAGCTTTCGACCGAGCCTTCTGAACAGAGCCGAGCGCCCCCCGGGCGTCACTGACCGCACCCGCGAGATCACCGGCGTGCACACGACCGACAGCCATAGCCGCCTTACCGACTCCTGCTACACCCGCCGCCACAGCACCGCGCTTCTGACGATCGATGCTCTTCTGCTCGCGATGGTGATCCTCGCCGGCCTCGAACGCGCTGTCTAGCACATCGACCTTCTTCTGGGCCTGCTCAGACATACCGCCCTCACCACCAACACCCTCTTCACTGTCGGCGCCCTCTTCACCGTCGGCACCGTCGCTCCCGCTCGAATCTGCGGTGATCGCAGCCGGAATCGCAGTGAGTCCGACCCGCGCCACACGCTCACCCATCTCCTGATCGCCTCTGTCGCTGGAATTCTGCCCCGTCAACTCGGTCTGACTGACACCACCGATGCTTCCACCTGTGCGCCCGGATGGGTCCGGACCACCTTTCAGCGATGTTCCGTCACCAGAAACCGTGTCATTGCCACCACCCTCGTCCGCAGACGAGGTGTTGATCGTGCCGCTCGCGCTGACTTTCTCAGGACCACCCGCCTCGGCAGCCTTCGGCACCCTGTCGCCGCCCATCATGCGACTGCCCAACGCCATGCCCGCACCCGCGCCGATCCCGCCTGCCGCTGCCGCCAGGGCACCGGACTTACCACCCGGAACCGTCGGTGAGTTGCCACCGATAAGCATCTCGATGATCTTGGTGCACACCTCGTTGAGTGCCCGCACGATGCTCCTGCGCACGCGCAAAGCCATGATCGTAAACGCAGTGATGATGATCGTAGTCAAGAGCGGGACCAACAGCGCTATTGCTGGCGAGGCCGCAAACGCACCACCAAGGACGTCACCCACCCCGCTCAAAAAAGATGCGAAAATCCGCGACAACGACAGCAGCAGCAACTGGACAATCTTGTAAAGAAAGATCGTCACGATCAGCTCGAGCACCATCGCCACGGCGAACACGATCACCTTGGTGACGGCGCCCAGCGCACCCATCATCGCGAACGGAACCGCGGTGATGACCTGGACGCCCTGCTTGATATTGCCGATAAACATAGCAACTGCATAGCCGATGCCGATCACAACGAACGAAATCAGCAACACGAAAGCATTGGCCCAGTACACGACCGAACCGAAGCCGGTGCCCACAAGCGTCACCGCGTTGTGAGCCTCCGCCGTCGCCGCACTGGCGGCCTTGTTCGTGCTGTAGGTGGTCAGCGAGTTCGTATCGAACCTCGCATTCAAGTAGTTGTACATCGCAAGCACCGACATCGAGCAGCTCTGCTTGTTCGGATCGGCACCGCAATTCCCAGATGCGCCGGCCGAGGTGAAGGTCACGATATCCCCGGTCGTGCTCGCACCCAGACCGTAACCGTCGCCGACCGTCAGCAGACGGTTGCTGCCGACCTGCGCCGAACCCGGATCAGTCGCGCCGATACCGAACCAACCTCCGCCGTCGGTGCGCAGGTCGGTGAACCACTTCGCGGCGGTCTTGCCCTCATCCTGCTTTGTCAGGACGGACTGCACCCTGCTCGCATAGGCCGAAGAGGTGAACTGCTTGCCGTTCATGTCCATGTAGCGCTGGATCATGCCGACCGCTGTGGACGCGCCCTCTGCGTCGTTACCCTGCGCGCCCGAGACGAAATCACCCGGATTGGTCAGCGAAAACGGATTGGTCAGCGATGCCCACTCAGGGTGGGTCATCTTATTGATCGCCAGTGCCGTGTCCTGGACATGCACGGTAGCGTTCATCGTGGCCTGCGACTTTTTCGCGTCCCACTCGATCACCGCACCACTGGGCACGGCCAGCCGATAGTCGCCAGCCCACTTCTCGAAGTCAACGAACGTGCTGGCCACCACCTGCGTCGCTGCGGAGTCGGAATTTTTAGTCACCTCACCCAGCTGGTTCAGGACGCCCGTGTACATCGACCCGAGCAGCGGGATACCGATCACGATGAACACCACCCGCACGAGCAATTTCTTGAACAGCGAGCCACGATTGCGGGAGAAAATGATCATGAATGCCGTCAGCCCGATGAACAGCGGCACGAGCACTGCCCAGGAGAGATCGTTCACAGCCTGATAGATCCCGCCGATGAAACTGGCCAGACCCTCCATCGGGATAGGGATTCCCAGAACCTGCCAGTCTGGCGCACCTCCTCCCGCCAACACAGCTTCAGCGAATTTAGGCGCGACTGCCTGAACACCGCCATATAAGAGTTTGAAAGGATTGAAGGCTGTCAGCAGCTGAAGGAACCAACCGAACACAACGTTGATACCGGAGGCCAGCGTGAACGGCCCGATGATGAGTAAACCGCCAACCCACGACAGAAGGCTGCCCGACAGCCCGGTCGAAGTTGCATCCAGACCCAACTGACTGAGCGTGGCACCGAACTGGGCGTAGTGGCGCACACCGTCGCCGAGCTTGCTCAGCGAGCCGAATTCGATTGCCTGCGAAGCCGAGGTTGCCTGCGACACCAGCCACTCGACCGGGTTCAGATCCTTGTCCGCGTAGCCCATGAACGCGCCACCGGTGGCCGGCGAGTCAGCCAGAGCCTGCCAACTATCGGAGATCGCACGATTCTCACCCGGCTTGAGCGCCGAAGCGAAGTAACCGGTCACGCCCGAAGAAACCGCATACAGCGACAGATCGTTCTTGTCGGTGTCTTCTGCCCACGCGGCAGCACCCAGGCCGATCAGACCGCCAAGCACGATCAGCAGGCCCAACAACAGAGCAAGCATGCGCTGCCAGGGCTCGCGCACTTGTGTCGAGTCAGTCGGGTGTCGCTGTGGTCGGCACGGTCGGTACGGTCGGCGCGGCAGGCTCAGCCGCTTCATCAGAGTCGGCCTTTTCAGAGGGAAAATCATGGTCCGCTTCTCTTGTGCCTCACGTGGTGTCAGGGCGTCCAGACCAGACTCAGTCATCGCGCTACCGCTTCTCTGGGTGCGAACTGTCCTGTTAGATTGCCTTCACCGTTTTGGGGTTTAATCGAAGGCATCGTGCGTTTCAGCTCCTGTCGACGCACCTCTCGGGCCGGGTTGAGCCCGAGCGCCAGATCCGCCTGGAAGACGACGTTGGTGTGCCCACGTCGCAGATAAACCGTCCGCTGATCGTGGGAGGTGATGAGTTTCTCCAGATCCGGCGGGATGTCTTGATGGAGCCGCTTCTGGTAGTCCTCTACGATCGCGTCGCGCATGTTGCCGAGCACTGTGTAGTCTGCCGCGTCGAAGTGGTTGAAATTTTGCGCGATGAGCATCTTCTCGATGCTGTTGTAGAGGTAGGCCACCCGACCACCGCGACGAAACAGCCTCTCCAGCTGATTCGCGACGTAGCCGCGCACCTCTTCGTTGATCAGTTCAGCACCATGGACAACCAAGAGGTCACCGTCCCCGAGCGCACCGATCGCGAAGTAAAGCATGTTAATCAGCTGCGCCATCGCCACGCCCTCACCACGAATCATCAGCTCCGAGAAGTCGTAAATAACCCGCCGCGCAGCTCCCACGCTGTCGATTGCGTCGTTCGTGTAGACGTTAAACAGATCGCCGTTAGTGTCAAGCATGTCCTTGAACACCAGACGCAGCACCGAGTACGCGTGCAGCATCTCGTCGTCACGCGTGGCACTGTTGGCCAGCGACGTGTACGCCGTGTCGAAGTAGGTCACAAGATCCTGCAGACGGGGCACGTGCGCGTGCGACAGACCAACCAGACGCAACCGGTCGCGGTTACGCTTGGCATCGTGGTACCACATCTGCTTGTCTACGTAGAACTGCGTCAGCGTCTCGCGCAGCGAGCCCTTGATGATCGAACGCTCGGCATCCGTGGTCCGATAGACCTGGTCGGCCATCAGCACGATCTTGTCCAGGTGCGCCGGAAAAATCGATAGCTCGTCCTTTTGGTCGCCGAACATCTCGAGAAAATTCACATCTCCTCGGCTCATGTTCAGTCGCGCCGTAAGTGAGTCCAACCGGGGGCCGAGCTTGTTCAGGTCCGCACCATCGAGCACGAGATGGACGACCTTGTGGTTGCTCAGCAACGCGACCTGTGACAGCTTCGAGCCCCACAGATCCGGCTCCGGAACCCGTCCGAGGACGGTGTTGATCTCGTTGCTCGCGACCACAACATGGTGCCCGTACTGGTTCACATCCAACAGCACGGCCGAGTTGTTGACATCGCCGATCATGAAGCCCACATACTCCCCCGCAGGGTCGTTCAGGCCGTTGGTGACCAGCCAGTGGCTGCCGGCGAACTCGCTCGAAGTGAAGTGGAAACCCTTGCCGCGCTTGCGGTCATTCTTGCTGAACAGCCCGGACAGCTCATCGCGCTGCTCTCCGGCGTACGGAGCCACCGAGAGCGTCGCGAAGCGATCAACGTACAACCGGCGCACACGATCCACCGCCGTGTCGAGCACCTCCAACGAAGGTGCCTTCAGCAGCAGACGGTTGTGCACATGCAGATAGCTCGCGCCATCCTGCAGTTCGCCTGCGGTCGTCTCCAGATCACTGCGGCTCTTGTTCATACGACGACGGCTCATCGCCGTGCTACCGCCGCTGGCCTGCTCGCGCTCGGCCATGTTGCCGATGGTCTCCGAAGAATTCAGATGATCGTCCACCCACTTCTGGCCCATACGAGAAACCTGCTCGAACACGATCGAACTCACGCCCGCACCCAGCTCCACAGGGATACGGTTGATACCCCAGAGCGCGGCGAAGTCATCATGTGCGGCATCGTCGTGGAAGTACCCGAGCACACAGGCGTAGCCGTCGTCGATCTGAAAGTAGTCGCTGCGGAAGAGGTACTTCTCGCGCGGCTTCATGGCCAGCAGATGCGGGTATTGGCTGAGCGCACTGCTCAGACCACGAGCCGAACGCCCTGTATTCGGTCGCCACCGCGGCCTCATCTGCGCCAGAATCTCGTCGTCAGGTTCTTTTTCGATCTGCGCGACAGGCTCTTGCGCACCAACGGTCATAGGAAGACTCCTCAGATCAAAATTAGCTGATAAATAAGGTAAAAACGAGTCTAGTCGAGCGCTCTGTCGATCCAATGGATGGTCAAAAAATGAGCGATACCCGAGGGCACTCTGGCGATCAGGCATCTCGCTAAGGCACGTACCTCGCGATCACGCCACCTCGGCATAGACGCCACGAGCCATCTCGAGGAAGCCCTTCCCGTCGAGAATCGTGCAGTTCTTGATCATGAGCGACGAGTCCTGAATCTCCGACTGCAGCAACGCGTGCGCCCGGCGCAGAGTCTCGTCATTGCCGGACTTGATCACCAGATACTGGTGGATCGAGTTGAACCGACTGCCGACGTAGTCAGTGAGGATGTTCGCCTGCTCGTCCAGCAGCGCAAACAGCTCCGGGTCGCGCATCTGGAGCGCAAGGTTCTTCCGCTCCAAACTCGCCAGCTGGCGGTACACCCGCTGCGGCTCTTTGGTGGTGACCCAGATGTACTCGGTGCCGGTCTCAATCTTCCGGTAGAAGCTGTCAACCCGGTTGATAATCGCCTGCTTGTCCGCCTCAAACACCAGGATGCTCGCAGAACCGACCACGAGGTACGCTTGCCCCAGAGTGCCGTCCGCGAAGCGAATCCCGCCCTCGCTATCCACCGCCTTGATCCCGGTGATCGAATAGAAGCCGCTGGCATTGCTCGCGCTGCGCGTGATGAGCTTCCGATTCGACTTCGACAGGTAATTTATCAGCGTTGGCAACCCCTTGGCCTTCAGCTCTTTCGTCTTCGAGCAGCGCCCGAAAAACACGGTCGCCAGAATCCACCAGAGAACGAGCAAGAAGACCCAGATGAAGTCGGCTTCTTTCACGAACGTCGATCCGACCACCCAGAACAACCCGATGACCGACACCAGGTAGAAGATGATCACCTTGAGTGGGATCGCCTTCACTATGCCTTTCTTCGACAGTGTGATCTCCTGGTCCAGGAATGACTTGTCGAGACTGTTCGGGATCTTGTAGCTCGGTTTGTACGCCATCAGCTCACCTTCTCACTCCGTGCTTGCTCTGCTGTCCGTGCTTGCTCTGCTGTTTCTGTCCATCGGTCACCCGAACTCCGGGATGATCCGCTTGTCTTGCTGACCTTCCCTGCCGGCCTCGGTGCCGAAGTGCACCGTGGCGGCGAAAGTCTTGCCTTTCTTGTTCACGAAGTCGTCCGCGAAGACTTTCTGGCCCGCAGCAAGCTTCTTAATCTGGTCGGGCGTGAACGTGTGGTTGCACCACATCTTCGGTGGTAACTGGTCACCGTTGGCATCAACGGTGCCGAAACCAATCACTTTGAAGCCGACATACTTGCGACCCTGGTACTCCTGCTCTTCGAGTAGGCCGCGGCACACAAACGTCGGATCAATTGCACCAGCTGCCTTCTTCTTCGCGGAGATGGCCGTGATGGTGATCTTCTCGCCGCGCAGCATCGCCTTACACTCGTCATCAGTGAAGCGGTACCCGCTCCATTCACGGGAGAATTTCACGACACGTCCCTGCGGGATCCAGTCGCCCTCGTAACGCTCTTTCTGCGTGATCTGCTCCGTGAGCCCCAACTCGTCGCGCATGATCTGAGCGTTGTGCTTCATAGTCTCGATATCCTGCGTGACCCACGCAGCGACCACGCCGATTACCTCGTCGATGCTCTTCTTGCCGTCGGCGACCTCACGCATCTGCTGGTACACGTGCTCGGTCACGCCCAGATCGCCGATACACGTTCCGGGCAGCAGCCGGTAGCCCATCTGGCCAAACTCGGTCAGCGTGAGTTTGCCCCTGTTTTCGACCATCAGCGGGTACTTGTTTGTCGCGCTCTGGGCCTTGGTGATCTCAGCGTACGTGCTCGTGCGTGTCGCACCGGTGCCCACATCGCGCTTGTCCAGCTGTTTCATCAGCCACTTCATCGACGGGTGTTCCGGGCGCTTGTTCGCGCCCTCAAAAACGAACGGATCGGCGTTGGTACCCAGGCCCTTGCCGGTGCCCTCATCATCGTTGTCCGACTTGTCTTCGAAGAACACCCGCTTCCAGCCGAGGCTTTTGGGCACCGACACCCGCCCCTTGAAAGATGGATAATCCTGCAGGTGGCCGGTCTGTAACTGGTAGAGATAGTCCTCGGCGAACATTGCCAGGAACGACCGGGCCAGTTCCTCGTAGATGAACTTGCCGGTAGGACCGTATTTCTGACCGATCTCATCCAGTGATGTCGGCACCTTCGGGCCGGGGCGGTTCGCACCGTGCGCGCCAGAGTCTTTCACGTGCGTCTTGCGCGCAACGCGATGGATCAGCAGCGCCGTGTCCACGCCGATTGCCATCGCGATCTTATCCACAAACGGAAGCATCTGGTTAAACTGCTCCGTGGTGATGTTCTTGTCCTCGGTGCGCGGATAGCTGACCACCTGATCCTCGTACATCTTCTGGTACGTCGCCAGGATGGCATCGGCCTTCACACCCTTGCTCGACAGACGCGACGACAGCCCGGCCAGATCGAGCAGGCCAGGAGGTGCCGTGGTCTTGTCGGTCTTCGCATCGACCACTACCGCGCTGGCATGGTACTGCTGTGGCACCTGAGACGCCATGTCAAAGACCGGCTCCTCAGGATTCGTGTACACGACCCCGTTCTGGTCGCGGAAGCGGTTCTGGAAGAACGGCTTTTTCACGTACTCGTTGTACGCCTTCAGCTGCTCGCCAACCAGCAGAAGCATCGCGCTTTTCAGCCGCCCCTGCCGGAGCACGGCGCGCTGCGCTGCGGTCGTGGTGGCCACACGCGTGAACTGCTGCGTAAGCCAGTCGAAGCGTGAGCGCGTGAGCGCCTTTTTGTACTCATCGAACTGATTGATGCCGCCAATGATCTCTTTGCGCTGCGCGAACGCCTTCTGGATAGACGATTCGGCCTCGTCGGTGAAGTACATGCGGGTGAGTTTGAGCGGCGTGATCCCCAACTCGACCAACGGCTCCGCAAACAGCAGTCCGCCCTCTCCCGTAGGATCAACGTCGGTCGCACACACGATCTCGGAGGCCGTCTTCGCCTTCGCCGAGAGGGTGCGCAGGATCTCACCGATGCCAGAGCGCGTCGACGGCTTCCGCTTCCACTGAATGTCAGCAGGATTCCACGGCAGGTTATCAACCGACCACGACTTGTACTTCTCAACCAGCGACGCATCGACCTGCTCGTGCGGCTCGGCGAACTCGTACAGGTGACCACGCAGCGCGACGATCTCATAGTCTGTGCCCCGGAAGCAGCCGCTCATGCCACCCAGTGCCTTCGCCATGTTGCGAGCAGCAGACGGCTTCTCTGCAACAAGCAGAACAGTCATGAGAAAACTCCTTCAAACATTGTTTATCTCTGATTTACCAGAGAATTATGCAATCGTAACCGACACTACGGAGCGCCGGAGTGCAGGATTCGCAGTTCGCGTGCGCTCCTGCATGAAGACTCAAAACTGCTGGTAGAGACCAGGCACCGGCCCACACCAGCAAGACATGCCACCGGTTCCACCCCATCAGGCCTGCGCCTCGAACCGCCCCGGAAGACACGATGAACCACAGCACTCGCGGCTACCATCAAGTTATGACCACCGAAGCCGCTCACAACACCGAACGCTTCACACCGAGCCAGAGCCCGGTCCCGTTTGTGCGGGATGAGTACACCGGACTCATCCCGGATGAGAACGTGGCATTGTTCGCACTGAGTGAATACCACGGACTCACCCCCGGTAAGATTCGTGATTTGCTCATCGAGCACGAACTACCCTCGGTGGCATTACGCTCTCTCACACCGCCTGCACTATTCGGTGACACCCATGAACAAGAACTCAAGCAAGCCGCGTATTATGTTGACAATCTTCTCGGATACGGTATCCACGTCGATACCCTGTTCGGCGACCA
The DNA here is from genome assembly GCA_002529645.1 of Candidatus Lumbricidiphila eiseniae. Lineage (GTDB taxonomy): Bacteria > Actinomycetota > Actinomycetes > Actinomycetales > Microbacteriaceae > Agromyces > Agromyces eiseniae. The sequence goes on along the minus strand of NAEP01000032.1, from coordinate 4,617 downwards.
GTATCCTCCCCAACTGCGCGGGATCCACGACTACCCGCCAGTGATCTACTGGCAAGGCCACCACCAGCAGGGCGATCATCAGTCTGTTGCGATCATCGGAACGCGCACACCGTCACCGACCGCGCAGGGTGTCGCGCGTGACATCGCAACTATTCTCGCCCAGAACAAGATCCCCATCGTGTCGGGACTTGCTCGCGGCATCGATACGATCGCGCAGCAAACTTCTCTCGACCACGGGAACCGCACTATCGGCGTCATCGGCACCGGACTCCGCAAGTGTTACCCACCCGAGAATGCCGACCTGCAACAGATAATCGCCCACGATCACCTGCTCATGTCACAGTTCCGGGCTAGCGCACCCCCCACCAAGACAAGCTTCCCTATGCGAAACGTCGTGATGAGCGGGTTCTCAGCGCTCTCAATCATTATTGAAGCAGGCGAACACTCCGGTACACGCGCCCAGGCACGGGCAGCATCCAATCACGGTCGTTATATCCTCATCACCCGCACAGTACACGACACCACTACATGGGGCCGAGCTCTTGTTGCTCGTGGACTTGCATCCATCATCACCTCAGCACAAGACACACTTCGTCAAGTGCAGGATGCCTTCACCATGTACACGGATGACTCTTCAGCACTCATCACCATCTGACACACATGTCCCACACCGATCCCATCAAGGCACAACTCAGTCAATACTTCGCGCTCCCGGCAACAACCAACGTCTGTCAAGACTGTGGTGTCCCCGCGGTCGGCTTCTCCCGGTGCGACCCCTGTAACACACGGCAACAAACCGGACTGCCCCGCGCTGACAGCATCACAATGCTGGCCTGGGCGATCAGGGGTACCCAAGGATACCGCGACATGTTCGCGTACAAAAATGACCCGCCTGATCGCGGAGCGCTCGCACGAGTCAAACGCCTATTCCAACAATCCCTCACCGACCACACAGCCTGCATTATTCCGCGCACTTTGCCACCCATCTTTTTCAGCTGGGTTCCTTCCACCCAGCCAACAGTCACGACAACCGAGCACCCCCTACGCGAGATCCTCCAGAGCACATTCGCCAAGCCACAGTTCACTGTGGCCGACTACGTCGGTCCACGGAACCCTAAGCCCAACGCTAGACGCGGGTTTCACCCCGAACGCTGGAAGGTGAGCACCCACCTCAATGGTGCTTGCATCTACCTCTTTGACGATTCGTGGGTAACCGGAGGGCATGCCCAGTCCGTCGCATCTGCCTTAAAGAACGCCGGTGCACGTGAAGTTCACTTCATCGCCATCGCACGAATTATCAATAACAAGTTCCACAAGAACTACCTCGCCAATAACCCACCAAAGCCATACGATCCCGCAGTCTGTCCAACACACAAAATCAACCACCATTCACAATGAGAATAGGTAGATTCGCAGTTCGCGTGTGCTCCTGCATGAAAACTCAAACCTGCCGGTAAGTAGGAAGTACCGGCTCACATCGACAAAACATGCGACCGGTTGCACCCCATCAAACCGACACCTCGAACCGCCCCGGAAGACACGATGAACCGCAGTCTCCCGCTTCTGCACACCAGCACGTTAACAACCACGCCCACCCACAACAACACACCGACACCCAACCAAGTACTACTAGCAGGTGCCTGCTCTCCATCGGTAGACCTGTGCGTGGGTGTGTGCTCCCAAACACGGCCGGTAGACCGGGTTCTCCCGTCGGGTAATGAGAGAAAGGGTCGGGAGCCATAAATGGTTCCCGGCCCTTTTCTTCTGCGTCGTTATGGGGCCAAGGGATTTACCCCAGCGGCGACGCAGCTTTACGGCGCCTCAGCAGGAAGCCGAGCACGCCAAGCAGGGTTAGCACCAGTCCGCCGATCGCCATCGGGACCGAGGCAGTTCCGGTGGGTGGCAATACCGGTGGTAGCACCAGTGGTGCTGTAACGGTTGTTGTCTCCCCGGCTGCACCACACACGCCCTGAGTGGCAACATGACGCGTCCCATCTGGAGCGATCATCCACAAGGTCGCAACCCAGAAATACTTCCCTGGCGCTGTAAACACCACAGGGTCTGAATCCACATCACCTGCACTGCGGACTTGTTTTGCCGTGGAGCTGAATACCAGATTCGTGGCCTCGCACGCCGGCATACTGACCAGGTTCCCACTGGTGTCTACCGCCTGTTTGAATGCCCTGAATTCGACTTCCCAAGTATGCTCGGTGTCTGTTGTGATAGGTCCAGTGATGTGTGCGGTGTCATGCGCGGGAAATCCGAGAAGAACCTCCGAGTGCGCAGTGGTAGACACCCCTGGTGGTGTGATGGTGGTGGTTTCTCCGTCCGCACCGCAGGTGCCTTTTGTAGCGAAGTGACGCGTCCCATCTGGAGCGATCATCCACAAGGTCGCAACCCAGAAATACTTCCCTGGCGCTGTAAACACCACGCTATCCGAATCCACATCACCTGCACTGCGGACTTGTTTTGCCGTGGAGCTGAATACCAGATTCGTGGCCTCGCACGCTGGCACACTGACCAGGTTTCCACTGGTGTCGGTGCTCTGTTTGAATGCTTGGAACTCGACTTGCCAGCTGTGCCCGGTGTCTGTTGTGATAGGTCCCGTAACGTGTGCGGTGTCGTGGGCGGGTTGTCCGAGGATCACGTCCGGTTGCGCGGTGGTAGACACACCCGGCGGCGTAACGGTAGTGATCTCCCCAACCGCACCGCAGGTGCCGGTTTGGACGTCGTGGGTACGCCCTGTGGGATCGGTGTAGTACAAGGTTTCCACCCAGAAGTATTTTCCTGGTGCGGTAAACACCGTGGCGTCGGAGTCGACCCGGCCTGGTCCGGTTACCGGTTTCATTCCGGAGGTGAACACCAAACTGCTTTGTTCACAGACCGGGTTCCCGGTTAGATTCCCGGCAGCGTCCACGTTCTGTTTGTACGCTTTGAACCCAATGCTGGCTCCCCGATATACCTGCCCGGTAACAATCGCAGTGTCGTGCGCATACTGCCCGAGCACCACCTCCGGTTGCGCTGCCGTAGACACATTCGGAACCGGTACCACGGTGGTGGTTTCCCCGGCTGCGCCGCAGGTGCCCTGGGTGGCAAGATAACGCGTCCCGTCCCTGTCAACCATCCACAAGGTTTGCACCCAGAAGTATGTTCCCGGCGCAGCAAAAACGACAGCATCCGAGTCAATGTTCCCGACACCGGTGACCAGTTTCGCCCCGGAGGTGAAGACCAAATTAGCAGCCTCACACACTGGCCCACTGACCAGGTTCCCGGCAGTGTCTACCTCCTGTTTGAATGCCTGGAACCCAACTTCCCAGCTGTGCCTGGTGTCTGTTGCGATAGGTCCAGTGATGCTAGCAGTGTCATGCGCAGGGAACCCAAAAGGAACCTCCGAGTGCGCGGTGGTAGACACTTCAGGCTGCGTAACGGTGGTAGTTTCCCCGGACGCACCGCAAGTGCCTTTTGTAGCGAGGTGACGCGTTCTGTCTCTGTCAACCATCCACAGGGTCGCAATCCAAAAATACGTTCCCGGTGCGGTAAACACCACAGGGTCTGAGTCCACATCACCTGTACCGGTCACCGGTTTAGTCCCGGAAGTGAAAACCAAATTAGCAGCCTCACACACTGACCCACTGACCAGGTTCCCGGCAGCATCGGTAGTTTGCTTGAATGCCTCGAACCCAACTTCCCAGGTGTGCCCGGTGTCTGTTGCAACAGGCCCCGTAATGTGTGCAGTGTCACGGGCATGCTGCCCAAGCGTGACAGAAGATGTAGCACTGGTAGACACACCCGGTGGTGTAACGGTTGTTGTCTCCCCATCCGCACCGCAGGTGCCCTGAGTAATCGTGTTCCCGTCGATGTCGGTGAGGGTTTCTATCCAGTAGTACACGCCCGGCGCGGTGAGGATTACCGGGTAGCTGTGGTACTCGATCCCGTTCACGAGGCCGGATGCGATACCGACCGGGGTACTGGTGTGAACCAGGTTGGCAGGCTCACATACCGGGGTTGGTGTCCCGGTTGATTTGTAGATACGCCACACCAGTTGGGAACCGGGCGGAATGGTCCCGGTGATCCGGGCAACATCGTGCGCTCGTTGTCCGAGCGTGACAGAGGATGTAGCAGTGGTGGTGATGTTTACCTGGTTCACTTTTGTTGTCTCACCAGGTGCACCACACACGCCCTGCGCGGCAACAAAACGCGTCCCGTCCCCAGCAACCATCCACAAGGTTTGCACCCAAAAATACTTCCCTGGGGACGGGAACACGACCTCATCAGAAGTGACATCCCCCACACCGGTCACCGGTTTCACTCCCGAAGTAAATGCAAGATTGGCAGCCTCACACACCGGAGCACCGGTCAGATTACCGCTGGTGTCGGTAGCTTGTTTGTACGCTTTGAAACCGATCTGCCAGCTGTACCCGGTGGTGGTGGCGATCGGGCCGGTGATGTGGGCAGTGTCACGGGCCTTGAACCCAAGCGGTACCTCAGTCTGCGCGGTGGTAGACACTCCCGGCGCGGTCACAGTAGTAGTTTCACCAGGCGCACCGCAGGTGCCGGTTTGGACCTGCTGCGTGCGACCATCATCATCAACGTAATACAGGGTGTACACCCAAAAAT